>JAYUWK010000037.1:0-133092 GCA_043753895.1 Actinomycetota bacterium
CAAGCCGTCATCAGCGTTACGGCGCGAGTCGCAAGTCCTCGTCCTCTCGCGCCTGCCGCCAGCCAGTATCCGAACTGGGCTACGTCTGTGCTCGACCAGTGGTCGACGCCACACATGCCGACCGGCTCACCCAAGGCTGCATCAACGATCGCAAAGGCGGCGCCTGTCGGATCACCCTCGACCTCGAATGTACGCCAGCTCTGCCCAATGCGTTCGATGACCGTGATTGCGTCAACCACCGAGGTTGGCGCCGGGCCGTTGTAGCGCTCGATCGCCGGGTCCCTCGACGCTTCAGCCATGAAGATCGCATCGGAGGAACTCCAGGGTCGCAGTACGACCACATCGTCGGACAATATGACTGGTGATCCCTCACCGCCGGGCCCCGTCCCGTCGGCCCGTCTGCCGACTACGATCCCACGATCTGGATTCTCCGACTCACCCATTCAGCTGACGCTACGACCTCAAGGACGTACGACGGTCACTGCGGTGCCGGTACGGGACGCAAAACAACGGCGCGGAACGACGGTCCCCCTCGGGCAGTCGAGGCGCACCGATCGGCGCGTCTGGCGCGTCGCGTAACCGCTGTTATACGGGTGCTCCGCGACAGGGCTGCCCAGCGAACGAGGCGCCGTGGCTAGGTCAGCGGTTTGTCGAGGTTGCGTTGCGCCGCCAAGCGGACTCGGCTGAATTCCGAATGGGCCGCCGGGGCGGATGTCGGTCGCAGGCGTACTGCCTAAGAAGATCCTATCGAATCAGCTCTTGCCCAGTGAAGAACTCCATGGAGCAAGTCTCGGCATGACGGTCGCCTGTCACCCGGTGCCTCGCTGGACGAGACGCCAGGCACCCCAGTCCCCGGGTCGGCTAACGCGGCAGCATGGGGGTGCGCCACAGACCGTACGGCGTCGATGCCGTCCGACAGTTCAGTTCTTGTTGTGGCCCAGCGATCGAGCGTGAAGGACGTCCTTCCAGTACGACTCACGCTCCAAGACGTGACCGTCGTCGGCACGCATCGACCAGAACTCGAGCAAAGCGAATTTCATATTGGCGCGGAAATAGTCCGCACCCTTCTCGGCCAGGAGTTCCATGAGACCAACGTTGTTCCCGTGAAGGGTTCCCGCGTACGTGCTCCAGCGCTGCCAGATGCCAGTGTCACCGTACGCCGACCCGACGTACCGGGCACCGGTCGTCTGGTCGTGGATGACGTAGACACCCTTCATGTGCTCAAGAGCAATCCGCCAGTCAGGTCGCTGCTGGCTCACGATGACCGTGAGATCGGCGAGCGTGTGATTGATGCGGTCGTGGCCCGGGAAAGGGTCACCGACGAATACCTTCTCGAGGATCGACGACACGGTCATCTGATCAAGGCACGACTCCATGTTTCTGCGCCTCTGCCGACCAGCCAGCGGCAATCTGACGTAGAGACGGCGGACGAACGGCCCCATCAGATCGTCGCGATGCACGACGTCGTACGAACGGGCGTGGGGCTGTGGACGCCTTCCGATGACCTCCCAGATCCCCCCGAACAGCCACAGCGTCGCGTCATGACGATCTTGTGCGAGGGAGAAGATGAACTGCCGGTTGAAATCGTTCTTGCCAGCCCGCCACGAATTCCACCCCTGCCACCCCACCGGGTCGTTGGCCAGGACGTCGATTGGGTGTTCGTCGCCGTTGAAGACTGCGCAATGCAGCTTGCACGTCGTCGGGTCGAAGTCCACGGGAAGAACCGCTTCGAGAGCAATCTGCTGCATGACCTCATCGTACGTAGTGGGTCGGCGCCTTCGAAGCACTCGTCAGCGCAGCAATCGCCGCGAATGAGGACTGCGCTCGCGCGCTACCCGTCCGGCCTCGCGCATCACCTGATTCGTACGTGCCCCTTGCCGCTGTTCTGGGACAGCCGCTCGCGCCCGCGGATCAGTCCAACGACGGCGCTGATCGCCGCAGGACATGCGTGACGTCGGCGTCATCGACCGGCTCGAAACCCATCGCCTCCCAGAAGCGCGGCGCAGCCGCCGACGCTTGAGCATTGCAGGTGATCAAGGACACATCTCGTGGCCATGACTCCAGCAGCGCTGAGGTGATTGCCGCAGCCACGCCTCGACGTCGCCACGCCGGATGAACGTAGAACCGACGCACCCGTAGGGCACCCGGAACGGTCGGGCAGATCGTCAGTCCGCCTACGCCGACAACGCCGTCATCGGTCACGGCCACAAGAAGCTGTTCGCCACTCCGGTCGTACCGCTCCTTGCCACTCTCCCACCGATCGATGACCGCCCGAACGACCCCGATGCCTTCGGCGTCGGCTTGCTCGGCCAGCGAAGTGAGTGCTTCCGGAACGAACTCTGCCGCGCTTCGAATCAGGACGCCGCTCACCGGATCAGACTATGCCCGATCGTGGCCCGGTCCAGGTCCCACGCTCTGCGACGGACCCGGATAACCGGAGCATCGGTATGGGACGGTCGGCGCACGCTTGATTCCCGCGCCAGATCTACAGTTCGAGGTGGCTCAGTCGATCGCGCCGAACGCGCTCGGCTCGGTCTGCGGACGCGCCACGAACGCAGTTACCAGAACCTCGTCATCCGGCAACGCACCCGTCCTCGACCCGCTTCAGTTCGGCACGATCGCAATCGGCAGCCCGCTGGTGATCGCTTACACGTCCATCGGGCTGCGGGTCGGTGATACGATCTCGGCGTGTTCCTCCTTCTTGGCTGAGTGTTGACGATCTCGCATCGTCGTTGTGGCCGTTGCGCCACGACGTATCCGTGATTCGTCCATCCACTTTGGAGAGAGCTCATGTTCAACCCCCGTCCATTCGGCGCGCCCTGGCGCGCTGCTCATGCTGACACTGCGCGTTCGCCGTTCGTCCGGATGTGGCTCTCGGTCGTCGCCGCCAACTTCGCCGACGGAGTACTGCGCGTCCTGCTTCCCTTGTTTGCAGTCGCTTCGGGCGCGACCGCTGTGCAGGTATCGGTCGTCGTCGCGGCTTCGAGCCTGCCGTGGCTGCTCGGGACAATGCCAGCGGGAGTCGTCGCTGACCGCTTCAATCGCGCCAGAACGATCCGCGTCGCATCACTGTGTCGAGTACTGATTGCGCTGGCGTTGTTCGGTGCGACACGCAGCGACACGTCGAGCGTTGCCGTGCTGGCTGTGTTGGCGTTGTTGTTCGGCGGGGCCGAGGTGATCACCGATGTCGCAAGCCAGACCGAGGTCGCATCGATCGTCGCCCCTGATCGTCTCGAGCGCGCCTATGGCCGGATGACGAGCGGCCAACTCGCCGCCGAACTCTTGATCGGCCCAGCGTTCGCCGGTGCCGTGTTCCAATGGAACCCGTCCGTCGCCGTCGCTGCCACGACCATCTCCTTTGCGGTCGCTGGACTCGCTATCGGATCGAACCAGGGAACCACACCAAGCCCAACCTCGACGTCGAGGTGGTGGCGCGACGCCTCTGCAGGGCTGCGTGTGTTGGCGACTCATCAGTGGATGCGACGCTCTGCGATCACAGCCGGCGTGCTCAACTTCACAAGCGCAGGAAGCGCGGCGATTCTGGTCACGTACGCACTCAGCAGTGACGGACTCGACTTATCAGAACGCGACTTCGGGTTGCTGCTCACAGCGACAGGCATCGGCGGAGTCGTCGGCGCGCTCGCCGCACCACGAATCCACGCCCGCCTCGGCGACGGTCGATCACTCCTCGTTGGTGTCTCAGGCTTCGTCCTGGCCAACATCGCTCCTGGGCTCGTCCGTCATCCAGCGATACTCGCGTTCGCATCGGCAACCGGGTTCGCGGTCGGGATGATCTACTCGACCAAGGTCGTCTCGCTACGGCAACGACTCCTGAACGACGAGATCCGCGGTCGAGTCAACGCCGCATCCCAACTCGTCGGAACCAGCTCAGCACCCCTCGGCGCCATCGCCGCCGGACTGCTTGCTACGGGCATCGGATTCCGTCCGACGTTCTTGGCACTCGGCGTCGTCGCAAGCCTTGGCGTCCTGGCATCTCACCCCTGGACCAACATCCCCATGCCGCAACCCCAGGCGCCGCAACGACAAAACACCGGCCCAGCACCTGACAACGGATGACCGTCGTTCAAGGCGCTCCAGAATGTTCACGCACGAACGAGTTCAACGCTGCGCCAGAACGGCACATCGGATCGCCTTGGCGATCAACGACCGTCCCTCCCCGTCCATGATTGCTTGGTCGAGCAGTCCGGTCGGCCGCTCACTTCCGGCGGAGTCGTGCGACCCGCCAGGCTCTCAAACCACACATAACGCGCGGCGCAGAACGACGGCCGCCGCCCTGCCGGGTGCGAGCGCCGAACGGCGCATCCGCGCCGGCTTGGGCATCCGTGGATCTGCAGTTGGAAGGTCCATGTCGGGCAGCCGGGGCATGCGTCTTGCGTCGTTGTGTTGGGTCTGCTGGAGTGTCGGTAACGAGTTGCTGTCGGATGGGACTGTATGGGTGTGGAGTCATTCGACTGGGTCGATCTCGTCGTCAAGGCGCGGGCCGGGGATACGGTCGCCGTTCGGGACCTGCTCCAGCGCTTTGAGCCATTGCTCCGATCAACTGCATCGCGGTTGATCGATCCTGATGGCGTCGACGACGTCGTCCAATCGAGCTTCGCTGTGGCATTGGAACAGCTGCCGCTCTTGCGGACGTCGGCTGCGTTTCCTGCGTGGCTCCGACTGATCGTCCGCAAGCAGGCAAGCTTGCAACGGCGTTGGAGTTCGCGCGATCCGCTCGGGCCATCTGAGCCGTTTGCGTCAGACGCGTCGGATCCAGCATCTGTCGCGCAAGAGCGCGCCCTCGCGGATGATGTACGCCTCGCACTGACCGCGGTTCGCGATGACGATCGACGATTGCTCGAGCTGCGCTACCTCGCCGGCTGGTCCAACGCCGACCTCGCCCGACTGCTACGGGTGAGCGATGGCGCCCTCCGCAAGCGCCTTCACGCGGCGCGACGACGACTCCGCCCCCTGCTCGAACACCTCAACCCGGAGACCACGATGACCGACTACACCCGATACCTCAACCAGATCCACAACGCCTCTGTCGACGTCCCGGTGGCGCCGACCTTGGACCGACCCGGTCGCGAACCGACCGTGACGGGCCTGAAGGTGATCGACACGATGGCCCCAGTGCGGCGCGGCGGCACCGTCGAGATGGTCGGACCGGCCGGCACGGGTCAACTGGTTGTCGCTGTGGAGCTCCTCTACCGACTGGGGCGAACCACCAACGACGTCATCTGTGTTGCGGTCGGCGCAGAGCAGTCAGAACTCGGAGCCCAGCGAAACTTCGGTCATCTGCTCACTGAAGCAGGCGTGCCTGGCCCTGCGACCGCGATCCTCACCAAGCGTGCTGCTGAAGCGCCCCAGGCGCTCACGATGGGAGCGCGGCTGGCCTCAGGCCTCGCGCACGAGGGTGCTGAAGTCGTACTGATAGTGGACGAAGCGACCGTCCAAGCCGTCGCCACCTCCGCGCTCATCGACGCTGCTGGACTCGCTACCGACGGCGCGGTGACGGTGATCGCCGTCCGTGCTCTCGGCGAGACGACTCAGTGGCCTACGAACCTCGGGTTCGACACCACGCTGGTCTTCTCGGTCGAGCAGCTTGCGCTTCGGATCTTCCCGGCAATTGATCCAGTCCGATCGAATTCAAGCCTCGGCATCTCCGACCTTGGCGATCAAGCCCGGCGACGGTTGATCCAGGCAACATCGTTCCACGACTGGTTCAACCAGCATTTCTTCATTGCCCGGGAGTACACGGGCGCTGCCGGAGAGTGGACAGAGCCCAGCATCGCCCAAGATGAACTCGCGAGCCTGTTGCAGCAGCACTGCTGAACGCGACCGACGCACTCGCCGCGCACTCGGAGGCGCACAGAACACGCGCCGCAGAATGACCTAGCCATCGCGTCACCGAAACCGCCATATCGGCGCATCGGCGCCCGCCGTATAACCGGCGGTAGGAGACAGCTGGTTTCGGGCAGACGCTACGGTGCCGCCGTGGGATTGTTGTTCGATACGCGGACGTCCGAATCGTCGTGGATCTCGACGGTGTGGACGTGTACAAGTGAGGACGTCACCACGATGACTGCCGTGGCAAGCGAGACGTGGGGGCTCGTCTTCTGGCAGGAAGAAGGAACGCCACAAGCAGCCGTCGTCGGGCCCGAGAGCCGCACGTGCGTCGCGCGCGTCCCGCCGGAGGCGAGCTTCGTCGGCATCCAGTTCGCCGTGGGCACGTCGCTGCGGATCGCCGACACGACCTCGCTCGTCGACGGCGGGATCCCGCTGCCCGACGCGAGATCCCGCAGCTTTTGGCTCGACGGGCGGCGCTGGCAGACCCCGGATGCCGACGACGCCGAACTACTCGCGGATCACCTCGTTCGGCACGGTGTGCTCGCCCGCGACCCGGTCGTGATCGAGGCACTGCGGGGCGAACGATCGGCACTGAGTCAGCGCACGGTGGAGCGCCGGTTCCGGGTAGCAACCGGGTTGACCCGTGGCACTGTGGCACAGATCGAGCGTGTGCGGACCGCGGCCGGGATGCTGGCCGCCGGTGCACGTGTGGCCGACGTTGTCGACAAGCTCGGCTACTACGACGAGCCCCACCTCGCACGCATGCTGCGCCGCTACGTCGGACGATCGGCTCGGCAGCTCCGCGCTGGCGCCGGTGGTGCGATCGCGCTCGATCCCGCTCAGTACACGACGTCGTAGAGGAGCTTGGTCACACCGTTCGAGTAGCTCGCGGACTCCCGGAGCCGTAGCTGACGCTTGTCTCGGTCGTCGCGGCTGAACAGGCTCTTGCCCGCTCCCAGAAGCACCGGGAACACCAACAGGTTGTACCGATCGATCAGATCAGCGTCGGAGAGGCGGCGGGCGAGCTCCGCGCTGCCGTGGATGAAGATGGCGCCGCCGTCGCTCTGCTTCACGCTGGCGACGTCGTCGCTGGATTGCAGGATCGTGGTCGGACCCCAGCCGTCGAACAGGTCGGCATCGGTGAGGGTCGTCGACACGACGTACTTCGGGAGATCCTTGTACGCCGCGTGGTCCTCGGAGTCGCGCCAGACCGGCGCGAAGACCTCGTAGCTGCGCCGCCCGAACATGAGCGCCGTCGTGTCGTCGAGTTCCTCGCCCTTGAGTGCGAACGCCTCCGGGACGAACTCGGTGTCCGTGACCCAGCCGCCGCTGCGATGGCCCTCGGCCGTGCCGCCGGGCGAGTCCACGACCCCGTCGAGGGACATGAAGCCTGTGTAGACCAGTTCGCGCGCCATACGTACCTTCCTGTGTTTGGTGCCGGAGAAAAGCGGATGCCCGTCCGTTGTGTGAGGTTAGGTGGCCGCTCCGGACTCGTCTTGGATGAAACCGACAGCGCACTGTTGTGCGCTGCGCCCCGGGATCGATGGTGTCAGCCGAAGCATTCCGGCGTGGCTGACATCGGGGCACCCGGCATTGGTTCTTTTCGCCGGGGCAGGCGTCCCCGAAGTGCCGGTATGCCGCACCGAACGCGCAGCGCAGAACGACAGCGGGCTCGCCTCACCTCGGCCGAGCAGAACGGCGCTTCCGTGCGCGCCGCCTACCGCCGGTTACGCAGCGTGCACGAGGAAGTCCAACACGGTGGTCCACCGCGGTGAGCGTTCATTGCGGCGAAGGATACGTAGGCCGCCAGTGGGCAGTTCCGAGGGCCGCTGACACACGTCCCTTCTGCCTTCGGTGAATTCGAAATTCGCGCAGATCCGTTTGGGACTGCCACCTTTCCCCATCTCGGCTCCGGATGGCCCGTTCGTTCGAAAGCGGTCGCGCTGGAATCACATCCAGCGAGGCGCAACCGGACTGGAGGGGTCGTGACGATCAGCATCGACAAAACTGAGCTTTCGGACGAGGGGTGTCGGGCCACGCATAGCGTGACCGAGGCCGCCACGATCCTGGGAATCTCACGAACCACGGCCTACGAGTGCGTGCGCACCGGAGAGCTTCCTTCACTCCGACTGCGCGGCAGAATCGTCGTGCCTGTGGTCGCGCTGCAAGCCCTGATCGCCGCCACCCAACGGTGACGGCTACTACAACTCGAGCGCGGCGATCGCCCGACGCTTGCCAACGTCCATGCGCCCGTCGTAGTGCATACGGAGGGTGTTCTCGCTGTTGCCGAGAATGTCCGCAACCGTGCGGTAGGACTCTCCGGCGTCCAACATGACCGTGGCCGCGAAGTGGCGCAACTGCAACAACGTGATGTTCGATTCGCCTCGCATCGCGAACCACCGATCAGAGAACGTGTCGGGTCGGTACGGGATAGCGCCATCGGCAGGGTTCGAGAACACGTAGTCGGTGCCAGGCACGTTGTGCGGGGACCGAGCAGCGGCTCGGTCGCGCTGCGACCGCATCGCGGTGAGTGCGCTGGACGTCAGCGGGACGTCGCGCCAATCGCTGCGCTTGGTTGCCTTGCGTTGGATCTTCTTTCCCGGTCCGGCATCGGTGATTGCAGCCGAGATGTGCACTTCGCCGCTGGCGATGTCAACGTCGTCCCATTGCAGACCGAGTAGTTCTGCCTTGCGCATGCCCGTGCTTGCGAGCACCGTGACTGCGTCGGCAAACTCCGGGTCCTGGCCACGAACACGCTTGAGTGTCGCTCGGACCTCGTCGGCCGTCGGCGAGTGTGGCTTCGAACGAGTCGACCTCGGGCGGGTGGCGTCCTTGGTTGGATTGCTATCGATAAGCCCGCGCTTGCGCGAGAACTCCAGCGCCCGTGATAGCACCGTTGCGCACCGACGCACCCAGTCCGTGCCGCTCCCGTTGGTCCGCATGACGGCGTACATCTCTTCAATCTCCTGCCACGACAGGCGATTGAGCTTCAACTGGCCAAACTGGCGTCCACCGAGCAAGGTGACCGCACACATCGTGTTCGCGGCCGACCGTGTGGTCAGGATGGTCCGAGGAGCCAGTTCGATCAGCCCGGTGTCAGCCGCCTCGAGGTAGAGATCGAGCGCAGCGCGGACCGAACGTGCCGATGTGCCGCCGGTTGGAAGCCGTTTCTCGTTGTCAGCGACCCGCAACCTTGACAACTCGACCTCCGCCACACTTCGAGCGCCCTCGATGTAGCGGCTCACTCGACGCCGCTTGCCGGTCACCTTGTCGCGGGGAAGTTCGATGTCGACCCGCCAAACTCCGGGGCGAATCGCGAACACCCCGCCACTCCCCTTGGCCCGCGGACCGGACACGTCCGCCTTGCTCGCTGAGTCGTCGAAAGACTTCTGAGAAATCGACTTTTCGGCCATTTTCACCTGCTTACAAGGGGTGATTGAGGGGCGAAACGAGCCCGATGGTATAGCGCGATGGTATACCGGCAAGCCGAAAACGCAAGCCAGCGGCCCTTGTAGGGCCGCTGACCTGGTGTTTCGTGGAGCGGATGACGAGATTCGAACTCGCGACCCTCACCTTGGCAAGGTGATGCTCTACCAGCTGAGCCACATCCGCATATTGGAGAGGCCGAGTTTAGCAACTACTCCGCCGGACCGGACAAGCCGGTTTCGACAGGGAGCCCACCTCTCGCGTCGACCACGATGCAGGCAAGAGCGATCAACACGACGACGGAAGACAACAGCTGCAAGGGCTGCAGAGCCTCGTTGTAGATCCACCACGCGCCGGTGGCCGAGATCACCGGATTTGCCAACGTGAGCAGCGAGGCCACCGTGATGTCGAGGTGCCGTTGCGCCCAGGTCATCAGACCGTGGCCCACCAGGCCAGGCCCGATCACCGTCAACGCGATCATCAACCAGTCGCGTCCGCCAATCGCGTGCAGGTCGTCCGAGGCGATGAGTCCCCACGGGATGGCGATGCACGACGCCACCATGAACACGCAGGCGATGAATGACCATGAATGCACTCCCGTGGATCGGACGCGCTTCACCTGGATGAAATAGACCGTCCACAGCAACAGGTTCAGCATGGCCAGCGCGTTTGCCGCGCATCGCGGTGCCGCTGGTGTTTCCGGCAGCGGGCACCACGCCGAACACCCCATCGATCGCGGCGACTGCGCGGGTGATCCGCCGTCTCGAGGATCGCTCGCCGAACAGGCGGAACGCAATGAGCAACACCAGCGCGGGTTGCATGGCCGGGATCAATGTGGCGACAGCGATGGACGTTGCCTTGTACGACTCGAAGCTCGCCATCATCGAGAAGGCGAACAGCATCCCCGGCCCAAGGGCCTGACGCATGATCGACATCGTGATACGACCGCCTGTGAGATAGGCAACAGCAATCATCACCGGTATTGCGAAACCGAGACGGAACACGATGATCGACGGCGCCGACGCGCTGATTCCACGCACGATCAATGGCCCAAAACCCCAGGCAATCACCGCGAGCGAACCAGCAATCAGCGGCACATCGCGCGACGGGGCGCGCGTCTGAACCGCCGCTGTCATGAACGTTGGTCGGGCGGGCGCAGATCGACGCGTAACACGAGTACGCCGTCCTCGATCGCGCCCACGGCATCGCCGATGATCGCGAAGTCCTGAAAGTCGGTCTGCGCCTGCTGGATGAAGGCTTGACGCTCCTCGCCCGCTACGGGCGGCAGCGGCCGCTTCTTCACAGCCGCCGAACGCTCGCGGAATCGTGCCAACATCGCTTCAACATCTAACCCAGCCATGCTCTTACCGTACCCGCCGCGAACGGGCTGAACGGGTTCAGTTGGCGTCGCGCTCGGGAATCCTGAGGAGCGGATCGATCAGGACATCACGACGCAGATCGTGACGTGGGTGATCGACCGCCTGAGAGGACGATTCCTCGTTCGCGGCTGCGTGCGCTTCATCGGGTTCATCCACTTCGTGAACATCGGCATCCCCGGCAACATCAGCATCCCCGGCAACATCAGCATCCCCGGAAACATCGGCATCCCCGGCAGCATCAGCATCCACGGCAACATCGGCCTCATCGATGGTGACCACTTCGGGTTCACCCCCCGCAACCAGCCCTGGCTCAATCGCGCTTGCGGCAACGGGTTCACTCAGGCTCGCAACATCCAAAGCATCGGGCTCGGGCTCGCGAAGGTCGTCGTAGCCGATCATCTCGGCGCGGGCAGCGGCCTCGAGATCGATTTCTGTCGGTGGAATCGGGTCGCCGTGCACAACACCCCAGCGCATTGGTTGGGCGTCTTCGGGGCGGACAGCATCGAGCAACTCTTTCTGCGTGCGATCATCGAGTTGGCGAAACCGACGACTCCCCATCTGCTCAAGCGGTGCGAGCAGCTCCGGTTCGGGGCGAGTGCTTCGCCAGAACCAGATCGTGATACCGAGCAGCGCGCACCCCAGAACAGCGAGGCCGAGCGCGAGGAAATACAGCTTGCGAGTGCTGCTGGCGTCGTTGACCGTGTCGGCGAGCAGGCCGAGCGCCGACGGGCCGATCAAGTGGGATGACAGCAGACTCATGACGCCGCAAGTCTGGCAGGTTTGACCACGCAGTGTGCAGCCACCCCGTAGATGCGCCAAGCTGATCAAACATGTCCAGCGTTCTGACCGTTCTCTCCATTGCCGCCGGTTGCGGGTTGCTCCTCTGGATCGCGTATCGCATGGAGCCACACTGGGTCAGCAAGGACGGCGAGCGCATGGTCTGTTACGGACAGGGCACCAGCCACAATGGCCGATCCGACGGTCGTTGGCGCGAGGTGCGCGTCGGTCGCGTGCGACACGACACCGTCGAGGTGCGCCGACGTCGTTCCGGCCACGTCGGCACACCACGACGCGAGGCCATGGCCAACCCCACGCAACTGCTGCAACACCGTCAACCGAAGGTCACATACTGGAAGGTCATCGGCCAGTCGGACACACCGCCCAAGCGCCGGGTGATCTACCTACTCGACGGCTGCCACGACCCCAATGTGCCCGAAATGCTGGCCCTCCGCTTGCCGCTGAACAGCAAGGCAATACCGATGCTCGATTCGGTCGCGGCAAGTCGCCACTCGTCTACTGCGTCGCGACCGAGTCGAGAAACGCCTGGATCGGCGGAGCCACCTGATCGAGGTTGATGAGGAACGCATCGTGCCCGTGCGGCGAATCGATGTCGACATACTCGCAGGGCGTGCCGGCGGAAAGAAGTAGATCGCGGATCTGGCGTTGCTGATACGACGGGTAGAGCATGTCGCTCCAGATGCCCATTGTCAGCGTGGGCACGCGGATGCGGGCCATCGCCGACACCAGTCCGTTGCGGCCGCGACCGACGTCGTGCAGATCCATGGCCTTACCGATGATCAGGTAGCTGTTGGTATCGAACCGGCGGATGAGCTTGTCGCCGTGATGGTCGAGATACCGCTCGACCTCGAATCGCTGCCACATCTCGAAACCATCCTTCAGCGTTGCGCCGTCGGCGAGTTCTCGACCAAAGCGATCGGTGAAGACGTTGTCGCTGCGGAACGTGACCTGCGCAACCATGCGCGCCACAGCCAGACCCTCCCAAGGGCCGTCTCCCGGCTCGGCGTCGTAGTAGTCACCGCTGCGCCACCTCGGATCCAGCAGGATCGCCCGCCGACCGATGGCCCCCCAGGCAATCTGCTGTGCCGTTGCTTGCGCGCACGTAGCGATCGGCACGAGTGAACGCACGCGATGCGGGTAGGTGATGCCCCACTCGAGCACCTGCATACCGCCCATGGAACCACCGATGACGCTGTGCCAGACATCGACGCCGAGGTGATCGGCCAAGCGGGCTTGCACGCGTACCATGTCGCGAATGGTGATCACGGGAAAGCGTGAACCGTAGGAAGTGCCATCGGCCGGATGGGGCGAGGCCGGCCCCGTGGAACCCTGACAGCCACCGAGCACGTTGGCACACACGACGAACCACCGATCGGTGTCGATCGGTTTGCCCGGCCCGATGATTTCATCCCACCAGCCGCCCGACACATGGCCGCGTCCGGCGTGACCCGCAGCATGGCTGTCGCCTGTCCATGCGTGGCAGATAAGAATGGCGTTGCTGGCACTGTCGTCGAGCGCTCCCCACGTCTCGTACGCCGTGGTGACGTGCGTAAGCGACGTTGCGCCATCGAGCGCGAACGGCCGGTCGATCGCGATCGTGAAGAACTGCCGGTTACCCGCAGGATCACCAGCGAGCCACGCGCCCGTAGCCGGAAGCGACGACTTCGTCATGTTGTCCTCCTCTCGCCGTTAGCAGTTTCACGACACCGAGAGCGGCCGGAGCCTTTGTTGCCGGGCGGGCCCGACCACATCCCAGCTACGAAGGACTCGTATATGGAGGCACCTTGGGGCTTCCGACCCAGGTTGCCGGGCCCGGTGAGGGGCCGCTCGTAATGCTTGTCCAAGTGTAACTGGTGGACTCGGCGAGTCAACCGACTTCAGGTCGGGTCGTTGTCTCGATACCGCTTCTCGCGTGCATTCTGCTCGGGTAGCCCAACCACACGACCGAAGTCCTCGAAGTCGATGAGTCGATCGAGGTGATTACGCAGCGATCCCTGATCGTGCAAGATCGCCAGCGACTCACGAATCGCTCGCACCATCGTGAACAACGCGCTGAGGGGCGACACGATGAGATTGAATCCCAGTTCCGAAAGTTCGTACGGAGTGAGCAACGGCGTCTTTCCGGTTTCGACCATGTTCGCCACGAGCATCACGTCGGGCAGCGCTCGCGATATTTGCTCCATCTCGGCAATCGATTCAGGCGCCTCGACAAAGACTGCGTCGACGCCGGTGTCACGCGCCATCTTCGCCCGCTCAATGGCGTCGTCGAGCCCCAGGACAGCACGGGCATCGGTGCGGGCCGTCACGTGCAGGTGGGTGCGATGATCCACGCTGGCGCGCAGTTTGGCGAGCCAGTCAGCCGCTGGCACCACCTGTTTGCCGGCCATGTGTCCGCACCGTTTTGGCCACACCTGATCCTCGAGGAACATGCCGGCCGCACCCGCCTGCTCCCAGAGCTCGACAGTGCGAATCGTATTGAGTGGGTTGCCGTACCCCGTATCGGCATCCACGATCACGATGGTGTCGGGCACCGCCGAACAGATACGGCGCGCGACCTCGGCCATCTCCACCTGCGTAAGCAAGCCAACATCGGGTTGGCCCAACAAGGAGCCACTCACGCAGTAGCCGCTGACGAACACTGTCGGGAAGTTCGCCTCGGCAGCGAGCTTGGCGGAGAGCACGTCCCACACACCTGGCATCAGCACGCTCTCGCCAGCGCTCAGGCGAGCACGAAGATCGTCACCGTTCACGAGTTAATTGACCGATCTGCGCGACGGCAAGGTCTTTGAGCCGCTTATAGTCGACCTTGCCATTCGGCGCGCGACCGATGGTGTCGACCAGCACGATGTGGCGTGGTGCCTTGTAGTGCGCAAGAAGACCCTTCACGTGCTCGGACAGGGTGGCGAGCTCGGCAGCAGAGCCATCGGCCGCCTCCACCACGGCGCAGATCACCTCGCCGAACCGCTCGTCCGGCAGGCCGACGCAGACCGCGTCGACAACGCTCGGATGTGTCTTGAGGGCCTCTTCCACCTCTTCCGGAAAGACCTTCTCACCACCGGTGTTGATGCACACCGAACCCCGCCCGAGCAGGCGCAGGGTGCCATCGGCGTTGACCTCGGCAAAGTCGCCGGGCACGCTCCAACGTCGACCCTCGTAGGTGCGAAATGTCTGCGCGCTCTTGGCCTCGTCCTTGTAATAACCCAACGGGATGAAACCGCCGACGGCAACAACACCTTGTTCGCCGGACCCGGGCTCGACCCGCTGGCCCATCTCGTTGAACACCGCGCAGGTGGCCCCGATCTGGAACTTGGCGGTCTGTTGCGGTGCGCCTTTGGAGCTGACCGAGGCGCCCATACCCACCGCTTCCGACGAACCGAATGAGTCGAACAGGATCGCCTGAGGAATGAACTCGAGCAGGCCGGCCTTGTTGTCCTGGCTCCACATCACCCCGCTCGATGTGACCAGGCCGAGGCTGCTGAGGTTGTACGTGTGCGGATTGGCCTGCAGGTGCTCGAGCATCGGTCCGGCAAATGCCTGGCCGACGATGATGACCGAGTTCACCGAGCGCCGCTCGACGGTGCCGAGGAGTTCGGCGACATCGAACCTGCGCCGTTCCAATGTGACGATGCATCCTCCGGCGCCCATGTTGTTGAGTGCACTGAACTGACCGGTGCCGTGCATCAGCGGACACGCCACGAGCATCACCGGACCGACGGCTACTGCGGGATCGATACGACTCATCAGTTCGTCGATGCCGTCAGCGGGCGGCGTGCCAAAGATCGCATTGCCACCACCGCCAAGCACGTTGTACAGATCGTCCTGGCGCCACATCACGCCCTTGGGCATCCCTGTTGTTCCACCCGTGTAGAGCAGCAGTAGATCGTCGCCGCTGCGCGCGACATCGGGCAAGGCGGCAGGTGTCGCGGTCGCTGCGACCACCGACTCGTAAGGGGTGGCCCAATCGGGGCCTGCACCCGTTTCGTCGGCGACCACGTACCACCGCTTCACCTTCGCGAGTCGGTGGCGAATCTGTTCGAGCAGTTGGCCGAACACGGCGTGGAACACCACCGCCTCGGCATCAGCGTTGTCGAACAAGTAAATGATTTCCTCGGCGCCATAGCGGTAGTTCGTGTTCACGGGCGCCATACCCGCTTTGAAGGCGGCCGTCATCGACTCCATGTACTCGGGAGAGTTGTACAGATAGCAGGCGAGCTTGGACTGATGACCGGCGCCGGATGCGAGCAGGTCGGCGGCGAGGGCGTTGGTGCGCTCGTCGAAATGACGCCAGGTGATGACCCGCTCACCCTGTATCTGACAGGGCCGATCCGGCACCCGCGCCGCGACCGCTGAAAAGATTTCCGCAAAATTCCAACTCGACATGGCTTCCCATTCCTCATCCCACGCTGACGCCGTCGACACGGTAGCCCCACGCACATCGTCGCCTCCGAGCGAGGCGGGGGCAATACGCCTCGACTGATCGCTCAGCACTGTTGACTGATGATTCCGTCAGTTCCGGCTGATGCATCAGCAAGTAGACGAGTGGCATTCCGCTCGCCATGCTTGGCGGCATCGACGCGAACTTCCTGACTCCCAAGGCGGTGGTGCAACGCACCGGCACACGAGTGACCAGTTGTGCTGTGGCACACATTGCCGCGGGCGAGACCGTCGCCGCGTTCGGTGGTTCATGCATTTCCGGCGGCGCCCTCAGTGCGCTCCCCACTGAACAGCAGGGTCGCAGTATCCAGATCGACGAGGACCTGCACATGGCCGGCTCGGTGTTCGCCGATGCAGCTGACATGGTCAATCACTCGTGCTCGCCGAACTGCGGCATCGTGTCCGGCGTGGTCGTCGTGGCCATGCGCGATATCGCCCCGGGCGAGGAGTTGACGTACGACTACGCGATGACCGATGGCAGCGTGACCGACACGTTCACCTGCCACTGCGGGTCACCGCATTGCCGAGGCACCATTACCGGCAACGACTGGATGTTGCCCGAATTGCAGATCGCTTACCGTGGCTACTTCAGCCCGTACCTGGCCAAGCGCATCGCTGCGTTGGTGAGCCTCGGCGCCGAGCGCCGCGCCTTCGCCCTCTGACTTGACGGCGAGCGAGCGCCGCCTGGGCGCCGAGTCGCGCTACTCTGCACCCGCATGCGAATTCTCATCGTGGGTGCCGGTGGAGTAGGCGCCGCATTCGCATCCATCGCGGCACGCCGACCCATCTTCGCCGAGATCGTGCTGGCCGACATTGACGCAAACCGAGCCGCGCGTGCTGCGGCAAAGGCTGTGAGTACCCGGGTACGCGCAACACGCGTGGACGCTCAAGACCCAGCGGACATCGTCGAATTGGCACGTACCATGCGCGCCGACATCATCGTGAACGCGTGCGATCCCCGGCTGAATCCGCCCATCTTCGACGCCGCGTTCGCGGCAGGGTGCCACTACTTGGACATGGCCATGCACATGTCCTCTCCGCATCCGACGCACCCGAACGAACAAACCGGCGTCATGTTGGGCGATGCCCAGTTCGCCGTCGCAGATCAGTGGGTGCAGCGCGGCCAACTCGCGTTGTGCGGCATGGGCGTCGAGCCCGGACTCTCCGACGTGTTGGCGCGGTACGCCAGCGACCACCTGTTCAGCAGCATCACCGAGATCGGCGTCCGCGACGGCAGCGACCTCGCCATCGACGGTTTCGCATTCGCACCGACGTTCAGCATCTGGACCACGATCGAGGAATGCCTCAACCCTCCGGTCATCTGGGAACGCCATCGAGGCTGGTTCACCACGGCACCCTTCAGCGAACCCGAGACCTTCGTGTTTCCCGAGGGCATCGGACCACTCGGATGCGTGAACGTGGAGCACGAAGAGGTCATCCTCATGCCCCGTTGGCTCGAACTCGATCGGGTCACCTTCAAATACGGTTTGGGCGATGACTTCATCGAGGTCCTCGCCACGCTGCACCGGCTTGGTCTCGACAGCACCAAACCGGTGATGGTCCGCGGCGTCGAGGTGTCGCCACGAGACGTGGTGGCGGCGGTGCTCCCGAACCCGGCCGAACTGGGCGATCGTATGCACGGGCGAACCTGCGCAGGCTCGCTGGTGACCGGGTTGGGGTTGGACGGGCTCCCCCGCGAGGCCTACCTCTATCAGGTGGTCGACAACGAGTGGACCATGCGCACATCGGGGCATCAAGCCGTTGTCTGGCAGACCGCCGTACATCCGGTCGTAGCGTGCGAGCTCATCGCCGAGGGTGCGTGGACCGGCGCCGGAGTGATGGGGCCCGAGGCTTTCTCGGCCGACCCATTCCTGGATTTGCTGCCGGTGCACGGTGTGAGTTGGACGCTCGAAGAGCGAACACCATCGCCCGCCTGACCAAGCGCGACGTCGAGACCCTCCTGGCCAGCTACGACGCAGACCCGATCGGGGCCCTCAGCGCTGCGCTGCGAATCGTCTTGCAGCGGCCCGGCGCCGCATGGCCCGAATTGATAGAGGCCGCTCGGTTTTCCGACACGCGCACCGCTGCGCTGTTGCTCGGCGAGGAACGAGCATTTGACGCGCTGGCAGCCGAACTCAACGAACTCCGCAAACTCGCCACCGGCTGACAAGCGACTCAGGGTCGCGGTCGAACGCCGGGTGCCACGACGCTGACGCCGTAGATGCGCGCCGCGGCGGCCAGACGATCGTCGTAGGTGACGATGCCCTCCAACTCGTCGCCCATGGCGAGTGCCCAAGCCAAGTGCACCGCGTCCAACGTGCGCAAGATGGACGGGTCGAGTTCAGCAGCCCGTTCGTAGATCTCGCTTGGGATTGCGCCGATGGCAACGACGTCAAGAGCAGCCCGAGTCGCGACAACGACCTCGGAGTTCATCCGTCGAGCGGCACGCAGCGCCTCAGTCCGCAAAAGATCGCTCGAGACGAGATACGGGTGTTTTGTCGCCCACCGCTTCAACGCCGTCGCATGGTGTTCCGCAACGACCAACTTCATGAAAGCCGACGTATCGAGGTACCACGCCATCAACGGTCTTCCGCGCGCATACTGGCGAGGATGTCGCCCGCCGACGGGCCATCGACCACGAGAGCCGCCTGCAGTTCTGCAACTCCCCGACGAGCGGCGCGGAGCTGTCCTGCATCGACCAGCGAGTCGAGCCACGATCGCTCGACCACTGGCACCAGCCGGGCAACAAGCCGACCGCGCTCGGTCACGTCAACGGACTCCCCGGCCTTCGCCCGAGCGATGACAGCCGTGGCGTGCTGCTGAAGTTCGCGGATGCCGACCGATGCCATGTGCGTCATTGTAGTACATCACGGAAATGACTCGCTGCAGTCTCGGTCTAGGTGCCAGCAGTGCCGTTGAGTTAGGATTTCGTTGAGAACGAAGGGGATTTCATGCGTGTACATGTCGATCCAGACAAATGCCAGGGCCACAACCGTTGCTATGCCTTGGCTCCGGAATTGTTCGATGTCGACGACCTCGGCAATGCCGTGGAGTTGAACGATGGCGTCGTGGCAGAGGGGCTCGAACACAAAGCGCGCCTCGCGGTGGCGAATTGTCCAGAGTACGCGATCGAGATCACCGAGTAACGCAATGACCACCGACCGACATCCCCCTGTCACCAATTGGGCAACCGACTTCGACCACACCGACGCCGTGTGGGTGAATAACCCGTTCCCCATTTGGGAAGAGCTGCGTGAAACTTGTCCGATGGCGCACAGCAACCGCTACGGCGGCACCTGGCTACCCGTCACGCACGAGCTCGTCTCCGCTATCGCGTACGACACCGAGAACTTCACGTCACGCGCCGTCGTCGTGAGTGAGGCCCGTCCCGGCCCCAATGATCTGCCAGCTCCCATTGGCGGCGCGCCGCCCATCACCTCGGACCCGCCGTTCCACGCCATGGCACGCCGACTGATGTTGCCGGCATTCGCGCCGAAGAAGATCGAGGCACTCGAACCGTTCACCCGCGAGCTGTGCAACGAGCTGCTCGATTCCCTCGACGGCAAAGACGTTGTGGATGCCGCCGTCGACTATGCCCAACACATTCCGCTGCGCGTGATCGCCAAGATGCTCGGCTTTCCGGCCGCGGACGCCGACTACTTCCGCCACGTCATCCACCTCATCCTCGAAGAGGGCATCAACATTGCCGAGGAAGACGACACGCGCCTACTCGAAGCGCAGAACATCGACGCCTACTTCGATGCGCAGATCGCCGATCACCTGGTCAACCCGCGCGACGACCTCACCAGTTTCTTGTTGAACGCCGAGCTCGACGGCAACAAGCTGATGCACGAGCACGTGCGCGGCACCATGCTGCTCATCCTCGTTGCCGGCATCGACACCACGTGGTCGGCAATCGGGTCGTCACTGTGGCACCTTGCCAAGCACCCGGCCGATCGTCAGCGTCTCACAAGCGAACCCGAGCTGATGCCGTTTGCCATCGAGGAGATGCTGCGCGCGTATGCCCCGGTCACGATGGCGCGTATGGTCGCCAAAGATGTCGAGATCGGCGGCTGTCCGATGAAGGTCGACGACTGGGTGTTGCTGCCCTTCCCTGCGGCGAACCGCGACCCGGCATTCTTCGACCGCGCCGACGAAGTACTCATCGACCGCGAAGAAAACCGCCATGCCGCATTCGGCTTGGGAATCCATCGCTGCCTCGGCTCGAACCTGGCACGTATGGAGCTGCGCATCGCAGTCGAAGAATGGCTGAAGCGGTACCCCGACTTCGAACTCGTCGACCCCAGCACGGTCACATGGGCAGCTGGTCAGGTGCGCGGCCCGCGCAGTATTCCGGTCCGCCTCACTGCATAGAGAAACCGGATCACACCTCGCCGATCACCGGCTGGGCGAGACGCATGTTCTGCGCATAGCCCACCTCAGTGGGCAGGAAGCCGTTTCGATCCGGCCACAACAACTGCACCATCTCGAAAGGCTTGCCGCGATACCACGCGTTCGCGGTACCGAACAGATGACCCCATCGGTTCACATCGACCGGCGCGAAGACGCATCGCAACTCGTTGTCCATCAGCCCGACCAGCTCGACGTCGAGAGGGATTTCGGTGCCACCCTGCAAGAGGTCGACCACCATCGCAAGGATGCCTTGCGCCGCAACTGGCGTGAGACCGAAGATCACGAGCTCGGCGAAGCCCGTGAGGGCAGGCAGTCCGATGGTGTAGCAGTACGCGGGCGTCGGGGGCACGGTCGTTGAGTCGGGCAGTACGGGCTCGAGAGCCCAACCGGCGGTCTCGATCATCCACTCGATCTTCTCCGCATGATCGATGTGGAAGTCGGGCAGGTCGTGGCTCATCTCAGATCAGCGACGCGCTGTCGAGGTCGAGGGCATGTTGCAGATGGCGGGTGGCCATGGCTGCGAACATGGCTTCGCTGCGTTCCGTGCCGCCCACGATCTGCGAGGCGATCACCGCCATGATCACGCCGGAGAATGCCTCGCGTCGATACTGCCTCCACGCCCAATCATCATCGATCTCGATGCCATAGTCGCGCCGTAGCGCCTCGGTATAGGCGGCCACGAGTTCTTTTTCAATTGCCCGCCGATCGCCGGGCAGTGGGCCTGCACCGAGGAAGTATGAGACATCGCCCATTGCCGGTCCGTGACCGGGTGACTGCCAGTCGACGGTGGCAATCGGCGAGCCACCCTCTGCGGTCGCGAACATGAGGTTGTCGAGTCGGTAGTCGCCATGCGTAACAGTGAGCGGCGAGTCGCAACCATCCACCCACTCGGCCACCCGTGCACCGAATGCCGTGACCAACTCAGCGGCCTCCGGACTGAGGTACTTGGCGTAGGTGTCGATGAAGCCCGGAAAGAAGATCGCCCACATCCCGGCCAGCAGCGCGCCGTCGTCTGGCCCGGTTCTGCGGCTGAGGAACTCGATGTTGTGCAACGCTGGGTCGCCCCAACGAGGGCCGTGGAGGCGGGCCAGCTCGAGCACTGCGCTGCGCGCGTGTTCGATGGAGCAGCCCTCGATCTGATCGCCCTGCTCGGCAGGCGAGAGGTCTTCGAGCACGATCACGAAGTCGCCGTCGGCGGCATTCCACTCGGCGTGATAGCAGCGCGGCACGCGAATGTCGACTGTGGGCGCGACCTCGTTGTAGAACTTCACTTCGCGCTCATAGTTGCGCAGCGCGATACCTGTGGCCCGGCTGATTTCGTCGGGGGACGGCAGCTTCACCACGATGCTCGAAGGCACTGATGCCGCTCCCTCGCCAGAGGCACGCAGCGCGAGTCGCAGGTTCATCCCCACGAGGCCATCGCCGATGCGCTGTGTATCGACAATCTCCACCGTGGCCGCGAACACTGTCGATAGCCACTCCCCGGTTACGTGCTCAGGTCCCACACCTCGGCACGGTAGCGTTCCCGGCTGTGACAGTCGCAGACGAACCAATGATTCGCAGCCACGTCGAGCGAGTCGAGCGCGATGGCTACACCATCATCGAAAACGCGTTCTCTGCTCAACTCGCCCGCGAGCTGGTCGCCGATCTGGTGCGTCTCGAGCATGAGCGCCACGTCGTACCTGCGGGCAACAGCTTCGAAGGCCATCAAACGTGGCGCATCTACAACCTCCTCGCCCTGGGCACCATCTATTCACAGATCCCGGTGCACCCCATCGTGGCCCCGATCATGCGCCATGTACTCGGCAGCGGCTGTCTGGTGAGCAGCCTGTCATCGATCAGCATCGGTGCTGGCGAGGTTGCCCAACCAATACACGCCGACGATCAACTCGTGCCGATTCCCAAGCCGCATCTGGCCACCATCGCGAACAGCATGTGGGCGCTCACGGATTTCACCGAGGCCAACGGTGCCACCCGCATCATCCCAGGCTCTCACCTGGCCGACCACTCTCCCGAATATGGAGTGCCGCAGCCCTCGATTCCGGCGGAAATGAGCGCGGGCAGCATCCTGGTGTGGCACGGCTCGCTGTGGCACGGCGGCGGCGCTAATCACACCGACCAGCGACGGTGGGGCATCGCGATGAACTACTGCGCGGGCTGGCTCCGTCAGCAGGAAAACCAGCAGCTTGGTATACCGCTCGAGATCGCACGCACCTTCACGCCCGAGCTGCAAGAACTGTGCGGCTTTCACGTCTACAAGGGCCTCATCGGCCACATTGACAAGCACTCCCCTGCGGAACTGTTGCTCGACCCGCAAACACCAGCCGCGATGCTGTGGGAGCGCACCTGAGCGATACCGTCTGATGCGCATGTATCGGTTCCTGCTGCGCCCCAAATGGCTGTTGTTCCACGTGGTGATCCTCACGTCGGTGGTCGGGATGGTTCTGCTTGCACGGTGGCAATGGAACAAACACATCGCGCGCGACGCCTTCGTTTCGATGGTCGAAGCACGCGAGCAGGCCGATCCGAACGAGCTGGCACCGCTGCTCGCATCGGGCACAGCAGCCGCCGATATCGAGTGGTACCGGGTCACAGCCACCGGTTCCTACCTCGACACGGGCGAGCTTCAACAGATCAACCGCACCCAGAACGGCGTGAACGGCGTGAACGTGCTCACGCCGTTCCAGATCGACAAGGGCCCAGTCATCATCGTGAACCGTGGCTTTGTACCCGTCGGCATCACCGTCACTGCCGCGCCAACCGGGACGCGCAAGATCGGGGGCACCGCACGAACCAGCCAGTTACGCAACACCGGCGAACTCACCGACGACCCGAGCGCCACGAACACCGAGGTGCGACGCGTCGACCTCGGCTTCATTGCGCAGCACATCGACGCCACTATCGCGCCGGTGTATCTCGACTTCATCGCCTCCCAACCCGGCTCGCCCTCGCCCCCGGTTCCGGTGCCACTGCCGAATCTCGGTAGCGGTCCACCCCACGTGTCGTACACGGTGCAGTGGCTGTTCTTCTCGCTGTGTGCAATCGCCGGTTGGGTCTTCGCTGTGCGTCGCTCTGCAAAGACCCGCCTGCAAGCTGCTCACGCCGCACTTACTGGTGAGCCTCCAGCAGCGCCATTCGCTTGAACTGCTCGATCACGTTGGGGCTCTGGTGGTCGGGATCGAGCGAACGATAGACGGTGTCCACGTTCACGCTGATCCGGCCGAACTCTCCCCATGCACCGAAACCGTTCAGCGCGATGTCGCGCGCTGCATCCCATGCGTCCATGCCAGCGTTGAACCGCGCCGTGGCCTCGCCCTGCACGTAGATGAGGTACTCGCGCACCGCCCCGATGCCGGACTTGTCGGTAAGCGGCCCATGGCCGGGCACGACCGTCTCGATGTCCATACCGAGCATCAGGTCGCAGGCATCGATCCAGTTGGTCAACGGCCCGGCCCACACGATGGGCGTGCCGCCGATAAACAGAATGTCGCCCGTGTAGACCGTCTTTGCGTCGGGTACGTACGCGATCACGTCACCCGCCGTATGCGCCGGTCCGACCTCGATGAGTTCGATCACTCGACCACCGACCTCGATGTCAAGGCGCCCATGGAACGTGCGCGTCGGCAATGTGTGCTCGATACCGTCGAACTCGAAGGCACCGAAGAAGCTGCGGAACAACTCACCCAGTTCGCCTGGCGCGTTGTTGAGGGCAGCGAGCATCGAAGGCGGCACCTCGGTCATCTCGTGTGCCGCTGACTCGCTAGCGATGATCTCGGCGCCATGCACCAGTTGGTTGCCGTAGCAGTGATCCCCATTGGCATGGGTATTGACCAACGTCGAGATCGGCGCGCCACCAAGAGCACCGGCCATCGAGTCGAGCATCTCGCCAGTGAGCTTCAGGTCGAACAACGTGTCGACGAGAAGCGACACGCCCTCACCGACGACGAGGCCTGCGTTGCTCCAACCCCAACCGCCATCGGGCTGCAGATAGGCGAAGCACCCATTGCCGAGTTCGTGCAGACCCTTCGAATATGACATGGCCCAACTCTTGCATCATGGAACACGCGCCGGCGACACCGCCCCGACCTTCGCGTGCGTAGAGTTCGGGCATGGAAACACGCCGGCTCGGCCGTACCGAACACAACAGCAGCGTTGCCGTCCTCGGTGGCGCGACCTTCTGGAAGGCGACACCTGAGCAGGCCGAGGCCGCGCTGCATCTCGCGTTGGAGCGCGGCGTGAACCACATCGACATCGCGCCCTCGTATGGCGTGGCCGAGGACGCGGCAGGACCAACGATCTCGAGCTTGCGCGATCGGCTGTTCATCGGTGAGAAGACCGGCCGCAGCCATCCAGATGGCGTTCGCGCCCAACTGGAGACATCGCTCACCAAGCTCGGCTGCGACAACTTCGACCTGTATCAGGCACACGGAGTCACCGGGCTCGACGTTCTCGACGAGCGATCGACGGCAATCGAGGCGATGTTGGGCATGCGCGACGAGGGTCTGTTCCGTTTCGTGGGCATCACTGGCCACGACCTCGGCGCACCACGTGCGCATCTCGAGGCACTGCGCAGATGGAATCTCGACACCGTGATGTTCCCGCTCTATCCGCGGGTGTACGCCGATCCGGTCTACCGCGACGACGTCTTGGCGTTGCTCGCAGAATGCACGGCTCGTGACGTTGGGGTCATGGTGATCAAAGCTGCGGCCAAGCAACCATGGGGCGACCAGACCCCGACGCACTGGACCTGGTACGAACCACAGACCAGTGTGGAAGGCATCACGACCGGCATCCGCTTCGCACTGTCCCACCCAGGCGTTCACGCGTTCTGCACCCCGGGCGATCTGCAGTTGCTGCCCACTGTGCTCGATGCAGCCGAGGCCTTTGTCACCCTCACCGACGAGCAGCGACTACACGCCGTCGAAGCAGCGGCTGGCGATGCGATGATCTTCCCGCTGGAAGAACACGCCAAAGGGTAAGCCGTGACACCGGCTCGGCGCCCCCTAGATCTGCGGTGGTGCGCGAGTTCTAGACTCCCCCACATGCGCCAACTCAGCGGTATCGATGTCAGCTTCCTGAACATGGAGACCCCCACCACCTTCGGGCACGTATCGTCGTTGAACCTGTACGACCCCACCGGCGCGCCCGGCGGCGCTGGGCTGGAGGCGACCAAACAGATCATCCTCGAACGCATCGATCAACTCGCGCCATTCCGCCGCCGTCTGGTCGAGGTTCCTCTCGGACTCGACCTGCCGTACTGGATCGAGGACCCCGAGTTCGACATCGACTTCCATGTCCGCCACCACGCGGTGCCGCCACCAGGTAACGCCGAGCAACTCGCCGAGGTGGTCAGCCGCATCGTGGCGCGACCACTCGATCGGGGCCGCCCGCTCTGGGAGCTGTACGTGATCGAAGGCGTCGAGAACGGCACCCTCATCGCTCAGCTCACGAAGGTGCACCACGCGGCCATCGACGGCGCCGCCGGGGCCTCGATGTTGGCCGCGATCCTCGACCCCAGCCGCGACTACCGGCCTACCGGCCACCTCGCACCTTGGACGCCGGGCACGGTGCCCAGCGACGAGGAGCTGATGCGCATCACTGCGATGGAGTACGTACGTCGACCGGAGAAGATGATCCGGTTGTCGGTGCGCAGCATTCGTGAGCTGGCAGCGTCGACTCAAATCGGTGGCCTTCGGGCCTTGGCAGATCTGATCGCACAGCCGATGCCGGGCTGGTTCGGGCGGATGATGCGCGAACGTCTTCGCGGCCAGAACTCCGAGGCCGATCACCCACCGGCGCTTCCGACCACTCAGGCGCCGCGCACGCCGTGGAATCATCCGATCACCCCGCACCGTCGATTCGCCAACACCACGATTCCGCTTGACGACGCCAAGCGCGTGCGCCGCCAGTTTGGTTGCACATTCAACGACGTGGTGATGGCACTGTGCTCTGGGGCATTGCGCCGTTACCTCATTCTGCACGACTGCCTGCCCGAGGAACCGCTCATCGCGATGGTGCCGGTCAGCGTTCGCAGCGGTGACGAGACCGATGCGTACCAGAACCGGGTGTCGGCCCTCCTCGCTGATCTGGCCACCAACGACGCCGACCCGGTGTCGCGCCTTCGACGGATTCAGGAATCGATGACGGCCGCGAAGGGTAGCTTCGCTGCGATCCCTGCCGAGACACTGCAGGACTTCACACAGTTCGCACCCCCGGCGATCGCGGCGCGGGCCATGCGGATGTACAGCCGGCTGCGTATCGCCGACCGGATGAATCCTCCGTTCAACATCATCATCAGCAACGTGCCGGGACCCAACTATCCGCTGTTCATGGCAGGCGCCGAGCTAAAGCACTTCTATCCGGTGTCTGCGCTCGCCGATGGCCAGGGTTTGAACATGACCGTGCAGAGCTACAACGGCAACCTCGACTTCGGCTTCATCGCGTGCCGCGATCTCGTGCCCGATCTGTGGATCATGACCGATCTGCTCCATGAGGCGATGGACGAGCTGTTGGCGTGCTGCGCGCCCGTTGATGCCCCAACAGCGACCAAAGTTGTCGCCAAGAAGGTGCCCACCAGAAAGTCTGCTGCGAAGAACGCTGCGGCCAAGAAAGCCTCGCCAACGAAGGCACCCACCAAGAAGCCGGCACCCACCAAGAAGGCTGCTGCGAAGAAAGCCTCGCCGACGAGGGCGCCCACCAAGAAGCCTGCATCCACGAACGCTGCGGCCAAGAAAGCCTCTGCGCTGCGGGCGAGATGACCACGCCCGTAAGCGGTCACTGCGACAAGTCTTTTCTGGCCGTACGCGATGAGTTCGCCCGCAACTTCGCCGAACGCGGCGAGGTGGGCGGTGCCGTGTGCGTGATGGTGCGCGGCCGCGTTGTCGTCGACCTCGTCGGCGGCGATACGGCAGCCGCTGATGATCCCGCAGCACGGGCATGGCAGCACGACACGATCGTGAATTTCTATTCCGTCGGCAAGGCCCTGGTCGCACTGCTTGCTCTGCAACTCGTCGATGCGGGACTCATCGGCCTCGACGATCCCATCGCATCGGTGTGGCCCGAGTTCGCAGCAGGCGGCAAGCAGCAGGCAACCCTTCGCCACGCGCTGTGCCACCGAGCCGGAGTACCCGCCATCCGGCAGCGACTCACCAACGACGATCTCTGGCACTGGGAGCGGATGACGTCGGCGCTCGCCGCAACCCAGGCATGGTGGGAGCCGGGCACTCGGCACACGTACCACACCAACACCTATGGCCATCTCGTCGGCGAGATCGTACGACGCGTCACCGGCGAAATGCCCGCTGATCGCCTCCGTTCGATCACGGCTCCACTCGATGCCGACGTGTGGTTCGGTGTGCCCGAATCCGGGCAGACTCGCTGCGCAGATGTGATCTGGGCGCCAAGCCACGCGATGGGTGCGATCGACCTCGACGCCCTCACCGGCGAGCCGCTGATGATCGCTTCTGGCTATTTCAATCCGCCGGGCTATTCATCGGCCGGGGTCGTCAACTCTGCGCAGTGGCGTGGCGCGCAGGTTCCCTCGACCAACGGCCACGGGTCCGCCACCGGGGTGGCACGGTTGTATTCAGCACTGCTCGAACCGGGTCGGCTGCTGTCGGCCGATCTCCTCCGCGAGGCAACTCGGATTCAATCCGAGGGCTATTGCCCCGTGCTCGGCGAGGACGCCGTGTTCGGTCTCGGCTTCAAACCCACTACGCCACGACGCCCTTTCGGGCCCAACCCGCGGAGCTTCGGCCACTTTGGCACCGGCGGCGCACTGGGTTTCGCTGACCCCGATACCGGCGTGGCCTTTGGCTACGTGATGAATCACGTGATCCCCCGCTGGCAGAGCACTCGCAATCGTGCGCTCATCGACGCCGTCTTCGCCTCGCTCTGACTGCCTCGCTCTGACTGCCTCGCTTTGACTGCCTCGCACCGACCATCACGCGCTCTCGAACGGCGGGGGTGTGGTGGATAACCCACGTGTGACGTTGTTATTGCACCACACCCCCGGGCAATGTCAGCGGCGCGCGGCATCGATCATGAAGCTCGCGACTCGTTCGGCCACCATCACGGCAGGCAGATGGGTGTTCGCCCGCGGAATGTCGGGGAACACGCTGGCGTCGCAGACGTGCAGGTTCTCATAACCATGGACGCGACAGCGCTCGTCGACCACGGCGAACTCGTCAGCCACCGGACCCATCCGGCAACTGGAACTGGCATGCACGTAGTCGGCCACGTGCGCGCCAAGCCACGTATCGAACGCTGCGTCGTCGTGCGGCAGCGCAGCGAGCGGGGTACCGATGCCATCGATGTACACGGCCTCGGCGACACGCTGGAACGACGCCGTCTCGGCCAGACGGGCCATGTGCCGCACGGCTTCGCGCAGATGGCCGAGATCGCGTTCGTCGGACAGCATGTTGAAGCGTACGGACGGCTCGTCAAGCGGGTCTGTGCTCTGAAGCGACACCGACCCCGTTGAATGCACCGACATGATCGCGGCCATGAGCAGACCGAGACCAGCCGCGCCTTCGGCGCGTCCGAGGTGGTTTACCGGGAGAAGTTGCAGATCGGCATCGCCGTTCGACGACGACCATCTGAGCATCGTGGCCACGGCAAGCGAACCCGGGTCGTTTCGTGACGTTTCACGCAGTGCGAGCGTGACGCTGGCCGAAGCGTGATCGCGGAGACCGCGACCCACACCCGGCAAATTGACGCCACTCCGGAGCAGCACCGCCGGCGAATGAATTGCCCCCGCAGACACCACGACCTCGGCGGCCTCGATGATCTCGCCGTCGATCAAACGCACCCCGACGGCGCGTTGGCCGTGAAGGACCACACGATCTACGAGCGCATCGCCGCGCACCGTGAGATTCGTCCGATCACGCGCAGGTTCGAGGTACGCATCGTTCACCGAGACCCGCCGACCGTTCACACGGGTAAGCCACGCAGGACCCGCGCCCAAAGCTGAGGGGACCAGTGCATCGGAGCAGTACGGATGTCCCAGCGACTGTGCCGCCTCCACGAGCGCACGGTCGACACTCCCCCATTCGTCGGGCTGCGCCTGAGTGAGCGGTACCGCTAGCGAAGCGAACACGGGAGCCACGTCGCGCCACGACCACCCGCTACATCCGAGATCGCGTTCCCAATGGTCGTAATCGTCGCGCTGGCCCCACAGGCCGATCATCGCGTTCACTGCCGACGACCCACCGACGCCACGGCCACGCTGATACACACGACCGGGAGTGTCGCCGGTGCGTTGCGCCACGAGGTGGTCGAAGATGCGACCGGGCTCGCTCAACGCATCGAAGAACGAGTTACCCGCAACGCTCTGCGGAGTGTCCACGCTGCGATGATCGGGGCCAGCGTCGAGGAGCAAGACCCTGCGATCCGGGTCCTGCGACAAACGTGCGGCGAGCACGGTGCCGGCCGAGCCGGCACCAACGATCACCGTGTCGAATCGCATCCGCCTACCCCACTGCCTGCGGTGGCTGGGCTTGGGGTGATTGAGCCTGCGGTGGCTGGGCCGGGGGTGGCTGGGCCTCGGTCCAACGCCGGTGTACATCTGCGAACATCTGCGGCGAGGGCAACATCTGCAACGACGCACCACCATCGACGCACAAGGTCTGCCCGGTGATGTAGTTGGCATCTGGGCCACAGAGGAACAGTGCCGCCCGGGCGATGTCGGTGCTGCTTCCCATCCGGCCGAGCGGCGTGACCTCGCGCAACGCCTGGATGGCGGGCTCGAAACGGAAGATGCGCTCGGTCATCGGGGTCTCGATCAGTGATGCAGCAACGGTGTTGAAGCGCACCTGCTGCGAACCATATTCCACGGCAGCGATCTTCGTGGCATACTCGACGCCGGCCTTCGCGCTGGCGTAGGCGGCGAGTCCACGAGACGGATTGTGGGCAGTGAGCGAACTGATCGACAAGAATGCGCCTCCACCCGCAGCCGCCATGGCGTTGCCGAGGTGACGCATGCAATACAGGGCACCGCTGAGCTGCACTGCCAACATCGCGTCGAGCTTCTGCGGCGTGAGATCGGCAATGGCAGTGCTCTGCTCGTACCCGGCGCAATTCACAGCGATGGTGACCTTGCCGTACGCGTCGACCGCAGAGCCCACCAACGCCTGCACCTGATCGTCGTCGGTGATGTCGCAGTCGACGCCGAGGCCGCCGATGGACTCCGCAACCTGGTTGACGAGTTCGATCCGCCGACCGCCCACCACCACCGTTGCGCCCTCTGCGGCGAAGAGCCGTGAGATCGCCTCACCGAAACCGCTGTGCCCGCCGACAACGACTGCAACCTGTCCATCCAAAGTCCCCATGAGCAGCAATCTAGTGCCGCGACGGCGGGCGGAGCGTGGCAGCGCGATCGCGGCTAAGGCGTCAGGTCAGCGGAAACTGCGGCGGCACAATCGACGATTCGAACGGATCGTACTGGCGCGAGCTTGCGGCGATTTCACGATTCCTGTCGAGCAGGAGTTGCACGATCGCGTCGTCGTCGTGAGCAATTCCGGCGGGCCATCCGTAGGCCTCTGCCACAGCGGCATCGAGTTGGCGGTGGAGCAGGCCAAGATCGGCATACGCGCCATCGTCGATTCTGTTGTACAGCTCGGTGAGGCCGATCTGTGCAGCGAGGCAGATCTCCTCGCGTCGCGCAATCATTCGGCGGGCTCATTCGGCCACGGCTTCGGTGGCCGATGCCGACGCATCGTCGGGCCAAGGGAATGTCTCGAACACCGTTGTCGGAACCGTTTGCCGGTTCGCACCGCAGCCACATATCGGGTCTTGCCCGTCAAGGCAGCGCGCATGGTCGGGCGCGGGCGGCCGAAACGCCACCACAGTGTTCGAAAGCCCACGTCCTCGTTTGCATCGCGCTTTGGCTTGACCCGCTCGCGAACGATCATCAGCGCAGCCGGATACTGCATCGACGCCTCGAGCGACCGGCTGTCGAAGTTGATGATCCATCGGCGCGCCTGCTGCTGAGGGTCTTCGGCAATGTCCTCGCCCGTTACATACGGGGACACGACGTCGGCGTAGGCGGCTTCGGTGGAGGCGAGCAGCGTCGACGCTTCAGCTGCGGTGATGATGAATCCATCACCGACGGGGATGGGGCCCTGAAAGCTGCGCCCCGTATTGGGTAACAGCTTGGCCACCTGACCGGTAGAGCGTTCGGGTGTGCGTAGCTCGGCAGTGATGCCCGCAACGACGACACCGTCGAGGATGAGCGGGTCCACCTGATCGGGCCGCTTGGCCCAGTTCACCAGGCTCACATGCACCTTGGCTTCGCCAGGCCATTTCTGACTGGATACCGCATCGGTGATGACGCCGCCGTTCATCTCGATGTACTCCAGCGACGCTGAGCGCGCCTTGTTCTGCGAGATCGAGTTCGTTCCGACAAGACCCGCACGCTGGCCGACGCGCAGGTGATCGTGCGCCTTTCGGAACCAGTACACGCAATAGTCCTTGACCCCCACTTTGAACACCGTCTTGAGCATGTCGATGTAGGAATCGCCACGGGCGTTGCGCACGAGTTGCGAACCGAGAAACGGTGGATTGCCGATAATGCAGTCGACACTCGGCCAGGGCTTGATCAGCGCATCGCCCACCTCGATTCCCTTCATATCCACCAGCGGCAGCACCGGCTCGGCGGCGCCAAAGCGATCGGACATCTGCTTGTGTCCCATCCACAGGGTGACTCGAGCGATGAAGGCCGAGATCGGCTCCAGCTCGATGCCACAGAGGTTGTCGAGCCGGAAGTACGGCAACGGCCCCTCGGGCGCGGCCTGACCGGTTGACGCTGCCAACGCCACGATGCGCTTCTTGCAGTCGGATTCCAACTGACGCAGTTCGCGATACGCGACATACAAGAAGTTGCCGCATCCGCACGCAGGGTCGAGCACCCTGAATGAGCACAGCTCGTCGAGCACGTCACGAGCTTCGGCCGGCGTGGTGGCAGCGTTGACTCGCGACCGCCAGGGCCGCACGATGGTGGGCCCGACAATCTTCATGATGTCGGACTCGTGTGTGTAATGCGCACCGAGCTTCCAGCGTTGCTCCCTGCCCAGGCAACCCTCCATCAGCGAACCGAAAATCGTTGGGTCGACGTTCTTCCAGTCGAACATCGCGGCCTCGCGCAGCAGCAGGAGTTCATCGTGATTGAGGTTGACCTTTGCAGGTTTCTCGAACAGCGTTCCATTCACGTATCGGGTGCCGGCGAGGATGCCGATGCGCCGTAATCGTCTTGATCGTTAAGCACATCGAAGAGGTCGCCCAGAAGTGCGCGAGATGTGAGCTGGGGATTGGCGAGCAGCGTGGCGATGATGCGTTGCACCGGATGACCCTCGAGCATTGCGAGATCCTCGGCAAACAGGCACCACACCATCTGCAAGATGAATCGCTGGATTTCCTCGGGGGCGGCTGCGTTGCGCGCGCTGAGTTCTCGATACAACACACCGATGGTGTTTGCGGCTTCGGTGGTGATGGCCTTGTTCGTCGTGCCGAAGAGCGGATCGTGCCCGGCGCCGGCAAGGAACAGAAGCGTCTCGTAGCGATCCGACAACTCGGCGAGTGCGAAGTCGGCGCGCGGTGTTGTCGGGTACTTTCCCGGCTCCCAGACTTCGAAAAGGCCGAAGGCACAGAGCACGACGTATGGCGGGGCCGGGCGATCGGTCTCGCTATCGGACGAGTTGTGCCAGTAGTCGAATGCCTGCTTGCGATGCTCAACGAGCTTGGACGCGCGCGAAGGCGCCTTCATTTCGACGATGGCGACGCCGGGGTAGAAGAGATCCATGATGCCAGTGGACGCGTGCGAGTCCTCGAACAGCGCGCCCGCCGACTTTCGGTTGTTGCCGTAGCACTCGAACAACTCGTTGAGGATGTCTGTGCCTCAGAGCGTTCGGTGCCCGCATAGGTGCCCCACTCGTGCGCGAACCTGCGCCGGTTCGCCTGGATCTCGGCCCCGGAAAGCACGCAGGAGACCGGCCTACACCAGACGCTGCTGCGTGCCCGAGAGATACGCCTCTTCGAACAGGGCCTTGTGTGCGTCGGCGAGCGCCTTCGCGGCGGTCCGCAACGCGAGTTCGGTGTTGCGGTCGCTGCCGAGCAACGCAACCACCTTCACCGCGCGATCGGCCCGGCGCTGCGCCTGCTCGATGTTCAGGAGAGTCTCGGCAACCTCGGCCATCGCGCTCTCGTGCGCCGCCTGCTCCACTGATCGCTCGTTCGAAGATGCACTCATAGCGACCTACCGCACCCCGTGGCTCGTGCCGCAGCAGGCTGCACTCGGCCTATGACTTGTGTCGATCTTGTCATGCGGACACGATCGCACATGGGTGCGACACCCTTCGGTGCCCTACCCAATGCGTCAGCCAACGAGCATGGCGCGAATGCCGAGACCCATGAGGAACAGCCCACCCCCGCCGTAGAGCAGATAGGTCTTGCCCTTCAGTTGTGGTCGATAGCTGTAGATGATCGCCACGGCAATGATCGCGACAAATCCGTAGAACGCATGGAACTTCGGGAAGTTGTACTTGTACTTGTTGACCAGTGCTACGCCCATGGCTACCTGGATGAAGATCGCGACCTCGGCGATGCCGATGAACCACCACAGCGCGCGCGTGCGCAGCACGGGATACTTGTGCGCAGCCAGCGACCAGACGCCTGCGAGTCCGTTGCCGATGATCACGAACCACGCCCAGTTGGCGTGGAGGTCGCGCAGAAGCAGGGCAATCAGAGCAATCGCCGCCTTCTCAGATCGTCAGTTGGCCGCGGCGAGCGCCGCTGCATCGGCGCGCAGCCGCTGCTGCTCCTGCGCCTCGGTGTAGGCCTGTGCGGCGATCTCGACAAGATCCTCGATCTCGGCGTCGTCGAAGCCGGCGAGGCGGCGGAAATTGCGCGCGAGGTTCACGGGATGCTCGGCGCTCTCGCCGCGGAACCCGCCGAAGCTGAACAACTTGTCGACTGCACGTTGGAACTCGAGCGCATCTTTGAGCCGCTGAGGGTCGTTGACCGTGAGCTTGCGCAACCAGTCGCTACCCATCTTCACGTGGGTGACCTCATCGGCGAGCATCCAGTCCTCGCAGAACTGCATGACGGGATCGTCAAGGGTGGTGCCGAAGTTCTTCATCGTCGTGAACACATCAATCGCAAGACCTTCGAGCGCACGATTGACGCCGGTGAGGCGTAAGACGGGGTCCGCGTTGCACGCCGCCTCGTAAAGCAGTGTGCCCTCGCCGAACTCACCGATCTCGCTGCCCATGTGTTCGCTGAGCTTGCAGCTGATCTCGACATGACGGGCTTCGTCCCAACATTGGCGGGCCATGTCGAGCTTCATGGCGAATGGTGCGTGCTCGCGCCCATCGCCGGTGTCGAAATCGAAGCAGGTTCGTCCCGCGCCCTCGAGCGCTTGAATCTCGCCGACGAAGATGCCGTGCATGAGGCCGCGGGCGTTGTCGCTGGCGTTCGGGTAGGTGGGCGCAATACCGTTCACCTGAGCCGATGGGCTGAGATTACGCGGATCGAAAACGGTGACCTCGACGCTGACGCGCTCGAAGCGCGAATCGCGGGCGAGTTCGGTGACGGGCAACATTCGCTTCATGGCAGCACCTCCAGATTTCCAAGTGCACAGAGCCTAGCCACGATGTCGACCCCGCTACTCACCACACCCGGATCCACCGACGAGGCTGATGACCGCCCCAGAGCTCGTCGCGTTGGACAGAAAGGCGAACAGACCGTCACTGATCGTGGCAGACGGGCCGACGATCTCATCACCAGGCGACACAATCGCAGCTGGGTAGGCGGCGCGCAGTTGGGCGACGGTCGCCCCGACGCCGATCCGGCCGGGGGCGGCCGTGGTCATGCCAGCAGGGACGATGACGGCGCCGGCACGCGCTGGCCCATACGACCAATTGAAGAAGTGGCGACGCCCGCTGGACACGGAGCTCTGATCGCCGAACAGCAACGAGAGGTCGCCCCACGACAGTGATCGCACCTCGGTGCCCGGACATGTGCGCTCGGGGGCAGAGACCCACCCCGAGTCGGACGTGGGTGCTCCGAAGATGCCATTGATGTAGTCGATGACACTCTCCGGTTCGGCTCCGAAGAGCGCGTCGCCGATGCCGTCGCTGCGCAAGCTGATCGATGCGCCGATGGGCACGGTAGTGGTGGTCGCCGACGCTGCTGTCGTGGTGGTGGCCGCAGTGGTCGTGATCGACGCGCTCAATGTCGTGGTGGGCGCGGAAGTGGTGGAGGACGCATCGATCGTGGACGTCACGTCGGTCGCAGAGGTAGTGGACGCCGGCGAGGAGTCACTGCACGAGGCGACGAGTACTGACGACACTGCACACGCCACGAAACCGAACGACACCCACCTGTTTCTCATCTCCAGAGTTTGCCGCACAACAGGGTCAACTCCATGGCACCACCTGTGATCAGCGAATGAGTGTGTCCGCCTCGTGGCCGCCTTCCACGAGATGCAAGCGCCCATCGACGACATCGATGATCGTGACCGAGCAATTGTCGAGGCTGCGTATCACCACCCGGTCGTCGTCGCACGCAGCGCCGATGGCCGCGTTGATCGCGATGAAGTGGCTCGCAACAACCGTGTCCGCAGAGAGCGATGCAAGGCACAAGGCGACGCCGTCACGGAAGCTGGTGTAACGGTCGCCCAGATCGGCCCACGTGCCGCTCATCGCGACGCGCAGCCAATCGACGCGTTCGGCGATCGGCACACCAATCGGTGAGGGGATCTCCGCAACACTCGGTTCGACAAGGGTCAGCACGCCCCACCGGGATGCCAACACTGCCGCCGTCTCCTGACAACGCATCAGCGGACTCGACACCACGGCCAGCGGACCGAGCGGTTGCAGCTGATCGGCCATCCGCTCGGCTTGCTGGCGCCCGAGATCATCGAGCCCAGGATCAGGGTCCACGTTCCAGCCAGCCGACGCACGTCCGTGACGCACCAGATAGAGGCGCGTCATTGCTCGTCGAACAACCAGCCCGGTCGCACCCCGGGAACAGCACCCTTCTTGATGAACCACTCGGTGCCGAAGCCGAGCGCGAACACCTCATCCGGCATTTGCATGAAGAAACTCGTATCGGTGATCTGACTCGCATGGCAGCGCATGCTCGCCCGTTTCTGCGCGATGTAACCGGTGACGTCGACGGCGTGGGTGATCTCGTGTTCGGACATACCCATAGGGTTTCCGTCGTCTGCCGGACCGGCCGGATCGAACGGCTCCTCGCCTTCTTCGCCACCATCGACACCCAACTCGCTCGCCATGCTCATCATCTTGACGATGTGATCGCGGTTCATCGTTGCCTCAAACACGGCTGCGGTACCAGCCAGTTCGGCGGCGCGATGACCCACCTGATGCACCTTGATGTGGTCCGGGTGGCCGTAGTTGCCGTGCCAGTCGTAGGTGGTGACCACGTCTGCGGATTCCTCGCGAAGGATTCGCGCCAGACGTTCGGCGGCGGCATCGAGGTCGGCGAGCAGGAACGAATCGGGGTCGGTATTCTGCTCCCAGCCGGTCATCCCGCTGTCTTTGTAACCGAGCCACTCCAACCGATGGACACCGAGTACATCGGCAGAACGGGCGGCCTCTGCCTGGCGTCGGTGGACGAGCGTCTCGCCGGGAGCAAGGTCGTCGGGAACCTCACCGTGGTCGCCATTGGTAGCAATGACCAGAATTACTCGGTGCCCCTCGGCCACTGCGCGGGCAATCGTGCCGCCGGTTGAGATGGTCTCGTCGTCGGGATGCGCATGGAAGCAGACGAGTGTTCCCATGTCAGCGGACCTTCCGGCACTCGTTCGTCGCCACTACTTCACGGCTCCGGATTCGAACAGTGCATCGACGGACGCCGACGCAAAGCCCCAGTCCTGCAGAACTTCGCGGGTGTGCTCTCCAGCTCTGGCGGGCGCCATCGACACCTCTGGTTTGGTACGGCTGAAGCGCGGCGCTGGAGCGGGCTGCGTGACGCCATCGATCTCGATGAAGGTTGACCGCTCGACATTGTGGGGGTGCTGCGCCGCTTCGCTCATCGTGAGCACAGGAGCGAAGCACACGTCGGTGTGCTCCATCAGCTCGCACCATTCGGCTTGCGAACGCGTGATGAACAACGCGGCGAGACGTTCCTTGAGATGCGGCCAATTCGCCTGATTGTGCTGCTGGGCGAATTCCGGATCGTCGGCCAGACCGGCGAGGCGCAGCAGTTCGGCGTAGAACTGCGACTCGATGGAGCCGAGCGAGATGAACTTGGCATCGTTGCACTCGTACACATCGTAGAAGTGCGCGCCGGTATCGAGCAGGTTGGTGCCCGGAGCATTCTCGTTGAACGCACCTATGCTCTTGAAGCCCCAGAACATACTCATCAGGATCGCCGCGCCGTCGACCATGGCAGTGTCCACCACCTGCCCTGTACCGCTGCGTTGTGCCTCGAGCAGCGCGCACACCACGCCATAGGCGAGGAACATGCCGCCACCACCGAAGTCGCCGACCATGTTCAGCGGGGGCACCGGCGCCTGCCCGGCACGCGCGAAGTGGGCCAACGCCCCGGCGAGTGAGATGTAGTTGATGTCGTGACCGGCAGCGAGGGCGTAGGGACCCTCCTGGCCCCATCCGGTCATGCGTCCGAAGACCAACTTGGGATTGCGCGCCAAGCACTGATCGGGACCGACGCCGAGGCGCTCCATGACGCCCGGGCGGAAGCCCTCGATGAGTGCGTCGGCGCTGTCGATGAGTTGCATCAATGTCGCGACTCCATCGGGATGCTTGAGGTCGATCGCGATGTTACGGCGATTGCGTTGCATGACATCGAGGTTCGGTCCGGCACCGGGTCGCACGGCCTGCGCGCGCTCGACCCGGATCACCTCGGCACCCATATCACTGAGCATCATCGCCGCGAACGGACCCGGGCCGATGCCTGCGATTTCGATGATGCGGTAGCCGCTGAGCGGACCAGACATGTTCGTACTCCTGTGTGTGAAATCGGGCAAGGCGCTGGATCAGCGCGCGGCGTTGGCGACGATCGCATCGACCAGCATGGGCCACAGCGGCTCAGGAAGGTCGTGGCCCATGTCGGCCATGAACAACAGATTGGCACCGGGGATCAGCTCGGCCGTACGAAACCCTCCGGCGGGTGGCAGCAACGTGTCGTCGCGGCCGTGGATGACGAGGGTGGGCGTGTCGAGCGACGGCAACAGCGCCGAGCGGCGTCCGCTTGCGTAGATGGCCCCGAGCTGACGCGTGGCGCCCTCGGGGTAGAAACTGCGGTCGAAATCGAGCGCTGCCTGGGCGCGGACGTCGTCAGGGTTCGCGTACTTCTTCGACTGCCACACCATCGACGCAATCGAGTTCTCGATGTACGCAGCGCGCTCGGTGGGCGGTGGGGCGAGCAAGGCTGCGCCGGCCTCGGGAGTTGGTTGGCTGACCTCTGGGTCGCCGGGTGTCGACATGATCGACACCAGCGACAGCGTGCGCTGTGGGTATTCCAGAGCGAATGTCTGCGCAATCATGCCGCCCATCGAGGCACCCATGATGTGCGCGGCTTCGATACCCAGGTGGGCGAGCAGCCCAGCGGCGTCGGCGGCCATGTCGGACAGCGTGTAGGGAACCGGGGGCAACAGATCGGGGCGGTCATCGAGCGCAGCGACCATGACCCCACCGACATCAAACTCGACGCCGTCGAGCTTGGTGCTCAAGCCGCAATCACGGTTGTCGAAGCGGATGACGTAGAACCCGCGCTCGGCAAGCATTCTGCACAGCCCGTCGGGCCACAGAGTGAGCTGCGCAGTGAATCCCATGATGAGTAACAGCGGCGAATCAGTGGGTGAACCGATCGTCTCGTACTCGAGTTCCACCTTCTCGTCGGTGGCGAGGAGGGTGTTCACAACGGCTCGTGGCATCCAATGAGTCTCGTTGCCAGATGGCTCGTGGGTCAACACGGAACAACGACTACGGTCAGTGTCATGACGGTCTTTGGGGTACACACCGGTCTTCAACACATCAGTAGCGACGATCTGCGCGCGTCATGGAGACGCATCGAAGCGCTCGGTTACGGGTGGATCTCGATCTGGGACCACTTCTACGGTGCCACGGGCAAGCCCGACGACGCCGAGTGTCTCGAGGCGGTTGCCATGCACGCCGCGCTGGCCTGCGAGACGTCTCGCGTGCGCATTGGTTCGCTGGTGTACTCGGTGGGTTACCGGCACCCAGCGGTGTTGGCCAAGGCCGTCACCACCATCGATCACCTGTCCGGCGGCCGCGCTGACATGGGCATCGGATCGGGCTGGGCCGTGGTCGAATACAACGCGTACGGCATCCCCTTTCCCGAGACCAAGGTGCGTATGGACCAACTCGAGGAAGGCATCCAGGTGTTGCGCGGCCTGCTCCACAACGAAGTGAGCACCTTCGAAGGCAAACACTTCTCATTACACGAGGCGCGCAACGAGCCACGCCCGGTGCAGGCAAGGATGCCCATCTGGGTCGGTGGCGGGGGCGAGAAGCGCACCCTCAAGATCACGGCGAAGTACGCCGACGGCTGGAATGTGCCGTTCGTGTCGCCCGACGAATTCGCGCGCAAACGCGCTGTCTTGCACGAGCACTGTGCGACGGTCGAACGCGATCCTGGTGAGATTCGCTGCGCCATCAACGTGGGCCTGGCGTGGACCGAGGACAGCCTGCAGGCGCAGTTCGGTCAGCTCGCCAACGCCGTACGCAATGGCTGCCTCACGGGTTCCGACGAGGAGGTACTCGATCGGATCGGGCGCTACATCGACGCGGGTGCCGATCAGGTGAACATTGCTCTTCGCGCACCATTCGACCTCGATGCCATCGAGCGGTTGAGCGTGGCTCTGAAGCTCGTATGACCGATCAGTTCGTCGTCCGCGCACCCGGTCGCGTCAACCTCATCGGCGACCACACCGACTACACCGGTGGTCTCGTGTTGCCGATGACTATCGATCGCTGGACCGTCATCGAGGGTTCGTACCACGATGGCCCGATCGAACTCACGTCGTCCGACGAACCCGAGCCGTTGGTTCTTGCGTTGCCCGTACTCGACCCGGCAACCATCGAGCCTCGCTGGGGTCGTTACGTGGCGGGCGTCGCGGCCGAGCTGGGTGATGCAGCACAATCGATCTCGGGCACGGTGAAGACCGATATCCCGATCGGAGCCGGACTATCGAGCAGCGCCGCACTCGAAATCGCCGTCGCGCTTGCGATGGGCTTCCGGGGCGACGTGGTCGCGCTGGCCGAACTGGGCAGACGCGCCGAGCATCGCGCCAGCGGCGTGCCCTGCGGGATCATGGATCAACTCTGCATTGCTGCCGGTGTTGTCGGACACGCGGTACTCATCGATTGCCACGCACTCACCGTCACCCCAGTGCCCTTACCCGCCGGCGTCGACATCGTCGTGCAGTTCGTCGCCCATCGCACGCTGATGGGCAGCGAATACGCCGATCGGGTCGACGAATGCAATGCCGCCGAACGGGTCATCGGTCCTCTGCGACTCGCCACCACCGACGACTTGTCACGCATTGCCGATCCCACCATTCGTCGCCGCGCGCGCCATGTGATCAACGAGAATCAACGAGTGCGCGACTTCGGCGACGCACTCCGCGCGGGCGACATCACGCGAGCTGGACAACTGATGGTCGAGAGCCACAACAGCCTGCGCGACGACTTCGCAACGAGCACCACCGTCATGGACCAGGCCGTCGAGGCACTCTGCGCCGTGCCCGGTGTCTACGGCGCGCGGATGACGGGCGGCGGCTTTGGTGGTTGCATCGTGGCGTTCACCGAACCCGGAGCAGTGGCAAACGGCTGGGTCGTTCGTGCCGTCGCAGGCGCCTCGATCGAACTCACCTCATCTCCCGAAGCACAAGCCTGACGCACACCAATGGCCGTCATCTTGCATCTCCTTCCCGCGATGGACTGGCTCGGTCTCGGGTGGAACGACGTCGTCACGAACGCATCGCTCGACACGGAGGGCTTCATCCACTGCACCGATGACCATGACGTGTTGCTTCAGGTGGCCAACGCGTTCTACACGGCACACGAGGGCGATTTCGTGGTCCTGTCGATTGACACGGCGCTGCTCGATAGCCCGTGGGTTTGGGAGGCCCCGGCGCATCTCGGTCGGACCGACGCACCGCCCCCGGCAGCGGCGCTGTTCCCCCACGTGTACGGTGCGATCAACTGCTCTGCCGTGATCATCGTCGAGGGCGTCGAACGAAACAGCTCGGGGCAATTCACCGGCTTTGTCACCCCTTGAGGAGGCGGGCCTTCTGGGCGTCGAACTCTTCTTGAGAGAGCGAGCCGCGCTGCAGCAGTCCTTCGAGTTTCTCGAGTTGCCCCGCCACATCGACCACCGGCGGGGCTGGCGGCGCAGCAAAGCTGCCACCACCGCCGTTGCTCGCACCGCTACGGCTGGCCTTGGCTTCGACTTGTGCGTGCAGCAGGTTCTGCACGGCCTGAGGGTTGCGGATGTCGCTGAAACGCTGCTGACCGTCCTCTCCGCCCGACTCGATGAGCAGGTCACCCGCACCGATGAGACGCTCGAACACCGTTTGGTTGAAGTTCACGTTGTTCACGCGGCCGAGCGGGATCTCGACGCCGCTCTTGGCAACCAGGCCTTGGCGGAAGATGACGCGGTCGCTGGTGATCACGAAGTTCGTCGTCTTCCACTTCGCGAACCGTTGCACGAGCCACAGGGCAGCCACGATGATGACCGCGAGCAGGACATAGCCCAAGAACTTGCGGGTGTTGCCGTCGTCGAGCTTGATCCGCACCAGGAATCCGACCACGATGGCGATGGCGAGCGTGGCGGCCGGACCGGCGAAGTACCACCAGTGAGGCTGGAGGTCGAGCGCAATGGTCTCGTTCGCGTTGAGATGCTTGGTGGGATACGCCATGGGGCAACTATACGCGAACCGCGAACCTGATCCGGCGACGTAACGTGGCGACCGTGGATCTCGACGAACTGCTGGCCGGACTCGATGCCGACCAGCGCGACGCGGTCACCGTGACGGCATCTCCGCTGGCCATCGTTGCCGCCGCTGGTTCGGGCAAGACCACCGTGCTCACCCGCAGGATCGCGTATCGCATTGCCGCTGACGAAGACGTACAACCGCAACACGTGTTGGCGCTCACCTTCACCAATCAAGCAGCGAGCGAGCTGCAGAAGCGTCTCCGCCGTGTCGGTATGCGCGAACGGATCGAGGCCGGTACCTTTCACGCCGTCGCGCTGCGGCTCCTGCGGCAACGGGCCATCGACATGGATCAACGTCCCGCCGCCGTAGCGTCCGACCGGTTCCGACTGATGAACGAAGCACTGCGCGCTGCCGGCTCGAAGGCTGACCCTTCCGCAGTGCTCAACGACCTCGACTGGACGCGAGCGCGTCGAATTGCTCCAGCAGCCGCTGCGACCGCTGCGCGGGGTGCCGGGCGCCGAATCATCCTCGGTGCTGCGGAGTTTTCGTCAGTCGCCCAGGCCTACGCCACGGTCAAGACCCGACGAGGTGTGGTCGACTTCGACGACCTGCTCGAACAGGCCCTGGCTGCGCTCGAGAACGACAAACAATGGGCGGCGGGCATCCGTTGGCGATTCCGTCATCTCTTCGTCGACGAGAGCCAAGACCTCAACCCGTTGCAGTTCGCGTTTCTCGAGGCGGTTCGCGACGGCCGCAGCGACCTGTGTCTCGTGGGCGATCCCCGGCAGGCAATCTTTGGATTCAACGGCGCCGACCCCACCATCATGGACAACGTCGAGGAGTTGTATCCCGGCATCACCATCAGCCGGCTCACACGCAACTATCGCTGCACACCCCAGATCATCGCTGCTGCGCGCGGTGTGCTGCTTCGATCCGACCAAACCGACGACGCCGTGGCCGTGCCCGCCGACGGTGTTGGTGTGCGTGTCGTCGAACTCGCCGACGACGCAGCCGAGAACACCGCGGTAGCTCGGCTGCTACGCGACGTGGTCGGCACGCAGCGCTCGTGGCGGAGTTGCGCGGTACTCGCACGGACCGTCGTACAACTCAATGCAGTGAGCCAGGCACTCACACGCGCTGGGGTACCCTCGAACCTGCAGGGCCGCACAGGAGCACGTCGCGCCTTTGGCGCAGCGCTCGCAGAGGCGCACGCCTGCCGAACGCCCGCCGACCTCGGACAGTGGGTCGAACGCGTCGCCGACGATACGGCTGCCGATCCGATTCGCGCACGGGTGGCCGAGACCGCCGATCGCTTCCTCGCTCAACGCAGCGGCTTGTCATTTCGCGCATGGATCGAGTTGCACTCCCCGTTCGACGATATCGAGAATTCCGAGCCCGACGACGCCGTCGACCTGCTCACCTTCCATGGCGCCAAGGGTCGCGAGTGGCAGACCGTGGTCATCGTCGGAGCCGAACAGGGTCTCATTCCACACGCCACCGCAACCACCGCGACGCAGCGCAACGAGGAAGCTCGTTTGCTCTATGTGGCCTGCACGCGCGCTCGCGAGCAGCTCATCATCATGTGGGCGGCGCAACGAAACGGTCGACCATCGCAGCCATCGCCGCTTCTTGCCGATCTCGACACCTCAGTCGATGAAGTCTTCGTCGGGTCGCCAATGCCACGAATCTCGCGTCCGGCCGCGGATCCGGTGCTCACTGCACTCCTCGAATGGCGGGCCAACGCGGCCAAGGCGGCGCAGGTGATGCCGGCCGCAATCTGCTCCGATCAGTCGTTGCGCGCTGTTGCTGCAGCCCGACCCGCCACCGTGGACGAGGTCATTGCACTCACCGATCTCGGACCCGTGTCCGCGGCCCGAATTGCGCCACGCATGCTCGCTGCTCTCAGTCGAGCGCTGTAGAGCCCGACGCTGCTGCGCCATCGCTGGCGTTGTCGCTGGCGTTGTCGGTGGCGTTGTTGGTGGCGTTGTCGGTGTCGGCCGCCGATTCGTTGCCGACCCGAAGCTTGAGCAGGCGCTCGAACACCTCTGGCTTCATCGAGATGAACAGTCCTACGGCCTCGGCGCACAGCGTGTCGCCCACCAAGAGTTCGGCGCTGGCGTAGATCTTGCGACCCTCGACACGGTCGAGCCGACCGACGAAGCGCACCTCACGGAACAACGGCGTCGGTGATCGGTAAGAAATCGTGAGCCGACCCGTCATTCCGGGCTGCCCAGATTGCGCCTGAGCGAAGCCGAGAATCTCGTCGAACCCAGCTGCGATGAAGCCACCGTGCAGACACCCGGGTGGGCCCTCATATGCCGCACCGTACGTGCACGTGGCCGTCACATCGCCCTTGGCGTCGAAGCGCACGCTGATGGGCGGCGCCAGCGGATTCAGGACACCGATGAACGGACTGAAATCGATGAAGCTCTGATGCCCGTTTGCCAACGAGCCTTCGGCGACACCGACATAGCCGCGGCCGTGTGACTGCTCCTGCAGCAGCGCTGCTGCCTGCTTGACAAGCGCGGCCGCGTCTTCGAGCTGCACATCGTCGGCCGTGCTGCGCATAAGCTCGTCGATGATGATGCGCGTGGCTGCGGCCAGTTCGGCGCGCGATCCGGTGGGCATGGTGTTGCCGACGAGGCGCGCATTAATGGCATCGCGCATCGTGGCCGGCCCACGCCGACCCGAGAAGGGATGGTCCTCGGGCAGGCCCGCAACGGGATCGACGTCGTTGCTCATCCGTCGACCAAATCGGCCAACACCGGTGCATGATCGCTGGGCGAGGTGCCCTTGCGCGCATTGCGATCGATGACGCAGAACGCACTCCGCTCGAGCACCGACGCCGTGCCAAGGATCAAATCGATACGCAGTCCGCGTCCCATGTGGAAATCGCCCGCCCGATAGTCCCACCACGAATAGAGCTTGGGCTCGGGATGATGATGCCTGAAGATGTCCGACATCCCCCACGCACACAGCGCTTCCAGTTCTTCGCGTTCGGGGGGGCTGACGTGAGTGGACCCAACCATCTTCGATGGGTCGTGTACATCGCGATCCTCGGGTGCGATGTTGAAGTCGCCGGTGACGATCACGTCGTCAGACGGTGATGAGTTCTGGGCCACGTGTGCACGGAGCCGTTGCATCCACTCCAGTTTGTACTGATAGTGGTCGTGGTCGAGCGACCTGCCGTTCGGCACGTAGACCGACGTAACTCGAACACCCCCACATGTTGCGGTAATCAAGCGGGCCTCGGCATCGGGCGGCTCGCCATCGGCGAAGTTCGCAACCACATCGTCGAGTCCGACCTTGGACAGAATGGCGACGCCGTTCCACTGACCCTGCCCGTGATGCGCGCCCTCGTAGCCCATTGCCTGAAACGTGAGCGATGGAAACGCATCGTCGGCGAGCTTGGTTTCCTGCATGCACAACACATCGGGCTGCACATCAGCGAGCCATTCCTCGACCCTCGGTAGTCGGGCCTTGAGCGAATTCACGTTCCAAGTTGCGACGCGCATGGTCACGACCGAACTGACTTGGCGGCACCCGTTCGACGGGGCGCGGTCTTGGCGGGCGTTGCAGCCTTACGGGGTTGCGCGGCCGCCGCCGGTTGCGTGACTGCGGCCGGTTGCGTGACCGGAACAGATACTTTCTTCGGAGCGCGTGAGGGCTTCGGCGTCGGTGCCGCTACGGCAGGTGCAGCGATGGGAGCAGCCGACTTCGCGGCTCGTTTCGCCTTCGTCGTGGTTGCCGCCCTCTTGACGACCGTCGGCGGCTGGGCGCGCCTTGTTGCGGTCGCTGGCTTCGCGTCGGCGGCCGCAGGCGCTACAGCTTTGGGGGCGCGACCTCGCTTCGCCGGCGCGGCCGCCTTGGACGCAGGAACGGCGACAACGGCTACAACATCGGGCGCGACCGCCTGCTTGCGACCCGCTTGTTTGCGAGGCGCCGGTGCTGGAGCCGTCGTTTCGGTGACCTCGCTCGCAGATGGCGGCACAACCTTGTTGGTGCCGCCACGCCGACCGCGAGCCGGTGCTGCCGGCGCCGCCGCAGGCGCCATCGCCGGAACGGCAAGATCGATACTGCGACGGCCTGCTGCGAAGCTGTGCACGACCAAGGTGACAGTTTCTCCCAGCGCCATCGCCTCACGCGCGCTGCGTGGCGCTGGATCTGCCATCAGACGAAGCGGCACATAGCCATGTGCATCACCCATCAACACGTAGGCACCGTGAGATGAGTAGCTGTCGACTACGGCCTGCACGGGGGTGCCGACTGGATGATGCTCGACGAACGACAAGAACGCGAGCAGGTCGTTGGCCGACTTTGGCGCCGCAGGCTTGTCGGTGTGGCGATCGGGCTGCCGGTCGGCGGCGCGCTCGGACGACGCCGGTTCGGCACGCGTCGCTCGTTTCGCTCCGGGCATCACCGCACCTGGCGGGGCCGACTTGGGGATAGGCATCGGCGCATCGGCCGAGAGGGATGGCGCGTCGGAAACCGCCTTGCTGGCGCGCCGCCTTCCGGGGGACTTCTCGACGACCTTTTGTTCCTTGACCGAACGGCGACTGACCGGGCCCCGAACCGGCGTGCGGTTCACGAACACCCAGCCCACGTGGGGCACCGGCTTCCCACCGACGAGTCGACCGTCGTCGAAGAGCCACGCGTACTCCCCGTGGAACTCCTGATAGCTGTCGTTCGACAAGATGGTTGCCTTCACCTTTTGAGCGATGCTCAAGATGAATCCATCACCGCGGCCCACGGCACCGGCCGGCGGCGCCACGAAGGCATTCGTCTCGATGGCGCGCTCGAACTCAGGCACTTCGCTCGCGTCGATACGGTGACCGAATGTCGCGTCGACAACCACAGTGATGAGGGCTTCGGGGTGATCAGCGCGGTACGCGTCGACTGCTTCGTTGAGTTGTTTGAGGCTTGGCGCGGTTCGGCCCTCTGTGGCCAAATTGGAGCCGTCGACGATGACGTGAAGAGGCATAACACTGCCAGTCAAGCATCTATGGAGTGCTGCACCTACGATCCTCGTGTGTTCACTGCAGTGCTCTGGGATTTCGGCGGCGTCATCTTGTCGAGTCCGTTCGAAGCGTTCAACCACTACGAGGCCCGGGTCGGACTCCCCCATGACTTCATTCGCACGGTCAACGCAACCAGCCCCGATACCAATGCCTGGGCTCGACTCGAGCGCAATGAATTCACCCCGGTCGAGTTCGATCGGGCGTTTGCGCTCGATTCCGCAGCGTTGGGCCACGAGGTGCGCGGCGCCGAGGTCCTCGCCCTCCTCGCTGGCGACATTCGCCCGGAGATGGTGGCCGCGCTCGACGCGGTAAAGGCCGCGGGCTTCAAGACCGCGTGCCTCACCAACAACGTCGTCGCGAGCGATGCCGAATCCATCGCCGTTCGCGCCGACCGTTCCGTGGCGCTCGCTGCCGTGATGGTCCGCTTCGACGCCATCGTCGAGAGCAGCAAGGTCGGCGTGCGCAAACCCGAGCCGCGTTTTTACGAGATCGCCTGCGAGCGGCTCGGCGTCGTGCCCAGCGAATGCATCTTCCTCGACGACCTGGGCATCAACCTGAAACCGGCCGCCGCAATGGGTATGAGGACCATCAAGGTCGTCGACCCCGCTACTGCGCTCGACGAATTGGCTGCTGCTACCGGCCTCACGTTCTGACGCTTATTGGTCGCGAACCCGAACGGGGTCAGAGTCCCCGGAAGGTGTCGTCCATGAGGTCGGCAAGCTCCTGATCGTGAATGGTCTTGGACCCTGTGGCCGGGCTGCCGCTTTCGACTCGGGCAACATGGCGCAGGTCGTAGCCGCGCTCTTTCACCCGCCACACTCGCGCCTCGACGAAGTTCCAGGCGCCCATGTTCTCGGGTTCCTCTTGCAACCACACGAGCTCGTGCGCATTGGGGTACCGATCGAGCATCGCAAGCATTTGCTCGGCTGGGAATGGGTACAGCTGCTCGATGCGCACGATCGCCGCAGGCACACCACGCTTGTCGCGCTCGGCCATGGCATCCCATGCAACCTTGCCACTGCAGAACACCAAACGGGTCACGGTTGCCTTGTCGAGACCCGGTGTCGGGTCGTCGAGCACTTCTTCGAACGAACCTGTGGTGAGCTCGTCCACAGTGGAACGGGTCTGGGCGATGCGCAGCGCGGACTTGGGAGTGAACAGGATCAATGGCTTGCGGACCTCGCGTCGCACCTGGCGGCGCAGCAGGTGGAAGTACTGGGCGGCCGTGGTGGCATTGCACACCTGAATGTTGTCCTCGGCGCATGACTGCAGGAAACGTTCGATGCGAGCCGAGCTGTGCTCGGGGCCCTGACCCTCGAACCCGTGCGGCAGCAACAGCACCAAGCCGTTGCCCTGGCCCCACTTGTCCTCGGCCGCAACGATGTACTGGTCGATCACGATCTGTGCGCCGTTGATGAAGTCGCCGAACTGCGCTTCCCAAACGACAAGCGTGTCCTGATTGATGTGCGCGTAGCCGTACTCGTATCCGACGGCCGCGTATTCGCTGAGCAGCGAGTCGTACACCCAGAACTTCGCAGTCGCACCGGGCAGCTCTGCCAACGGAATCCAATTGTTCTCGTTCTCGTAGTCGATGAGCGCAGCGTGACGCTGGCTGAACGTGCCGCGTCGCGTGTCCTCACCGGTGAAGCGCACGGGCGTGCCCTCCATCACGAGCGAGCCAATGGCCAAGGCCTCGCCGGTGGCCCAGTCGACGTGGTTGGCTTCGTGATACAGCTTGGCTCGCGTCTCGAATTGACGGATCAGCTTGGGATGAGGTGTGAAGCCTTCGGGATAGGCCGTGAGATGGTCGAAGATCGCGTCGAGTGCGGCCCGATCCACGCCAGTGGCCACATGCGCCAACACGCCGATCGGCTTGGGAGGCTTGGCCACTTTGACGGCCTCTGGGGCATGCGCGCGTGTTTGGTCGAGCGCGACCTGCAGCTTGCTCTGGAAGTCCTTGAGCGCGCTCTCGGCTTCGTCGACAGTGAGCTCGCCGCGCTTGACCAACGCCTCGACATAGAGCTTGCGCACGCTGCGCCGCTCGGCAATGGCCTTGTACATCAGCGGCTGGGTGTAGCTGGGATCATCGCCCTCGTTGTGCCCTTGACGGCGATAACACACCATGTCGATGACCACGTCCTTGTGGAACCGTTGGCGGTATTCGAACGCGAGTTGCGCGACGCGCACACACGCCTCGGGATCGTCGCCGTTCACATGGAAGATCGGTGCCTGCACGGTCTTGGCAACGTCGCTGCAATACAACGAACTCCGCGCGAACTTGGGACTGGTGGTAAAGCCGATCTGGTTGTTGATGATGAGGTGGATGGTGCCACCCACGCGGTAGCCGGTGATGTCGCTCATCGCGAGGCACTCGGCCACCACGCCCTGGCCCGCAAACGCAGCGTCGCCGTGGATGAGGATGGGCAGCGACGGATACGAGCCGGGAGGTTCGATGCGGTCCTGGTTGGCGCGCACCATGCCGAGCACGATGGGATCGACTGTCTCGAGATGACTGGGGTTCGCCGCAAGCTCGACTTTGATGTCGGCACCACTCGGGCTCTCGAACTTGCCGAGTGCTCCGAGGTGATACTTCACGTCGCCAGAACCCTGCACGGATGTTGGGTCGACGTGCCCTTCGAACTCCTTGAAGATCTGGTCGTAGCTCTTGCCCATGAGGTTGGCGAGTACGTTGAGCCGGCCACGGTGAGTCATGCCGATCACAGCCGAATCGAGACCAGCCTCGACGGCACTCGTGAGCACCGAGTCGAGGATCGGGATCGCCGACTCTGCACCTTCGAGGCCGAACCGCTTCGCACCGACGTACTTCGTGGCGAGGAACTTCTCGAACGCCTCCGCTGCATTCAGTCGCTCGAGGATGCGGCGCTTCTCGTCTTTGGTGAACGTGAAGTGCACACCCTCGACCTGGGACTGGATCCACCGCTGTTCATCGGTGTCCTGGATGTGCATGTACTCGATACCGATGGTGCGGCAGTAGGCATCGCGTAGCACGCCGAGCAGCTCACCGAGGGCTTGCTTCTCGACACCCCCGACACCGCCCGTCAGGAACTCGCGCTCAAGGTCCCAGATCGTGAGACCATACGTGGCAGGATCCAGCTCCTTGGGCATCTGCGGCTGCTTCCACCGAAGCGGATCGAGGTCGGCAATGAGGTGGCCGCGCACGCGATGCACGCGGATGAGCGTGGCCACCTGCATCTGCTTGTGCAGCATGGCGTCTTCGCTGTTGGCGGGGTTGATGTCGGTACGCCACTTGACCGCTTCGTACGGCACGCTCAAGTCATTGAAGACGCTCTCGTAAAAGCCGTGCTCGCCGAGCAGCAGTTCGTGCACACGCTTCAGGAAAAGGCCGCTCTCGGCACCCTGGATGATGCGGTGGTCGTAGGTGCTCGTGACCGTGACCACCTTGCTCACGCCCAGTGAGCCGAGCGTGCGCTCGTCGCTGCCCTGGAACTCGGCAGGGTAATCGATACTGCCGACCCCAACGATGACGCCTTGGCCCGGCATGAGCCGCGGCACGCTCTGCACTGTGCCGATGGTGCCCGGGTTGGTGAGGGTGATGGTGGCACCCTGGAAGTCCGCGACCGTGAGCTTGTTGCTCTTCACCTTGCGGATGATTTCCTCGTATGCCGCGATGAACTGATCGAAGTCGAGCGTGTTGGCATCGCGAAGTACCGGCACGACCAGCATGCGGCTGCCATCGGACTTTGCCACATCGACTGCGAGACCCATGTTCACGGTGGCGTTGCGGATGATACGCGGCTTGCCGTCGGCGTCGGCGGCGAAGGTGTTGTTCATCTGCGGGACCGCATCGCCAATGGCGCGGGCGATCGCATAGCCGATGAGATGGGTGAAGCTGATCTTGCTCTGGCCGGCGCGCGTGCGATAGCCGTTGATCACCTTGCGGTTGACCTCAAGCAACTTCGCCGGCACATTGCGAAAGCTCGTCGCCGTGGGCACCGTGAGGCTGCGCTCCATGTTGGCTGCGATCGCGGCGCCGGCGCCGCGGATGGCCTCGCCCGGCTCGTTGCCGACGGCTACTGGTGACACCGACGCAGACGGAGCGACGGCCGCTGCAGGGAGTACCGCCGACGTGGCCCGTGTGCCCACGTCCGGCACGTGCACCGATGTAGGCGTCGACTCGACTGAGCCCTTGTAGTCGGAGAAGAACTCTTTCCACGCCTCGCCAACCGCGTCCGGATCAACGCGATACTGCTCATACATTTCATCGACCAGCCACGAGTTCGCGCCGAACGATTGCCCATTTTCTTGTTGCGTTGACATCGCTGTTGATCGTATCGGCCAACGGGGGACCGAACAGGCCACACGGTGGTCGTGGGCAGGCATGACGCAGGCCGTCAGCCACGCGTGAGACAACTGACACCTTGAATTGAGAAAGCGTGTACTTATATAATGTTGCCTATGCAGTCCCGAACGCTCAGCAACTCACTCCGTCCCCGTTCCGTTGTCACCCGGTTGTTGATCGTCAGCGCGGCCGCCTTGTCGTTCAGCGCCTGCTCGAGTAGCTCGTCGAGCAGCGGTCCAGCGGCCACCGTGCCCGCCGATGTCGGCCTACAGGTCGTCGCCGGACCCGGCATCAAGTTCGATGCTCCCGCCTATACCGCCAAGTCCGGCGACGTGAAGGTGCTATACACCAACCGCGACAGCCAGCGCCACACGCTCGCCATTGTCGACTCCACTGGGAAGACGCTTCCCGGCGAGATGGAAGTTGTGAAGAGCGGCTCGACCGATGTGAAGACCTACGCACTTGCTGCTGGCACGTACAAGCTCATCTGCACCGTGCCCGGCCACAACGCAATGAAGGCCACTCTCACCGTCAGCTGAGGCTGGACGCTGCGCACCCGACATCGCTTCGTGAATGCTGAGCGCATCACAACCGTGCGATCAGCATTCACCGAGCGGCACCGACGTCAGCGCACAACGCGGAGGTGCACGGGGACGGCGCTCATGACGGGCATGCCGGTGAATGGGTCGTAGCCGCTGTCGGTGTCGACCAGCATCGAGGTCGTGGAGCCGTTCACCGACAACTCCCCGGGCTGGTCGGGCAGGCCACCCCACGCGTGCGCCATGGATATGGTGCCGGGACGAATGTCGTCGGCACCCTTGACGATGGCACGAATCGCACCGCGCGGTGACGCCAGCTCCACAGTGTCTCCATTGGCGATGCCAGCCGCGACCAGGTCACTCGGGTGCATGTGCGCGAAGTTCGTGCCCTCCTTCTCGCGGAGGTCCGAGATCTCGCGACCGCTCGAGTTGAAGACGCTCTTCAGCCGTCGGCTCGTCATCCGGAAGGTGTGGTGCGCCGGATCGAAGCCGGCGATCACCTGCGCACTGCTGACCTCGGCAAACACCTCGCGGAGTTCTGCGCCGATGCCATCGGGCATCAACTCCAGGCGAGCGGTCACCGACGGATCTGCCTCCTCGACGATGGTCGCCAACTCCGGATACAGGCGCCCACCCGGATTGGCGCGCACGTCGGCCAGCGGCACCTTCGAACGGGCGTAGATAAGGTCGAGAACATCGTCGGCGGTCACGTTTGCGCCGGGCTCGATGCCGCCTCCTGGGAGGGCGATGGTGACGCCGAGGCGTGACGCAATCTCCGTGTAGACCTGCCACTCCTGACGCATCTCGGGTTCGGGTTGCAACACCGCTGGCGTGTAGTTGGTGTACGCCTCGGCGAACCAGCGGTCGATGGTGGTGGGCACGTCGGGGCGCTCGAGGCTGAGCGTGCTCGCAATCACATAATGGGCCAAGGCTGCAGTTGCCGACATGTTCGCGTCGATGACCACATGCAGATCGAGCGAGCGCAACGCCTCTACTGTCTTGCGTTGATCAGGAAAGGCGACCACGGGATTTCCGCCGACGGTGAGCAGCGCGCGCACCTGACCCTCGCCCTCGATGAGGATCTCGTCAGGCAACGTGCTGGTGGGTGCTTCGCCACGGTGTGAGTACAGATTGCGCACTCGCTGCGGATCGCCCTTGCTGAGGTACTGCGGCATCGGCGGCATCGGCTGCGCACGCACCACGCCGGGTGGTGTGAGCACTCCACCGGGATTCAGCAGCGGCTCGCCAGCGCGCACATAGCGCCCGCACAGGGTGTTGAGGCAGACGCTGAGATGCTCGGTGAGCGTGCTGTGCGGGGCCATGTTCGGGCCGGTACCCGCGCTCACCGATCCGGTGGGGCCCTCGGCGAACAGGCGGGCAGCCTCGCGCACCTGATCGGCCGGAACACCGGCGCGTTGCTCGACGTGCTCGGGCGTGAACGCGTCGACGGCGGCGCGCATTTCGTCGAGTCCGTTCACCCAGCGAGACACGAAGTCATGGTCGATGGCGTCGCGCAGCAACACTTCGCGAATGATGCCGGCGAGCAGTGTGGGGTCTTCGCCCGGCTTCACCTGCAAGAACAGATCGGCATAGTGCGCGAGTTCGGTTCGGCGAGGATCGATGACGATGAGGCGCAAGCCGTTGGCCTTGGCGCGACGAAGACGCACCAGCGGGTTGAAGCTCGGCAGCCCGCCCGGAAAACTGTAGGTGCTGACCAAGGTGTTGCAGCCGATCACCATCGCGACAGCGCTCGATTCGAAGGGCTGCACGCCGGCAAGCCACGAGCCATGCCGCATCGGTGCCACGAACTTGGCCGGTTGGTCGATGCTCGCAGAGGTGTAGAAGCTCGGTGAGCCAATGGCCAGATGGAAGGCCTTCGCGACGGGGAGACCGGTGGCGTTCTGATACGCAGCAGTACCGCAGTAGGTGGCCAGCGTACGCGGGCCGTGCCGTTCGATGAGTCCGGCGATCTGGTCGGCGATCTCGTCGAAAGCCAGCGAGGTGGGGATCGGCTCGAAGCCACCACCGAGGCGCTTCATCGTGTGATGGAGCCTGGCATCGTGATGGTGCTGGTCGCCGAGGTGGCGACCCTTGATGCACGTATAGCCCTCGTACATCGGGTCGTCGATCACACCACGCACGGCCATCACCCGGTTCGCAGCGATGTCGACATCGACATCGATCGCGCAACCGGCGTGACAGAACCGGCAAAACGAACGACGTGTCTCGACAGCAGTCTCAGACTCCAAGCGGCTACCCCCGGCTCAACTGACTCGACGGTAGCCGCAACGCGACTGCGCTGGCGAGGACGACTAGTTCTTGAAGAGAATCTCGCTGAGGATCCACAGCACGGCCCACAAGCCGAACGCCGTGATGATTGCGTTCTTGTGGCTCTCGTAGCACCACAGCAACTTGTTGGTGTTGGCCTTGCCGCCAAGGATGCCGAGGGCATTGACTTCGAACAGCGCGACCAGTGCAAATGCAATCAACACGAACGTCCAAGCCTTGGCGGGAGTGACTGTGTTGAACACTGAGTAGAAGTGGGACGTACCGACCATGAAGAACAGCATGCTGACGGAGAAGATGGCGTTCTGACGACTTGCCAGCAACGCTGCTCGACCTGCGCCGGCAGCCGCTGGATTGGCCTCGCCACCCGCGAGCACGTTGGCTGCGTTGGCGAGCACGACTTTTTGGTTCTTCCAGATGACCATCCACACATTTGCACCCATGGTGAGAGCAATCACCATGCCGACGAAGATCGACGCGTTGGGCGCGATGCCCGATGCACTGCCGTCGGCCATGAACTTCTTCATGTAGTTCTCGGTGATACCCACGATGATGAGGCCGGTGAGCATGGTGGCCACCGACGCCCAACGGAACCACCACAGGGCACGCCGGGCAACTTTATCGATCGCGATATTGCGAGCCTTGCCTTCGTCACCGAAGGCAGCGAACGCCGGCACTTGGACGAAGTTGAAGTAGTACAACAAACCGATCCAGGTAATGCCGGCCAGCACGTGCAACCACCGGAACCCAAATGTGAGACCAACCCGTGTCAGTAGCTCCATCGGAGCGACCCCCCTCTTGTCGTGAAAACCGAACTGCACTGAACGTAGCACCGCTGTACGGGCAGCGCGCGCACTGGTGGAGGCTAGCCTGATCAGCGCCATGGCTCATGAATACATCTACACCTGTTACAAACTCGCCCGCCATTACCCACCCGACCGTACGGTGCTCGAGAACATCTCGTTGTCGTTCTACCCGGGCGCCAAGATCGGTGTGCTCGGCCCCAATGGCGCTGGTAAGTCCAGCCTGCTGCGCATCATGGCCGGTCTCGACGACGGCTTCAGCGGCGAGGCGCGGCTCACACCCGGTTTCACCGTTGGTTACCTGTCGCAAGAACCGCAGCTCGATCCCGACAAGGACGTGCTGGGTAATGTGATGGACGGCGTGGCCGAGGTCAAGAGTGTGCTCGACCGCTACAACGAGGTCATGGCGATGTGGGCTGACCCTGACGCCGACTACGACAAGATCGGCGTGCTGCAGGCCGAACTGGAGGACAAGATCGCCGCCACCGACGCGTGGAGCCTGGAGCGCAACGTCGAGATCGCAATGGACGCACTGCGTTGCCCGCCCAATGACGCCGATGTGACCACGCTCAGCGGTGGCGAACGACGCCGTGTTGCCCTGTGTCGGCTGCTGCTCAGCCATCCCGATCTCTTGCTGCTCGACGAGCCCACCAACCACCTCGATGCCGAGAGCGTCGAGTGGCTCGAGCGATTTCTCAAGGATTACAACGGCACCGTCGTCGCCATCACCCACGATCGATACTTCCTCGACAATGTCGCCAAATGGATTCTCGAGCTCGACCGCGGCAAGGGCATTCCGTTCGAGGGCAACTACTCCAGCTGGCTCGAGCAGAAGCAAGAGCGCATGCTGCGCGAGGAGAAGAGCAACGAGAACCGCCGCCGCACCCTCGAGCGCGAACTCGAATGGGTGCGCATGTCACCCAAGGCCCGCCAAGCCAAGGGCAAGGCCCGTCTCACCGCCTACGACCGCCTGCAGAACGAGGCCGAGGCCGCAGAACGTGGCCCCGATCGTCTCGAGATCATGATTCCTGCCGGCCCACGCCTCGGCGACACGGTGATCGAGGTCAAGAACCTCAGTAAGGCATTCGGTGAACGTCTCCTCATCGAGGACCTCTCGTTCACGTTGCCGAGGGCCGGCATCGTGGGCATCATCGGCCCCAATGGCGCCGGTAAGACCACGCTGTTCAAGATGCTCACCGGGCAGGAACCCACCGATAGCGGTGCGGTCATCATCGGTGAAACGGTGCAGATGGCCTACGTCGACCAGAGCCGCGACAGCCTCGACGACGACGCCACCGTGTACGAGGAAATCACCGGCGGTATCGAACATCTCAAGATCGGCAACCGCGAGGTCAACGGTCGCGCCTACGTGGCGAGCTTCAACTTCAAGGGCAGCGATCAGCAAAAGCGCGTCGGCGACTTGTCGGGCGGTGAGCGCAACCGGGTGCATCTGGCGAAGTTGCTGAAGACCGGCGGCAACGTATTGCTGCTCGACGAGCCCACCAACGATCTCGACGTCGACACGTTGCGCGCGCTCGAATCAGCCCTCGAGAACTTTCCTGGCTGTGCTGTGGTCATCAGCCACGATCGTTGGTTCCTCGATCGCATCGCCACACACGTGCTGGCGTTCGAAGGCGACAGCCAGGTGCGCTGGTTCGAGGGCAACTTCAGCGAGTACGAGGCGTGGCGCCACAAGGAACTCGGCTCCGCGGCCGATCAACCCCACCGCATCAAGTACAAGCCCCTCGCCCGCTAACCGCGGCAGGTCAGCGCAGCAGGGTCACCACTGCGCTGATCACGAACGCGACTCCGCCGATGCCGAGCAGGCGCCGCCACGGGTTGACGCCACGGATCACCTCGTCGACGGCCCACCATGTAAGCGCGCCAACACCGACCCAACTGCTCACCGTGCGGGCCGTGCCCGTCGCTGGCAGGACCAAGCGTGCCGCAACCGTCGCGAAGTAGATCCACAGCGGTGCGTTCGGAAACTGTGCGATGGTGATCTCGCCCGTGACGCGATTGCGGAACATCCAATCGAACGCCCGAGTCAGCTTGGGGCGCGGTGGTGAGTCGTTCACGCTGAGCAGTCTGGACCGCTTGTGGACTCAGTGCATCCTGTTGCCCCGATACCACGCGTCGAATTTCTGTTTGCAGAAGCCCCAGCACGCAATTTGTGCTGCGAGAATGTCGAAATGTCGCTGCGCGTGCTCCGAACCCTGTGCGCTGTCGTGTTCGTGTGCGGCATCGCTGGACTGATCATCAGCTCAGTCGCCGGGAACAACAACGGCGTCGTCTTGACCATCGGTATGACGACCGCGGTCGCCGCAATCGCACTGTTGGCCGCATCGTCGGTGGCGCGACGCGAGCCCATCGATGCGTTCGAGGAAGCCGATGCCGAACGGCTGGAATCACAGGTACAGGGCCTTGTGGAAGCTGGTGCGGCGGAGACCGAAGTGCGCAATCTTGTCCGCGACGCGATGCGCCTCGGACGGCGTTCATGACGATCGCTCCCGATACCGAGACCGACGCCGCGTTGGCCTCTCGGCTTGCCGTGGAGGCAGGCAGCCTCCTCGTCGAACTGCGCGAACAACTGTTCAACGATGGTGCGCCACCATGGCAGGTGAAAGACACCGGCGACATCAGGTCGCACCGTTTCCTGCTGAACGCCTTCAACACGCTCCGTCCCGGCGATGCGGTGCTGTCCGAAGAAGGTGCCGACACATCACATCGCATCGGCGCGGACCGCGTGTGGATCATCGATCCGCTCGACGGCACTAACGAATACGGCGAACGCGGACGATTCGACTGGGCGGTACACATCGCCCTGTGGGAACACGACCGGCTCACCGCCGCCGCCGTGAGCCTGCCCGCACACGAGATGGTGTTCGCCACCGATCCTGCACCCGCGTTGCCGCCACGACGCGCCGACCGGCCGCGTCTCATCACGAGCAGGAACCGGGCTCCATACGCAGCCGTCATTGTCGCCAACGAACTCGGGTGCGATGCGGTACGTCTCGGTTCGGCTGGCGCGAAGGCGATGGCGGTCGTGTTGGGTGAAGCCGATATCTACGTGCACGACGGCGGCATGTACCAATGGGATTCCGCAGCACCGGCGGGCGTCGCAGCCGCGGCCGGGTTACACGTGAGCCGCATCGACGGCTCACCGCTGATCTACAACGACCCCGACGCGTGGCTGCCCGACTTCCTGGTCTGCCGACCCGAGTTGGCCGAGCCGGTGCTCGACGCGTTGTGGGGCGATCGCTGGCGCGAGTTCCGCGACAACGGCTGGCAGTAGCCATGGAGCTAAAAGCGACGCGTGTCGAAAGGGATGGCCACGTGGCAACGCTGTGGCTGCACCGACCGCATCGACACAACGCATGGACCGGACGCATGCACGCCGAATACCGTTCGATATTGGCCGAGCTCGAAGCAGATGGCCGCGTTCGCGCCGTGGTGGTCACCGGCACACCGCCGGCATTCTGCGTCGGAGGTGACAGTGACGCATTGGCCGGCCACGCCGAACGGGGCAGCTACGACACGGGCCTCCCTACTGAGGTCGCCACACCCGGCTTCGGTGTGCGTCCGGAGTTCGACCATGACTTCTCGTTCCACTACGGCCTGCGCTTTCCCGTTATCGCCGCGGTCAATGGCGCGTGTGCTGGCATCGGTCTGGCGCTCGCGTTGTTCTGCGATCTGCGCTTTGCCTGCGCCACGGCCCGCATGACAACGGCTGCACCAAAGCTCGGCCTGCCCGCTGAGTTCGGGATGAGTTGGACGCTCCCCCGGCTCGTCGGCGTCACCCACGCAGCCGATCTGCTGCTGTCGGGCCGAGTCTTCACCGCAGCCGAGACGGCGCAGTGGGGCCTGTGGAACGGCGTGGCGGCCGACGGCGACACCACGCTGCAGATTGCGCGCGACTACGCCAATCTGTTGGCCAGTACTGCTGGCCCAAACTCCGTACGCGTCACCAAGCAGCAGTTGTACGCCGATCTGTTGCGTCACGATGTCGGCGCCTCAATCGTGGAGTCGAAGCGACTCATCGACGCGGCCACCGCCACCGACGAATACCGCGAAGGTGTCGCTGCGCTCCGAGAGAAGCGGCCACCGAATTTCTGCTAGCCCGCACGGACTCCGAACATCGACGGGGCCTACAATGCGTGAACTGTTTCCTTGGGGGACCAACGTGACCATCGCACTTCAACCGGACGAACAGATCGCCTCGAACGCTGGCGCTGGCGCGCTCGTCGACCGCCTTCCTGGCCTTGCCACTGCCGCTGCTGCATCCATCGGTGCGGGCATCGTGCACGCTGGCGCGATCGGCATCCACGCCGAGCACGCCGGCCTTGCTCGACTCTTCATCGCCCTTGCGTGCTTCCAACTTGCTTGGGGTCTGGTCGCGCTGTTCAGGCCCAGCCGTTGGCTCGCCGCTGTCGGCGCAGTCGGCAACCTCGCCGCCGTTGCCATCTGGCTCACGACTCGCCTCACCGGTATCTCGTTCGTCGGCGGCCTCGAGGTCCGCGAGGCTGCGCAGTTCACCGACACCGCATGCGCAATGCTCGGCTTGGTTGCCGGCGGACTCGCGTTGTCAGCAGCGCTCATCGGCTGGCGGCAGACTCGTCCCGCTCCGCTGATGTTCCCGGCACTCGTCGTTGCTGCGCTCACCATCCCGGCCATGGTCACCGGCAGCGCTCACGTGCACAGCCATACGATCACCGCAGCAAATGGCACAACGGTGAACGAAGCGCTCCCGCATAACCACGATGCCCCTGCCGCAGGTGCCAGCGCAGGCGCAGCCACCGACACCGTGCACGTGCACGCTTCGGCGGCGGTGCCGACGGTTGCTTACGATCCCACCAAGCCCATCGACCTCGGTGGAGTACCGGGTGTGACCCCCGAAGAGCAGGCCGTCGCCGAAAACCTCGTCGCCATCACCGTCGTGCGCCTGCCCCAGTGGGCCGACTACAAGACAGCCGAGGCGGCTGGGTTTCACTCCATCGGCGATGGGATCACGGGATTCGAGCACTTCATCAACTGGGGCTGGATCGACGACAACGTCACGCTCGACCCGGATCATCCCGAGAGCCTCGTCTATCAGCCACAAGCCGATGGCACGAAGAAGCTCGTCTCCGCCATGTACATGCTGCCCGACACGGTCACGCTCGACAAGGTGCCCGTGCTCGGTGGAGCGCTGACGCAGTTCCACATCCATGACAACCTCTGCTTCACAAACGATCCAGTGGCACCGCGAGTGGTCGGAATCACCGATGGCATGGGCAACTGCCCCAACGGTCTACAGAAATTTCAGCCCGCGCCGATGATTCATGTGTGGATCGTGCCGCAGCGGTGCGGCCCGTTCTCGGCACTCGAGGGTGTCGGTGCCGGACAGGTCGCTGCAGGGCAGACCAAATCGTGCGACCACGTGCATGGGTCGGGTTTCTAAGGCTGCTGCGGCAGTGAGCCCAACACAGATTCGGTGTGCTCGCCCAGCTTGGGCACTCTGCCCCGTGTGGTCGCAGGGTCCCCGAAATCCACCGGCGAGTTGACAGCCACATACGGTTCCTCACCGTCGTGCGCGAGCATCTCGACGAAGGCGCCCGCTGCCTGCGCCTGCGGGTCGGCGATCACGTCGACGATGCTGTTCAGCGGCGCCCACCACACGTCGTGTAGGTCGAACGACTCGGTGATGTCGGCGAAGGTGCGCTGCGCAAAGGCCGCGTCGAGCGTCGCGACGAGATCGATGCTGTTCGCGAGACGATCCTTGGCCGTGGTGAAACGGATGTCCTCGGCCAAGCCGGGCTGATTCAATGCGGCGACCAGGTTCGGCCAATGGCGATCGCCTTCGAGCGTGAGCAACCAGAACGCCCGCCCGTCGCCGGAGCGATAGCTGTTCATCAGCGGTGCCCGTGTGCGTTCGCGCGGACGCGTGCTTTCACGCTTGCCGAAGCGCAGTTGGATACCGATGTCCCACCCGATGGTGTACATACCGGTACGCAACAGTGATGTCGCGACCAGACCACCTACGCCGGTGCGCTCGCGTTCGAGCAGTTTCGCCAGGACTCCAGCAGCCAAGGTGATGCCCGTGACGTGATCGCCCATACCACTGCGGATCGACGGCGGTAGTTGATCGGGCGGCACCAGCGTGTGGGCCATCCCGCTACGCGCCCAGAACGCACCCACGTCGTAACCCGCCCGGTCGCGCTCGGTGCCTTGTAGGCCGTAGCCAGTGAGGCTTGCGTACACCAGGCCGGGGAACTGGGCGAGCACCGTGGTGTGATCGACTCCGAGACGCTCGAGCGCAGCGGGCCGCACGTTGGTGATGAACACGTCGGCGGTATCGAGTAGCGCATGCATCGAACGCATTCCATCGGGGGTCTGGAGATCGATGACGACTGACTGTTTGCCACGGTTGTCGATCTCGAACGGAGGCACGCCCTTCTGATCCGCGATGCCGAAAGCACCGAAGATGGCCCGTTGCGGATCGCCCGCCGGCGGCTCGACCTTGATCACCTCGGCACCCCAATCGGCCATCAGCCCCGCCGCAGCCGGGCCCGCCACCCAGACGCCGAGTTCGATGACTCGATACCCGTGCAGCGGCCCGCTCATCGACGCGGCGCCATGGTCGAGGAAGCGTCGCTGCCGAGCACGGGGACCGTGTCGAGGGTCTCGGAGCGCAGAGCACTTGCGGTCACAAGAGCGTGACGGTACCCGCGCTGCCGTCGACTTCAACCATCGCACCTTCTGGAATGCGCTCGGTGGCATTCTGCACGCTGACGACGCAGGGAATACCCAGCTCGCGACTGACGATGACGGCGTGACTCACCTGGGCACCGACGTTGACCACGACCGCGCATGCGGGCACGAACAGCGGAGTCCACGCTGGATCGGTGATGGGAGCGATCAGCACATCGCCCGGCTCGAGCGAGAACGGATCGGCAGGGTCGAGCACGATCCGGGCCCGACCGACAGCTTTACCAGGGCTGCCTGGAACCCCCTGCAGCACGTCACCGACGACGCCCTCATCGGCCGTCTCGGTGCCCTTGCGCGGCCACTCGCCGAGCGGCTTCACGACACCGTTCACGATGAAGGGTGGTTCGAGCTCGAACAACTCGAGGTACTGCTGTTCACGGGCCGTCAGGCGGGCACGGAACTCGTCGGGACCGCTGACGAACGCGTCGAGCTCGTCGGCGAGCAACATGCTCATCTGCGACGGCGTGAAGTCGTGTCGCGCAGCGAGTTCGCGCATGGCCACACGAACCTCGTTGACGACCTTGATGATGTTGGTCTTGGCGCGCTCGCGCCCGGCTAGGTACAGGTGAGCACTGTGCAGGCCGGCGTTGAACGAACCGAGTAACTCGGGTTGGTCAGCCAGCGCGGTGCGGATTGCCTCGGTGATGGCCTCGCGTTGTTCCACGTTCTTGGCGTTCGGAACGGCAGGCGAACCGCTGTCGGGGGCAGGTCGCATGACCTCGACGAGCGCCATTGCCAATGCGGGGTTGGTCTCCCATGTGTCGCTGCGGATGTCCCATTCGTTGGGGCCGCGGCTACCGAATTCGTAGATGAACGCATCGAAGCCAGCCGTGAACTCTGCGGAGTCGTCGGCAAGGCGAGACAACTCCCACAGCGCGTGGCTCGGCGCTGCCGAATCGATGTCGCCCACGCCGGTGATGAGCTTGAGCGCGATGGTTGAATCGCCCATCGCCTCGGCGACCGCACCAAGCACGCCCATACCGATGGAGGTGCCGGCTGTCATCTCGAGGTGATGGCAGAACATTCCGCGGATCAATGGCGTGAACATGCGCATCCGTTCGACCAACTGTTCGTCGGTGATGCTGGCGAGATCGGGGCGTTCGGCTCGGATGGTGTTCGCGCGGCCCTGATCGTCGATGAGCTCGGGCAGATCGGGAGTCGTCATCACCTTGCCCATCCATGCCGCCAGCTTTGCGGTATTAGCGGGCCGGTCGTGCCATGGCTCAGCGACATAGGGAGTGACATCGGGGTGCGCGCCGAAGTAGACGAGATCGATCATCTCCGGCGTGAGACCTGGACCCCGCGCCCCGAACAGGCGCGCCATCGAGCCATTGATGTACAGGTAGCCGCCGAAGTGACCGACGACTTCGGGTGGTTCCATCTCGAACTCGTCGCGATCCATCGTGCCGCACGCGATCTGAGCATCGGCCCATCCCTGCACCACACCGGGCTCCCACACCACAGTCCACGCCAACGGGCTGCATGGGTCGGGCAGGACCTCGCCCGCGTTGGCCCGCGTATACAACGGGAACTTCGCACTCGGTTCCACATCGGTAATCCATCGGTCAGCAACCATCGCCTACTCCTTCGCTCCTCACATCGATACCGCCACATCGCTGCGGCCGGATCCGCTCGTTCTCACTAATCGGTGTAGTCCATTCAACGCATCGTGAACGGATCGGGCGCCGGCTGCGAGGACGTATTGATCCACACCGACTTCGGTCGTGTGTAGTCGAGCAGCGACTCGTGGCCCCCCTCGCGGCCGTAGCCGGTGGCACCGAAACCACCGAAGGGGACCATCGGCGAGATGGCCCGATACGTGTTCACGTACACGATGCCGGCACGCAGCCGTCGCATCACCCGCATCGCGCGTGCAACGTCTCGAGTAAACACCCCTGCGGCATAGCTGTAGATGCTGTCGTTGGCAAGCCCGATGACCGTGTCCTCGTCGCTGAACCGGAAGGCACTGAGCACCGGTCCGAACAGTTCGTGACGCGCCGCCGTGATGTCGTTGCTCGGGCAGTGCAACACGGTTGGTTCGTAGTACCAGCCATGGCCGAGGCCATCGGGGCGACGTCCACCCGTCACGAGTGATGCCCCCTGCGTCAGCGACTCGGCAACCGCTGATTCGATTCGCTCGAGTTGTCCGAGTGTGGCGAGCGGGCCGATCTCGGTGTCGTCGGCGAGGGGGTCGCCGATGCGGATGGTCGCAGCGCGCTCGGCCACGCGGGCCATCACCTGATCGAAGCAACGGTCGTGCACGTACACCCGCGTGCCGGCGACACAGCTCTGGCCGCTGGCGCCGAAGTTGCCGGCGATGATGCCGTTCACGGCGGTATTGATATCGGCATCGTCGAACACGATGATGGGAGATTTGCCACCGAGTTCGAGCGATACCACGGCAAGGTTCTCGGCCGAATTGCGTACGACATGGCGCGCCGCATCCAGCCCACCCGTGAACGCGATACGCGCCACCAACGGATGGCTGGTCAGGATGCGACCGCATGGGTCGCCCTCGCCGGTGACCACGTTCACCACGCCCGGCGGAAAGCCCACCTCGTGTGCCAGTCGGGCAAGTTCCAACAGCGCCGCTGGGCCATGTTCGCTCGCCTTGAGAACAATGGCGTTGCCAGTGGCGAGCGCCGGCCCCATCTTTACCGCCGACAGGAAGAGTTGGTTGTTCCAGGGCACCACTCCGGCGACCACGCCGATGGGCTCGCGCACCGTGAACGCGAACATGTCGTTCTTGTCGATGGGGAACGTGGCGCCTTCGAGCTTGTCGGCCGCGCCGGCAAAGTAGTGGTAGTACTCGGCGATGTAGCCAATGACACTGCGCGTCTCGCGGTACAGCTTGCCGGTGTCGAAGGTCTCGATGGCTCCGATCTCATCGGCCTGCTCGGCGAGTCGGTCACCCAGGCGACGCAGCATCCTGCCGCGTTCAGTTGCGGTCATCCGCGCCCACGGCCCGTCGGTCATCGCCCGATGAGCCGCGCCCACTGCGCGATCCACGTCATCGGCCGTGGCCGCTGGGAACGTGGCCCAGACTGCACCCGTTGCCGGGTTGATGCTGTCGAGCACCCGACCGTCGGATGCGTCGACCCATGCGCCATCGATGTACATCTGCAATGCAGTGAGGGTCATGGTGCTCGCTCGCTTTCCACGTCGTCTTCGGACAAGAATGATTCGATCAGGCCCGCCACCGTCTGCGGGCACTCGAGCGGGGTGAGGTGGCGAACGCCTGTGATCACGTGCGCTCTCGCGTGGGGAAGCGTGTCGGCGAGCAATGCTGCCATCGCTGGGGTCGAGCGCGCGTCATCACAGCCCGTGACCACAAGCGTCGGCACCTGAATGAGCGGCACCAGATGAATGAGTTCTGCATCGGCAGTGGCGAACACCTCGTACGCGTCGGCGTATGCGCGCACATCGTTGCGCTGTAGTCGATCATGCACGGCCGCGAGCACGTCAGGATGGGCACTCGAGAACGCAGGCGAGAACCATCGCTCAATGGCCGACTCGATGCTGTCGGCATAGCCGCCCGCGCGCACATCGGCCACACGCTCGATGACCGCTTCGCGCTCGGCAAGCGTGCGGTCGAACACCGAATTGAGCAACACCATCCGTCGAACTCGCGCCGGATGTGCAGCTGCGTAGCCTATTGCCACCAGCGCACCCATCGAGAAACCGACCAGATCGAATTGCTGCAGCCCCTCTGCATCGGCCAACGAATCGAGTTGCGCGACGAAGTCGGCGAGCCGATACGGACCCAGCGGCGCAGCCGCCGCTCCGTGGCCAATCATGTCGTAGCGTTCGGCCCGGACTCCAGGCATGAACGAGCACACTGCGTCCCACATCGTGTGATCCAGGCCGACACCATGGATGAACACCACCGGGATGAACACCACCGGAATGAACGCCACCGGCGTCGGACGTGCGCTCACTCTGCGCCGGCGTGACCGGCGGACGCTTCCTCTGCAGCCATTTCCTCGATGTCGATGTAGCGGTTGCCGATGCGCGGGTGCAGCCGACCACCGGTGGCAGCTCCGATGGCCACGACCAGCTCGTCGGGCGCCGGCGCGTCGGACACGGTGAAGGTGTGCGTAAGGTAATGCGAGCGCAGACCCTCGTCGATCTTGTGCATCATCGGGATCGAGATCGCACAACCCGGCGCACCGCGCATGTTCGTGAAGCTGAGGTAGGCAGTGCCGCCTACGGCATGACGGAACACGTTGCCGAAGCGCAGCGTGTGGATGAACGCCGACGCGTGCTCGACCTCGCCGTTTATACCAACCACAGCCGCCTTGCCATAGGCCTCGACCTTGTTGCCACCCCCGCACAGTTCGAGCAGCGCATCGACCAAGATGCGACCGAGACCCGGAGCAATCGCCAGGATCTCCGGACGGAGGTTCTCGACGAACCCCTGACCCGCCCATGGATTGGACATCACCGCAGCGACAGCCGCCATGCGCACCGGGCCGCCGGGTCGGCCACCCTCGATGTGGATGTCCTCGACGTACCGAACGATCTTGCGGATCTCGCCGGCCATCAGCCCTGACTTCCGGGAGCGCGGGCAAAGGCCGGCATGACCTCATCGATGAACAGTTGCAACGATCGCTTCTGCGCGTCCATTGGAGCGCCGTAACTGGCGCAGTACAGGAAGTCGACACCGAGCGCTTCGTAGGTCCGCAGCTTGGCAATGACCTCAGTCGGCGTGCCGAACATCAGGTTCTCGATGAGTGTTGCGGGCTCGTACTCGGACCGGTGGGCGAGCTGGTCGAGATCGACATTCTCGGCGAAACCGTTGGTGACCATCCCGAGTTCTTTGAACAGGTTCTCGAACTGGCCGGCTTGGCGCTGAACCGATCGCACGTAGACATCAGCGTCTGATGGGTCCGGATAGACGGCCGAATAGCGCATTGCGGTCATCTTCGGACGAGGCGTGCCAGGTGACTTGGCCAAGGCCTCGGACATGCGCCCCACATACGCTTCGAGTTCGGCGAAGGGGCGGGTGAGCGGCCAGCACATGATGTTGCAACCATTGGCCACAGCCCAGTCGTACGTATCGGGGTCGCGTGCCGCAACCCACATCGGCACCTCTGCCTGCAGCGGCTTGGGGCACGACGTCGACGTGGGGAACGACCAGAACTCGCCATCGTGGGCGTAGTCGCCTGCCCAGAGCGCGCGCACCGCTGGCAGGATCTCACGGAGGTGCCGACCGGCCGTGGCCGCATCGAGGCCGGGATGCATGCGGTTGTACTCGCGCTGGTACGCGCCCCTCCCGAGGCCGAGCTCCAACCGACCACCCGACAACAGGTCCAACAGCGCTGCCTCGCCGGCGAGGTGGATCGGATGCCAGTAGGCCGCCACCGCTACCGCCGTACCAAGTCGGATCTTGTCGGTGTGCGCCGCCCACCATGCCAGCAGCTGGAAGGGACCTGGCGCGATGGTCATCTCGATCGCATGGTGCTCGGCGACCCAGGCGATCTCGAAGCCAGCTCGATCGGCCATCTGCACCATCTCGAGCGTGTGTGCACTGACATCGGCCATGTCGATGTGCGGATCCATCCGCTCGTGATTGATCGCAAAGCTGAATTTCATATGTCCCCGACCATAGTCGTGCCGGATTGGGTGTGGACACTTCGCATCGGCGGCAGACTGGCGACATGGCAAATTCGACGATCCCGGACGGAAGCGCGCCTTGCGGCGATGTGGACGATCGCAGTTGGGGAGCGTTCACCGACGCGGCTCCCTGGGTCCTCGATCGCTCGACGGTGACCTGGTTGCCCCTCGCGGCGCGCCTGCGCCATGCAGCTCAAGCCGAGGTGCCCACACTCACCCGACCATCGAAGCTCCCACCCGGAACCCATGTGATCACCGTGGCAACACATCTCGGTCGGGCGATCGTGCCATGGATGGTGCGCAAGCGCCGCGGCCGCTACGCCAGCTCCGAGGCCAGCCGCGCCGATGTGTCCTTGCGGTTGCGCAAAGCAGCCGAGAAACTCGGCCCGACCTACATCAAGCTCGGCCAGATCATCTCCAGCGGCGAGGGATTGTTTCCGCCCGAACTGGTGAACGAATTCAAGTTGTGCCGCGATCAGGTGGCACCCGAATCATGGGAAGACGTTCGCCTCACGGTCGAGATCGATCTCGGTGCCCGTATCGAGGACATCTTCTCGTCGTTCGACACCACTCCCCTTGCGGCGGCATCCATCGCGCAAGTACACGCGGCAACGCTGCGCACCGGCGAGTCCGTGGTCGTGAAAGTGCAGCGACCGTCGGTCAGCGCCCTGGTCCGTAAAGACCTCCGCGCCATGGCGTGGTTGGCGCCACACCTCGTCGGCCGCATCCCCATCGCCGCGCTCGCGAACCCACCGGCTCTCGTGGAGCTGTTCGCCGAGACCATCGTCGAGGAACTCGACTTCCGCATGGAGGCCGCGAACATGCTCGACATGGCCCGCGTGCTCAAGGATCTCAAACAGGATGGCTACGTCATCCCCCGCCCACACCCGCGGCTCGTCACCCGTCGCGTGCTCGTGATGGAGCGTGTCTCGGGCTTCAACTTCGACGACGTGGTCGGTATGCAAGACGCTGGCATCGACACAGAGGCCGTCATCCGCACCGGCATGATCGCGTTCATGGAGGGCGCGATGATCGAGGGCCTGTTCCACGGCGACCTACACGGCGGCAACATGTTCGTACTGGCCGACGGTCGTACCGCACTGTTGGATTTCGGCATCGTCGGTCGTCTCAGCGACGAGCGCCGACTCGCCTTCTTGCGGCTCATGCTCGGAGCTACCACCAACGACGTTCGTGGCCAAGTGGCAGCCCTGCGCGACCTCGGCGCCTTGCCGAAGGACACCGATCTCGATGCCGTGATCCGCGATCTCCGCCTCGATCAACCCACCATCGACCCCACCACTCTCACCGGCGATGAACTCGTCAAAGAGGTGCAGCGCGTCGTCAAAGCACTGCTCGGTTACGGCGCACGCCTGCCCAAAGAACTGATGCTGTATGTGAAGAACATGGTGTTCCTCGACGGGGCCATTGCACGTCTGGCCCCCAACCTCGACATCCTCGGCGAGATCGCCAACATCTCGATGCTGTTTGCCGAGCGCCACGGCGAGCGCCTCGGTCGCGAACTCGGGGTCGATGCGGCGGCGATGGAGATCAACCTCGACAGTGTGAAGGCCGGGTTCGGTCTCGAGCCAACCGCAGATGCGCTCACCTATCGCGACCTGCAAGCCCGCCGCGAGCTGATCCAAAAACGTATGCGCGACCACGTCGGACGTTGACGATCGCGAACCCGGCGCACCACGGGTCTCAAGCGACCTCGCACTAGTATCGCGTTTTCATGCGTCTTGTCATTGCCCGGTGCACCGTCGACTACAACGGTCGGCTGTCTGCACACCTCCCCGAGGCCATCCGCCTGATCATGGTGAAGGCCGACGGGTGCGTGGCCATCCACGCCGACGGTGGCGCATACAAGCCGCTCAACTGGATGAATGCCCCGAACACCATCACCGACAACGGTGATCACTGGGTGGTGACCAACCCGAAGGGCGAGCAGCTGATCATCAACCTGCTCGAAGTCGTTCACGAGGCTGCACATGAACTCGGCGACGACCCCGGGCTGCAGAAGGACGGCGTCGAAGCGCATCTCCAGGTACTGCTCGCCGCGTCACCCGACTCCATCGAGCCGGGTCTCGTGCTCGTGCGTCGCGAGTACCCCACTGCCATCGGACCAATCGATTTGGTGTGTCGCGACGGAGCCGGTCAGGTGGTCGCCATCGAGGTGAAGCGCCGCGGCGACATCGATGGTGTCGAACAGCTGGCCCGCTACATCGAACGGCTCCACCTCGATTCGTCACTTGGTGCGGTGCGTGGCGTGTTCGTCGCGCAGGTGGTGAAGCCACAGGCGAAGGTCCTGGCCGAGGCTCGCGGGTTCCGCTGGGTGGAAGTCGACTACGACGAGCTTCGTGGCCTGAAGGCCGACGACCTGACGTTGTTCTGATCGTGCTCTAACGTCGCAGGTACATGCAACTCGTCGACGGCGTCATCCAACAATATGCGTGGGGCGACCTCACCGAGATCCCCCGTTTTCTCGGTGTCGAGCCCAACGGCTATCCGCAGGCCGAGCTGTGGTTCGGCACACATCCAGGCGCGCCGGCCCACCTCACCGATGGCGCCACGCTGCAATCACTGGTCGGGCCGTTGCCGTTTCTGGTAAAGATCCTCGCCGCAGCCGAACCCCTGTCGTTACAGGTGCACCCGTCGAGTGCGCAGGCGGCCGCTGGGTTCGCTCGGGAGAACGCCGCAGGGGTCCCGCTCGATTCACCGCACCGTACCTACCGCGACCCACTCCACAAGCCTGAATTACTCTGCGCCCTCACGCCGTTCGAGGCATTGTGCGGCGTCGCCCGACTCGAGCTCACCGACACACTGCTCGCCGAGCTCGGCCATTCGGCCGCCGAGATGCGCAGCGAATTGCAACACGGTGGAATCGACGGCGTGATCGCTCTGATCCTGCATCAACGACCCTCGCTCGCACCGTTGCTCGACGCCGCAGCGCACCACCACGACCCACGGTGCCGTTGGCTCACCCGCCTCAGCCAACTGCACCCCGGCGACCCGTCCGCCGCCATCGTTCTGCTCCTCAACTACGTCGCGCTCGAGCCAGGCGAGGCCATCTATCTCGGTGCCGGCAATCTGCACGCCTACCTCGGGGGTGCGGGAATCGAGATCATGGCGAGCTCCGACAACGTGGTGCGTTGCGGCCTGACGAGCAAGTTCGTCGATGCCGACGAGGTGCTCCGCGTGCTCGACACCACACCACTGCTCGACCCCGTGGTTCGTCCATGTCGATCCACCGATGGCGGCCTGTCCTATCCGGTTCCCGTGCCGGACTTCCGTGTGACCGTGTACGAGATCGATGGCAGTGTCGGCTTCGTAGCCGAGGGCCCAGAGCTACTGGTGTGCACTCGCGGCGAAACCGTCGAGGTGTCCCGCGGCCAGTGCGTCGTCGCCGCCGACGGCGAGGCAGTCGAACTTGTGGGCACCGCCACGGTGTGTCGAGTCGGCGGGCTTGCATCGCCCGCCTGAAAGTCTGCGGTCAGAACCGGATCACGACGCGACAGTCTTGCGGATCTTCACGATGCGGTCGTGCGAGTGGTTGGCGTCGTCGCCCTTGTCATCGAGCAACTGGGCTCGGTCCTTGGCGGCCTCGCGCTCGGCCAGCGCGGTATCGACGCGACTGATCGCCGCCTCGGTGCCGTGCTCGTGGATGTACTCGGCCCATTCCACCAACGCCTCGACCATCTCGCTCTCGGGCACGACGGCGACGTTGCGGCCCTTCACGAACAGATGCCCACGCTTGTTGCCGGCCGCAATGCCGATGTCAGCCTCACGCGCCTCACCGGGGCCGTTCACGACGCAGCCCATCACGGCCACCTGCAACGGGATCTTGCGATCGCCGAAGGCCTCCATGGCTCGCTTCGCCACGTCGATCACATCGATTTCGGCGCGACCGCAGCTGGGGCAGGCAATGAGATCGACGTTCTTGCGCTCACGAAGCCCCAGCGCCTCGAGCAGCTGTCGGCCGGCCCGCGCTTCTTCGACAGGGTCGGCGGTGAGGCTGTATCGGATGGTGTCGCCGATGCCCTCGAGCAGCAGCGTGGAGATACCTGCGGTGGCCTTGATGAGCCCTGCGGGCGGTGGACCGGCCTCGGTGACGCCGAGATGCAGTGGTACATCGGTGGCTTCGCTCAGCTGACGATACGCCTCGACCATCAGCGGCACGTTCGACGCCTTTACACTGATCTTGACGAGATCGAAATCGACCTCTTGGAAATATGCGAGTTCTTGGAGGGCAGACTCCACGAGGGCCTCTGGCCGAATGCCACCCCATTTGTCGTAGAGCGCCGGATCGAGTGAGCCACCATTGACGCCGATTCGAATCGGCACCTTGCGGTCACGGGCCTCAGAGGCCACGGCTTTGATGTGCTCGGGGCGGCGGATGTTGCCCGGGTTCAGGCGGAGACCCTGCACCCCGGCTTCCATTGCGGCCAGAGCCATCTTGTACTGATGATGGATGTCGGCGATGATCGGGATCGGCGAACGCGGCACGATCTGCGCAAGTCCTTCAGCCGCTGCGGCCTCGTTGCAGGTGCAGCGCACGATATCGCAGCCTGCTGCCGCAAGCGCGTAGATCTGCTGCAGCGTGCCCTCGACATCGGCGGTCTTGGTGATGGTCATCGACTGCACCGAGATCGGCGCATTGCCGCCTACGGGTACTTTGCCGACGTGGATCTGACGGGTCTCTCGACGCTCGAACACGTCACCAGTGTGCCACCGATCAGACGGCTTCGCGCGTGACACCGAGCGCATCGGACCGAGTGTTCAGGTCAACGAATGGGATTGGTGATGTCGAGATACAGCCCAGCGAACAACACGACCACGAGGAAGGTCATCACCGTCATGGCGACGGGCACCATTTTGCCCACATCGGCCGTGTAACGCTTGCCCTTGCGCGAGCGCAAGCGTTCGTAAGTGGCGATCGCCGCATGGCCACCATCGAAGGGCAACAGCGGGAACATATTGAGCAGGCCGACGAACACATTCACGCCCGCCAAGGTGAGCAGAATGCCCGCGAGTCCGGTCTCTTGACCAATGGTGGAGCTCAACCGGCTGATGCCATACACCGTGACCGGTTGCGTGGACTGATCGGTATTCGCGCCCGACAGGTGCTGATACAGGTTCACCGGGTTCATCACCTTCACCACGCCCTGCACGCTGCGCCAGGCTGCCGTGCCGAGGTCGGTGAAGCTGCTGCGCACGGCCTCACCGAGTGGGATGTTCTGGAATGCCGACTTCTCTGCTGAGCTCACGCCGAGGTACGCAACACCCTCGCTTCCGGGCGTTGGATTGGTACCGAGGACCACCGAGGTGCTCATCGGTTGACCGTCACGCACGAGCCCGAGATCGGCCGTGTCGCCGGGCTGATGCGCATGAATGAGATCCACGAACTGCGACGCCGAGTTCACAGCGACACCATCGATCGATGTGACCACATCGTCCACCTTCACGCCCGCAGTGTCGGCCGGTCCGGACACCTCGATACGCGCGAAGGCGATCTCGCCGGTCGGCTGGTTCTTACCCCACACGGTGTACACCGTGAGCAACAGCAAGATAGCGATGATCATGTGCATCACCGAGCCGGCCGTGATGACCCACATGCGCTTGGGGTACGACTTGCTGCGGTAGGCATACGGCTCGTCTGCCGGGTCGGTCTCGTCGAGGTTGTTCATACCGATGATGCGAACGAACGCTCCGATCGGAAACGCACGGACGCCGTATTCGATGTCGTTGCGCTTGAAGCTCCACAGACGCGGGCCCATGCCCATGAAGAACTGGGTCACCTTCATCCCCGATTTGCGGGCGGTGAAGTAATGACCACATTCGTGCAGGAATACCGAGATCAGCAGACCCACGACGAACACGAACACCCAGATGTTGCTGATGGCCAGCACCACCAACAGCGCGAGCAACACCCCGATGCCGATAAACGCTCTGGGGCCGCGCACCGTCTCGTCGGGGACATCGATGCCGCCGCCGGCGACCATCTCGTTGCGGAACTTCTCATAGGTATTGCTCATGCGTGGAGCACCTCCTGGGCTACTCGGCGCGCGGTCTGATCGGCGTGCACGATGTCGTCAACGGTCAACGTTGTTATATCGGTCGTTTCGTGATGCCGCTGCAGCACTGCATCACAGATTTCGCCGATCTGGGTCCAGCGGATCTTGCCGGCGAGAAAGGCGTCGACCGCTTCCTCGTTGGCAGCGCTGAGCCATGCGGGTGCGCTACCGCCCACGCGACCTGCCGCGTACGCGAGCGCAAGGCAGCGGAAGGTGTCGATGTCGGGCGCCTCGAAGTCGAGACGGGCGAGGGTGCTCCAATCGATGCGTCCGAACGGCGCGGCAATGCGATAAGGGTATGCGAGCGCGTAGCCGATCGGCAGGCGCATATCGGGAAGGCTCAGCTGCGCAATCGTGGCCCCGTCGGTGAACTCGACCATCGAGTGGATGATCGACTGTGGGTGCACCACGACCTCGATGTCGTCGAAGGATGTACCGAACAATTCGTGTGCCTCGATGACCTCGAGGCCCTTGTTCATCAGTGTGGACGAATCGATGGTGATCTTCGGACCCATCTTCCAGGTGGGGTGTGCCAGCGCTTGCTCCACACTGACATCGACAAGTTCGGCTGTGGTGCGGCCACGAAACGGTCCGCCGCTTGCGGTGAGCACCAGCCGAGCGACCTCGTTGTCGGCGCGTGCGCTCGAACGCAGGCATTGATGAATGGCGCAATGCTCGGAATCCACGGGGACAAGTTCGGCCCCGGGCGTGGACCGCAACGGCTGAACCACCGGCCCCGCAGCGATGAGACTCTCTTTGTTCGCCAAGGCAAGTCGCTTGCCGGCGCGCAGGGTTGCCACCGTCACTGCCAACCCTGCGAACCCAACAACGGCGTTGATCACGACATCGGCGCCAGCATCGGTGGCGAGCACCGAGAGGTCGTCCACGACCTCTGCAAACGGCAATGCGCGTGCCACCTCGGCACGAGCATGCGGATCGGCGACAGCCACTACTTTCGGACGGAACTCGGTGGCCTGCGCGATGACGGCCTGCACCGAGGATCCAACTCCGAGCCCGACGATCTCGTAGCGACCTTGTTCGGCACGCACGACATCGAGCGTCTGTGTACCGATGGAGCCGGTCGATCCGGCAATGGCAACACGAACGGCAGTCACAGGTGCAAGTCTGTCAGCGAATCCGCCCAAACGCATGGCAGGCGAGCCGTTACGAGTGAGCGTCAGACGCAGCGAACCATGTGCTGCGGATGATGTGCTGCGGATGATGTGCTGCGGACTACTTCCTGACAGCAGTGGTCCATGGCTCGAGCACGATCATCAGATAGAACACGGCGGGCAGCGTGAACAAGAAACCATCGAAGCGATCGAGTACTCCGCCGTGGCCCTTCACGATGCTGCCGAAGTCCTTGATGTCGAGGTTCCGCTTGAACATGCTCTCGGTGAGGTCGCCGATCGGGGCCATGATGGCAATGACGATGCCGAGCATGATCAGGTTGGGCGTGCTCCAGGTATCGCTCTTGTCGGCGATGCCGATGACCACCATCGCGATGATCGTGAGCACGGCTCCCCCGACGAAACCCTCGACCGATTTGTTCGGGCTGATCCAACCCCGCAATGGTGTGCGCCCCGCCGCGGAACCGACGAACAAAGCTCCGATGTCGTTGACGACCACGCCAACGGCAAGCAGTAGCAGCGTGTCAGTACCTGCGTGGCCGGGGATCACGCCGGCGCTCTGAGCCCCGAGGATGAGTCCTCCAAACGCGCCTGACAGTCCGATCCACGTGACGCCGAGCGTGGTGATGGCCATATTCGGCATGGGGCTGGAGTCCAGGTTCGGCGCACCGATGAAACTGATGCAACCAGCGACGAACGCGAACACCATCACCAAGGGGATGGCCCGTTCACCCACCCAATACGCAGCGAGCGGGGCGGCCACGCATGCAACGATGCCGACCACACTCGCCGGCTGATAGCCCTTCTCGGTGACCTTCTCGAAGTACTCGACTGCTGCCAGACCAATGACGATGACAACGATGGCCAGCACCGCCTGCGGCTTCCAGATGATTGCCCCGACGAAAAGTGCTGCCATCAGCGCTCCGACCGCTACCGCTGTTGGCATGTCCCGCCCGCCGACGCCCGCGGTGGCCTGCGACGACGGCGTCGTGCGAACCGAGCCAGTGGGCCGGCCGGTGCGTGCAGCGCGTGCCTGTTCCTCGCGAGATGTTCGTGCTCTTCCCTTGGATGGAGTGGGGCGGCCCACGCCCTCGTCCGTGGGATCGGTACCGATGGTGATGCGACCAGGTTCACGACGCGTTGCTGCCACGGCGCCGCTGATGTCGGCATCGGTGATGTCGAAGAACAGATCGTCGGGATCGGACGACTGGTTGAATGCGGCCGAGCGAGGCATGTCGGCGAAGTCGTCGACCGGCTTGGACGGGTCCCTGGGCAGAGCCTGATCGTCGTCTTGCCATACGGGTGCCTGGCCAGAAAACGACGACCACACGTCGACGTCGTCGGCAGGTTGACTGGCCGGCGCGGCGGCTGCTTTGCGAACCCTTGGCACGTCGCCCGTTGCTGGTTCGGTCCAGTGGGGCAACGGTCCCGAGTGGTCGTCGAATACAATCGGCTTGTCAGCCCGTGCGCCACTGCTGGCATCGGCGTCTTCGGCACCATCGCCAAACAGCGGCGGCCCGAAGTCATCGTCATCGCGCGCCCTGCGGCGCCATACGTCATCGCTCATTACACCCCTTCGTTCATACCTCGAGCAGTTCCTGCTCTGTTCATACCTCGAGCAGTTCCTGCTCTTTGCGCAGGAATGCTCTGTCGATCAACTCGACGTGATCGTGCGTGATTTTTTCCATCTCTTTTTCGCCACGCTCGAGCTCGTCAGCAGAGATGACGCTCGCCTTCTCCGCCGCCTCGAGGTGCTTGCGTGCGTCACGACGGAGATTGCGAACCGCGATCCGCCCGTCCTCGGCGAGGTGCTTGACGATCTTCACGTATTCCTTGCGCCGCTGCTCGGTGAGCGCGGGGATATTCAGACGGATCACCACACCGTCGTTGGACGGCGAGATGCCCAGGTCGCTTTCGCGAATTGCCTTCTCGATCGCCACCAGCGACGCTCGGTCGTGCGGCTTGACAATGAGTTGACGGGCCTCGGGCACCTGGAATCCGGCCAACTGCTGGAGGGGAACCGACGAACCGTAGTAATCGACCATGATGCGCTCGACCAAAGCTGGGCTGGCCCGACCCGTGCGCACAGTGGTGAACTGCGACTGCACGTGCTCGACGGCTTTGTCCATCTTGTCGATGGCTTCCAGAAGGGTGTCTTCGATCACGGCCACCAGCGTACAGAGGTGCCAGCACCCTGAGTGCACGCGGTCGAAGTTGGCCACGGCTGGGAGACTCGCGGGGCGACGGTGCGCTGCTCAGTCTTCGCGGATGATCGTGCCGACGCGCTGACCCTCGAGGATGGCGCGAAGCGCTCCGTGGGCTGACATGTCGAACACCACGATCGGCAGCTTGTTGTCGCGGCAGAACGCAATGGCCGTGGCGTCCATCACCTTGAGGTCGCGGTTCATGACGTCCATGTAACCGATCTCGTCGTACTTGGTGGCGTTGCAGTCCGTACGCGGGTCGGCAGAGTACACACCGTCGACACCAGAGTGCGTGCCCTTGAGTAGTGCGTTGGCGTCGATCTCCGCAGCGCGCAGCGCGGCAGCCGTGTCGGTGGTGAAGAACGGGTTCCCGGTGCCCGCTGCGAAGATCACCACCCGACCCTTTTCGAGGTGACGCATCGCGCGCCTACGAATATAGGGTTCGGCGATTCGGGGCATCTCGATAGCCGACTGCACCCGGGTTGGTTGACCAGCGCGTTCGAGGGCGTCTTGCAGCGCCAGCGCATTCATGACTGTGCCGAGCATGCCGATGTGATCGGACTGCGTTGCGTCCATGCCTGTCATCGCTCCGCTGCGACCCCTCCAGAAGTTGCCGCCGCCCACCACGACCGCGACGTCCACGCCGAGGTTCTCACGCACATCGAGGATTTCGAGCGCCGTATGTGCGAGCGTCGCACCATCGAGCCCAGCACCGCTCGGCCCGGCGAGGGCCTCGCCCGATGGCTTGAAGACAATGCGCTTCCATCGGGGCGAGGCCATCGCGGATCAGCCGATCTCGACTTGGGCGAAAGTGACGATGCTTGCCGAGCCGATGAGCTGGGCAATTGACACCTTGTCGTCTTTCGCGTACGGCTGATCGAGCAGGCACACATCTTTGTAGAACCCCTGAATGCGCCCCTCGACCACCTTGACGATGGCAGCCTCGGGCTTGCCCTCGTTGCGGGTGATGGTCTCGAGCGTGGCCCGCTCGTGCGCCACCACTTCGGCCGGCACGTCGTCGCGCTTGAGGTACTTCGGCCGAGCGAAAGCGATGTGCACCGCTACGTGATGGGCGAGCTCGCTGCTCGCACCCGACATCTCGACCAGCACCGCATTCACGCCGCGACCACCCTGCAGGTGAACGTACGAATCGATGGTATTGCCGGCTGCTGCCGCGATGCGCACGACATCACCCAGCTCGATCTTTTCTTTCAAGGTGATCTTCAAATCGTCGAGGATGGCTGAGCGCTCAGCGACAGCGTCGGCACCCTTGGCGACGACGAGCGCAGCAAGCACGGCAGCCTCGGCCTTGAACTGATCGCTGGCAGCGACGAAGTCGGTCTCGCACTTGAGCTTGACGATGGCACCCACTTGGCCCTCGATCAACAGCGCAACCAAACCTTGGGTGTTCTCGCGGTCATCGCGCTTGGCCGACGCGGCCAGGCCCTTCTCGCGCAGCCACTGCTTGGCGGCCTCGATGTCTCCCTCGTTCTCTTCAAGCGCCTTCTTGCAATCCATCATTCCTGCTCCGGTGGACTGGCGCAGGGCCTGCACGTCTTTGGCGTTGACAGCCATGGTTCAGCCTTCCGTGGTTTCTGCTGGGGTCTCTGCAGGAGTCTCTGCAGGAATCTCTGCGGGAGTCTCGGCGGGGACTTCAACGGTGGCCGCCTCGGCAGCCGTGACCTCTGTGCCGTCATCTGCCTTTGCAGCGGCGAGGCGTGCTTCACGGTCGGCCTGTGCCGCAGCAGCCTGGTTACGGGCGTCAGCCTGAGCGGCCATGAATTCGGCATCCTGCTCGACCGTGCGCTTGGGCGCAGCCTGCGGGTTACGGCGCGACGAGATGTAGCGACCCTCTTCGACAGCCTCGGCGATGACACGGCACATCAGTGCGTTGGCACGAATGGCATCGTCGTTGCCGGGGATAGGGAACTGGATGACATCGGGATCGACGTTGGTGTCGACGACGGCAATCACGGGAATCTTCAACTTGTTGGCCTCGGTGACCGCGATGTGCTCTTTCTTGGTGTCGAGAATGAACACAGCATCAGGACGCTGGCCGAGGTTGCGGATTCCACCGAGGTTCTTCTGCAGCTTCTCGAGTTCGCGGCTCAACAGCAGGGCTTCTTTCTTCGGCATCGCATCAAACTCGCCCGATACCTTCATCCGCTCGTACTCCTGCATCTTCGCGACGCGCTTGGAGATGGTCTCGAAGTTGGTGAGCATGCCGCCGAGCCAGCGCTCGTTGATGTAGGGCATGCCGCACTTCTCGGAGTAGCTGCGCACGGGGTCCTGCGCCTGCTTCTTGGTGCCGATGAACAACACCGTTCCGCCCTTTGCGGACAGCTCACGCACGAAGTTGTAGGCCACCTCGGCGCGCTGCAGCGTCTGCTCGAGATCGATGATGTAAATGCCGTTTCGCTCGCCGAAGATGAACCGCTTCATCTTGGGGTTCCAACGACGGGTCTGATGACCGAAATGGACTCCGGCTTCCAGCATTTGGCGCGTAGTAACGACTGCCATGATCATTCACTCCTCTACTGCGGTTAGCGGGCATCTCGAACAGCGCCGAAGCGACCGCAGTGTGAGCGAGATGCTGTTGATGGATCGGTCTGCCGGGTCGCAGAACCGCCAACGATGCTATCGGGCCAGCGACGCTCTTGCGGCCCTGATTTCGCTCCGAAATTCGGTGCTGGTTCCGGTTCTGATGGTTGCTCCAAAGGCGGTATGGGTGCGGCAGGTCGGCGGGCCGTCACGTGCGGGGCGTCTGCGGGATCCGTCCGATGGCACCAATCGTGGACGCGTACTCGCCACGCCCAGACGTGGCACCGGGTCCACGTAGGTGCCGTCGCGTCGCAGCCCGAAGTAGAGACGCGATGACGCGTGGCCCACCAACTGTCCTGCCGATACGTACTCGCCAGTGCGCAACGATGTGTCGTCGAGCATTCCGTACGTGGCAACGAAGCCATCGAACTGGGTGACCACCGCATAGCGCACGCCAACGACGACACCGGTGAAGGTGACGAGGCCAGCGGCAGCGGCGCGCACTGAAACCGACGTCCCGATGCCGTACTCGATACCCCGCTGACCAGGGCACCAGGGACAGCTGGGCGCTCGGAAGAACACCACGATCGGCGCCCGCACCGGTGGGATGAGGCAGTCGGGTGGAAGTGTCGGCGACACTGCAGCAGCCAGCGTCGCGATCGGAATCCAGAACACATGCATGAGGGCCTCCTCGACGCATCCGGCATGAGCCGACGGGCTTGGCAGGAGTCCCTGCAACAGGCGCCAACGTGGGCGCGATACGCAATGTAATCGAACGAGTCGGGCTAGCTCATCCCGCTGGCGGCCATACGCGAACGAAGCTGCAGCACGGCTTTGGTGTGTATCTGCGAGACCCGGCTCTCGGTGACACCGAGCACGCCGCCGATTTCGGCAAGGGTGAGACCCTCGTCGTAATACAGCGACAGCACCAATTTCTCGCGTTCGGGCAGCTTGCGCACCTCGCCACGGACGGCGCGTCGCACCTCGCCTTCCTCGTACGCGCCCGACGGGCTGTCAGGAGTCTCGCCACGCAGCGAACGGGGTTCGGCCCCGGCGACGAGCGCTCGGTCCAGCGGACCAACGGTGGTGCTGGCAATCGCGGCCAGCCAACGCTGAAACTCGGTGCTGGAGATACCGAGGTGGGTTGACAGTTCCTCGTCGCCGGGGCTACGACCGAGCTTGGCCTCGAGGTCGTGAAACGCTGTCTCGACCTCGCGAGCTCGACTCCTCACCGATCGGGGGACCCAGTCGAGCGAGCGCAGTCCATCGAAGATTGCGCCGCGGATACGTGGCACGGCGAACGTCTCGAACTTCACGCCGCGATCGGAGTCGAATCGCTCGACAGCATCGATGAGGCCGAACACACCGGCGCTCACGAGGTCGCCAGGATCGACGCTGCTGGGCAGGCCGGCACCGACGCGACCGGCCACGAACTTGACCAGCGGGGAGTAATGCACGATCAGGCGCTCGCGCGCTTTAGGGTCGCGTTGTTCGAGCCAGCGGTCCCACCAGCCCATGAGTTCGGCATCACCGGATGCCCGGCCGAAGCTTTCCTTCATCGCTCTAGGCCCTCGGATGCGTTTGTGAGTACACGGTTCGAAGTCGTTCCTTGCTGACGTGGGTGTATCGCTGTGTTGTTGCGACATCACTATGGCCCAGCATTTCCTGAACCGCGCGCAAGTCAGCGCCACCATCGAGCAGATGCGTGGCAAAACTGTGACGAAGCGCGTGCGGGTGCGTCGGTACAGGCGAGCGGCGGTCGAGGATTCGGCGCACGTCGCGTGGCGTGAGGCGATTGCCGCGCTCGTTGCCGAACAGCGCGGCACCGACGTGGCTGGCGAGCACGTCGCGACGGATCTGCAACCAGAGGGCGAGCGATTCTGATGCGGGCTGCGACAGCGGCACCCGTCGTTGTTTGCCACCCTTGCCCCACACCGTGACGGCCGAGCCGGTGAGATCAATACCGTCCACGTCGAGACCGCACAGTTCGCTGACTCGAATGCCGCTGCCATAGAGCAGTTCGAGCACCGCGTCGTCACGGCGGCGACGCCAGACGGGTTCGTCGTCGGGACCCTCAGCATCGAGGAGCACCGAGATGTCGCCGTGCGACAACACCTTCGGCAAACGGCCCTGCCCGCCGGGTGCGTGCAGGCTGACCGATGGATCGACCACGATGAAGCCGCTGCGTCGCAGCCATGCGAAATAGCGTCGAAGCGCAGCGACCTTGCGAGCAATGGTTCGTCGGGCGAATTCGCGCGTTGTGAGATACGCGACATACCGACGCAACACGAGGCGGTCGATGCTGTCGGGCCCGGCGACACCGAGCCGCTGCGCCCAATCGACGAAACTATCGATGTCGGCGCGATAGGCCAACACCGTGTTCTCGGTACACGAGGTGAGTGACGCGGCAAATGCAGGTACGTGCCACCCAACGGCCGGCGGGGCAGCGCCGGCAGCGTCGGCCTCAACAGTTCGTCCACCCATCGTGGATCAGAGTATTCGGTCTGAGCACTCATTGTGCGGAACCCCACACCCTGACCGAGCAATTCACGTGGCGTTTCCGACTCGCTCGAACCACCCGTTGACCTGATGCACCCACCCGCCTGATTCGAGCCGGGCCATGACCATCGCGCATTCCACCATCGACTGGCCGGTGAGCAGCACCAACTGATCGAGTGTCCGTGGCTCGCACAGCAGCTCGAGACAGGTGGCATCGGACTCTCGCGGATGTGGTCTTGGGTCGTAGGCCACGCCGCCGGCCCGGCGCGAATCCAAGCCCAAGCCGACCAGCACGTCGTCGACATCCATCACCACCGGGCAGCCATCGCGCACCAACGCGTTCGTGCCTTCGGCGGCTCGATTACGCAAGGCGCCGGGAACGGCCATGACCAGTATCCCGCGGTCGCGTGCCTCGTTGACCGTGATCAACGAGCCGCCCCGCGAGCGAGATTCCACCACCACCAGTACCCCGCTGAGCGCCGCCAGGATGCGATTCCGTAGGGGGAACCGATACGCCTCGGGAAGGGTTCCGGGCGGCGCTTCGGACAGCACCGCACCGTGTTCGGCCACCTGGTGCCACAACTGGGCATGCTCACGCGGGTAGACCACATCGAGACCAGAGGCGACAACGGCAAGCGGACCTGCCCCGTCGGCGACCGACAACGCACCTTTGTGCGCGCAGCCGTCGACACCGCGTGCCAGGCCTGACACCACGTGGACGCCGGCAGCAGCAAGATCGCGCCCGAGCGAGGTTGCTGTGTCGCGACCCGAACCCGTGGCGTTGCGGGTCCCGATGATGCCGGCACATCGGCCGGTGATTCGACCTGCATCTCCGAGCACGAACAGCACGGCCGCCGGAGAAGGGTCGTGGAGTAGCGGCTCCGGATAGCCAGGCATTCCACGGATGAGCACGCCGATGCCGTGATGACAACACTGTTCCCAGATGCGCTCAGGTGACCGCTCGGCCCCGCTGCGGCGCCATGCGGCAGCCAGTCCGTCGATAGCGAAGAGTTGGACGGCGAGTCCGGTGGGGCGCGCCTGACCGGTTGCGACGGCGAAGGCTTCACAAGGGGTGAGTTGGTTCAGCAAGACGTTGAGCCGGTTCACGGTCATTCGGTCGAGGCCGGCGAGCGCCGCGGCGTACGCCTCTTCAGAGAGCTCGCTCACGCGACCCTCCCTCGGAGCAAGGGCGACAGACGAACCCGAAACTGCAGTGCCATCACGACGTGTCGTTCGCGCACGACCTCATCGCCGAGTGCATCGAGATCAGCCAGCGTACGAGCCACTCGACGTATACGGTGATACCCGCGCGCGGTCAGTCGATCGTGTTCCAGTTCGGTGCGCAGCAGCCGTTGCGCAGCAGGTTCGAGTGGCGCGAGCGCATCGAGTAGCGAGGCCGGGATGGCCGCATTCAGGCAACCACTCCGTTGTTGCGCGAATGCTCGTGCTCGCGCGACACGCGCCGCCACGACGGCCGAGGGCTCGCCACTCTTGCCGAGCAAGAGTTCGTCTACCTCTGGCCGATGCACGGGGACGCGAAGATCGAAGCGATCGAGTAGCGGACCGGACAACCGCCGCAGGTAGCGCATTCGGGCGCCGTCATCACACTCGCAGGCGCCCGGTGCTCCCCCGCCACATGGGCACGGGTTCGTTGCTGCGACCAACAGGAATTGCGCCGGCAGCGTTGCGCTCGCCCGCGCCCGCGCAACACGAACCACCCCCTCCTCGAGCGGTTGACGCAATCCATCGAGTACCGCCGGAGAAAATTCGCCCAGCTCATCCAAAAAAAGTACTCCGCCGTGCGCGAGTGAGATTTCGCCCGGACGCAACGATGCAGTGCCACCGCCGACCAGTGCCACGATGGAACTCGTGTGATGCGGCGCCCGAAAGGGTGCCCGAGTGATGAGCGCACTCGAGGGCAGCCGCACCCCTGCTGCAGAATGCACCATCGTGGCCACGAGCGACACCTGAGGTGTGAGCGGCGGCAACAGGCCCGGCATCCGTTGCGCCAGCATGGTCTTGCCGGAACCGGGTGGACCCACGAACAGCACATGGTGGCCACCTGCTGCAGCAACCTCGAGTGCCTGCCGCGCGAGCGGCTGCCCGTGTACATCGGCCAGATCGGGCACCTCGATGACCTCGTCGACGTAGGTGTCAGCGGGTGGTGTTGGCCACGGCGCATCGCCGGTGAGTGCCTCGACAACATCGCGAAGCGTGCGGCCCACCACCACCCCGAACTCACTGATCACCTCGGCTTCGTGGCGGCTTGCGACCGGCACCACTGCCCGCACGGCACCGAGCGCGCCAACCATCGGCGCGATACCGGCAACGGGCCGCAACGAACCATCGAGGCCGAGTTCACCAATGAAGCCGAACTCAGCCACCGCTTCGGCACCGATGAGGTCGTCGGCTACCAGGATGCCTATGGCGATGGCGAGATCAAGCCCGGCACCTACCTTGCGCTGGCTCGACGGCGCGAGATTGACGGTGACCTTCTTCGAGGGCCACGAGAACCCACTGGACAACACCGCCGCACGCACGCGGTCGCGCGCCTCGCGGCACACCTCGTCGGGGAGACCGACAATGGTGAAACTCGGCAGGGCGCTCGAGACGTGCACCTCGACGATGACACGGTGGCCCTCGACTCCGAGCAGCGTTGCAGATGAAATGGCTGCAAGCACAGGCCACCTCCGACAGTCATGCGGTTGGCACCGCTTGGCGTATTGGAGGGGCGAGGCCCCACGACAAACAAAACGCTACCGTCGGGTGCGCGCATTTCGGCCGGGCCGAATGCTTGACTAGGGACATGCGAACGAAGTGCGCCGTTGCGAGCGCGGTCCTGTTGTCACTGCTCATCCTGTCGGCGTGCGGCAGTGCCCCAGTACGCAGCGCTGAGCGTTTCTGTGGCGAACTCACGGCGCACAAGGACGACATTCACAAGCTCCCCCAGACTCCCGAAGAGGTGTCGGCGCTCATCAACCTATACTCGCGCATGGGTGAGGTCGCGCCGCTCGAGATTCAGGCCGATTGGGATCAGCTGTCCACCAACCTCAAGACCGCCGATTCAGTCGACGTCAACAACCCTACGTCGGTGCAAGGCGTCGCCGACGCTGCCTATGCAACGCAGCGTTCGGCAGAGAATCTGGTCACCTGGGCACAGACCACCTGTGGTCTCGACCTCGGACCCGTCGGTGGCGCCGAACCCGCCATCACGACCACGAGCTGAGTGATTGGCCTCAGCGGATCTCGCCGCGCTTGACGATGACCTTGTCGACGAGGCCGTAGTGCTGGGCCCCTTCAGCGGTGAACCACCGATCGCGTTCGCTGTCGGCCTGGATTTTCTCCAGCGGTTGACCAGTGTGGTGCACCGTGAGTTCGGCCATGCGGCGTTTGGTGTATACGAGTTGCTCGGCCTGAATGGCGATGTCGGCAGCCTGACCGCGTAGGCCTGCGCTCGGTTGGTGCATCATCACGCGGGCGTTCGGCAACGTGAAGCGCTTGCCGGGCGCCCCGGCGGTGAGCAGGAACTGGCCCATGCTGGCGGCCATGCCCATGCACACGGTGGCAACTTCGCAGCTGACGAACTGCATGGTGTCGTAGATTGCCATACCGGCATACACCGAACCGCCGGGGCTGTTGATGTAGAGCCAGATATCGGCGTTGGGATCTTCGCCCTCGAGGTAGAGCAGTTGGGCGCAGAGTTGATTGGCAATCTCGTCGTTGACATCTGTTCCGAGCATGATGACCCGGTTCTTCAGCAGACGGTTGAACACATCGCTGCGGGGATCGAAACTGGCGTCTGCGGCGAGGGGCGTGATGAGATCCGACATGTGGATGAGGCTATCGGGATTCGGCGATCTCGTTCCCTGGTGCACCTCCGCCCGGCTCACGCGTACGGAATGGTGCTGGCCTGACGTCGGCTCAGCGACGAATGCCGCTGAGGATCACGGCGACGCGTTCGTGGTCGCGAACCTCCGCGCGGAGTGTGAGCAGACCGGCGAGTCCAGCCGTACCGGTGTAGCTCGCATCGATCGACGTGTGTGCGCCCGCCAGCTGATTCGCGAGCAACACATCAGACTCGGGTGACACCACAGGCGAGCCACCGCTGGCCGCCATGCCATTGGCGATACCCAACCAGTCGTAGGTCTCATCGTCGAGAATGCCGTCGGCAGCGGAGTCGCCGACGGTTTCCCACGGTGTCATGCAGTCGCGCCAGCGCGCACCGGCGGTTGCCAAACCACCCGGACCATCGAGGGCACGACGCCACGCACGCGCAAGCGGCGCGCAGCTCTGCGTTTGCACCGCGTGGAGTTTGGGAAGCGCATTTCCGGCGCCTCCAACGGCTTGGGCCAACCCACCGATGACGCAACGTGAAAACGCGCCTCCACCGACCTGCACGAACACCCTGTCGAGCGGCTGTGCGGCCATCTCCCAGCCGATACTGCGACCACCGTCGAGACACCACGCGTTCTCGGGACCCTGCACACTGAACGGGATGGCACCACCAGCGACGGCCTCGCGGTAGCGCAACACACACGGATCGCCAGCGGGATCGTGCAGACGTCGGGGGCACATCGTGACCGTGACCCCGAGTTCGCCGAGACGGGCCAGTACTGCGGGGTTCGCACTGGGCGGGACGAACACTTGGATCGGCCACTGCACTGCGGCCGCGAGAGTTGACGCCGCCATCGCCGCGTTGCCGCATGATGCAATCGCGAGCGTGCGGCGATCGCCGATGTGGTTGCCCCATGGAGTGCGACCGAACCGCTCGGCCACGAGCAGATGCAACAACGTACTGAACAAGTGCCTGGCCTTGTGGCTGCCGGCCACCTGATGCGTCTCGTCCTTCACCCAGATTCCGCCATCACCCGTGAAGCCGAGTACATCCGAGAGCGCATCGGCGCGGGCGAATGGCGTGGTCACGAAACCGGTGCCGGCGATCGTGGCGATAGTGGCGTCCAACTCCTCGACTAGGGCGCAACGCTCGGGCTCGGACATACCGAGCGCTGCGGCAAAGGAGTCCCACGCAAAGTACGGCTGATACGCGAGAAAAGGATTCGAGTCATCGCTGACGCGCCGGACGGGTTCATCGTGCTGCACGATCTGCAGCGTGTGATACGGATCTGCGGCAGTCGCATTGGGGCAGCGGAACACCATCGCCTCAGAGATGTCGACCGTGTCGCCGCACACCACGCAACGCCAGCCGACCACCCCAACCGCCGCCTGACTCTCGGCTGTCATGATTCAGCTGCTCGACGCAACGCGGCCGTTGAAGTCGGTGATGAGTTCGTCCCACACCGGCAGGTAGCTGCGTAGACCCTGCCAGAAGCTTTGGGCGCGACGTGCCTCGAACAGCTCGAACGGCGTGCCCTGCTGTTCGACCCAGGTGTAATAGCCGAGGTTGAAGATGCGGTTGCGATCGCGCTCGGTGCACTCGAGAGTGCCATCAGTGGTGACGTTGGCGAGATGTTCGCCGAAAACCTCGGCGGCATCGACCGTGGTGAAGTCGTTGCCGTAGCGGTTGGCGATGGTCTTGGCGCGCTCGCTGGGATACAGCGCCGCACCGTCGGTGGCGATGGTGACGATGGCATCGTCGGGGCCAAGGCCCAACAACTTGGCAGTCTTGATCGCAGCGAGCGTGTTACAGATCGACGAAAAGCCGAAGTGTTCGAGCGCTACTATGAGCTCGGACGAGAAGCCCTTGTTGTCGACGAGATAGTCACGACCGGCAGAGGTGTTGAACAACACGTCGAGTTCATCGGTGGCGTGATCGCTGATGGCCACGACGACATCGGTATTGGTGACATTGTGAATGAGCGGGATGTGCTTGTCGCCGATGCCCTGGATGTTGTGCTCGCCGAAGCCGTTCTCGAGCATGGTGGGGCACTCGAGCGCTTCGACCGCAACGATCTTCGTGCCGTATTCCTCCTTCAGGCGATCACCTGCGGCGATCGTGCCCGCCGAACCAGTAGCGCTGGTGAAGGCTGCGAGGCGCAGGTTCGGTCGACCCATCGCGGCAGCCGCATGTTCGAAGACGTGGCTCAGTGCCCGACCCGTGACCTCGTAGTGGCCGAGATGGTTGCCGAACTCGCAGAACTGGTTGAGCACGAAGTTGGTGGGATCCTTCGCAAGCTCATTACAGGCGTCGTAGATCTCCTTCACGTTGCTTTCGGTGCCGACGGTCTTGATCACGTCTTCGGCCGGATTCGCGCACCACTGATCGAGCCAGTCGAATCGCTCCTGGCTCATCCCCGCGGGGAGTATTGCGACGCCGCGGCTCGCCATGATGCGACTGATCGCAATGCCGCCACGCGCGTAGTTGCCGGTGCTCGGCCAAATGGCGCGATGCCGCGTGGGATCGAACTGACCAGTGACGACGCGTGGAGCCAGACAGCTGTATGCAGCGAGCACCTTGTGAGCGGTGATCATCGGAAAGCGATCGCCGAAGGCGACAATGATGGGGCTGTCGACGCCCGTGAGTTCCTTGGTGAGCACCACGTAGTCAGGCACATCGATGCGATTACCGGCGAGGTCGTTGTACCAGTGCACGCGCCACAGGTTTCGTGCGTCGGGGTCGTTCTTGCCGACTCCGGCGGTGAGGTTGCGATCGATGCCGCTCGGATCGGCAAGTTGAGCGAAGGTGGGCAAGGTGATGCCCTGTTCGCGAAAGCGGGCCACGCTGTTGGCCAGCGACGCCGAATCGACCACCGCGTCGGCCAACCCGAACTGCTTGATCAGGGCATCACGGGTCTCGTTGGAGGTTTCGGTCGCTGTGTCGCTGGCAGGAGTCACGCTTTACATTCTGTCAAAGGGAGACCGTCATTGCTCGCGCGTGCCGCCGCTGTGTTGACGAATCCTCCACCCCGCTGCTCCAGGGACACCGTTTTTAGCAAAGCGGGCGCTTTCTCAATCCGTTAGCATGCGGGGTGATGGCCGAACTCACCGATGCGAAGCGCAGAATCATCGAGGTACTCAAGCGCGCCGATGAGGCCACGGCTCACGAGCTTGCCGAGCAGTTCAACACCACCACGACTGCGGTTCGCCAACATCTCGACGCGCTGGAACAGTCCGGCCTCGTCGAGCGCTTCGAGGGCGAGATCCACGGCAGGGGTCGACCGGCCATCCACTGGCGCACCACTCCCGTGACCCGTGAGCTGTTCCCCGATCGCCACGGCGAGCTCACGGTCGAACTGGTGGAGTCGATTCGCGGCACGCTCGGCGCCGACGCGCTCGATCAGGTCATCGACCATCGTGCCGCTCGGCAACTGTCGTCGTATCGCGCTGGTCTGCCCCACGGTTCCGTCGCGATGCGGCTCCGCGCGTTGGCTGACCGTCGAACCGTCGAGGGGTATCTCGCCGAGGTGGTGGCCGACGGTGCAGACCTGCTCCTCATCGAACGTCACTGCCCGATCTGCAGCGCGGCCACTGCGTGCTCGAGTCTGTGCCGCAGCGAACTCGAGGTGTTCCAAGCGGTGCTTGGACCAACGGTGCACGTGACCCGCGAGCAACACATGCTCAGCGGTGACACCCGCTGCGCGTACCGCGTGTCGCCACGCGCCGAAGCGTCCTAGGGCCGCTCCCAATCAGGTGGGGGCAGAGTGCTGGGGCCGACGTGGGCATCGAGCCAGTCGTTGAGATCGCTCGCACCGTTCCATCCGTCGCGCACCTTCTTGACCACCGCCTTGGTGTGCAACCACGGTTCGGGAGTCCACGACTTGAACGCAGTCAGGCCCTTGCGGCGGAGCAGTTCGATACGCGGGTGATCCTTGGGGTAGCCGCGCGGTGCGGTCTTCAACTCGCTGATCGCGCCGACGGTGAAGCCGCGCTTGCTCAGTGACGCGCAGATTGCCTGCACCTCAGCACCGCGGTGATCATCGTCGACGGCGTCGCGGAACCGCTCGAGTTGATCTGCCGCCATGGAGTAATAGCCCGAGCCGATCATCAGCCCCGCAGCGGACAACGCCACGTAATACACCGCTCCACCCTCGCGTTCGCCAACCGCGCCGATCTGTTCCTTGTAGGGAGGGCGCCCTTTTGCGAATCGGGCGTCGTTGAATGGCCGGAAAACATGAAAGGGACCGAACTCGTCGAGTTGCTCGAGCAACCCGAGCATTGCCCCTTTGACATTTGCGTCATAGCTGGCCTTGTTGGCCTGCCAGAACACTCTTGAGTTGTCGGCCGCGAGCCCCTCGTAGAACGCGAGGGCCTCGGCGGGAAATCCGCTGAACGTAACCACCGTCGACAATTGCTAGACGACTTCGGCGACCTGCATCACCGGCGTGGCGTTGGTGTAGTTGGCGACATCAGCCATCACCGCGCCGGTCTCGGGCGAGCCCATCGCCGCCTGAAATTGATCCATCGATTCGAAGAAGAAGTGCACGGCCGCGACGTACGGACCGTTGACACCTTTATCGATTTCGCCGCCCACGTTCCACGCTGCACACGCCATCGGCACATGGGTGTTCTTGTAGTAGTCGTGGTCGAAGGTGACGTCGTCGCCACCGGGATACAGAACGCTGACTCGGATCATGACCACGACCGTAACCGACGCGCAGGCGAGTTGTGGCACGGATGCGACACCGTTGGCCGAGGTCCTTAGGTGGCGGCATGACTGAGTTTCTGATCGGTGCCCAGATCGACGCGGCCAAGCACGAGCGCACCGCCGCGAACACCTCCATTGCATCCGGCGACCTCACCACGCACGGCGTGATCGTGGGCATGACCGGTTCGGGCAAAACCGGACTCGGAATCGTGCTCATCGAGGACGCCCTTCGCGTTGGCGTGCCGACCCTGCTCATCGACCCCAAAGGCGACCTGACGAATCTCTGTCTCACATTTCCGCAACTGGCACCGGCCGACTTTCAGCCATGGGTGAACGAGGGCGATGCACAGAAGGCCGGTCAGAGCGTGGCCGACTTCGCCGCAGCGCAGCCCAAGACGTGGACCGATGGGCTTGCTGGCTGGAACTTGGGGCCGGCTGACCTTGCCTCACTACGCCAGAACGTCGAGTTCACGATCTACACCCCTGGCTCCAACTCTGGCATCGGCGTGAACATCGTCGGCTCGCTGCAAGCGCCATCGGACATGGGCGACACCGAGGTGGTCGGTGACGAGATCGAGGGATTCGTCAGCGGATTGCTCGGCCTCGTAGGTATCGACGGCGATCCGATGGCGCCGATAACAAGATCGAGACACTGACGACTCAACGCGGGCAGCTCGAGGCAGAACTCAGTTCGGACTTGCAGCACATCGACGAGAAGTGGTCGGAACTGGCCAAGAACGTGACCACGATGCAAATCGGTCTTGAGCGCACCGATGTGCGCGTGACGAAGCTAAATCTGGTTTAGATCCCGGTCCCCTGATCTCCGACAATCCCGGCCGTCGGTCGGGCGCGTCGACAATCAGGGTGGCCGCGCGGGTCCGCGGGCGTTTGCAGATGCCGGCGCTTCGAGGCAGGCTGTACTAGTCACGCGGGCGTGGCGGAACTGGCAGACGCGCAGGGTTTAGGTCCCTGTATCGAAAGATGTGAGGGTTCGAGTCCCTCCGCCCGCACCCATCGGCAACTATGGCCCGGCTGTCGAGCTGCAGTTGTTGGCGGAAGGTCCGTGGGCTACGGCTTCCCTGCGACGTATGCCTCCAGAGCGGCCAAAGATTTCTGGTCGGCATCGAGCGTTGACCTCGCCAAGCGATATTCGGCCGCCTTCTCCTCGATCAGCATCTCATGATGATCTGCGCCCATGTACTGGGCGATTGCGGCTGCGATGATCGTGTCGAATGTGTGCTCTATGTCTGCGCTGTAGACAACTCCGCTGGCCTTGGCTCGGTTGGAAACATTGAAGATGGCCTTGCCTGGGCCATCTAGGGAGAAGCCCAAGAGTTTTGAGTAGGCCCACTCAACGGATCTCTTTCCCCCAGAGAAGCTGCACCTCTGATTCGTAATGACGAAGGTGCCAACATCGACGGTTGCCTCCTCCTCGACGCCGGGCGTAAACGTACCGCGCGATTGACCCACTCGATAGGAGACGCCCTTCGCTATCCGGAATGAAACCCCTTGAGACCCGCCTGACCAGTGGCCGGGCAGCACCTTCGGCTCAATGAGCCCCGCGCCGGTCACACAGCCATACGCAAGTTCACCCTTCTTGAGAACGACGCCGGGAGCATTCAACTGATGCTGCAGCTTTGAGAGCTCCCAATCATCGTGTGCTTGTAGCGCGTCGGTGAGCTCGGACGAAATAGTCCGTTTCGCCTTTTCAATCCCGGCCTGCCGCTCGGCCACGACCATTGCAGCCTTGTGTTTCTCGAACATGCGCTTCCCTCGAGGTAAATCGAAATTCGATGTGGTCTCTAGCGACCTGAGAAGAGGGTCTCTTCAACGCAGTGATGTGCGACAGAGCACTCCGCCACCCAGCACTAATGGTCTAGCTTGTGGCGAGCGTAGCTGATCACGCGACGACGGCCCGCCGACGTTTAGATCGCCACACACAGAAATGGGTCAGACGAATGGGTCACGCCGAATCGAGCGATCCTTCTGCGGACACGATCGAACACCAACGTCTCCGCGGCAATCGTCGCGAGTGGCTGCGATGGGGGCCGTACCTCAGCGAGCGGGCATGGGGCACCGTGCGCGAGGACTACAGCGCCGATGGTGAGGCATGGAACTACTTTCCACACGATCACGCGCGCAGTAGGGCGTATCGCTGGAGCGAGGACGGGCTCGGGGGAATCTGCGATCAGCAACAGACGATCTGCCTGGCGTTCTCATTGTGGAACGGCCGCGACCCGATTCTGAAAGAGCGCATCTTCGGTTTGAGTGGCACCGAGGGCAACCACGGCGAAGACGCCAAAGAGCTGTGGTGGTACCTCGACTCCACGCCGACACACTCCTGGATGCGCTGGCGCTACCTGTATCCGATTGCTGAATTCCCCTACCTCGATCTGGTGAACACCAACCGCAATCGATCACGTCTACAACCCGAGTACGAACTGCTCGACACAGAAGCGCTACAAGACGGGTACTGGGAGATCACCGCCGACTACGGCAAGGCCGACCACGACGACATGTGCATTCGTCTCAGCGTGCACAACGTGAGCAACGCGGAGGCGACCATCGACGTGTTGCCCACTGTGTGGTGCCGCAATACGTGGTCGTGGAACCCCGGTCAAAATCGGCCCGTGCTTGCAGCGGGCAACACGCCTGCGTCCATTGGCATCGAGCATCCCGTGGCAGGCAGCTGGTCGGTCACGAGCTCGGGCCAACCGGAGCTGTTGTTCTGCGAGAACGACACAAATACAGTTCGCCTTCCCAACACACCAATTGGCAGCACACCGTGCGAGTACCCGAAGGACGCGATCCACGATCGCGTAGTGCACGGCCTCGATGCCTGCAATCCAGCGGGCACCGGCACCAAGGCAGCTTTCTGGCACAAGCTCACAGTCGCACCCGGCGAGACTGCTGTGGTCTACATCCGGCTTGCTCCCGACGCGCGCGCTGCGGAATCAGCCACGGTCAAAACACTTCTCGACTCCCGCGAGCGCGAGGCCGACGAGTTCTACGCTCACCTCACCCCGCCCGGCGTCACGATCGACGAACAACGGGTCATGCGCCAAGCCTTCGCTGGCCTGCTGTGGAGCAAACAGTTCTACCACTTCGATGTCGAGCGATGGCTCGATGGCGATCCGGGCAACGAACCACCCCCCAGCTCACGGCGGGCCGCACGCAACGCCGCATGGCGTCACCTCAACAATGCTGACGTGATCTCGATGCCCGACACGTGGGAGTACCCGTGGTACGCGGCGTGGGACCTCGGCTTCCATTGTGTGGCCCTGGCCCACGTAGACCCGGTCTTTGCCAAGGAGCAACTTCTGCTGTTGTGCCGCGAGTGGTACCAACACCCGAACGGCCAGTTGCCCGCCTATGAGTGGTCGTTCAGCGATGTCAATCCACCTGTGCATGCATGGGCAGCGCGCCACGTCTTCGAGATCGATGGCGGCACCGACCACGACTTCCTCGAACGCATCTTCCACAAGTTGCTGTTGAACTTCACGTGGTGGGTGAACCGCAAAGACGAGGAAGGCAACAACCTGTTCGAAGGCGGCTTCCTGGGCCTCGACAACATCGGACCAATCGATCGTTCGGCAATGCTGCCGGTCAACGGGCACCTCGAGCAATCCGACGGCACCGCATGGATGGCGATGTACTGCCTCAACTTGCTGGACATCGCGATCGAACTCGCCGAGCACGACGACACCTACGAGGATCTGGCGACCAAGTTCTTCGAGCATTTCGCCTACATCGCAAGCGCGAGTCGCGAGTCGGGACTGTGGAACGAGGACGACGGCTTCTTCTATGACCAGATTCATTTCGCGGACGACTCCCGCGAGCCGTTGCGCGTGAAGTCGATGGTGGGCCTGTTGCCCCTGACGGCCGCGACGATGCTGCGCGATAGCACGCTCGCGGCCTTGCCCGACTTTGCAGCACGCTTTCGTTGGTTCCTAACGAACAAGCCTCAGTACGGCAATGCCATCACCCACAACGCACCCGGCGCTGCACAGCCCGGTCAGCTCCTCGCGATGGTTGACCCAGAGCGACTCGAACGCATTCTGCGCCGGTTGTTCGCGGCGGACGAGTTCTTGTCAGACTTCGGCATCAGGGCGCTCTCGGCTGAGCATCGCGAGCATCCGTTCACCATCGACATCGGCGGCCATCTGTCCCGAGTTGACTACGAACCGGGCGAGTCCACATCATCGCTGTTCGGCGGCAACTCGAATTGGCGCGGGCCGATCTGGTTCCCGGTGAACTTCGTCATCATCGAATCGCTGCGTCGCTACGACGACTTCCTCGGGGAAACGTTCGAGATCGAGTTCCCCACGGGTTCGGGGAACCTGACGCGGCTCAGCGATATTGCCGACCAACTCGACGCACGTCTCGTCTCGATCTTCCTCGACGACAACTTCGGTCGTCGGCCGGTGTTCGGCACCTCAGAACGGCTGCAGAACGACCCTGCGCTGCACGATCTGATTCCCTTTCACGAGTACTTCCATGGCGACAGCGGTGCAGGCCTGGGCGCCGGCCATCAGACCGGCTGGACGGCTCTCGTCGCTGCGATGATCGCGGGCCGCCCAATGCATCGCCGGTGAGCCGACGAGTTTGGGCTGCTGCTCAGATGGCGAATTCGATGGTGGCCTTCACGTCGTCGGGTTGTAACGCCAACGCGTCGGACCACGTTTCGAGAGGTACGCGACGCGTGATCAATCGCTCGAGCCACGATACGTCGGCCCTCGCCAACACCTCAGCGCCGGTCTCGTAGTGACGATGGTTCGCGTTCACCGATCCGAACACCACCTCGTTGCCCAACACCAAACTGCGATTGACCTGACCGGCATCGATCGGAAAGGCGCGCCCACCCGACGACACCCCGGTGAGGCACAAGATGCCACCGGGCGCGGTATTGCCGAGCACCGACAGGATCAACTGCGACACACCGGTGCACTCGATGACCACATCTGCCGCACCACAGGCCAACTCGATGGAATCGCTGTGATAGGTGGCTCCCAGATCTGCCACGAGCTGCGGCTTCGGACCATCAGTCACGCGATCGAACACGTGCACGTCGAATCCACGCTGGGTGCCGATGAGCGCAGCGAGTAGGCCAATCGGACCCGCGCCGGTGATGAACACCCGCGACGGCGTCCAGCGGGCGCGGCTGCCGATGCGCTCGATGTGTTCCCACGCCTTCGACACGACGCTCGTGGGTTCGAGCAAGACGCCAACACGGTGCAGCGCTGGATCGACCTTCACCGCGAACTCGGGCCGGATGCGATACCGCTCGCTCGCAAAGCCGTGGCGTTCTTTGATGCCTCGCTCGGTGTATTGACCGTTGCGGCACATGTCCCATTCGCCGATCGCGCAATTCGCGCACGGCACAGCGTCGGGACGACGCACGATGCCCACCACCAGATCGCCGGCAGCGAAGCCGCTGTCGGCCGGTGCCTCGAGCACGCGGCCCAGTGATTCGTGGCCAATGATCAAACGGTCGGCACCGGCGGGCGCTGATCCGTAGTCACCGTGGATGATCTCGCGGTCGGTGCCGCACATGCCGATGTACATGGTCTGCACCAGGATGGGCCCATCCTCAAGCGGGGGGTCGGGCATCTCGGTGAGTTGGGCCGAACCGGCCGAGCCGGGAACAACGGTGATGGCGCGCATGCGGGCACGCTACCGCTGTACGGTGACGCCATGGCAACACCTATCAACCGTGCCACGTCCCGTCCGCGGGCGCGCAGCTTGGCGCCTGTGACGCTGGCCATCGACATCGGTGGCACCGGTCTGAAAGCGTCGTTGTTGAAGCACGACGGCACCATGTTGAGCGATCGTGTGCGTGTCGAGACCACCTATCCCTGTGCGCCGCAAGCAATGGTCGACGAGTTGGTTGACCTCGTCAAACCGCTCGAATCGTTCGACCGTGTCTCCGTTGGATTCCCCGGCGTTGTGCGAAACGGGCTCATCCTCTCCGCGCCACACTTCGTCACCAAACATGGCCCGGGAACGGCGGTCGACAAGGGCTTGCGCACCCAGTGGGATCGATTCGATCTCGCAGGCGCTCTGGGCGGTGCGTTCGCCGTGCCGTGCCGGGTGATCAATGATGCCGACATGCAGGCCCTCGACTGCGTACAAGGCGCGGGAGTCGAACTCGTGATCACGCTGGGCACCGGCATGGGCAGCAGCATTTTCCAAAACGGACACCTCGGCCCACGCACCGAACTGTCGCACCATCCGCTGTTCGACAACATCACGTACAACGACTACGTCGGTGACGCAACGCGCAAGCGCATTGGCAAGAAGAAGTGGAACCATCGGGTCGCCCGGACCATCGACGTGCTCGACGCACTGTATTTCTACGACCACCTCTTCATTGGCGGTGGGAATGCGCGTCACCTCACCATCGACCTCGGTGCCAGGGCCACGCTGATCGACCCCAACGCAGGCATCCTCGGCGGCATCCGGTTGTGGAACCCGCACTACGTCGAGGCGTAGACGGCGCGTCGGAGAACGCGCTCTACGCGAACCAGACCGATCCGAGCGGGCCCGTCAGCTCCACGAGTAGCGCTTCGGATCCACGCTCGATGCCCATCGAAATACCCCACGCCGACAAGATCTTCGACAACACATTCGGCTGCGGATGGCGGGCGCGCAACTCAACGAGTTCAACGCCGGGCGCAGCATCGATTGCCGGGTGTAGCGGCGTATGCCACTCGATGAGGAATGGCACCGACGCGGACTGTGACACCGTGAGTCGCCAACTCAGCACCACACCATCGGGGCGCTGACGCTGCATCTCCGCAGCAGGCCCTGGGTCATAACCCACCCGTCGTGCCGATTCGATGGCCGAGTCGATGTCGCTCACGGCGATCGCCCAAGCAACCATCGTCGGCGACGTGAGTTCATCGACGCCAAACGGGCGTTGACCCGCCGGGGCGGGCTGCGTCGCGTCGGGGCCGATGATCTCGAGATAGCTCGCGTGCGCCAACGAATACAACTCGTTGCGTGTGCCTTTGCCCACGTGGGGGCCACCCGGAGACGCAGCGACTCCGGTTGCGTCGTTCATCCACGATGCGGTCGCATGCAGATCCGGAGTCGCGAGGACCAAATGATCGAGTGCGGCGATGGCGGAACGCATAGGTGAGTTGTAGCAGACGCCGGCCGCGAATGAGTAAGCGTTACTCTGTTCGATCGCACCTGCGATTCCTACGTTGGTTGGCATGAGTAACTCCCCCCACACACCGTCCAATCGCGCCGTTCACAATCGATCCGAGCAGCGTCGAGGTCGACGTTTCTTTCGCCTCGGCCTCGCTGCCGGCATCGCCGTGCTCCCGCTGGCCGTACTCGCCTCGCCAGCCGCCGGTATCTCTGAGTTGCCCCCGAACCCAGCCGTCCACATGGAGTCCGGCTGTAACTCCAAGGGCCCGTTCTATCGGTTGACCTATACCAATGACGCACTAAAGAGCAACCACAATCCGACCGCAGATGCCGTCTTTTCGACCGCTGTGCAGCAGGGCAACGCGATCGCCGAGAAGCAAGATGACGTCTCGGTTGCCGCGCAGGCCCAGTTCGTCGCCGAGTCCGCACCGTTGACCGACGGGGACACCGTCACAGTTTTCGTGACGTCGCCAGGCATGACCGACTTCCAGCAGTCGTTCACCCCAGACTGTTTCGAGGCAACGGGAGCCGTGACTGCCACTTGTGTCAACGGTGCGCCGGTGCTCGCCGAGACCGGAACGAACACGGGATTGACCCCGCAGGACATCAAGTTCCAGGTCGATGGAGTCGTGATGGACACCGTCGAGGTTGACCCTGCTGCCTCGCACACCTACACCCAGGCGCTCGTCGAGGGCGGTGCGTATCATGCCGAGGTTCTCGGTGCCATCCACGGCAAGTACGTCGTCGTCGCCGAGCTATCGGCCACGGCAAGCTGCATGGCACCGGCGGTTGTCGGCCAGCTTCCCGAAACCGGCAGCCCGTCCACATCAATCATCGTGATGGCAACACTGCTGACGCTGCTCGGCCTCGGCGCCTGCCGTCTGGTCCGCAAGCCAACGACCTGATCCCTCGGGACGCAGCCACCGTCGCCGACCCGTGACCGTGACCGTCACCGAAGTTGCGCTCTCCAGACCCATGAGGGGCCGCGAGGGCGCAACTTCGGCGCGAGTCAGGCCGAACGGCAGGGTTACAGGTCGCCGCTGGGCGTGCGCGCGAAGAGCTCGCGCACCATCGGCTCGAAGTACTCGAGCGGACGGTGTTGGTACGCGGGATCGAAACAGTTCTGGTCCCACTCGGCGCAGAACCGAACTGTGGCGTCGTAGTACGGATTGTCGATGTAGACGTCGCGCTCGTTGGGTTGGCGGCCGTAGTGACTGAACCAGTAATACCCTTGGAACAGACCGTGATGATGCACGATCCACCAGTTCTGCTCGCTCACGTACGGCCGGATCAATGCCGCACCGACCTGGGAATGATTGGCCGTGCCGATCACATCGCCGATGTCGTGCAGCAGCGCGCAGACGATGGTCTCCATGTCTGCGCCATCGTTCTCGGCGCGGGTGGCCGACTGCAGCACATGATCGAGCCGCGAGATCTGATACGGCGACGGGCCCTCCATCTGGCGCAGCCAGTCCATGACTCGACCGGCTTGCGTGTCGATCTGGTGCTGCTCGTGCTCGAACACCAACACGTAGTCCTCTTTCGTGCCGTGCTCCATTGCGGTGAACGACACCGTGCCCTGGGGCATGTTCGTTGTTTGCAGATCATTACTCATTGGTTCACCATTGCGTTCGTTGCCTCTCCGGTCATGCGGGCCAGATTGCCCACGACATCATCCACATCGAAATACACATCCTGCAGATGTCGCGCACCTGCCGCATCGAATGCTGTGCGCGAATGCAGGATCCGGTAGCCGTTGACGAACAGCATGTCGCCTGCGTTCAACCGGAACGACACATGATTCGCCGGGTCGGTCACGATGTTGCCGAGCATGCGATACGCGCGGTACCACTCGGCAAGGTCGGGGTGATCGAACGGCAGCGGCTGGCGTAGCTGGTTCGAGAACCGCAAGTGCGTGAAACGACCCGATGGTGCGCGCACGACCATCGCGGCGCGGGTGAAGCCCTCGGCCGTTGTGGAGTACTGACGAAAGCCCACGGCCACACGACACAGCACATCGATTGCCGTCGGGTCGAGGCTCTTGAGCTGTTCGAGTACCGCCCATCCATCGACCACGACGCTCTCGCCACCGACCGCATCGTTCACCAACATCGCGAGCACCTGGCCACTGGGTGGATCCGTGTACTGCGCATTGTCGTTGTGAGGCGGGATGTACTCGTTGGTGAAGGCCACGTTGAATCCGGCGGGGTCCACCTTGACGTCGAAGATGAGGCCGAGTGACGAATCGTGCAGCGTGAGGTTCAGCGCCTGCACGAAGTCGATCACCGTGCCAGGAACGGTGGGGGCGCCGGTGACCACGATGGCACCGTCGCGCATGAATGCCTCGAACAACAGGCGGCGAGTCACCGAATCGTTGACCGCCTCGTCGTGATCGAAGCGATCGATCTCATAGTCGGCCGTCCACAGGTTGGCGGTGTAGGTGCCCCTGCGCGTGGCGCCATCGATGCGTTCCCACGCCGTTGGCCCGAAAACCGACTCGTGGCCGTCGGACCACGTGATGCTCAGGTTTCCGTCGGTGGTGGCGACTTGTGCGACCTCTGCAGCCGACGTCTGCTGCCATGGCTGGTAGCGCCGCTCGTCGGTCTGAACGATGCGGCACGCGTCGCACGGGCAGTTGTCGCGCAACCAATCGGCGTTGAGCGTGACCGTGCGCTCGGCAAACTCAGCGAGCACACCATCGGGCCGCATCGTCGCGCAGAGCACGGGTCCCGAAGGCAGCCGGGAGCCAACGGGACCGATCTCGACCTGTGTGACTGCATCGCCCATGTCCACCTACCTCGCGCAATTGATGACAACGCTCGACACTAGTCGCGCTGTCATCAACTGTGACGAGAGGATGGCTCAGGTCGATCGTCGGCCAGAGGGCACCATCACCCTGCTTGGTGGCCGGCGTTCTTGCGCGTGGCGAGTCGGGTGATGACGACACCGGCGGTCACTGCCAGAACTGCCAGCAGCAGCGTTGGCCAAATGGGGCCACCGGTCCTGGGAAGGAGAACGTTCTCGGGCCCCGTGCCGGGGGCGGTTGTCGCCGTGCCCGAGCCGCCGCCGGACAGCTCGCAGGTAGGCTTGGTAAAGGTGTCATTGTCGAGGGTGACCCCACCGGTTTGGGCCAGCGCACGCCCATGGATGGTCACACTATTGGCCACCGATATCGACGTCTGGGCGAGGATGTTGCCTACGAACACCGAGCCGGTGCCCAGTGTTGCCGAGCTGCCGACCTGCCAGAACACATTGCATTCCTGAGCGCCGTTGATCAGGTGCACGGTGCTGCCCGAGCCGGTGATCAGCGTCGAGTCGGTCTGGAAGATAAAGACGGAATTGGGGTCGCCCGCGCCATCCAGAGTGAGGGTGCCGGTCAGACCGAGCGCCGACTTGCTCGGTCCGGCGTAGACGCCAGCCTTGAGGTTGAGGGCACTGAGGTCGGCAGTCGTGGTGCCATCCACGGGCCGGCCTGCAGCGTCAACATAGGCCGCGGTCGAATCGGATTGGGCCTGTTGTGCGGCGGCGTTGGTCGTGTCAGTCACGCCCGGCGCAACCACGAGACCTGGGGGGAAGCCGGTGATCGACGAACCCGGAAAGACGCCGAGGCTCGCGTCGAGGGTGCTGCCGCCGGTATTGGTCACCGACTCACCGCCGAGCACTGAGTAATTGGCTGATGTCAGCAACGGCACGGTCGCGACGACGCCAGCGTGGGCGAACGATCCGAAGGTAAGCGGTACGGCTGCCATGGTGAATCCCACGAGGGCGATGCCACGAGCACGGCGGCCGTGGCGTTGCACACGGATGCGGGAGGCACCCTGTTCGGGCGCCCCCTCAGGGCGGGTCATCGGAGCGTTCATCAGTGATCCCTTCTCGAGGCCGTGGCCGTCACGTGGGCGGGGGGCACCCACGCAGGGGCTCATCGACAACAGGGATACCCACGCGACCGACGCGTCAAACGTCGGCCACACTGGATTCACCGCAGCCGTGTACGGTGAGTGCCGGTTCGCTCGTTCGGCACATGATTCGAGCAGCTCTTCTACTTTCCGATGCAACTACACCGGGCGACGCTGCCGAGGAGACCGAACCCGTGATCACACAGAGCCCGGCACGCCGATGACCGCTGCAATCGAAGGGCCCTCGCCGCACCGCCAGCTGCCACCGGTCACCGCTGCGCTCCGCAACCCCGATCTGCGTCGAGCCCTCGCCGCCTACTTCGCCTCGGTCATCACCGAGTGGGCGCTGTGGTCGGGCCTCCTCGTGTACGCCTACGATAAGCGTGGCCGCACCACCTCTGGCCTGGTGAGCATCTGCCTGTTCGTACCCGGCGCGTTGATGGCCCCAATCACCGGGTCCGCTGCCGATGGGCCGCGCTCCAACCGGGTGCTGGTCGGTGTCTACGTAGTTCAAGCGCTCGCGCTGTCGATCGCCGCAACCGCGGCATTTCTTGATGGGCCGTTGCTCGGTGTGATCCTCCCGGCCACGGTGGCCCTCACTGCGATCGTCATCCGGCCATGCTTCTCGGTCGTGCTGCCCGGGTTAGTCGCAATACCGTTCAGTTAGATCTGTGGATGGTGATTTGTGGTGGGCCGGTAGGTTGGGGCCAGTTGCGGTGTCTGGCTCGTTTGACGTGCCATTTTGGCATCTTGCGTTTGATGAGGTGCGGGTTGGTGCGGTGCCAGCGTGCGGGGTTGAGCCTTCGGCAGAGCAGCACGATGGCGTGCCGCCAGCCGTGGTCAGTGGTCTAAGGGGGAAAAATCGCGCGCCGCTGAGATGGAGCGTCGCGCGATGCGCAATGCGGCAACGAAGCTGACCCGATCAGGGTCCACACGGGCATGGTCGGCGGCTTCCCACATCAATGTGCGGATCGCGTAGTGGCAGCACAGATGCCCCCAGATCTCTTGCCGCACAAGCTCGGGTGACTTCGATCTGAGCACCGCACGCGGGCCGCGTTGATGCGATTTGAGTTCATCGAACGCACCCTCGATTTCCCAGCGTTGGCTGTACGCGGCGGCGAGCTCGATCGCCGAAGCCTCGTTCGGGTCGAGGATTGTGGTGAACAGGCGGTACGTCTCGTCGTTGACCCGTCCGTCGTCGATCTGGTACTCGATCACCCGGATCATCAACGGTGCGGTGCGACGCCCGGCGTTACCTGAGGGTCGCAACTCAGCCAACCATGTGCCATCGATCAGAGTCTCAACATGGCGGGGTTTCATGTTCGGCATCGCCCGCCACAACAGATCCGCACCGGTCGCCACAGCCCGTGCCCACAAAGGGAACCCGCAGAAACCCCTGTCAGCGAGCAACAACATTCCCGGCTCGAGCCGATCGATCAACTCGCGCGCCAGCGTGTTCTCCCCGGTCGTGCACGCCCCAACAACCGCGTCGAACATGACGTGCGAGGCGCACTCTGCAAGCGCGACCAACCGGGCCTGCGGAAACGCTGCCTGTTCACCCTTGTTCACCCCAGGGCGACCGAAGAACACGGCATTCGCAACAGTGTCGGCAACATCGAGCGTGGTCCCATCGATGGCAACCAAACGCCGCCCAGCCACAAACGCCCCAACAGTGTCAGGTGTCGCTAACGGCCGCGTAACACGATCAAACAATGCCTTCACCGGCCCGGCACCAAGACGTTCACGGGCCTGGAAGATCGCCGACTTCGACGGCAACCTGACCGGCTCCACATCCGGCAGCGACCACGCCAGACCATCGGTCAACAAACCGAGCACATCCTCATACGAACCCTCTGAATGCAACGCCATCCCAATCGCGAAATACGCCATCACCCGCGCCGGCAACGACCGATGCCGCTGCTCCGTTCGCTCACAACCGGCGATCACCTCATCCACCACATCCGGCGGAAACGTTCGAGTCAACACCCGCACCGACACCAAATCAGACAACCGACGATCCGAAACAGGCTTCAACCATCCAGCACGCGGCACTTCCACAAACTACACTGGGCACCACTAAATGAACGGTATTGGGGTTAGTCGCCTTCGCAGGCGAGTTGACGGCAGCGAACCTGCTGGCCGGGTACTGCGAGAGCAGCAGTGTGCTGACGGGGCCGTTGATCGCCAGTGCATTGATCGCTCTGCACGGGCCGCCGCTCGTGCTCGCGGTGACAGCGGGGCTGGCGCTGCTCAGCATGTTCGCGGCCCTTCCGCTCCTCCGCCTCGATGGGCATGCGAGCAAGGCGGCCCGGGCCGAACACTCAGGTGCGCGCACGCGAACCTTGATCGACGGGTTGCACAGTTTGAGCCAACGGAGTGGGGCGCTGGCGTTGTTGGCCGTGATCGGTGGGCAGTACCTCATGATCGGTGCGCTCGACCTCATTTTCGTGGTGCTCGCAACCGAGGAATTCGGGCTCAGCTCATCGGGCCCCGGCGTGCTCGCTGCCTCGTTCGGGCTCGGTGCGCTGCTGGGTGGGTTGGCTTCGACCGTGCTCGGCGGGCGCAAGCGGCTGGCTCCATTGTTGCTTGCGTCGCTGGCCGCGATGGCCATTTCGCTCGCCGTGGTCACCACTGCGCGGGCGCTCGCTGTGGCCCTGTTGTTCTTCCCTGTCGCCGGTCTCGGCCGCGCAGTGCTCGACCTCACCGGGCGCATGTTGATGCAGCGCGTCGCTCCGCAGGAAGCCCTCGCCTCGATCTTCGCGACCATGGAGTCGTTGTCGCTCACGGCCTGCGCGCTCGGCAGCATCATGACCCAGATCGCCATCGCCGTCGCTGGCGTGCGCTCGGCCGTGTTGGTCGTTTCCGTCGCACTCACGCTCCTGCTGGTCTTCACCGCCCGAAGGTTGCTGTTGGTCGATGCCTCCGCCGATGCACCCGTGGTCGCCATCCGTCTGTTGCGAAGGCTCCCCGTGTTTGCGCCGCTTCCGGGGCCGGCGCTCGAAGGCGTGGCACGTGCGGCTCAACCGGTGCGGCTGTCCGCGGGCGCACATGTCGTCCGTAAGGGCGAGCGGGGCGACAGCTACTTCGCCATCGTCAACGGTGAACTCGAGGTGACAAGCGACGGGCGCGTGCTGCGCACGATGGGCAGGGGCGAGGGTTCGGGGAGATCGCGCTGCTCTCCGACGTTGCCCGCACCGCCACCGTCACGTGCATCACAGACGTCGATCTGCTCGAGATCGAGCGATCTGCGTTCCTTACCGCGATCACCGGACACGATGCCTCACGGCAGGCCGCCTGGAACGTAGCCCGCAGCTGGACCGGCGATCCTAAAGCGACGTAGCTTTGGAGCGCCGGCAAATCCCTTCTGTGCTTATGCCGCCGTGAATGGCTCTGATGTACCGTCGCTCAATCAGCACACGACGGCACATCAAAGTGTCCGGGAGTGCTCGGGAAGGCCGACCCCGAACCATGTGCATTGTTATCAGCCGGGTATACGAACGCGAGTTCGCGGAACGCAGATGTGCCAACAGTCACCGAATCGGACGATACCTGGCCAGCGCCGTCGCCGAATGACACCTGTAGCAGAAACTGCTGCATATCAGGGCTGTGCTGGCGAACGTCGTTGAAGCCACCGTACGCAGAGTTGCAATGCGTGTAAATGTTGTATGCGCCCACCCAGTCGAGTAGCCGGTCTCCAGGATTGGGTCCATTCTGCGCCACGTCTCCCTGCATGACATCTCGGTCCCAGCCGCCGTACATCCAGTCGGTACCCTGGTGGTGTTGGTGCGCCGCCAGGTCGAGGGCGTTGGTGGTGTCGGTCATCTCGAACCACGAACACGGATCGACGACCGAGTTCCCGATCTGATCCGGGAATTGGTTCGCCGTGCAGCCGGTGCCGGGCGTGTAGGCGCCACGAGGCCGCCAGTCCATGATGTCGGCTCCGACGTCGCCCTTCTTACCGAGCGATGTCGGCGAAGACCCACCGACGCCACCAAACATATGGTCGATGAAACGATCATTCGTACCTCGAGCCGTGGGATCGAACACGCCGCCCGGGTAGCAGTCGGGCGCCGAAGCAGGCGTGTCGATCGTCTGGTCGCAACCTTTGCCTCCCCACAGGACATCGGCACCGTCGTCGCCGAAGAGGTAGTCGCCGCCACTGTCGCCGTTGGCGATGTCGTCTCCGAAGCCAGCATGGATGTTGTCCTGACCGTTGCCTCCGCGAATGCGGTCGTTTCCGCCCTCGGTCAGTCCTGCGTGCGGCATCGGTGCAGAGAGCGACGTACCGACGAACGTGTCACCGTCAATATCGTGGAGCAGATCGACCCGATGATCGAGTGTGCCCTGACGCAGTCCGGTGTAGGTCTCTTTCGGCGGGTTAGTGGTCGAATCAATGAACTGCTTGGCGATGTCGTTGGGGTTCATCAACTCGTCCACGACACCGCCGCGGTCGCCCAGAATGACGTCGTTGCCGTCGTTACCGAACAGCACGTCGTCACCCAGTTCACCGTAGAGGTCGTCGTTGCCTATACCGCCACGAATGGTGTCGTATCCGTCTTGGCCCCACGATGTGTCGTCACCGCTGTCGCCGAACATGACATCGTTCCCGAATGAACCCGCCGGCTCACAAGTGCCTTGCGCAGTCGTACAGAACCGCGTCGTGTTGTTCGAGTTTGCAGCAGTGGCTACGGCTGGGTCGTGCATACGGATGACCGCAGCGTTCGCCGGAAGCACCGTATTGCTGTATCGCTGCACAAAGACGCGCTCGGTGGCGCTGCCGTCGGCACCAGTGACGTCACGCTTCAACGTACCGTTGTCGCCGAGTTGGAAGTCGCTCTCGCCGTCGCCTTCGAGTTGGTCATTGCCATCGCGGAAACCGACGAGGGAGCTACCACCCATCATGTCGTCCTGGCCGTCGGGAGCCTCACCCTCGAGATCGGTAAAGGCGCTGGCCGATCCCGGCCAGACGGTTGAGAGCGGAGTTGTCGGCGCTTCGCCGACCGTAGTGGGCACCTGGTCAAGACGTACGTCACCGCGAAGGATGTCGTCCCCACCGTTGCCTTCGATGTAGTCGTCGTTCGGTCCACCCGACATCTGGTCGTTGCCGTCCTGGCCGTACATCACATCGACACCGGACCCGCCCGACAACCGATCGGCACCGAACTGCGTCGCAGCTGGAGTCGTTCGTGGCGTGACACCATTCAGGTCATAGAGGCTGATGTTACGCGAGGTCATCCGCGTTCCCGCAACGGCGGTGCCGAGACGATCTGTCGTGCTCGTGCGTGCACCGACGCGGAGCACCAGCGCGTTGTCACCAGTGATCACGTCGTCGCCTGGTCCACCCCACACTGCGTCGGAACTGTCGGACTGGCCGATGGTCGCCGCGGCCGCACCCGATTGTATGGTTGAACTACCGCCGACGAGGTCGTCGTTTCCGGTGTCGCCTTCGATCGCGTCGCTGCCGTGGTCGCCTTCGACGTAGTCATCACCGGCGTTGCCCTTGAGGCGATCGTTGCCGCCTTGGCCGAGGATGACATCGACACCGTCATCGCCATTGACGACGTCGGCGCCAGCGGCGCTCGTCGTCGCCCCCGAACCGGTGAGGTCGTACAGCACGATTGCTCTCTTCGGCGTCATGCCGGCACGATCGGTGAGCGGGCTCGGCGGCGTGCCGTCGCGCAACACCTTGCCGTTGTCGCCGATGATGACATCGCTTGCCGCGTTGCCGTTGATGATGTCGCCGACATCGGGCTGTCCAACGCTGCCGGCCAGTGCCCCGGAGTAGACGGTCGAGCTGCCGCCGACGATGTCATCGTTGCCATCACCGCCCGAGATCGTGTCGACGCCGGGGCCACCTTCGGTGTAGTCGTCGTTGGCATCACCGGTGATCGTGTCGTCACCACCCTGGCCATAGATCACGTCTGTTCCATCGCCGCCGGCCAGAATGTCTCCGTCCGACGTGCCGACTGTGGGTGAGTAGCCAAGGTCGAGCAGTTGAATGGTGTGCCCGTTGACGAAGTCGCGACCCTTGACGGTGTCGGTCGACGATGTGGTTGGCACCGTTGTGACGATCGCGTTGTCGCCAGTAATCACGTCGGCTCCGTTGCCACCATTGATGGTGTCAACGCCATCGGGGTATCCGACTCCCAGCGCCTGCTGGAAACCTCCACCGATCAACTCGTCGTCGCCTGACTCTCCGAGTATGAAATCGCTACCGTTGTTGCCCTCGCAATGGTCGTTACCTGATCCGGCCAAGATGATGTCGTTGCCGAGACCGCCGTAGCACGTGTCGTCGTCGGCACCCGCAAAGATGACATCGGCTCCACCCGCCGACGGAGACAAGCCTGAAACGTCGAGCGGGATCCATTTCCCGGAGACGAGGTCGCCGTTGTCACCAATGATCGTGTCGGCACCGTTGTCGCCAAAGAGGAAGTCGCCTTGGTCCGTCCGACCTGATGCACGTGTGCCACCGATGATCACATCGGCTTGATTCCCGCCACTGACCCAGTCGGTGCCATCGTTGCCTTCGATCTGGTCAGTGCCGTCGCTGCCGTAGATCGTGTCGTTGCCTGTGTTGCCGTACAGCATGTCGTTTCCGGTATCACCACGGATCGTGTCGAGGCCTGATCCACCCCACAGCTGGTCGTCGCCAGCACCCCCCGCGATGACATCATTGCCCGACTCGCCGCAGGCCAGGTCATTGTTTGCGCCCACATCGATGTTGTCGTCGCCACCGCCTGCGCGCACGTTCTCTACACCGGCGCCACCGGTGATGCGGTCATTGCCGTCGAAAAGGGTATTCACCGCTTCGTTGACAGGATCAGACGCGACCGGTGAGCCAGCCACGCACGGTGTCGACTGCTGGTCGCCATACACATCAGATCCTCCGTCGCCACCGACGATGTGATCGCGCCCGAGGCCGCCGACGAGCAGTTTGTGCTGCGGCAGCACGCCACTCGGTAGTGCATCATGGGAGATGTTGAGAAGAGGACCGAAACCATCGTCGCCTGGCGATGCCGGGATGTCCACGTGCGACGGCTCGGCCAGCACGTAGTCATCGCCGGGACCGCCGTAAATCTTGTCAGTGCCGTAGCCCCCGATGAGGATGTCGTTGCCTGCGCCGCCGCGGATGTCGTCGGTCTGGGGCGGCGAAGCCGGCGGCTTCGAATGACCAGAGACGCGGTCCACTCCCGTACCACCGTAGACAGTGTCGTTACCCGTACCGGTGTCGACAATGTTGACTGTGCCTGGATCTGGCGCCCCATCGCCATCGATCGATGTGACCGATTGACCTGCGGTGTAAATCGTGTCGCCAGCGCTGCCACCAGCGATGTTGTCGTTCCCTGTGCCACCGACAAGGGTGTCACCCTGTGATGTCAGGATTGACGCCAGATTGGGCTTCACCTTCGCGAGCGCGTTGTCTGTTGCGACGCTCAATGTGTCATCGCCGCCGTTACCGAATGCCTTGTTCAGACCGAGGCCGACGCTGACCTTGTCCTTGCCATTCGGCAAGCCATTGCCCTCGCTGGCGTTCGGCTCGGGAATAGAATTCCAATCCGGGGCCGACAAGGTCGGGCCGGCAACCGCTGGATCACCGCTCTCGACATCACCCAACTCTTTCACGCCTGTGCTGAAGAGGCCGCCGCCGCCCAGCGAGCCGTCACCGGCCACGCTGTCGTTGCCGTTGCCAACCGTGATGCCGTCGTCGCCAGCGCCACCCGCTACCCACGCCTTCGCGTCGGACCGGATGTAGTCGGTCTTGTCGACGTTCAGCACCGTGCGATCACCGGTAACGATTGTGTCATTGCCGCCACCACCGTCGACCCAAGAATTGCCGATGCCCGTCTTGATCTGATCATTACCCGACCCGCCGAACACGATTGCATCCTTCTCAAACGATGCTGTTGGCGGCGCGGCGCCGGTCTTGGACGTATCGGTACTCTTGCCGTCGCCGAGGAAGGTGACACTCATCGGCTTTGCGTACCCAACGCCGTAGACCACGACGCGTTCGATGTTGGTGTTGAGGAATTCGCGCCGAATGCCGAGCATCTCGACACCGATACCCCTGAAGGTCGGCGGGGTAACGCTGAAGTCGTGCAACGAAGTGATCTTGACCGTGTCCTTTTCCTCGTTGTCCGATTCGTAGGAAGAGTGTCCGCGTTGGGCCGTATGTCCGAGCGCGGCCGCGTAGATGATCAAGGTCTTGCCGTCGTTGCTGAGACCCCCGAGCTTTGGCGGCGGTGGTTTGCAGTCGGGCTGTGCGCTGAAGTCCAGCAACGTCACGTCGACAATCGTAAAGTCGAACGAAACGGAGAACGGACCGAAGCCGATCTTCACGAAGAGCTTCAAGAACACGTACACGCGACCCGAGACGACGAAGAGACAAATTGGATTGTTGAGCGCCGCCTGCAGGAATTCACTGATGCGGAACTTGCCGTCGTTGTTCGGATCGTTCCACAGGAAGGAGATCTGCAGACCGACTCCTCCCTCGAGGCCCACGGTAATGATCACCGCGCTCACTTCGGCCCCGGCTGCGATCTCGCCTCTGAAGGTGACCACGGGTAATGGCTTGCCGTCGTTGTCGACGGTGGCGAAAAACAGGCTCTGCAAGATGGCGTCACCGAAGATCGAGATGTCGAAGCCCTCGTTGCGGACCTTCTCGAACGCCTTACGAATGCCGTAGGTATCAAAGCCGGCCTTGATGCGAAGCGTCACCGACGCCGAGCCGTGCATTGTGATGAGCACAGGCGGCGGCGCGTAGACGGGGCCGAACTCCTGACGCCAGTCGAAGCCGAGGGTCAGCGGGCCGGAGTCGAAGGTCACCAGCGTGATATCGCCACCGAGCAACAGGTTGAACAGGCTGGCGGGGTGCTCGAAGACGGGGAACTCGAAGCCGGCCTTGCGAGTCGGCGCATCTGCAGGCGTGCCAGTGCCCTTCATTATTTTGGAACCGCCACCATCGTTGTTGTCCAGTCCGCCAAGGATGCCGGTACCACTGCTTGCGCCCGCATCCAATGTGGGGCTGGTGATCAGGCTCTGTGTGTTGTCGGGTGTGACAGTGGTGCCGAGGGCAGCCCCTCCGGCCACGTCGAAGTCGCCAATCGGAATCAGTACGTGGTTCGAACCGTTGGGCAACTGGTTGATGACTTTGATCACCTGCACAATCGTGTCGACGAACGTGAGGTCGGGACCACCCGCAAGCGTGCTGAACGCCTTGGCGATCGACACGAGCGTCACGTCGTCACCGCCAACGAGGTGGCTCAGGTCGGACAGCACCGGAATGGGTGCATACAGCGTTTTGATCACCGGATCGAGTGGCCCTGTGACCTTCTTGATCTCGCGAACGATCGGCCCAATGATCTGGCCGAACGCGGCGCCCGCGTCGATCTGTACACGCTTGAACGAAATCGTGAGTGGGGCCGGCCCGGAGTCATCGCCGGGAGCCGTATTCGTCCAAGCCCATTTGAGACGGAACTCAGTTTGGATTCCAGGGAACCCGGCGTCGTCGCCAACCTTGGCCTTGAGCAGCCAGTCGATATTCACCGCTGCGTTGAGCTTCACGTCGAACAGATCGTCGAGACTTGCACTGCCGAGGTCGTCGATATGCAGGTGGCCACCGGCATGGGGGCTCGTGAGGTCGATCTTGAATGTGCCGCCAAAGAGCGGGGCAATAGCGCCGGGCGCCGGTGCTGCGTCGGGGCCGGTGGTCAGGCAATCGGCAGTCATCGTGTTGTCGCAGTTGCTCGCGTTGATATTGATGAACGCGAGCTGGGCGGTGATCGATGCCGGCAACGTGAAGTTCAAACCCAGCGCGAGCTCGGGCTGCGAGGCGACGTTGGTCGTGTCGACGAAGAAACCTTCACTTCGACTGATGCCGAAGGCAAGGTGCAGGCGATAGCCAATTTGCACATGCGGGCCTGCGCCCGCTTGGTCCGCTCGCAACGAGAGCCCGGGGATGCCGATGTTGAGCGGCACCGACTTATCGATGCACTCGTGACCCGCTGGCAACCCAGTGCAGTTCAGCGTGTCGGCTGCGAAGCCACCCTGACTGATGTCGGCGTTGATGACAACGGCGTCGAGATCGTTGTAGCTGCAGTCGTGAAGCACCGGATCGTTCGCCGGATTCTCGGGCGCCGCGCCGAGCGTCGCTGTGCCGTCGTCGGTCATATGGGCGACGCTGACGTCGGCGATCTCCTTGTAGGTGCCGCCATCGAAGCGAAAGACCTTGTAGCCGTTCGCGCCTGTTACTGCCGTCCATGAGATGTCGAGGCTGTCGGTCGCGTTCAGAGCAGCGGGACCCGTGGCAAACGAGGTTGCCGCACTCGGCTTTGCCTGCTTCTTATCAGGCCCGACCGTGATGTACGACGCGACAACGTAGGTGTAGGTGGTGCTAGCCGCTGTGGCACCACTGTGTAACGCAACCGTGGGGGCACCGACCTCGCCAAGAGCCGACTGGCAGACCGTATCGACCTGTACGAGGTCGGGATTCAAACCGGCGTTGGTGAGCGCCGTCGACAGTTCGTTATTGACCCAGTTGCGCACTCCCACCATGTCGCTGAAATGACCATCGGCAGGAAGATTCGACAGCGCGCCGTCGATCGCGGTACGCAGCTTGCCAATGAAGTCGGCACCTTGCTGGAGGTCCTCACCGATCAATGGCAGCTTGCCGCCGAAGCTCGCTGCGTTCATGGACTGCTCGATCAGGGTGAGGAACGAGTCGAGACCGTCGAGGCGTTTGAAGTCGATGATATGCGCTGCGATTGCACTTGCCAGCAACGCAGGATCGGGAAGCTCAAGGCGAGCATGGGTGTCAATAACTGCACCGGTGAGGTCGAAGTTATCGGCGAGAGACGATCCAATCTTGGGTAGTCGTAGGTTGAATGCGTTGGCGCCAGGATCGATGAGCTTGGTGTAGGTACTGCCGCCGTCGTCGCTGATATAGAGCGGCAGCGTTGCGCAGAGTGAAAGCGCAGTCGTGTGATCCGGCAGCCCGCAATCGACATCGCTACTCGACGCGTTGAGTGTCGCTGCGACCCCGCTTGCGCCGAAGAAGCTGGCGAAGCTCTCGGCGGTGCCAGCGGCACCAGGCTGCGCCAGATCGATCGAGTAGCTGGCCTTGGCCTTGGCTTTGTCGGTGCCCGTCGGATTTCCGAGCGAGATGCTGAGTGGTCCAATCGTGGTCGCGATAGATGCATCGTCAACCGAGGCGTCGAGTTTCACGGTAATGCTCGAGTCGTCGAGGATTTTCAAGGCACTCGGGTCTGGTGGACCGCCGCCCGGCGTCAACGGCACCACGAGACCAATCTTGATCTCGCCACTCGCGCCCAGGGACACCTGGCCCTTGCCCTGCACGCCGGCCAGCGAATGATCGCCACCGCCCGGCCCTGCAGGCAGTGAGAAGTCGAACTGAACGGGTGCGCTGGTATGGAAACTGCGCTTCCAATCGAGCGACATCACCAGCGATGGCACGCTCCCGACGCTTGCATCGTCGCGATACTCGAACACCAGCGGAGTATCATGCGCGAGGCGCTCGTTCAACATCCTGACCAGCGCCTGCAGGTTGTCGGACGGATTGTTCTCGAGGATCGAGATCACGTCGTCGAGTTCGGATCGCACGACGTATGCGGTGCCGTTCGACGGTTGGTTGGTCCAGTTGGACGCCATCGTCAGCGAGTTATCTGCGACGGCCGCCACAATGCCGACCTGCGTGCCAGCGACGATTGAACGCCCGACCAGGCTGGCCGGGAAGGCGTTGCCCTTCGCCGCGCTGCGGCTCGCGTCGGAGACCGCATTGGCCGAGTAGGTGACATCCGGGCCCACGCCCGACTCGTCGGACTTCATCAGGTCGTGTAGCGAGCGGCCGACGAGTGGGATCTTCTGATTAAAGATTGAGGCTCCCGACGGATCCCCTTCACCAAGCGCTTTGTCGAGCGTCTGTAACGTCTTGAGGACGATCGAGAACAGTGCTTTCGGGTTGGTTGGATCGAAGTCGAAATTTGCAAGTTCGGAGAGGTCACTGATATCGAACTGCGGTCCATCGGTACCGGTGGTCTGAGTGAGGTCGTTCCAGTGGAATGAGGCGTGCGCTGTGCCGCCTGGGAAAAAGTCGGTTGTGCCGGGCACCGATGCATCGATACCGCCGGAACCGCGTATGTGTGTCTGGAAGTCGAGCAGCGAACCTGGGTCGGTGAGCAGAGTGTGCACAATTGTGCCAAAGTTGACGTCGCCAAGGTTGTGGAAGCCGACCTGCAACATGTGTTGACCAACAGGTGGCGGGCCGCTGCAGTTGATCGGTGCCGCACCTTGGCAGACGTGCGCAGTGCCTTTGAGTTCTACCTGTAGGAACCCCGCGTTGGCGAAGATGTCGACATCGGCGTCGATCGGGAAGTCGGCGGTGAACAGCGGGCTGGCCGCGCCGGTGCGAATGAGCAGACGGTCGGCTGCAATCGGGGTGGAGCTGAGCAGGATCGTGGTGCCATCGGGGTTCGTCTGCGCGAGTGGAGGATCGTGCATCGTTGGGGGTTGCAGGTCGAGAACGAGCGTGATCGATGCGTCGTAGCTCACCTTTACCTTCGCCGTCGCGTTCACGGCGTTGGCGTTCGCAACACCCTTACCGGCGCTCTCGAGCGAGTTGCCGAGCTGCACCGTGCCGATATCACCTTGGGCGCCGGAGACCACGTAGGCGGAATTGGCGGCTGGAACGGTGGGCGTCCACGCGCTCGTGGCGCCAGAAGGAACCTGCAGCGTGAGCGTGTTCACGGTATTCGAGACAATGGTCGCGCCAGAGAGTCCCGCGACGAGATGACGGTTGGCAAACTCTCCAGGGACCCAATTCTGGTTGGTGTCGGTCAGGGTCGTGTCGGTATAGGCGCTGCCCGCACCGCCCGACGACGCCGCAGCAGCTGCGTTCATGTCGGTCGCCACGCTTGGCGGCGCCTTGTGGATTGCGAGGACAAAGCTGAGCTTGCTCGCCGAGTCGTTGTAGTCCACGGACGAGATCGAGATGTCGGCTCCTCCGGGGAGGCCTGTAGCCCCATCGAGCTTTTCGAGCAGTTCCTGCAATGACACGAACGTGGGGTCACCAGATTTGGCCTGGTCCACAGCTGCGGAAACGGTGTTGTCGACAAGGAACTTCTTGAGCGCCTCATTGAGCTGCATTGCGTCGGCAACCGAACCCTTGAAGAACGGTAGATCGAGGTTGCCGCTGGGTGCCGACGGTGTGCCCCAACGTGCGTTCTGGATGCTCGTCAACGTCGTGATGAGCTGACCGATGTCGTCGGCAAGGTCGCGCGGCGTCATGTTCAAGAACTTGCCGACACTTCCGATACCGGTCGGTGTCACTGTTGGGCTGCCCGTAGAGACGTCGGCCCAGTCGACCGCGATGGTCGCATCGACCTGGGGAAGCGAGAATCCGGCGAGCGAACTCGGTGCAGCGTTCAGGTGTAACGACGCGTGTAGAGATCCCGCGGGGACGCCGAAGCCGAATGTGACGAGTCCGGCGAGCGAACCGGGCTGCGCGAGTTCGCCTGCGCTGTGGTCGGGGTTCTCGAAGGCGATGCGACCGTCGTTGTTGGGATCGCTGATGCCACCGACAAAGTTCGAGGTGAGCGACAAGGTGCTGTCGTTCGCAAGGCTCACCCCGAGAATTCCGACGGCTGCCTTCACTGCGGCGATGCTCGCGAATTGGGCCGATGCGTCGATGTGCAGGCTCGGAGTCGTGCCGTCTGCGACGAAGTACACCGTGTCACTCACATGGTCCCAGACGAGCCGAAAAGTGAGGACTCCGTGCACGGTGAGGTCGACGCCGCCCAACGACGTGAACGCCGACTGTGGCGCGTTGCTGCCCGAACCGATCGGCACCGCAACGTTCAGCGGCTGATCGTGCAGCGTGCGCGTGGCGTCGATGGTGAGGTCGAGCTGCTTGTCGAGACCCAGCGATGTGAGGCCGGAGGTGAGGTGTCCGCTGCGACCGTCGGGGAGCGAGATCATCTCGTCGATATTGAGGTCGCCGTAGGACGTGGCGTCTGCGAGGTGGTTGGCGCCATTGGTGAACCATTGGTGCACCAGATCGGTGAACCCGAGCACCGACCCGGCGCTGGTGTGTACAAGCGGGAGCGCGTCGGCGAGCTTGCCAACTGCGGCCAGGTCCTGCGTCCACGACCGCAGGCTGTTGCTCGCTCCATCGAGGGTACTTGTGATCTTCGTGACGCCGGGATCGGCGGCGAATACAGGTGGCGCAGTGACCACGAACAACTGTGACGCCAGCAAAATCGTCACCACGACAGTCGAAAACGACCGGATGCCTCGCATGATATGCCCCTAGGTACCATTGCAATGCTGCAATCGTGGTACTGGATGCACCGTAAGCCAATCAGTTCGAAGTGTCAATGAATTACATTCGACCGACCGCTTCCTTGGCAAGGGCAACAAGCTGGTCACCGCTTGCGCCAGGGTCCTGATGGGCGAGCAGCGACGTAATCGAGTAACGGATCGAAACCGTCTGTCCCCTGTACACAAATTCAACAGTCAAGAGGTCGGCCGCCTGAAACGTGAAAGCCTTCTCGCCGACACCCTCGAGATGTTTTGCGCCGCCAACCGTCGCTTCGCTGTAGTGCGTCGTGTCGTCATAGACGTCTACCAATAACGAATACGTTACGGCACCCACCGCGTTCGGGTCGGGGTTCGTGCTGGCTCTCCATCCGCAGATTGATGCGGCCCCGACAGCATTCTGGACAGCGACCTGCTGCGCGGACCGGCCGAACAAGTTGGTTGCGCCGTCCTGGCGCACCAGCACACATGCAGCGGCAGTGCGGTGTGTCGCCGCCGAAAGCGGAGCCGTCAGCGTCGTATTCCTGACCGTTGTTGTGTTGCCACGGCACGCTGAGAGCGACAGCAATGCCAGAGGAACAGCGATCCAGATCCTCACTCCCGAGCCACCCTTCGATTAGGCCGAACGCGCAGAGTATCCGGGGTACGGCCTCGCGGCAACAGCATCAAATCGAGTCGACCTCAGCGCTGATCGAACAGCGCTCGGATCCAGCGTTACAATGCATCATGCGGGCCAAGTCCCACCAGATTGTGGTCCTTGGTTGGTTCTCGATCGAAAGGAGGGCCTCAATGAACAAAAATGACGGTGGCTCTGCTGCGACCAGTGCGGTATTCGTCGGCAAGAGTGGCCGACGCGGTCGAGTGGTGTTGTGGTGCGGCCGCACGATTGGGTTGCTCTCCATTCTCTATTTGGCAACCTTGGTCCTCGGATTTCTGGGGGTGTCGTGGGTGCCAGCGGCACATCTTCCTCTCGCTGGCTCGATTCTGCCGCCTCCGATGTCTGCACCCAAGTTGATCGACAACCCCGCAGAGATCCAGTTGCCCGTCTCATCGACGGTCGTTGGTTCGTCAGCGAACACGAATCCCGGCGATCCCAACGCACGAATTCCGACCGTGTCCAACCCAGTCAGCAACGAACCTACGCAACCGACGCCGACCGCCACAACGGTTTCGAAACCGCCGGTATCGCGGCCCACTCCAAGCCCAACCACGACTAGCCTTGCATCTCGGAAACCGGTTCCCTCGACCACCACTTCCGTACCGCACACGCTGCCACTGAAGGCCAATGGTGGAGCAAGCAGCGACACCCGCCCGACTCATCCGTGAGCGGCTCGCCGTCTGGACGTCAGTTTCAAACACGTCGCGAGCCAACAGGACACTGGTGGTTGACGGGTCTGTTGCTGCTCGTTGTGGTGATGGCCTTGCTGGCGCACGGATACATTCGCCGTCAGGTTGGTGCCACCGGCACGCAATCGCGTGACACTTCAGCCAACGCCGGACTTGTGACCTCGGGTGCACTGCTGGATCTCAGCGGTGCGAAACCCACGACCAACCGGACCCCCGATCACACGATTGCGCTCACCTTCGACGACGGACCAGACCGCCGATGGACCCCCGCGATCCTGGCGGTGCTCGCCCGACATCATGTGAGGGCGACGTTCTTCGTGGTCGGGTCGTCGGTGTTGAGCGCCCCGAACGTGACGAGGCAAATCAAACGAGATGGGCATGAGATTGGGGTGCACACTCTCACTCATGCCGACGTCACGAGTTTGTCGTCGTGGGAGCGGAGTCTGCAACTCTCACTCACCCAGACCGCCGTCGTGGGCGTGCTCGGCATTCGTCCCGTGTTGTTCAGACCGCCGTACTCATCGACCCCAGCTGATGTCACGGTCAATCAATACGTGGCGTATCGGGCTGTTGCCCAGCAGGGGTATCTGATCGCGTTGAGCGACTTCGACAGTGAGGACTGGCGCCGACCTGGCGTCGCAACGATCATTGCGAACGCGACGCCGCCCGACGGAGTTGGTGGCATCGTGTTGTTCCACGATGGGGGCGGAGACCGATCCCAGTCCGTCACCGCGCTCGATCAGTACATCACGAACCTCACCGCACAGGGATACCGGTTTGTCACCGTCTCCGAAATCGGTGGACTATCGACCGACTCGGTGCAACCGTCAGCCGGAACCGTGCAACGCCTGCAGGGTTTCAGTCTGCGCGCCGGGCTGGCGGTTGGTACTGGGCTCGCCACGATCGCCGTCGTGCTCCTTCCCCTGCTCGGTGTACTCGCCCTGCTCCGCACGGTCGTTCTGTTGGGGCTGGCGCGCGCACATACCCGCCAGCCCGAACGTGACCGCAACGACCCCACGTTTGTTCCCTCGGTCACGATCATCGTGCCTGCATACAACGAAGCGGCTGGTATCGCCGCGGCGGTGACATCCCTTGGGCTCGGCGATTACCCGGACCTGCGCGTCATCGTGATCGACGACGGCTCCACCGACGACACCGCAGCGATCGCCGCCGCACTCGGTCTCGCGAACGTCACTGTTATCAGTCAACCCAACCTCGGCAAGGCCACCGCACTCAACACCGGGATCGACCTTGCCGAGAGCGACATCATCGTCACTGTCGATGGTGACACCGTCTTCGAGCCCGATACCGTTCGCTGGCTCGTTCAACCCTTCGCTGATCCAGGTGTGGGCGCCGTATCCGGCAACACCAAGGTCGCCAACCGTCGCGGGATCCTCGGTCGCTGGCAACACATTGAATACGTGATGGGGTTCAATCTCGACCGACGCATGTACGAACTCGGCCGGTGCATGCCCACGGTGCCTGGTGCCATCGGGGCATTCCGCAGCCATGTGCTCGCTGAAGTCGGCGGGCTCAGCAACGACACCCTCGCCGAGGACACCGACCTCACCATGGCGATCGGCAGAGCAGGCTGGAAGGTGGTCTACGAAGAACGCGCGCGAGCATGGACGGAAGCCCCCGCAACGCTTCGGCAACTGTGGAAGCAGCGGTACCGATGGTCCTACGGCACGATGCAGGCAATGTGGAAACACCGCGGCAGCATCCGACCCCGCGAACGCTCCCAACTTGGACGACGCGCACTTCCGTATATGCTCGTGTTCCAGATCATCTTCCCGCTGATCGCACCGCTGGTGGACATTTTTGCTGTCTACGGGATTCTGTTCTTGAACCGCACTCCGGTCATAGCGTTCTGGCTGGCGTTCACGTTCCTTCAAGTCATCGTCGCCGTCTACGCGTTCCGGCTTGACAACGAGAAGCTGGGACCATTGTGGTCCATGCCCCTTCAGCAGCTTGTGTACCGCCAGATGATGTACCTCGTCGTCATCCACTCGGTCGTCACCGCCCTCACCGGCGTGCCACTGCGCTGGCATAAACTCAACCGCACCGGCGATTTCTCTGCAGCTCCGTCCACCTGACGCCGCCATACGCCCACGACGGTTCGGCCTTCCACGTCGGCGACCTCGGCCAGAACGTCATCCCGTGTTCGGTTGCCCTGCGGAAGCCGCGACGAGTGAACAACGTCGTGACCGGCGTCGATCAGAAGCTGGGCCAGCTGAATGCGGGGTCGCCGCGGACGAGAGCCTTGTACATGACGATCCCGACGAGACGTGAGGTTGGGGAAACCGCTCGTGCCCCTGACCTCCGTGGTTCCGGTCGAAGTTGCGTCCCTCAGGCCCAAGACGGGCCGCTACGGCGCAACTTCGCTGACCTCACGCCGCGTCCCACGGCTCATCCACACACAGCGCCCCCGGCAGATTGCGACGGAATGTTGCGATGACCGACTGCAGAACGACTGCGAGCAGGCGCCGGCGCACGTTGGAGCGAACCGGGTGTGCCACCACAAGCGTTGAAAGACGGCACCGAGTGGAACCGGCTCGATAACGAAACTCGAGAATGTCCGTCACGATTCCGCAATACAACCGTAATATTTGCTAGGGTTTCGCAAATGTTGCGTCGGCCAAGATCGCTTCGACTGAATCTCGGAATTGCCATTGTGTTGTTCGGCAGTGCTGTCTCGATACACCCCGCAGCCGCGGATGGCATCACAGATCAGCAGGCCGAGGTCAAGCGGATCTTGGGCCAAATTGATTCGCTCAACCAGAAGCATGATCAGTTCGCCGAGTTGGGTGCCCAAGCGTTGGACGAAAAGGCGAAGCTCGACGCTGAGATCGTTGTGTCGCGAGGCAAGATCAGTTCGCAACAGGTCGAGTTGAATACGTTGTCGAGCCAATTGTCTGATGTGGCCGTCCAGAGGGTGATGGGCGGCGGTAGCGGTGCGATGGGCCCGTTGTTCACTGATCCGGCGGCGATCGACGATGGCTTGCAACGCGACCATCTGACACGGGTTGCTGTGAACGCTGGTGCTGCTACCACCGATGGCTACGAATCGTTGCTGAAGGCGTTCGGTCAGGAGCAGAAGTCGCTCGAGAAGAAGCAGAAAAAGGTCACTGATCTTGTTGCGAACGCGGAGAAGAATCGCGTCGCTGCAGAGCAGGCGGCCGCGGATGCCACGAACAAGCTCACTACGGCGAAAGCGACGCTGGGTGTGTTGGTTGAACAGGAGCAGCAGCGTCAGGTGGCAGCGGCGCAACGCCAGTTCGAGCAGCAACTCAAGCAGCAGCAGGCCGCAGCCGCAGCAGCCGCCACGGCCGCTGCTGTCAAAACGTCGGCCGTCAAGGTTGGTTCCAGTGCTGGCAACAGCGGCGGCTCCGCGTCCGCCGGTGCCGGTTCGAACAACGGTGGTGGTAGCGCAAGCAGCGGTGGGGCTGGTTCGAACAGCAGCGGTGGGGCTGGAACCGGGTCCGGTTCGGGTAGCGGCGATGGATCAAGCGCCGCCGCAGACCCTGCGTCGGGTTCAGCCGGCGGGTCTGTGCCGGTGTCTGGCCAAGCCGGTGTCGCGATCGGCGCAGCGAAGAGCCAAATCGGGCTTCCCTACCGTTGGGGTGCGATGGAGCCTGGGGTGGCTTTTGATTGTTCGGGTATCACGGCCTGGGCGTGGGGACGAGCCGGCGTGAACCTTCCGCACCAATCGGCGCAACAGTTTGCGTCGATCCCGCACGTAGCGGCGAGCGACGCCCAACCGGGCGACCTCATTTTTTCGTACTCCCCGATCAGCCACGTGGGTATCTATCTCGGTAACGGTCAAATGATCCATAGCCCGCAGACCGGTTCGTTCGTGTCCTACACCACCGTGCGTTGGGCCAATGTCACCGGAGTCGGCCGACCGGGGTAAACCGCCCGACGACCGGGGGTGCCTTGGCATCTTCATCGACGGTGGGGCGGGTAACCCGATCGTCTGGCTGGCCAAACCCTTGATCGCTGTCGGCGATGACAGCGAAGCAGGGGTTATGGGGTCTGTCGGTGTTGGAGGGCATCGAGGCGGCTGCGGTAGTCGTCTGGCTCGATCTCGCCACGGGCGAGACGTTCGGCCAAGAGTTCCTGCGGCGTGGGTCGCGCAGACTGGGTTGGGGCCGGCATGTGTGCCGGTGCGTGAGATGTGTGGTTGCCGTGTCGGATGAGCGTGACCGCGATCCAGATGATTCCACCCCAGAAGGCAATCATCATGATTGCCATCCACCACCAGCTGCCGCCGCCCATGTTGTCGTTCCAGTCTCCGTTGTGCATGACCATCTCCTTGATTGTCCTGCGATCAACGGTACGCCTGTTGGTCCTGTTGTGCCGCCGAACTTGGTGAACAACGAATCTTCTGCACACCGGCTCCACAGGTTCTCCATATCATGCTGGCATCGTTACGGCCGTCGAAGCCGCCTGTGCGGCGCGCCCGCATCACGTGCGGAAAGGACGAAACGATGAAAGCGTTTTCACGACGGGAGTTGTTGGTCACGGGCGGCGGAGTGTTACTGCTTGGCGCGTGCGGCTCGAAGGCGACTTCGTCGATTGGTGGTGCCACCGTTGGCCCGACCGACCCGGCGATCGAGCGCCGCGACGCTTTACGGCTCAAGGCCGGCGCCGCGACGGTGACAGCAATAGTGACAGCAGCACCGGCGACGGTGGTGATTGGAGGTCGCGAGGTATCCACGTGGGCGTTCGGTGCACGCCCGGGTGCCGGGGGGATCCGGGCCAAGGTCGGAGACCTCATCGAGGCGACGTTCGTCAACCAACTACCGGTGGCGAACACGATGCATTGGCACGGCATTGCGTTGCGGAACGACATGGACGGTGTGCATGATCTGACCCAGGCGCCGGTTGAAACGGGTGGCCAGTTCACGTACCGGTTCACGGTGCCCGATGCTGGCACCTTCTGGTTCCATCCGCATATGGGCCTCGAGCTCGACAAGGGTTTGTATGCCCCGTTGATCGTGGAGGATCCGAACGACCCAGTCGCGTTCGATGCCGACGTGACATTGATGTTGGATGACTGGTTGGACGGCTACGGCCGCACCCAGGAACTGGTTCTGGCAGAGTTGAAGTCGACCGGCGGGCACTCGGGCCACATGGGCGCCGGCTCGTCGAACAGCAGCATGGGCCGCATGGGCGGTATGGGCGGCATGGGCGGTATGGGCGGTATGACCTCGTCGTCGGGTGGAATGGGTTCGATGATGGGTGGGCTCACCGGTGACGTGACCTATCCGTTGCATCTGATCAATGGTCGCGCCCCAACCGAACGGGAAACAGTGAAGGCGATCCCTGGGCAGCGCCTGCGGTTACGGTTGATCAACGCAGGATCCGACACCGCGTATCGGGTTGCTGTTGGTGGGCATCGAATGACGGTGACCCACGCTGACGGGTTCCCGGTCGTCCCGGTCGAGGTCGACAACGTCGTTTTGGGAATGGGCGAGCGTTACGACGTGATCGTCGTCGCCCAGTCCGGTGCGTTCCCGATCGTCGCAGCGCCAGAAGGCAAACCGGACCCGGCGGCTGAAGCGGTGCTGTCGACGAGCAACTCGGCGGCTGTTCCCGTGGTCGGGACGAAACCGTCTGAACTCTCAGGACGCACGCTGGTCTACGCCGACCTCGTCGCGACCGACGCTGTCCGGTTGGCTGCAAAAAAGCCAGACCGGTCCGAGACGATCGCGCTGACCGCGAATCCTTCGGGTTACGTACATGGCATCAACGCCAAGAGCTACCCCGATAGCGCACCAATCGTTGTGCGCGAGGGCGAACGACTCAGGTTGAGAATTGTCAACAACACGATGATGTTCCACCCGATCCATTTGCACGGCCACACGTTCCAGATGGTCGGCGACGGGAACGCACGTAAGGACACCGTGAACGTGTTGCCGATGTCGTCTGTAGAGGTGGACATCGCTGCCGACAACCCCGGACAGTGGATGCTGCACTGCCACAACACCTACCACTTCGAGATGGGCATGGCCACCGTGCTCTCCTACCGTGCCTAACTAACGGCGCTACCGTCGACAACTGAACGAACCGATCGGAGAGAACGTGGCGCTGGTATTGGTGGTTGACGACGAGGTCCGCATTCGCGACCTCGTGCGCCGCTACCTCGAGCACGACGGGCACCAAGTAGTGACTGCAGGCAGCGGAGCTGAGGCGCTCGAGGTCTCCCGTCGTTTCAGCGTCGATCTGATCGTGTTGGACCTCCGCCTGCCCGACGTCCCCGGTGAGCAAGTCGCTGCCGAGATTCGCCGCGACTGCGACGTGCCGATCCTGATGCTCACCGCCAAGGTCGACGAACGCGACCGTATCCACGGACTCGAAATGGGTGCCGACGACTACGTGACCAAACCGTTCAGTCCACGCGAACTCGTGCTACGCATCAACGCAATTCTTCGCCGCGGCCGAACGTCCACCACGGTCGAACCAATCGTGTCGTTCGGTGGTGGTGTGCTCCAGATCGACGAAGGCACGCGACGAGTCACCGTCAACGGTGAGGTCGTCGAGCTGACCCCAACTGAATGGGGGGTGTTGCTGTCGCTCGCTGCGCAACCGGGGCGGGTGAGCTCGCGCTACGAGCTGATCAACCGTGTACGCGGCTACGAGTTCGACGGCTACGAGCGGACCGTCGATTCGCACGTCAAAAACTTGCGCCGCAAGATCGAACCCGACGCGTCACATCCCATGATCGTGCAAACCGTCACCGGTGTCGGCTACCGACTGGGACTCGCCCGTGACCGCTGACCGCCACTGGGTCCGCAGCCCACTCGGCACACGCCTCGTTGCCGGCTTCGTCGCCGTCGCCGTCGCTGCCGTGTTCGTGGTCGCAGGGCTCACCCTGTGGCGCACGAAACACTCGGTCGGGCAGTTGGCACGAGAACGCCAACAGGCAACCGCGGACGTGATTGCCGGCACCCTCGGTCTCGCGTATCAGCAAAGCCGCGGCTGGGAATCTTTCGATGCCCACCCGGCGATGATGCTCGCCATCCAAGCAGGCGCGTCGCTGAACGTGCTCAACACAGACGGTCGCACTATCGAGTTACGCCACACGATGGACAACATGGCACCAATGGCCGTCGACGCCCACGGGCCGACCCGCACATCGCCGATCACTGTCAATGGACAACAGGTCGGTACCGCAGAGGTGACGTTCGTGTCAGGCGAACTCGCTCAGGCCGAGATGCACGTCCGCGACGCACTCAGTGGCACGGTCCTGATCGGCTCCCTGGCCGCAGCGATCGTTGCGCTCCTGGTCGCGATACCACTCGCACGCCTGATCATTCGACCGTTACGACGCGTCACCGACGCAGCCCGACGCCTCGGCGAAGGCGACGCCACCGCGCGCGCGGGAGGCCATGACGCCCCGGGAGAGATCGGCACCCTCAACCGCACCTTCGACACCATGGCCACCCGCCTGCAAGCCAACGAAGTCGCCCGCCGAAACCTCGCCGCCGACATGGCCCACGAACTCCGCACCCCACTCACCCTGCTCCAAGGCGGCTGCGAAGAGATCATCGACGGCATCAGCGAACCAACCATGGAACACTTCGTCCAGATGCACGACGACGTACTGCGACTCCGACGCCTCGTCGACGACCTCGGCACCCTCGCCGCCGCCGACGCAGCCCTGGCCGGGCCCGGCTTGAGCACGCAACGTTGCGACCTCGCGGACATCGCCGCCAACGCTGCCGACGCGCTGCGACCCCTCCTCGACGCCCACCAGCACCAACTACTCCGACACCTCGAACCCGCGACCGTCGTCGGCGACCCAACCAGGCTTGACCAGATCGTCACCAACCTGCTCACCAACGCGATCAAGTTCACCCCCGCGGGCGGCCGAATCGAACTCATCGTGCACCACGACCCAACGAACCATCTCACATCCCTCACCGTCAGCGACAACGGTCCCGGCATCGCACTCGAAGACCGCAAACGCGTCTTTGAACGCTTCTACCGCAGCGAGACGACCCGACCAATCGCCGGCAGCGGTGTCGGCCTCGCCGTCGTCGACCAACTCGTCACAGCACACGGCGGATCGGTGAGCATCACCGACACGTCGATCGGCACCACCATCGTCGTGACCATGCCGGGAGCCGCACCGTGACGCGTCGGAGTCCCCACCCACACTGCTACAGCATCACGACGAGCTGCAGTAGTCAGGGGTATCAACCAGGGCAGAGCGCTGCGACGAAGCTAACGAGGTGGTGAATCTGGAACGCTGCGAGTGCTCCCGTGCCAGCGATGGTCAACCAAAGGCTGATCAACAACGATGACCGCGGCGCTACGGCAGGCGGGCCGAACAGCGCGACAACACGGGCAGGCACGCCAAGCCCGGTGAAGCCCAGGGCGCCGACGGGCACAGCACCGTGCAGGGCAACCTTTCCGAGGGTTCGAGCAACAAAGTGTCGATCACCACACGCCTTCACCGCTGCCTCATCCGCCCAACGCTCCAGAGAGAACTGAAGCCGCGATGCCAGCGGCCTGAGCATCGGGATGGTGGTCGATGCCAGCTTCGCGACGAGAAGGTACCGGTCGTGGCGGTATCTGGCATGGGCGTGTTCGTGCGCGATCACCACTGCACATTCGTCGTCGTCGAGGAGTTCGATCAAACCGGTCGACACCACCACCCGCCCACCACGGCCAGGAAGCGTGAAGGCAAAAGGCTGATCATTGCGGGTGACCTCGACCGACCCAGGATGATCGTTGCGGAGACGATGGTGCGTGCGTAGCACGCGAGCGGCCCGAACGGCACCGATGACTGCAAGGGCCAAGGACGGGATGCCGATGAGCGGCGCTATCCGCCCATGTGAACGGAAGACTTCAACACACCACCCGAAAGCAGCTCCGTTGTAGGGGGCATGCGCCAAGTATCCAAATCCGAGAATCCACAGTGTTGGGAGGGCCGCACTGGTGGTGACGATCAGCGTGATCGCCACAACCCGCGAGGCGATGACGGCAGGCAGCCTTCGGTGAACGGTCGTGACCATCACCGCCATCGCAGTGACCCCCAGCAACGGAAGGAGCACGGTTGGAACCATTAGCGATCGCTCCCATCGAGCAGCTTGCGTAACGCCTTGGCATCGCGTTTGGAGAGACTGCCGACGAAACCGGCAAGGACAGCGGAGTGGTCACTTGCCGATGACAGGACATCGCTGATTCGACGTGCAGCCAGTTCGGACTCATCGAAACTCGCCTGATAAGCAAATGCTCGCCCTGACTCCCTTCGCTGGACGAGTCCCTTTGCGTGAAGTCGCCCAAGCACCGTGGCGACGCTTGTGTAGGCAAGCCGGATCGGCAGCCGTTCATTGACCTCACCGGGTTGGAGTGGAGTCTGTGCAGCCCACAGCACCGTCATGATGTCGTGCTCCAAAGCACCGTCGGGTCGCCTCGCCATGATCACCTCCGAGTGCAGCGTAGCTCGGCAATTTGGCGCAGAGCCCTCGCCACGCCATCACATCTACAATATGTCGTAGTAACCTCCCCATCGTCACCTCCTTTGAATGTCATTCGAAAGGTTCCTACAACATGAAGTTTCTTCACCTGACCCTTTTCGCCGCCGTCGGCACCCTCGCATTATCGGCATGCGGAAGCAGTTCCCATACAATGGCGTCGAAGACGACCGCGAATGGTGCAATCAATGGGTCCATGGCAGCATCCCTCGGTTTCAATTCCGCCGACGTTACGTTCGCCCAAGGCATGGTGCCGCACCACCAGCAAGCCGTCGAGATGGCCGACATCGCGCTCGACCCTACCGTGGGTGCCAGTGAGAAGGTCCGCAACTTGGCCACCGAAATTAAGGGTGCACAGGACCCGGAAATCAAGCTCATGGGCGGCTGGCTAACGACCTGGGGCCAACCAATGCAGATGGATACCGCAATGGGACACAACATGTCCTCGATGGAGGGAATGATGTCCGATCGGGAGATGGTCAACCTGCGCGCCCTCAAGGGTGCCGCATTCGACACCATGTGGATCCAGATGATGATACGCCATCATGAGGGAGCCATCGCCATGTCTCAGACAGCGAAAGCCACCGGATCGAACGCCGATGCGATCGCACTCGCTGATCGGATCATTGCTGCCCAGCAGTCAGAGATCACTGTGATGAAAGCGATGCTCATGACGAAGTGAGCCTTGCACCACGGACCCGCTCACGGGACTCGTGGTCATCGACGCCGGAGTTTATAGCTAGAGCCAAAGGTCCCCTACCCGCGACAGATCGTAGTAACTAACCTATCGATCGGAGGTGGCGACAGTGACCAACACGGTGATCGCAGTGATCGAGATGGGTGGTGTGCAGTGGGCCACCCAGAAGAACCGGGTTGAGTCTGTCCTTGCCAAGCGGCCTGGTGTTGTGTCCGTAGACGCCAACCCTGTGGCTCAGACCGCCACCGTACGATTCGACCCGGCCGTGACGTCGCTCGCCGATCTGCGGAACTGGGTGCGGGACTGTGGGTATCACTGTTCCGGGCGGTCTGTGCCCGGCCACGTTTGCGATCCGATGTCCATGCCAACTCTCGGAGATGCGGGCAAAGTCGGCCTCCAACAGCATGCGCCTTCTGTCGAGAACGGCGAGCAGCACCGACACGAGCACCCTGCGGAGGAGCAGTCGGCTGGCGTGCATGTCATGTCGACGCACGACGCGATGGGCCACGGAGGTCATGGCGAGATGTCGATGGCGGAAATGGTTGCGGACATGCGGCGACGCTTCTTGGTGGCAGCGGCCTTCTCCATTCCGATCCTGTTGTGGTCGCCGATCGGACGAGACGTGCTCGGGTTCAGAACTCCCGCTCCATTCGGGCTACGCGACGACGTGTGGTCGCTGTTGTTGAGTTTGCCGGTCGTGCTGTGGGCAGCTTCGATCTTTTTCGATGGGGCGTACCGGGCGTTGCGGGCGCGAACACTCGACATGATGGTGTTGGTCGCCGTGGCGATTGGCGCTGGCTGGTTGTTCTCCGTGGCAATCACCTTGACCGGAGGCGGGGAGGTGTTCTACGAGGCGGTGAGTGTGCTCGCAGCATTCGTGCTGCTTGGCCACTGGTTCGAAATGCGAGCACGCGGTGGAGCAAACGACGCCATACGCAGCCTGCTCGACTTTGCACCTGCGATGGCGATCGTGTTGCGCGACGGTGAACAGCTAGAGGTAGCAACCGCTGACGTCGCAGTCGGTGACCTGCTCTTGGTGCGACCCGGGGCGAAGATCGCCGTAGACGGAGTGGTCGAAGAGGGCGAGAGCGATGTTGATGAGTCGATGGTGACGGGCGAGAGCCTGCCGGTGCACAAAGAACCCGGCTCCGAAGTCATCGGGGCCACGATCAACACCGACGGCGTGCTTCGAGTTCGGTCTACCAGGGTCGGGGCTGACACAGCACTCGCACAGATCGTGCAACTCGTCCAGGAGGCGCAGAACTCCAAGGCGCCGGGCCAGCGACTCGCCGATCGTGCAGCCTTCTGGTTGGTCTTCGTTGCGCTACTCGGTGGGGCAGCGACGTTCGCAGCATGGTCACTATTCAGCGACCGACCTGCAGATGAAGCGCTGTTGTTCGCGATTACCGTCGTAGTTGTCACGTGCCCCGATGCGCTCGGACTTGCAACCCCCACCGCGATCATGGTCGGCACCGGCCTTGGTGCCAAACGTGGTGTGCTGTTCAAGAATGCTACTGCGCTCGAAACTTCAGCTCACATCGACGTTGTCGTGTGCGACAAGACAGGCACCCTGACTAAGGGCGCACCGGAGGTCACCGAGATCGTGACCGAGGGCATCGAGCGCGACGCGCTGTTGACCCTCGTTGCGGGGTTGGAACGCGAGTCGGAACACCCGCTCGCACGAGCCGTCGTCAACGTCGCCGAAACCGAACACCTCGCAGCAATGATCGCGGAAAGATTCCAGAACATCCGCGGGCAGGGTGCGTCGGGGATTGTCGACGGCCACGAGCTACTCGTCGGCAATCAGCGACTGCTGGCTGCTCGGAACGTCAACATTGGTGCGCTCGAAAGTGCTCGCGCACGAATCGCCGATGAAGGCCGCACGGCAATACTCGTCGCGGTCGACGGGCGCGCTGCTGGTGTGATCGGCATCGCGGACGCGCCGCGGCCGTCGTCCGCAGCGATGGTGCATGAGCTTCGAGCCATGGGTATCGACGTCGTGATGCTCACAGGCGACAACGAGGCGACAGCCCGTCGAATTGCTGCGGGTATGGGAATCAATCGCGTGATCGCGGACGTGCTCCCGGGCGACAAAGCAGCCAAGATCGTAGAACTGCAGGCCGCCGGGCAGAAGGTTGCGATGGTTGGCGACGGAGTCAACGACGCGCCCGCCCTTGCCCAAGCCGACCTAGGGATTGCCATCGGTGCCGGCACAGACGTTGCGATTGAAACCGCCGACGTCGTGCTCATGCGATCCGACCCACTCGATATCGTCTCGGCCCTTCTCGTCGGGCGAGCCACAGTGGGGAAAATGCGCCAGAACCTCGCATGGGCAGTGGGGTACAACTCGATCGCACTCCCGATAGCAGCCGGCGTGTTTGTCGCTCCGTTCGGCTTGATGCTTCGACCGGAGATCGCCGCGCTCACGATGTCGGGCTCAAGCTTTCTCGTTGCGATGAACGCATTGCTCCTCAAGCGGTTGCGCCTGCCGGATCAGAACTGGCAGAGGGAACGGGGCGCCTCGACCATCGAGCCGGCACCCAAACTGCGAACAAAGTTGTGACTTATAGGACGAGCTGCGCGCCCACGACGTTCGACAAGCGTCCTTCTATTGATGGGTTTACCGTACAAGAAGCAGCTGAGGCGCTCGGCGTGTCACGCTGCGCGTCCAACACATGATCCGAGACAACCGGCTCGCAGCCGAGCGGGTGGGGACCCGGTGGATCATCCCCCGCCCAAGAAGTGTTTCGAGTCCAACGAATCCCGCGACCGGGGGGCCGGCCCTACACCGCCGCGAATTGTTGGGACATAATCCATGACCTCGACCAAGGGCGTCGTTCCGTCGACTGGCTCCACGACAACTGGCATCTCCTTTCCAGTCGCGCTCACCACACGACGGGGCGAATATTCCCGGACCTGATCGCCGACGTCTACGACGACCCGACGGTCGTGCTCGGTGGGGCTCACGCCGCGGCTGTCCGTGGTGCCGCTGCCCGCCCATTCACCCCGCCTCTCGACGTGTACGTGGCTGATACCGAAGTAGCCAGGTACGTGCCCGGCATTGGTCTGCAGGCCTTGACCGCTGAGCCGAACGTCACCGTCCACTCGATCACCAACCGACAATGGGACCGGCTCGCCACAAGTCGGGCGGTCAATCTCGTCGTCGCGTATATCGACCTGATGGAGTCCGGTGACCGCGCCGCTGCCGAGGTCTACCGCCAACTCCGATCTGGTCACCGATGACCGACGCCAATGCAGCAACCGTGAATCTCACCGGCGCCGGTCCGCTCCCAGCCAAACAAGTTGTCGTCATGCACTCATTGCAGCGCCTCGGGCAAATCGTCCCGACATCACAGTGGTGTCTCATCGGCGGATTTATGGTCGAAATCCTGCTGATCTCGCGTGGCGGAATGATGCTCCGCCCGACAGATGACGCCGACATCATCGGTGACGTCGTCGCTGACCGAGCGGTGCTCCGCAAGCTTGCTCACGGAATCTTGGACATGAAGTTCGAGGAATCACCGAACGGCAACCGAACCCTTTGTCGTCTACGTAGCGGACGTTCCGCCGCTCACCATCCGTATCCCGTCCGTGCTCGGCGCTCTTTACGCGAAAGCATCCGCTTGGCACATGATCAAGAACGCACGCGACCCGAACAAGCATCTGCAAGAACGCCGCTGCACTCCTGACAGTCGCCCGTCTCACCGAACTCCAAAGCGTGCCGAAGGCCATCAGAAAAAGGCTGGTGTGGATGCATGGCGAACTCGCCGACCCGAACTCAATCGGCTGGCAGTACGTGGCTGCACAACCGCGGGCAGACGCAATCGTGCGGCTGTCGACTGCGCTCGAGTAGTCGTTCTGGTCAAGGACTGCTTCGATCAGAAGCTGGGCCAGCCGTTTGGGAAGCTGCGCACTTCACGCAGCGCCGAGAGGCACCACGCGCCGCACGCCGACAGCCAAGGCGTGTTTCTCGGCTGAACTTGCGCTGTAGAGGCCCAAGACGGCGCCCAGGAGCGCTACTTCGCAAACGTCCCACGGCGTCCCACGGCGCAACCGCAACAGCCCGGCCTGAGAGAGCCCGATTGATGGGCCTACCGATCAGCGGCACCACCGTGCACGATCACCGTTGTCGCGGACAACTCCACGTACGAGTTCTGATCGAGCGCCGCCTCGATGAGAGCGAGGTTCACGCCGAACAGGTCGAGAAGATCGTTGTTCCCCACGTTGCCCGTCGTGACGAGCAACAGATTTCGCAGCGCACCGTTCAACAAGTGACCGATCTCAAAATCGCGATTCTTTGTCACGACGACTCTGCCTTCCACGTCGGCGAGTTCGGCCAGAACATCATCCCGAGTCCTGTTGCACTGCGGAAGCTGCGACGAATGAACCACGTCATGACCGGCGTTCAGCAGCAGCTGGGCCAGCCGCATGGGAAGCTGCGCGTCGACGAGAAACTTCACGCAGAGCCGAGAGGCACGACGCGCCGCACGCCGGCGGCCAACGCACCGTATTCAAGGGCGGCGAGAAGATCGTCGTGCTCGAGATCCGGGAAGTCCGCCAGAACTTCCACGTTCGACATACCTGAAGCCAGGAGTTCGAGGGTCATCTCCACCGGATACCGCAGCCCGCGAATCACAGGCTGTCCATGGCAGATACTCGGGTCGGACACAATTCGCTCAAGGCGCGAAATTTTTGTGCCCTACGACATTTCGACACCACACCGCCGAAACGCATCTAGGACCCTTCGCTCCACGCTCACCTGCGTGCTTCCGACCGAAGTTGCGTCCCCTGTCGGCGGACATCGGATGCTGCCCACCGGTGGCCATGTGGGACTTCACACTGATGGCCATTCGACCGCTGTCGGTGATCCGCCGGCGGTACGTTCGCGAGCGCCGCATAGGCACTTCGGGGACAGCTCATCACGAGCAGAACGCCGGATCTATGCGCGGTTGTCGGGGTGACGGCGATCGCTTTCGTTGCTTCTCGACGCGCGTTCTGTGCGCCTGCTATGGGCTGTCGATCGAATTGGCTGGGTGCGTCAACTTCGCCTCTCGATCCCTGTGCTACGGCAGCGATCACATAACAGGCGACGGTCGCGGCCTGGGGTGTGGCTGCTGGCGTTTGCAGGTGTCGGCTGAGCTGCACGGCTGACAAGATCGTTTCGAAGGCCAACCTTCAGCGCGAACCGACACCTGCGTGAGGGAAGAGCCTGAAGGCGGCGCTCTCGAAGGCCCATCGCTCCCACGCGTCCTTTGGCCAGTGCCGCTCGATGACCAGGATGCGATGGAGCTCGTTGCTCACGACGGCGTAGAGGACGTCAGCGGCCTCGTCCGCGGAGAGCGCTGGCACGAAGCCATCCTTGGTGACGAGCTCTGCGGCCAGGGCGCGCATGGTGGCGAGTCGTTGGTCCTTGATCCGAGCCAGCAGCTCGCCGACCTCGGCGTCGGCCGCGGCGGTCTGGATCACGTCGTAGAGCGGACCGACTCGATCGACTACAGCCAACGTGTTGGCCATGACCATGCGAAGCGCTCGCGGGCCGTCGAGGTCGTCGCGCACGTCGGTCGCCCACGCCCGATCGAGGAGCGCTGTTTGCTCGTCGTCTCCGACCACGGCAGTGTCGTGGG
>JAYUWK010000038.1:0-127953 GCA_043753895.1 Actinomycetota bacterium
ACACTGTTGAAACAGGGGACAGAACGAATCTGTCGAGCACGATCGGGGAAGATCAGTACCCGAAACATAACCGAACATACGTACGACCACAACCCCAAAGCGAAAGAAATTCGAGACTGTTGGTCAGAGCCACATAATGGTGCTTTCTATTGAAGGTCTTCGAGGTGCGGCGCTCAACGTTCGGCCAACATTGCTGCACGAAAACGACCGAGTGCCAGCAGGGCGCCAGCCAGCAGCGCAATGGTGGAGCTGGGCGAACCGGTCTCGGGCATCGTGCCGCTCGGTGGGGGCAAAAGCACACCGTCGATCACATGGATGATGCCGTTACAGGCCTTGATGTCGGTCTTGATGACATTGACCGAACCGTTCAACACCACGCCGCCATTGACGACTTTGATGCTGATCTTCTTGCCGTTGAGCGTGGTTGCCTCGGACAGACCGACCACGGTTGCCGCATCTACTTCGCCGGCAACGACGTGATAGGTGAGCACGCTCGTGAGCAGTGCCTTGTCGGCGAGCAGTTGTTCGGCGGTCAAACCGAGGCCCTTCGGCGCAGCAGCGAACGCGTCGTTGGTCGGCGCAAACACCGTGGTCTTCGGGTCATCACAGGAATCGAACGAGCCGACCAATCCTGCGGCACCGAGAGCGGCCACCCAACGGATCAATATTTCCTACTAAATCTTTTCAGATCACGAGGCGATGTCCGCCGGCAGCAATCGGCTCACCGCACACGCGTAGCCACGATGTCGACGGCAGGGAGCCCCAGCCGGAGCCCGCGAGCTTCGAACGTGGTGACAGGTCGCTCGTCGGGTCGGGGCACAACACCGCCACGCAGGCGTTGTTCATTGCCGATCGCGACCGTGGCCTCATCGGCGTAAGAGGCGTCGTCAGTGGCCAGTCGCAGGACACCGCCGAGGCGCAGCGCATCCACGATCAGGCCGAGGCGCAGCGCGGTGACGAGTCGCTTGTGCGCGTGGCGCGGCTTGGGCCACGGATCGGGGAACCACACACGTACTTCGTCGACGACCCGAGGTCCAACCAGCGCGAGAAAATCGAAGGCGTCGCCGATCCACAGCCGCACATTGGTCACCTTGCCTGCGTCGAGCAACCACCCGAGATGGGCGATGGTTGCCTCGTTCGGTTCACATGCAATCACCAGAGCATCCGGCTCGGCTGGGGCCATCGCAGCAGTGGCCTCACCCTTGCCACAACCGATCTCGACAATCAGGCGTGTGGTGCCAGCATCGGACAACAGTGTTGTCGCCGACGAAAGGGCATCCTCCGGCGTGATCTGATAGCGAGGCACCAATTGATCGAAGCTGCGCTGCCGCGTGGGCGACATGCGACCCTGGCGACCTCCGAATGTGTAGCTACCCCCCACGGGCCATTGGTCGGGGGAGCGGGTCATGCGCCCGAAGGGTATCGCCATGCTGGGCCTTGTTCGATACGGTTCGCCGGGTGACCCAGGCTTACCCACAACAGCTCAACGAACTGGCCTTCTACGGACTCGCCGGCGCCCCGAAGTCTCCACGCGATCTGCTGCAGGAATGTCGCGACGGTGAGACCATGGGCCTCGGATCGGTGTTCCTCTCCGAACGGTTCAACGTGAAAGAGATCGTCACCCTCAGCGGTGCAGCGGCTGGCGTGACGGAAACCCTCGGCATTGCCACGGGTGCCACGAACCACAACACCCGTCACCCCATCGTGACGGCGAGCTACGCCACCACGATGCACCGCATGACAAATGGTCGATTCGCGCTCGGCCTCGGCCGTGGCATCGATCGACTGTTCGACGCGTTCGGAATGGCACGCATCACGACGGCTCAGCTCGAGGACTTCGCCGGACTCATGCGGCGGCTGTGGAGGGGCGAGGTCGTGTTCGGCCATGACGGCCCGTGCGGCAAGTATCCCCTGCTCGCGCTCGACCCTGAGTTCGACGAGGACATTCCGCTGATGCTCACTGCCTTCGGTCCGCAGTCGTTGGCATTGGGCGGGCGGGCATTCGATGGTGTAATCCTGCATACGTTCTTCACCGACGAGACGCTGCAGCGCTGCGTGCAATCGGTGAAGCGAGCCGCCGAGGAGGCCGGCCGCGATCCCGCCACGGTGCGCGTGTGGAGTTGTTTCGCCACCATCGGCGACTGGATTCCCGACGATGTTCGGCTGAACAAGACCGTCGGGCGTCTGGCCACCTACCTGCAGGGCTACGGCGATCTGATGGTGCGCACCAACAACTGGGATCCCGCCGTGCTCGAACGCTTCCGCGCCGATCCGTTCGTTGCGGGGTTCCGCGGCGCGCTCGATGGCAAGGCGACCACGCGCGAACTCGAACACGTGGCCACGCTGATTCCCGACGAATGGCTCGCTCCCGCCGCAACCGGCACCGCCGACCAGTGCGCTGCGGCCGTGCTGCGCCAGTTCGACCTCGGTGCCGACGGGGTGATCCTGCACGGCGCATCGCCGACGGAGTTGGCACCCACGGTGGAGGCGTATCGCAGCATCCGCCCCGTGGGCCGGTTCGATCATCTGGCTGCCAATCCCGCTGGGTAACGGGCGCCGCGCCAGGGTTGTACGCTCGCCGCATGGCATCGGCAAACCCCTGGGAACAACTGTCGAGGGGCATCGACCTACCGTTCAACCCGGGCATCGTGGTACCCGATCTGCACGAGATCACGCTGACCATCCCCACGCCCGACGCAATCGTCGACGTCGCCAGCGCAGCGCGGTTCGCCGTGATCGAGAGCCTTGCCAACGACGTGACTGCCGGAATGACGGTTGCCGTCGGTGCCGGTAGCCGCGGTCTCAGCGATCGGGTCGATGTGCTGCGCGGCACCATCGTTGCCTTGCGCGACCTTGGCGCCGACCCGTTCGTGGTACCAGCCATGGGAAGCCACGGTGGCGCCACTGCCGACGGTCAGCGGGCGATGCTCGAGGCGCTCGGCATGACCGAGGCTGCGATCGGCGCTGAGATCCGGGCCACGATGGACACCGTCGAGGTTGCGCGTACCCCCGATGGCATGCCGCTATATCTCGACCGCCACGCTGCCGGCGCCGACCGCATCCTGCCCGTGAATCGCGTGAAGCCACACACGTGTTTCCATGGTCCCATCGAAAGCGGTTGCACGAAGATGGCCGTAGTCGGTTTCGGCAAGCAGCCCGGGGCCGCGCAGATCCACGCGTGTGGTCCGGTGGAGATGCGTGACCGGCTGCTGCGCGGCATCGACGCGCTGCGCGCCACCGGACGTCTGCTCGGTGGCGTCGCAACGGTGGAATCCGCCAACGGCGAAGTCGTGCGCGTGCAGGGCTTCACTGCCACTGACGTGGGTGGCGAGGCAGAGCGGCAGCTGCTGGATTTTGCCAAGCAGCTCGTGCCAGCACTGCCGTTTCCCAAGATCGACGTGCTCGTCATCGAGCAGGGCGGCAAGGACATCAGCGGCACGACGATGGACCCCAACGTGACGGGCCGATTCTGGATCCACGGTCTCGACGACTTCTCCTCGCCGCGTGTGGCCACCATCGTGCTGCTGGACATCACCGAAGTCAGCGGCGGCAACGTGCTGGGTATCGGTCTCGCCGATTTCATCCCAGCATCGTTGGCCAACACCATCGACTGGCAAAAGACCTACGTGAATTGCTTCACGGCCGGGCCCAGCGGCGTGCGCCGCAGTCGGATGCCGATGGTGCTCCCCGACGAGGAGGCCTGCATGAAGGCCGCACTCAGCATGTGCGGGCGCGGCGTCACCGAGCCAAAGAAGGTGGTGCGCATCCGCAGCACCTTGCACCTCACCCGCTGCTGGGTCAGCGATGCGCTGTTGGCCGATCTCCCTGCCGGGGCCACCATCGCCCGAACATGAGCGACAACGACGAGTTGAGTGTCGCGCTCGCCGCCATCGTCGGCGATCACCATGTGCTGGTCGACGCCGATCTGCGCAGTCAGTACGAGACCGATTGGACCGGCCGCTACCACGGCGAAGCCCGCCTGGTGGTGCGACCCGCGAGCACCACTGAGGTTGCAGCGGTGGTTCGTACGTGCGCCGACATCGGAATGGCGATCGTGGCCCAGGGTGGCAACACCGGCTTGGTCGGTGGGGGTGTGCCCCGTAATCGCGAGGTGGTGGTGTCCACGACACGACTCAAGCGGTGTGACGCGGTCGACATCGCCGCGAGCCAGGTGACCGTCGGCGCCGGGCTGACCCTCGCACAGGTGCGCGATCACGCTCGCACCGCGGGGCTCGATCTCGCCGTCGATTTCGCGGCGCGCGATTCAGCCACCATCGGCGGAGCAACGGCCACGAACGCGGGCGGCTCGCGAGTGATCCGCTTCGGCACGATGCGCGCCCAGGTGGTAGGCGCCGAGGCGGTGCTCGCGAACGGCGAGATCGTCGGATCGTTGGCGGGTCTGCCCAAAGCCACCGTCGGTCTGCATCTGCCATCGCTGCTGAGCGGCAGTGAGGGCACGCTCGCGATCATCACCGCGGTTCGCCTTCGACTCGTCCCGTGGTATCGCCACACCGCGACGGCACTCGTGGGCCTTGCCTCGCTCGACGCAGCCGTTGCCCTGCTGCCGGAGCTGCGCCGCTCGTTACCGCATCTGGATTCCGTGGAGTTGTTGATGCCCTCGGCGATGACGCTCGCGTGCGAACACCGGGGACACGCGTGCCCTGTCGATGGGGACTCGGGCGCCTTCGTGCTCATCGAATGCGCGAGCGATACCGATCCGCTCGACGAGCTCATGAACGCGATCAGCGAGCACGCACCCAACAGCAGCACGGCGATCGCTACTGACGAAACGAGTCGAGCCCACCTGGTGGCATTGCGCGACAACGTGACGGTCGCGATCAACCATCTCGGTGTGCCACTGAAGCTCGACATCGCTCTCCCGCTCGCTGAGCTGGCACAGACCACCCGTGAGATCGAGGCCATCGTTGCCCGCCTCGCACCGACCGCGCGGGTGATCAACTTCGGTCATCTCGCTGAGGGCAATCTGCACGTGAACACCCTGTTCGCTGGCGATGCGGCAGACGCGATCACCGACACTGTGCTGCGGTTGGTCATCGGGCGTGGCGGCGTGATCAGCGCAGAACACGGTATCGGCACCGCCAAGACGCACTGGTTGGTAGAGCAACGCGGCGCGGCCGAGGTCGATGCACTGCGGTCGATCAAGCACGCGCTCGATCCGGCGAACATGTTGAACCCCGGTGTGTTGTTGCCGTAGAACACCTGGGAATTTGGCCGCCGGCACCACTACATCTTGGGCAGTACCCAGAACGCGATCGCACCAAAATGCAGCGCGGCCCCGACGATGGTGAAGACGTGGAAGACCTCGTGGAAACCGAACACCTTCGGCCACGGGTCGGGGCGCTTCATCGCGTAGACCACGGCACCGATGGTGTAGGCGAGACCGCCGCCGAGGATCAGCAGGAAGCCGCCGGCACCGAGGCCGCGATACAGCTGCGGGAACGCGAACACCGCCGCCCAGCCCACCAACACATACACCGCTGCGAACATCCAGCGTGGCAGGTGGAAGGGCAACCATTGCAGGCTGATCCCGACGACTGCGCCGACCCACGCGACGCTCAAGACCACCGTTCGATAGCCGCCACTCAGCCCCACCACGGCAACTGGCGTGTACGCCCCGGCGATGGCCAGGAAGATCGTGGAGTGATCGAGTTTCGACATGATCGCGCGTGCTCGAGGGCTCCATCCGAGGCGGTGGTAAGCGGCCGAGATGCCGAACATCGATGCGGTGCCGGCCACGTAGATGATCATCACACCGGCGCCACGTGGAGTGTCTGCGGCCTTCGCGATGAGGATTGCTCCCAGCACCAACACCACCCCAAACGCGACCACGTGGGACCACCCGCGCAGGAGCGGCTTGAAGGGGGGCGCGGCGGTGTCCATACCTGCAGAATATCCAACAGCATCGTCGCAGTCCCCTCCGCCATGTCGCCCAGACCGTCATCCTCAAGACGCGACGCAACCCCGCCGATACATATGTTGGGTTCGAAAGGCGGGAATCTGTGGACAAAGGCACATCGATGGGAGACGTGGCGCCGCATGCCTGAATTGCCCGCGCCCGATTTCGACCCGAGTCAACAGCTCGCATTCGCGCGCGAGCGGTTACATGCCGTGCTCGATGCAGTGGGCACAGCCGTGTTGGTCATCGATCGCGACGGCATCGTGAACGCTGCCAACCCCGAAGCGGTGCGCTTGATCGGTCCGGGTGCCAGTCTGCTCGGCACATCGTTCACTGCGTTGCTCCGCGTCGGTACCCGCGAAGAGTCCTCACGTCCATTGATGAGTCGGGAAGGACTCATGTCGATCCTGCTCCAACATCGCTGGCATGTCGAAGACATCTGCCTTTGGCCCGTTGGCGCACGGCCCTTTCCAGCCGACTGCGTGATCGTTCCATTTGCGAACGGCGCCGTCGTGGTCATCACCGACAACAGCACCCGCGATGCGGCGCTGGCACAGTTGGAATGGCAAGCAACACACGACGGCCTCACGGAACTGCACAACCGGAGTGCGCTCGTCGACAGATTGCAACACGCGCTCCTGCTTGCCGAACGCTCTGATTCCTGGCCATCGGTTCTGTTCATCGATCTCGATCACTTCAAGGCCGTGAACGACCAATTCGGCCACAGCACCGGGGATCGCCTGCTGGTGGAGGTCGCGCGACGAATCGCGGAAGCGACCCGAACCGTCGACACCATTGCACGCGTCGGAGGCGACGAGTTCGTGGTGCTGTGCGAAGCGTTGGAGCGGCCCGACATCGCCGAACTTGTCGCGGCGCGCATCCTTCGATCGCTTGAGGAACCGTTTGAGTTCGACGAGGAACTGGTGCACGTGTCGGCGTCGATAGGGATCGCCCGGGCGGATGCGACCAACCATTCCGCCGAGCAGGTCATCCGCAACGCGGACTTGGCGATGTACCGCGCGAAGGAGACCGGGCGGAGCGGTATGAAGGTTTTCGACGACGCGATGCTGCTGAAGTCGCGACGACGAATCGATCTCGAACGAGCGCTGCGCGAGGCCATCGACAACGACGACATCAACGTTGTGTATCAACCGATCTTCGCGCTCGCCGACGATTCCCTCGTCGCCTTCGAGGCGCTGGCGCGCTGGCATCATCTCGACTTCGGCGACGTGGAACCGATCGAGTTCATTGCGGTCGCGGAGGACACCGGCTTGATGACCGCCGTCGCCGAGCGTGTACTCGATGTTGCATGCCGAGACGCTGCCTCATGGAGTAGCACGGCTGGTCGGCCGATCCGGTTGCACGTCAACGTATCGAGCCGCCAGTTGAACGCATCGACCTTCGCGAACTATCTGGCGCGGGTCCTCAAGCACCATCGTGTCGACCCGACCATGATCACGCTCGAACTCACCGAGTCGATGCTGCTCGACAACCCCGAGCGGCAGAACGATCGCTTTCATGCGCTCCGCGATCTCGGGGTACGCATTGCTGTCGATGACTTCGGCACCGTGTATTCGTCCCTCGCCTACCTACGCCGGTACCCCATTGACGTGGTCAAACTCGATCGACAGTTCGTGTCGGGAATCTGGCAGACCGAGAGCGGCCGCCACATCCTGCAGGCCATTCTCGATCTCGCGGCGGGCCTCAACTACGCGGTGATCGCCGAGGGGGTCGAGCATGAAGACGAGCTCGACGCACTCCGCGAACTCGGATGCGAATTCGCGCAGGGGCACTTCCTCGGTGGACCGATGCAACCTGCGGAGGCATTGCTGCTCACCGCCTCGGTACTGCATGCATTTCCGGTTGAGCCCGGCTACCCGAAACGGATCGATCTTGCACGTATACATCAGGCGCGCACCAGTCAGGTTCCGTAACCGAAACCCAGATCCACAGCGGTGAGCATTGGCACGAACGCGACTCCTGCTTCGGCGGCCATCGCCGCGCAGGTTCCTCCCCGATCGACGATGACGGTGATCAGGATCGGTTCGGCGCCGTATGCACGCACGGCCTCGACTGCCTCCATCGGCGACGAACCGCGGGTGACGGTGTCCTCGGTGATCACCACTTGGTCGCCCGGGCGCAGCGCCCCGGCGATTCGCCCGGTCACACCGTGATCCTTGGCCTCCTTGCGCACACTGAAACTGCGTAGATGTACACCACGCGTGGCCGCCACCGCGGCAATGCCGTAGGCCACGGGGTCGGCACCCATCGTGAGCCCGCCAATTGCGTCGGCGTCGCCGGGGATCAGACTGAGCGCAACATCAGCCATCAACAGCACACCGTCGGGCCGGCACGCAGTCTGTTTGGTATCGAGGAACCAGGTGCTCTTGGCACCGCTCTTCAGAGTGAAATCGCCGGTTCGCACCGAGTAACGCAGCACATGATCGCGCAACGCAGCGCGGGCGGGGTCGAGAGGTGGGAGTTCGCTGGACATGATCAGACCGTAGCGTGCAACGGATGACCCGGCGGCCTACTGCGACCGGTTGTCGCGCATCAGGACCTCTTGTGCGATCGCGGCCACGTGGGTGCCATCGGCCGCGAAGACATGACCGATCGACAGGCCGCGACCGCCGACGAAACTGTGACACGTGAAGTCGTGCAGGTGCCATGCATCAGCTTTCACCGGCCGGTGGAACCACATCGTGTGATCGAGGCTCGCCGAGAACAACGCGCCGTGGCGGAGTTCTTCGGGTTCGCGGCCGATGGGATGGGCGCGCACCACGGCATCGGTCGGCAGGTCGTCGGACAGGTAGGCCAGCGTGCACAGGTGTAACAGGGGATCGTCGCCGAGTGTGCCGTTGGCCTTCAGCCACGCTGCGGATCGGCCTGCGCCGGTGCGACCATCGGCGGGCAGGTACTTCGACGGAACCCAGCAACGATCGAACACGTCGGACCACGAGTCGTGCACCAGATCGTCAGGCGACGGGAGGTCGAGCGGCATCGCGACTGTTTCCACGTCGACCGAGGGTTCGGCCCGCTGGAACGATGCCTCGAGGTTGAGGAGCGCGCCGACGGCTTGACGGGCCACGACGCGGCGAGTGCAAAAACTGCGACCGTTGCGAATGCGATCGACCTCGTAACGAACGGGTTCGTCGTGATCACCGCGGCGGATGAAATACGCGCGCAGCGAATGCGGTGAGAGCGTCGGATCCACGGTGGCGGCCGCGGCGCGTAGCGCCTGAGCAACGATCTGCCCGCCGTACAGTCCGCCCCACGGGTATTGCGGCCCGATACCCACATACGTGTCGGCTCCGTGCGGTGACAATCGGAAGAGTTCGTGTGCATCCATCTCGCCCAGAACAGTACGGCGCAGGGACTGTCGAGACTCAATGGCAACCTCTATGGCAAATCTGCTGGGCAACCCTGAATGGACATTGCAGATTTAGAAACTATAGTTTCCGCATGGCAAAACGTGGACCTAAAGGACCGATGACCGACGAACACAAATCGGCTCTGGCAGCCGGTCGTTCTGAGGGGAAAGCAGTGCGCGATTACCTCGACGCGCTGCGATCCACCAAACCCAAGCGCGGCCGCAAACGCACACCCGACACCATCGCCAAACGACTCGTTGCAATCGAGACCGAGATCGTCGATGCCGACCCGGTGCGCGAGCTCAAACTGGTGCAGGAACGTTTGGATCTGGAAGCCGAGTTGGCTCAGGCCGGCGAGACAGTCGACCTCACCGCGCTCGAAGCCGAGTTCACCAAGGTCGCACGGGGCTACAGCAGCCGCAACGGCATCAGCTATGCGGCGTGGCGCGCCATCGGTGTCGATGCCAGCGTGCTCAAGGCCGCAGGCATCTCGCGCGCGTCAAGCTGATCGACTCGTGCGATGATCGGGACCCGATACGGACCCTGTTCAGGACAATTCGTCGAGTGCCTCGAACACGCGATTCACGTGACGCAGGCTGCGCTGCACGTCGAATGCATCATCGAGCACCGTCTCGTCGACGGTGACGCGACCATCTGACTCGAGCAACTCACGAAAGCTGCGCCCTTCGTCCCAGGCGCGCATCGCAGTCTCTTGCACGATGCGATAGGCGTCGTCGCGACTGAGCCCGGCTTGCACCAAGGCGAGCAACACGGGCTGGCTGAACACCAGACCATGACTCGCTTCCAGATTGGCCAACATTCTCTCCGGAAACACCTGCAGACCCGTGAGCAAACGACGCATTCGATTGACCACATAGTGCGCGAGCAACGCCGAATCGGGCAACACGATGCGCTCGACGGAACTGTGTGAGATATCACGCTCGTGCCAGAGTGCAATATCTTGCATTCCGGCCTGCAGATTGCCGCGTAATACGCGTGACAGACCACTGATGGTTTCCGCCGAGATCGGGTTGCGTTTGTGCGGCATTGCCGACGAACCCTTCTGGCCGACCTTGAAGCCCTCCTGTACCTCACGCACCTCTGTGCGCTGCAGGTGGCGCAATTCCACGGCCATCATTTCGAGTGTGGATCCCACTGCAGCACACGCCCACAGGAATTCGGCGTGGCGATCGCGGGCGATCACCTGTGTGGCCGGCACTGGGGCGAGACCGAGTTTCGCTCCGACGAACGCCTCGACCGCGGGATCGATGTTGGAATAGGTGCCCACCGCGCCACTGAGTTTGCAGACGGCAACCGCCCGGCGCGCCGCAATGAGGCGGTCGCGGTCACGATCGATCTGCAGTGCCCACAACGCAACCTTCATCCCGAACGTGGTGGGCTCGGCATGCACGCCGTGGGTGCGCCCGATCATGACGGTGTGCCGATGGGTCACGGCGAGTTGCTTGACCGTGGCGAGTAACTGCGTGGATGCCTCGATCAGCAGATCGCACGCGTCGCTGAGCATCCAGCACCATGCCGTGTCGACCACGTCGCTACTCGTGAGCCCGTAGTGGATCCACGATCCGGCCGGAGCGCCAATGGCCCCCTGCACGACATCGACGAACGCCGCCACATCATGATCGGTGATGGCTTCGCGATCCAGCACGGCCTGCACGAATGCATCGTCGATCTGTGGCGCACGGTCGCGGCAGATCGCAGCATCGGCGGCGGGCACCAGACCGAGCGCAGCGTGGGCGTCAGTGGCGAGCAGTTCGATGTCGAGCCAGCGACGGAAGCGAGCCGTGTCGCTGAACACTGCTGACATTTCGGGCAGGGCGTATCGGGGGATCATCGAATCACGACCACAAGAGATAGTCGTCGCGCTCGGCTCCCACACCCACGATGCGAATGGGAACTCCCACCTCGGCCTCGACGAGCTGCAGGAACGCCCGCGCCTGTGCCGGGAGATCGCCAGGTTCGCGAACGGCAGCGAGCGATTGGTTCCAGCCGGGCAGATCGGCGTAGATGGGCTCGACGTCGGCGAGCAGTTCCATCCGATCAGGGTAATTACGCAGAATCGAGGAACCGACGCGGTATCCCGTGCAGACCCGCACGTGTTCGAACGTGTCGAACACGTCGAGCTTGGTGAGGGCCAACTCGGTGAGCGAGTTGAGCCGCACGGCTTGGCGCAGCATCACACAATCGATCCAGCCCGGACGGCGACGACGACCTGTGACGGTGCCGAACTCGCGGCCGATGTCGACCAGCTTCTCGCCGAGGTCGTCGAGCAATTCGGTGGGGAACGGACCTGCGCCGACACGGGTGGTGTACGCCTTGGTGATACCGACGATGCGATCGATGTCCCGAGGCCCCAGCCCAGTTCCGGCACAGGCGCCGCCTGCCGTGGGGTTCGACGAGGTGACGTAGGGATAGGTGCCGTGGTCGAGGTCGAGGAAAGTTGCCTGCGCCCCTTCGAGCAGCAGTTGGTGACCCGAGCCGAGCGCATCGTGCAACTCACTGACGGTGTCGCCCACGTATGGGGCAAGCCGGGCAGCGAGCGCACTGAACTGGGCGACGATGGCGTCGATGTCCAATGAGGTACCACCGCCAGCAACGAGCGTTGCGTTCTCGGCCACGCCCCGGTCCTTCAACGCGATGGCAAAGGCCGCCGCGTCGAGCACATCGCCCGCACGGAGCCCGACGCGACGCGCCTTATCGGCATAGGCCGGGCCGATGCCCTTGAGCGTGGTGCCGATCTTGGCATCGCCGCGACCGGCCTCCGCGAGCGCGTCCCAGGCTTGATGCCACGGAAAGATGAGGTGGGCGTGACTGCTCACCATGAGCCGGGCGCACGAGATACCGCGCCGCTCGAGCGTGTCGATTTCGTTGAACAAAGTGATCATGTCGACCACGACACCGTTGCCGATGACGGGCACGACATGGTCGTAGAGGATGCCGCTGGGAATGAGCTGCAACGCGTAGCGCTCGTCGCCCACCACCACGGTGTGTCCTGCGTTGTGCCCGCCCTGATAGCGCACCACGTAGCCGTGTTCTTTGGACAGCAGGTCGATGACCTTGGCCTTGCCTTCATCGCCCCATTGGGCTCCAACAACAACAGTGACAGGCATGCACGCTCCAAATAGCCGGATTCAAACAGAACAGGCGAACGTGACGTAACCCTAGTGGTCGGGCGGGCCGATAGGGGTACCGTTTCGTCCATGGCTGTGATGCGGCGGATGCACTGGGACGCGATGGACGAAGCCGAGCGCGAGGCACTGTGCCACCGCGGCCTCGACGCCATCTTTGATCCGGCGTTACGCGCGTCGATCGGGCGCATCATCGACGACGTTCGCACGAACGGCGATGAGGCCGTGTGTCGCGCGTTGCACGACTTCGACCACATCACCGTCGAACCGCACCAGTTGCGCATCAGCGGCACCGAACTGGCCGACGCCACCGTGTCGGCCGCGGTCGATGCCGCGATCGACGACGCCATCGAGCACCTACGCATCTTCAATAACGCGATCCGCGAGCGAACGGCGAACTGGTGGATCGAGAGCGAGCCGGGACTGTTCGTCGGCGAGAAGGTCACACCGATTGCGTCAGCGGGGCTGTTCGTTCCCAGCGGCAAGGCCAGCTATCCATCAGTGGCCTACCAACTCGGCGTGCCGGCCGTGGTGGCCGGCGTAGCTGAGATCGCCCTCGTCGTGCCTCCGGTGCCCGGTGGAAACGGCGACGTAGACCCGGCTGTGCTCGTGGTGTGTCGCAAGCTCGGTGTTCAGAACGTGTTTCGTGTCAACGGTCCTGCGGGCATCGCCGCGTTGGGTTTCGGCACCGAGACCATCCCGAAGGTGCGCAAGGTCGTCGGACCAGGCTCACCCGCTGTGACCTGTGCGCAGGTGGAGATGCAACGCCACGGAATGGCCACGATGATGCTGCTCGGCCCCACCGAAGCCGTGGTGATCGCCGACGACAGTGCCGATCCGGTGCGCCTCGCGGCCGACCTACTCATCGAGGCCGAACACGGCACCGATTCTGCGGTGGTGCTCGTCACCACCTCGCTCGCTATCGCTGATGCCACCGACGCCGAACTCGATCGCCAGATCGCACTGCTCCCCGACGTGCGCGCCACGGCAGCACGCGCCGCGCTCGGGGTGAACGGCGGATGTGTGATGGTTGCCTCGCTCGAATCCGCGGCCGCTGCAGTGAACCGCTACGCGCCCGAACATTTGCAACTCGTCGTGCACGACGATGTACGCCAAACCATTCTTGACCTGCTCACCGAGGCCGGCGAGATCCTGCTCGGTCAACACACCCCGTTCAGCGCCGCCAACTTCGTCATCGGCTGTCCCGCATCGCTTCCCACCAGTGGGTTTGCGCATGTGTCGTCGGGCATCACGGTGGACACATTCCTCAAACGCACCGCGGTCGCGCATGCAGACGAAACGGCGATGCGGCGCATGGCCCCATCGGTGATCGCGCTCGCCGACCACGAGGGCTTCCCCGCCCACGCCGTAGCAATACGCATGCGCGTCGGTCACGTCTAGGGCTCTGCGACGGCGTACGCTCAGCACGCATGAACTCGCTGCTGCTGGTCGAAGATGACGCTCGCATCAGCCAGCCCCTCGTGCGCATGCTGCAAGCCGAAGGCTTCGTCGTTGTTCATGCCGATAGCGGTGAAGCAGCGCTCACGGCCATCGCCGAACATGTGCCGGATCTGGTGTTGCTCGACCTCAGCCTGCCCGACATAGACGGTCTCGACATTTGTCGGCGGCTCCGTGCCGGGCACCCCGCGTTGCCGATTGTGATGCTCACCGCGCGCAACGAAGAAGTCGACGTCGTGGTCGGCCTCGATGCCGGGGCCGACGACTACATCACCAAGCCGTTCCGGGTGGCCGAGCTCACGGCACGCATCCGTAGCCGCCTGCGCGCCAGCGGTGCAAGCGCGCCCACCGCAAACGAGGCTGACCAATTCGGCGCGTTACGGCTCGACCGCGCGGCGCGGCGCGCTTGGTTCGCCGATGACGAACTCACGCTCGCCCCCAAGGAGTTCGATCTGCTGGTGCTGCTCGCTAGCCGTCACGGCGAGACGCTGCGCCGCGAGCTGATCATGGGCGAGGTCTGGGACGAGAACTGGTGGGGTTCCACGCGCACCCTTGACACCCACATCGCCACACTGCGCCGCAAGCTCGGTGACACCAGCGACCAACCCCAGCGCATCATCACGGTACGCGGCATCGGGTTCCGCTACGAGATCGGTTGAGTCCGTGCGCCGTCGGCTCGTTCGCAACACCATCCTCGTCGCCGTCATGGTGCTGCTCGTATTGGCAACGCCAGTGATCTTGCTCCTCACGCGCGCCACCGAGGACGAACTGCGTAGCCGTCTCACCGCGCAGGCGACATCGATCAGCTCGATCCTTGCCGACGATCTGCTTTCCGGCGCGCCGATCAAATCGGCCACGCTGGCCGATCTCGTGCTCGAGGGTGATCGAGTCGACATACTTGCCAGCAACGGCAGCGTGATTGCGTCGTACGGCGAACCGATCGCGAAGCCCTTTCACGGCGTCGCCGCTGGTCCTGCCGGCACGCGTATTGACGTCGCAACGAGCCGCAGCGATCTGCAACGACGTATTGCCCGGCAACTCCTCTTGCTCGGTGTGCTCGCCGCCGGTGGCGTACTGCTGGCTGCCGTGCTGGCCGCGATCTTCGGCGCGCGCGTCTCGCGCCCGCTCGAGCAACTCGCAGCGTCTGCCGCGCGCCTCGGTGCAGGCGACTTCAGCGCAGCGTTGCCACCACCGTCGGGCATTCGCGAGATCGACGACATCCGGTCCACCCTGTCAGCAAGCGCCGAGCGTCTCGATCGAACACTCAGCTCCGAACGCAGTTTCACCGGTGACGCCACGCATCAGCTGCGCACCGGTCTCACGGGTATCGCCCTGCAACTGGAGCTGCTTGCCATGCATGAAGATCCCGCCGTCCGGGCTGATGCGCTGCACGCGCTCGAACAGACCGACCGGCTCACTGCGACCCTCGACGAGTTGCTCGACCTTGCCCGCGGCGGGCGGGGCAGCCAGCGCGTGACCGTCGACCTGCGCGAGATCGCAGCGCAACACCGTGGTGATTGGGTGCAGCGTTATCAAGTCAGCAAGCGTACGCTCGGACTCAGCGGCACCGGCAGCCTCGTGGTCGCAACGCCGGGCTTCGTCGGGCAGGTCATCGACATCCTGCTTGACAATGCGCTTCGCCACGGCGAGGGCATCGTGCACATCACCCTGTCCGATCGGCAAGTGCAGATCAGCGATCAGGGCAGTATCGATCCCGATCAGGCCACCAGCTTTTTCCAGGGATCCGACGACCCCGCTGCACCGCACGGACGAGGTCTGGCACTGGCCCGGCGTCTCGCCCAGGCCGACGGCGGCCGGCTTGATCTGTCGAGCGTTGCTCCAGCCACCTTCACGCTCGCACTTCCCGCAGCGCACGAGGATGTTCCAACAAGCGCAACATGACGATGACGCGCGGATTCTGATTGTGCCGAGCTGACCACCGTCAGCGAGAATCTGTTGTTAGCCTGAGTGGATGCGTCGAAACCCTTCTCGGGTCTGCGCAGCGTTGGTGGGCGCGTTGTTGCTACCAACACTGGCGTCGATCTCCAGCCCCGCAACAACGGCGTTCGCGAACGCGGCGACGTCGGCATTCCGTCCGTTGGCCGAGCCCCAGCGACTTGCCGACACGCGCGACACCGCACCGCTCGGTGCCTTCGGCGTGCTCACCGTCGCCGTCACCGGAGCAACGCCCCTGCCTGCCCCCGGCACCATCATCGCAGCTGTCCTGAACGTGACCGTTGTGGGCCCGGCCGCCGTCGGTTTTTGGACCGTGTATCCGCACGGCACGCCCCTGCCAACCGCGTCGAACCTCAATGTCGATCCTGTCAGCGCCTTCTTCGGCGATGCCCTCGCCTTGCCCAATCTGGTCACCGTACCGGTCGGCCCTTCGGGCAGCGTCGACATCTTCAGCGCCGCTGGCGGCAACGTGGTCGTCGACATGTTGGGCTACTACGTGCCCACTGGTTCGTCGGCGGCGGGAAGGTTCGTCCCACTGGCGGCTCCATCGCGCATGCTCGACACGCGCGACAGCGCGTCGGCGTTCGCATCGACCGAGACGCGCACCTACGGCGTGGCTGCCGCCGTCGGCGCTTCAGCAGTGGTGCTGAACGTGACCACCATCGGCAACATCGCCGGACCATGGGTCGTCTTTCCCGCTGGCACAACGAAGCCCGCAACATCGAATCTCAACACCATGTACGGCGAGCAGGTCGTGTCCAATCAAGTCATCGTTCCCGTCGATATAGCCGGACAGTTCTCGGTGTATTCGGCGCCCGGTGGCGATCTGATCATCGATGTGATCGGCACCTTCACGGGAGCAGCCGCACCGTTGTCCACCGACGGTTTGTTCGTGCCGCTGAACACACCCACACGCTTCTACGACAGCCGTGACGCTTCGCTCAATCCACTCGGTGGCACCAAGCGGCTGCTCCCGGGCTGGAACGTCGAAGTGGCCGCAGGCGCGAACGCCGCCATTGCTCGCAATGACGTCCTCGCGGTGGTGTTCAACCTCACCGTGACCGACACGTTCGACAATGGTTACATGAGTGTCACGCCCGCCGGATCGAACAATCCCGCAGTGAAGTCGCGGAAAACATCGTCGATGAACGTTGCGTGGGCGGGACAGACGCTTGCCCATCACGTGATGGTGCCGGTCTCGTCGCGTGGCTTCGACATCTTTGCGCAAAACCCCACACACGCCCTCGCTGATGTGAGCGGTTTCTATATCGGCACGCCGGTTGCAGCACCCTACGGCGGCCCCCAGAACACTGACCCCACACCGGTGTTCTGTAGTGGGTTCTCGAATGAAGCAATTCTCGGATCTGGTTCGGGCGCATACGGGCCGAACATCGCCCTGTTGCAGCAACGACTGCTCGATCTCGGCTTCTGGAACGGCGGCGCCGATGGCTCCTTCGGGTGGAGCACACAACAGGCGGTGATGGCCTACCAGAAATGGAACGGGCTCACTCCGCGGGGTTATGTCGATGCAGCTACAGCCCGTGCCCTGAACTGGCCGAACTGCCGACCGCGGCCCGGCGTCAGCAACGGCGGTGACTTGCTTGAAATCGACAAGGGACGTCAGCTCGGTCTTTTCCTGCACAACGGACAAGTCGTGTGGCTGCTCAATGTGTCAACGGGCGGTGGCTATTACTACGAGGCCGACAATGTGCTCACCGGTGCCAAGATCACCGGCACCGCGATCACCGACAACGGCACCTTTCACATCTATCGCGTGGTGGATCAGCCGGCCTATACGGGCTCGTTGGGCACGCTGTACCGGCCGCGTTTCGTGGTCGGCGGTATCGCCGTACACGGCGCGCCAAACGTGCCCAGTTACCCGGCCTCGCACGGTTGTATCCGCGTCAGCAACCCGGCGATGGACATGATCTGGGCCACGAACCTGCTGCCGATGGGCGCCACCGTGGTGATCCACGACTAGACGGTCCATCAATGAATCGGTCGGCGCCGATGCCTCACGTGACCGTGACGTGATCGTCGATGGCGTCGACGGTGACGGTATCGCCCTCGCTGACCTTGCCTTCGAGAATCAACACTGCGGCACGATCGCTGATCTCGCGTTGGATCACTCGCTTCAGCGGGCGAGCACCAAAGGCCGGATCGAAACCCTCGTGCGCGAGCAATGACATCGCGGTAGGTGTGACCACGAGCGTGATGCGTCGTGCCGCCATACGCGTGCGCAAAGAATCGAGTTGAATCGTGACGATCTCGGCAAGATCAGCCTCGGTGAGCGAACGGAAGCGAATGATGTCGTCGACGCGGTTGATGAACTCGGGTTTGAAAAATCCGAGCGGATCGCCTGGCAGGTTGCTGGTCATGATCAACACCACGTTGGTGAAGTTGACCGTGCGACCCTGGCCATCGGTGAGGCGACCGTCGTCGAGCACCTGCAACAACACGTTGAACACATCGGGGTGGGCCTTTTCGATCTCGTCGAGCAGCACCACGCTGTACGGCCGCCGACGCACGGCTTCAGTGAGCTGACCGCCTTCGTCGTAACCCACATATCCGGGGGGCGCACCGATAAGGCGACTCACCGAGAACTTCTCCATGTACTCGCCCATGTCGATACGGACCATCGCCCGCTCGTCGTCGAACAGATACTCGGCCACCGCACGTGCGAGTTCGGTCTTGCCCACGCCCGTAGGCCCGAGGAACATGAACGAGCCGATCGGACGATTGGGATCGCTGAGCCCGGCACGACTGCGTCGGATCGCGTGCGCTACCGCAGTGACGGCGTCGTCCTGGCCAATGACCCGCTGATGCAGCAACTCCTCCAGATGAACCAGCTTGGTCATCTCGCCTTCCATGAGCCGGGTCACCGGCACACCTGTCCACTTACTGACCACCTCGGCGATGTCCTCGGCGTCGACCTCTTCTTTCAACATGCGGTTGGTGCTCTGCAAGGTGTCGAGATGCGCGGTGGCTTCGTCGATACGGCGTTGCAGTTCGGGGATGCGGCCATAGCGGATCTCGGCAGCCACGTTGAGGTCTGCCTCGCGCTCGATTTGTGTACGCAGATGCTCGAGTTCTTCTTTCAACGTGCGGATTGCGGTGATGGCCTGCTTCTCGCCCTCCCAATGCGCCTTCATCGTTGCGCTCTGGGCGTTCAACTCCGCAAGTTCGTCTTCGAGCGCGGTGAGGCGTTCGCGTGAGGCGGCGTCGGTCTCTTTACCCAACGCAACCTGTTCGATCTCCAATTGCAGGATGCGACGCTCGACGACATCGATTTCAGTGGGCATGGAGTCGATCTCGATACGCAACTTGCTCGCCGCTTCGTCCATCAAGTCGATGGCCTTGTCTGGCAGGAAACGGTTGGTGAGGTAGCGATTGCTCAACACCGCCGCGCTGACGAGCGCACTGTCTTGGATACGCACGCCGTGGTGGACCTCGTAGCGTTCCTTCAGTCCGCGCAGAATGGCGATGGTGTCTTCGACCGTGGGCTCACCCACGTACACCTGCTGGAAGCGGCGCTCGAGCGCTGGGTCCTTCTCGACGTGTTTGCGGTATTCGTCGAGCGTGGTCGCGCCGATCATGTGCAGCTCGCCGCGCGCGAGCATCGGCTTGATCATGTTGCCGGCGTCCATTGCGCCCTCGGCAGCGCCCGCACCAACGATGGTGTGGATCTCGTCGATGAAGGTGATCACCTCGCCAGCTGCGTCGGTGATCTCCTTCAGCACGGCCTTCAGGCGCTCTTCGAACTCGCCGCGATACTTCGCACCAGCGAGCATGGAACCGATGTCGAGGCTGATGAGGCGCTTGTTCTTCAGGCCCTCGGGTACGTCACCGTCGGCGATACGCCGGGCGAGGCCTTCGACGATGGCGGTCTTGCCCACTCCGGGTTCGCCGATGAGAACGGGGTTGTTCTTCGTTCGCCGACTGAGTACCTGAATGACGCGGCGGATCTCGTCGTCGCGACCGATGACCGGGTCGATCTTGCCGTCGCGGGCGCGCTGGGTGAGATCCTGTCCGTACTTCTCGAGTGCCTGAAACTGCTCCTCGGGATTCTGGCTGGTGACACGATGGCTGCCGCGAACCTGCTGCAGCGCCTGCAACAATTCCTCGCTGCCGATGCCGAGGCGCTGATTCATCGCCAGTAACAGGTGCTCGACCGAGAGGTAATCGTCCTTCAGGTCCTTGCGCGCGGCCTCGGCGTTCTCGGCGATGTTGGTGAGCTCGCGGCTCATCCGCGGCTCGGAGCCGCCATAGGCCTTGGGCAACTTGGACACCGCTTCTGCGGCCTTGTTGCGAACCATCAACGGGGCGAGACCCAATGCCTGCACAACGGCTGGCGCGATGGTGCCCTCTTGGCCCATCAATGCGACCATCACGTGGTCAGGGGTGATTTCGGGGTTGCTGTTTGCCTTCGCGGAGTCGATCGCGGCGGCAAATGCTTCCTGGGTCTTATGAGTCCACTTCTTCGGGTCGAACGCCATGTCTTCAGGTTACACCGTGATAGAAAACTTGACACATGGTGTATCAACATTTTCCGATCAGCCGCGAAACGGGGGAATGATCTCGATCGCGATCCGTTCGAAGGCGGGCAGCTGTTCGGGGTCGACCGGGTAGTACAGACCGATGTCAGTGAAGCCCGCATCGATCGCGCTACGCACGAGGTGCACGAACAGTTCGTCGTTGTCGTAGTAGCGCAACCGGCCGCCCGTGGCGCGTGCTTGGGCATCGAAGAGGTTGGCACTGCGGCGCAACGTTGCTGGTTCGCGATCGACCGTCGCACACAGCAGATCCATCTGTCGTGAGCGTTCACCGAGTTCGACGATCTGAGCGTCGAAGTTCGGATCGAAGCTCATCGTGTTCCACGTGTCGGCCCAACGTGCAGCGTGAGCCATCATCTTCGGACCGAGCGCGGCCGCAACGATAGGGATGCGCGGCGACTGCAGCGACGACGGGTTCATCACGGCGCTGTTGGCCTGATAGTACCTGCCATCAAACGAGGTGATCTCCTGGCTCAACAACATCGAAACGAGTTCGATGTATTCGCCGAAGCGAGCCACACGCTCGGCATTCGACCAGTTTGTGAGACCGATCATCTCGGTGCCCGGGTCGATGGTCAGCCCCGTACCGAGACCCAGTTCGAGCCGCCCTCCCGACACGTGGTCCACCGTGACAGCCTGATGGGCCAGCACCGCCGGGTTGCGCAGCGGGATCTGGGCGACGTTGCTGCTGAGACGAATCGTCGAGGTTTCTACGGCGAGCGCTGCGAGCAGCGTCCAGCACTCCAACCATGGTGCGGGCGGGTTGGCCCAGTCGCAGAAGTGATCGGGGACCGCAGCGATATCGAAGCCGAGTTGTTCGAGGTGTAGCACCTGCTGCCGGTACGTCGCATAGGGCTGACCCGGCAACGTGAGCACCTGGAATCTGATGTCGAAGCTCATCGGTCGCGCCAGGTGCAGATGCAGGCTTCGTTGCCATCGGCGTCGGCGAGGATCCACCACGACCGCGCGAAGGCATCGCTGACGAGGGTGCCGCCCGCTGCCAGGGCAGCGGCGACGCGCGCCTCGGCGCTGTCGTGAGCCACGGAGATATCGACGTGGAAGCGACTGCGCTCGGTGCGCGGTTCGTGCATCTGCTGGAACCACAGTGGTGGACCGATACGCAGCGGATCGACGAGGTATCCGCCGATCTCGCGGTAGCCCAGCACTGCTGCCCAGAACGGGCGAATGCGGTCGGCGTCCATCGTGTCGATCGCCATCTCGACGGCCTGCACTGAGGTGGCTTCGGACGTGGCGCCAGCGGTGGCCGCGAGCCTGGAGACCTCGCGAGCCAGATCCACATCGAGAGTGGTGAGCCCTCCGGTGGCATGCGTCGTGAAGATCACCCGCACGCGATCCGGATAGCGCACGTCGATATCGGGATGATGCTGCAGTCGCTCGGCGGCATCGGTGATTGCCGACACGAGCGCTGCAGAAGCCGTGTAGGAACCGGCGCGGAACGTGGCCCCGATGGTGCCGAGCACGACCCGCCAGTCGGCGAGTCCATCGAGGGTTGCAAACTCGTCGGGGGTCAGCTCGGTGTAGTTCATGGCAGCCATTCAATCACGCGTCGCGACAGCGTGATTGCGAGCCGGGCCCGAACACCCCCGCTGTACCGTGGAGGCTGTTATGAACTCCACCACCGCCGTCTCGCCCGAGCTGCAGCTCACCTGGCACGACGGCGCGCTGCACCTGTGGGCGTTGCATTGCGACGATGCATCCGTGGTGCACCTCGTGGAGTTGATCCGCACGGTCGATCGTGTGCTCGGTCGGCACGTGTCGGCCGCGGGCACACCCGCACGCATACCGGTTCCACTTCCCGACCCCACGGGCACGCAACCCGCACCGACGCTGCGAGTTCCACTCGGTGCGCTCGCCGACATCGCCGACATCGCCGGCAGCGGACTCCCCACCGCAGCGTTCACGCCTACGTTGCACTGGTTCGCCCGGGTCGCCGCGCTCGCGCAGTCCGTCGTACGCGCCACCCGTATTCGACCCATGCTCGAGATCAATGGACCCATCTACCAAGCGCGTTGGGTACCCGTGGTCGACCACGGTGTCACCACAGCGCTCGACCAATTGCAGTCCGCGATGCCACCCGCGTGCGGCACGCTCGACCTAGGCATCTTGTTCGTGTCGGTCGTCGATGCCATGGCGCGTCGGCAACTGGGCGACATCGGCTGGCGACCGTCCCCGCCGCTGCAGGCCCGCGGTAGCGAGTACCGCGCCGCGCAGGCCACATTTCGCGCACTCAGCTCTGCTGCTGGCAGCGTGCTCTACCGCACCGACGATGTCGCCGCACTCGGCGAGCTGGCGCGCACCTTCGAGTACGAACTTGACCGTGCCCACGGCGTTCCCGTCGTCGCCGCGCAGCTTCGACTGCATCTACCGCATGAGGCCGACGGCGCGTGGTTGCTCACGCTCGAGTTAGTCGATGTCGATCAGCCCGAGCGTTGGTGCAGCGCGGCCGACGTGATCGCACAGACACCGCTCGCTCTCGACATTGCCCGCCAGCCTCAACACGTCGGTCGACTTCGCGCCCGCGTCACCTCCGCCGGTCAGTCGCTCGGCATGCACATCGACAGGCTCCAAGCGTTGGCAAGCGACCCGAGCGCGGCGATCGAGCTCAGCGTCGAACAGGTTGAGGTGTTCCTCACCGACGCTCCACCGTTGCTCGACGAACTCGACATTCGCCTGCTCGGACCCGAGCACCTCGTGCGCGCCAAAGCCAACGTGCACGCAACCGCCACGCCGAAGATGGACGCACCGAGTAGCGGTCGCTTCTCGGCAGGTGCGCTCGTGCAATGGGACGCCACCATCGACGACACCCACATCGACGAAGCACAACTCGAGCGCGCCGCTGCATCGGGCAATTCGCTCATCCACGTCAATGGTCGTTGGGTGCGTCTCGACGCACATCAGGTGAAAGCCACGCTCGGTCGGCTTCACAAGCAGCGCAAGGACCACAGCGAGCTCGACGTTGCTGGGTTGATGAAGCTCGCAGCCGAAGCAGCCGCTGCCGACAACGGTGCCGATGCGGCCGTTGCCCTGCGCGCCGACGGCTGGATTGCCGACCTGCTCGCCGGCTTGCCCGACGAACAACTCGAAGAACTCCACGAACCCGATTCGTTTGTCGGCGAACTGCGCCACTACCAGCGCCGGGGCCTGAGCTGGATGGGCTTTCTCGCTCGGCTCGGCCTCGGCGGTTGCCTGGCTGACGACATGGGTCTTGGCAAGACCGCTACCACATTGGCGCACCTCGCTACCCGGCCCGGCCCCCATCTGGTGGTGTGCCCGCTCAGTGTTGTGCACAACTGGTATGCCGAGGCCGCCCGGTTCACGCCGCAGCTACAGGTGGCCATCCACCACGGCAACGAGCGCGCACGCGGCGACACCGTGGCCGAGCAACTCATCCCTTCCGACATCGTGGTCACCACCTACGGCCTGCTCGCCCGCGACATCCAGGTGTTGGGCGAGGTGCAATGGGGAACGCTCGTACTCGACGAGGCACAGAACGTGAAGAACCATCTCACCCATGCCGCCAGGGCGGTGCGCCACATCCGTGCCGATCAGAAGTTGGCGCTGACCGGCACCCCTGTCGAGAACCACCTTGGCGAGCTCTGGTCGATTCTCGATGCAGTGAATCCCGGCCTGTACGGCAGTGCAACGCAGTTCAACGACCGCTATGCCAAGCCGATCCAGCGCACGGGCGATGTCGCGGCCACAGCGGCCTTACGCACGCTGACCCAGCCCTTCATCCTGCGCCGCACCAAGGCCGACAAGACGCTGCTGCCCGAGTTGCCCGACAAGATCGAACAGGTCGCCTGGGCCACGCTCACCAAGGAACAGGCCACCATGTATCAGGCCGTAGTCGATCAGCTGCTCGCCGATGCTCAGGCAGAGTCGGGTATGAAGCGACGCGGCATCGTGCTCGCCGCGCTCACCCGGCTCAAACAAATCTGCAACCATCCGGCGCACGCGGCAGGCGATGGCTCACGGCTCGCCGGTCGTTCCGGCAAGCTCGCCCGCTTCGACGAACTGGTGGACGATCTCCTTGCCGTCGACGAGCGGGCATTGGTGTTCACCCAGTTCCGTGAGATGGGCTTGCTCTTGCAACGCCACCTCGGCGACCGCCTGCAGCTCGATGTGCCCTTCTTGCATGGCGGCGTATCGCGTACCGGCCGTGACGCAATGGTGCGGCGATTCCAACAGGGAGAGGGTCCCCCGATACTGCTCGTGTCGCTGAAAGCCGGCGGCACCGGGCTCAACCTCACTGCGGCATCGCAGGTGATCCACTACGACCGTTGGTGGAATCCGGCTGTCGAAGATCAGGCCACCGACCGCGCCTGGCGGCTCGGGCAGGCACACACCGTGCTCGTGCACAAACTCGTGTGCGAGGGCACGCTCGAAGAACGCATCAGTCAACTCATCGACGACAAGAAACAACTCGCCAACTCGGTACTCGGCACGGGCGAACAGTGGCTCACCGAACTCTCCACCGATGCACTGCGATCACTCGTCATGCTCACGCCAGGGGGTCGGTGATGAGCGCCCCCGGCGCCGACCGCGAGGGTCGGCTGATCTCCACGATGATCGACGTGATGCTCGCCGGTCTGTGCGATCCGCCGCGTTTTCGTCGCGGTCGCGACTACGCGCGCCAGGGCGCTGTCATTGACCTCGCAGTCACACCGGGCCGCGCCACGGCGCTCGTGCAGGGAAGTCGCGCCAAGCCCTACACCGTGGTCATCCGCGCCACCCAGCAAGACGCCACGGATCGCTTGGCCACACTCGTACCCAGCCGAGACGACGTGAACTTCGATTGCGATTGCCCCGACTGGGACTCACCGTGCAAGCACGGCGTTGCGGCGATGGTCTACCTGTCCGAACGCATCGCCTACGAGCCAACGCTGCTCACCACGTGGCGAGGCGCCGATCCCGAACGTGGCACGCCTCGCGCCATGGTGGGCTCGCGTGCCAGCGCAGCGGCCGCCGAGGCCCAGGCACCGCAGCACCACCTCGATGCCAACGAACGCGCCGCGATCGAATCGTTTCTGGGTACGTCGCCCGTGTGGCAGCAACCCGCCGTCTCACCCATGCCACCGCCGCCCACCACGTGGGACGAACCATGGTCGTTCATGCTCAACGATGCATTGACCGTATTGTCGCATCGAGTTCGCTGAGCTGAGCAGGGCTGAGTTGAGTCAGCCCAATGGGTGTTGACGTTGACCGAAGACCGCAACGGCCTGATGCAACGGAACCAGATCGCGGCGTGGCGCGCGGCGTTCGGCCTCGGCCAGAGCACTGGCCGCAACGGCGCGCAGCTCGGCGTTCTCGTCGCGCAGACGTGCGACCTCGAGTTCGAGCGCCATCACGCGACGGATGCCCTCGAGGTTCATGCCCTCGCCGGCGAGCTCTTGGATACGGCGGAGTCGATCGATGTCGACATCGCTATAGCGCCGGTTGCCGCCTTGCGAGCGTGCCGGTTGCACCAGGCCACGGCGCTCGTAGATGCGCAACGTCTGGGGGTGCATCCCGGCGAGTTCGGCGGCAACGGAGATCACGTAGACAGCGTGTGTTCGACTTCGCATGTTCACGCCTCCCTGCTGTCTCCGGGCTTGCTGTTCTCGGGCTTGCTGTTCTCGGGCTTGCTGTTCTGGGACTTTGTGTTCTGGGGCTTTGTGTCCTGCAACAGGTGTGCCCGTGGTGAAACCGTAGTCGCTGCTGCAAGCGCCTCGATTGCAGCAGTTTGTTCATCGGTGAGCGAATGCGGCACCTGCACGTCGACGGTGACGATGAGATCGCCGGTGTGCTTGGCCGTCTCGATGCCCTTGCCCTTCACCCGATGACGACTGCCGGTCTGAGTGCCGTGCTTGAGCCGCAACGTGACCCGCTGACCGTCGAGCGTGGGAACATCGATCTCACTGCCGAGGGCAGCTTCGGCGAAGGCGACGGGCACGCGCAGGGTGAGGTTGCTGCCGTCGCGCCCGAACAGCTTGTGCGGCTGCACGCGACACTCGACCATGAGGTCACCGGCGGGTCCACCGTTTCGACCCGGGCCGCCGCGACCCTTGAGACGTATGCGCTGTCCGTCGGCAACGCCGGCGGGGAGGCGCACCTTGACCTCGCGTGGGCGCTTCTCGAGACCGTTGCCGCGGCATGTGGGGCAGGGCGCATCGATGACCACGCCACGGCCCTGACAGACCCGACACGGTGTGCTGAACGAGAAGAAACCCTGATTGTCGTCGACCACACCGCGACCGCCGCACTGCGAACACGTACGCGGGTTGGTGCCTGGCTTGGCACCCGAGCCATGGCACGTACTGCACTGGGCATCGCTGGTGAGATACAGCGTGGTGGTGAGACCGTGCGCCGCGTCGACGAAGTCGAGCGTGAGCGACGCCTCGAGGTCTTCGCCGCGCTGAGGGCCGGCGCCGGCCGACGCACCACGGCCTCGCGCGCCACGACCGAACATGCCGCCGAGTACATCGCCGAGGCCCTCGGAGCCGACATTGAAGTTGAACCCACCGGGTTGCCCCCCGCCACCAAAACCGCCGCCGTTACCGAAACCGCCGGGGCCGAAACTGCCAGCGGGACTAAGGCGACGGACCTCGTCGTATTCCTTGCGCTTGGCGTCGTCACCCACTACGTCGTAGGCGGCCGAGATCTCCTTGAAACGGTTCTCGGCCGCGTCGTTACCCGGGTTGGCATCAGGGTGGCTCTCGCGCGCGAGTTTGCGGTACGCCTTGGTGATCTCCTTCGCGGTGGCCGTATCGGACACCCCGAGGATCTTGTAGTAGTCCTTCTCGTACCACTCGCGCTGAGCCGTCATGGCGTGATCACCCTCGAACTTTGACCATCGCTGGTCGCAGGACCTTGCCCTTCCAGTGATAGCCGGTGCGCAGTACCTCGCTGACCACCGGTTCGGTGTCGTTGTCGAGCGCTGGCTCGTGCATCACCGCGTCGGCGATGGCCGGGTCGAAGGCCTTTTCGGCCAGGTCCATTGCTTCGAGACCTTGCTTCTGCAGAACACCCATCAGCTGCGACCAGATCGGCTCGACGCCGACGACACCATGCGCGAACGCTGCCTCGCAGGCATCGAGGACAGCCAGCAGTGACTCTGTCAATTTGCCAGTGGCACGATCGATGTCGTCGGACAGTTGATTCGACGTGCGCTTGCGGTAGTTCTCGAAGTCGGCCTGCAGTCGCAGAGCGATGTCTTTGAACTGATCGCGTTCAGCGGCGAGCATCTCGAGCTCGGTCGGCAACAACTCGGCCATGTCGATCTCGGCCGCGATCTCGCTGGCGATCGTGTCGGCGAGATCATCGGCAGTCGCGTCAGCGACAACGTGGTTGTCCGCTGTGGCGTCATCCGAAGTGTGGTCGGTCATCTCGTGCTCCGAGCTCACTTCTCGTCGACGATTTCGGCGTCGATGATTTCCTCATCGTTGGCCGAGTCGCTCGTGCCGCCCTGGCCGGTGGCCGACGAGCCCGCCGCGTTGGCGTCGCGTGATGCAGCCTCGTACAGCTTCTGGCCGAACGCCTGCAGCGCATCGGTGAGCGACGTGGTCGCCTCCTTGATGGCCGCAACGTCGTTGCCGGTGAGTGCGGTCTTGAGACCAGACAGCGGCGTCTCCACCGATGACTTGTCGTCGTTACTCGCGGTTTCGCCCTGATCACGAAGCATCTTTTCGGCTTGGTACACGGCCGAGTCGGCATTGTTGCGAATTTCGGCTTCCTCGCGGCGCTGACGGTCTTCCTCGGCATGCGCCTCGGCATCGCGCACCATCTGCTCGATGTCGTCCTTGTTGATCGTGCTCTGACCGCTGATGGTCATGGACTGCTCTTTGCTGGTTGCGCGGTCCTTGGCCGACACGTGCACGATGCCGTTGGCATCGATGTCGAACGTGACCTCGATCTGAGGAATGCCCCGCGGGGCGGGCGGCAGATCGACCAACTGGAACTTGCCCAACGTCTTGTTGTATCCGGCCATCTCGCGCTCGCCTTGCAGCACGTGGATCTCCACGCTCGGCTGCATGTCTTCGGCCGTGGTGAAGACCTCGGTACGCCGCGTAGGGATGGTGGTGTTGCGCTCGATGAGCTTGGTCATCACGCCGCCCTTGGTCTCGATACCCAAGCTGAGCGGTGTCACGTCGAGGAGCAACACGTCTTTGACTTCGCCCTTCAGTACGCCGGCCTGAATGGCCGCGCCGACGGCAACGACTTCGTCAGGGTTCACACTCTTGTTGGGCTCTTTGCCGGTGAGGCTCATCACCAAATCGTTGACGGCGGGCATACGCGTGGAACCGCCGACGAGGATGACGTGATGCAACTGGCCTTTGCTGACACCTGCGTCCTTGAGCGCCTGCTCGAACGGGATGCGGCACCGCTCGATGAGGTCGGCGGTCATCTCCTGGAACTTCGAACGCGTGAGCGACTCGTCGAGGTGCAACGGGCCATCGGCCGTGGCGGTGATGAAGGGTAGGTTGATCTGCGTCTGCTGCACTTGGCTGAGTTCGATCTTGGCCTTCTCGGCAGCCTCCTTGAGACGCTGCGTGGCCATGCGATCGTTACCCAGATCCACACCGTGGGCCGCCTTGAACTGCTGCACGAGCCAGTCGATGATGCGCTGATCCCAGTCGTCGCCACCGAGCTTGGTGTCACCGTGGGTGCTTTTCACCTCGAACACGCCATCGCCGATTTCGAGCACGCTCACGTCGAACGTGCCGCCACCGAGGTCGAACACAAGAATCGTCTCGTCCTCGGTGCCCTTGTCGAGTCCGTAGGCGAGCGCGGCAGCGGTGGGCTCGTTGATGATACGCAGTACCTCGAGGCCGGCGATCTGGCCGGCTTCCTTGGTGGCGGTGCGCTGGGCATCGTCGAAGTAGGCAGGCACGGTGATGACGGCCTGGGTGACGACGTCGCCGCAATACGCCTCTGCATCGCGCTTGAGCTTCATCAGCGTGCGTGCGCTGATCTCCTGCGCGGTGTAGCGCTTGCCGTCGACATCGTCGCTCTTCCAGGTGGTACCCATCTGGCGCTTGATGCTGCGGAACGTGCGGTCGGGGTTGGTGATGGCCTGACGCTTGGCGACTTCGCCAACGAGCACCTCACCGGCCTTGCTGAACGCGACGACGCTGGGCGTGGTGCGCGCACCTTCGGCATTAGGGATGACGACAGGCTCACCCGCCTCGAGGAAGGCAACGACGCTGTTAGTGGTACCGAGGTCGATTCCGACTGCCTTGGCCATGATGGTGTTCTCCAGTGATTCGGGGGATGTTGAGTGATGTACACGCAACGCTACCGGCGACCCCGCGCCACATTCAACCCATCAGTCAGAAAACTTGAGTCCTATCGACTTAGCTTTTTGCCGCGGCGTACCCACACAGTCGACCCAGCGCCAATGGGTCGGTGAGATCAATCACGTCGTGCAGCAATCCGGGTGCCGCAGCACGCAGCGCCTTGTCACCGTCGGTGCCCGGGCGAGGTAACGCCACGGTGAGTACCACGAGCGGACCATCGAGATGATCACGCACCGCGGCGGCGCGACCGAGGACCCGCCACACGGTGTCGGTGCGCGCCAGACCGGCGCGATGACTCGTGGCGCCACCGGCCACGTCGAAGTACCACGCACCGCCCGCACTGTCGCGCGCGTGGATGCTGAGAGTGACACCAGTGCCGCGTACCCGACGTCCGGTCGCGACGATGTGAAAACCGGCTGCGGCCAATGCCTCTTGGGCGATCTTGGCAGCACCCCCACCCGAGCCGCGCACGGCGGGGGGGCGCTCCACGTGGGACTCGGTGGCCACCCGCGCCCTGGCGATGTCCACATACGACGGATCGAGGTCGTAACCAATGAAGCGGCGCCCGAGTCGTGCAGCCGCCACCAGCGTGCTGCCACTGCCCATGAACGGGTCGAGCACGAGATCGTCCTGATAGGTGAACAGACCGATCAGCTTCTCGGGGAGTTCCACGGGAAAAGGCGCCGGGTGATTCACACGCTTGGCGCTCTCGGTGGGTATCTCCCACAGATCAAGGGTGAGCTCCATGAACTCATCAGCCGCCAACTCACTGCGCCACGGCAGGCCCTTCACCGCGCGCTTCTTCGTGCTCATGGCACGGTCGAAGCGACCCTTGCTGGCAACGATCACGCGCTCGGTGACATCGCGTAACACCGGATTGGCAGGGCTGCGGAACGATCCCCACGCACATGATCCGGTGGCACCCTCGGCCTTGCGCCATACGATCTCACCGCGCAACAGCAGACCGAGGCGATCCTGCAGGATGTGAATCACGTCGGCCGACAGGCTGCGGTATGGCTTGCGGCCGAGATTGGCCACGTTCACGGCAATGCGTCCGCCGGGCTCGAGTGTGCGCACGCATTCAGCGAACACGTCGTGCAGCAGTTCGAGGTACTCGAGATACGACGCCGGGATACCGTCACGGCCCAGTTCTTCTTCGTATGCTTTCCCGGCGAAGTACGGCGGCGAGGTGACCACCAGCGCCACCGAACCATCAGCAACCGCTGCCATGTCGCGCGAGTCGCCGCACATGAACGACTCGGTCACCGGCACCGGCATCATCACTGTCTCGTCGTTGCTGATCAGCGGCGCGCTGAAGCGTTCGTAGAAGCCGGTGGCATCGTGACTCTCACGACGGCTGACGCCGAAGTTCGATGTGGACGTCGATCTAGTCGGCGATCTAGTCGTCGATCTGGTCGTCGCAGATCTGGAACCAGGTCGCGGGGGTGTGCGTGGGCTTTCCATGGGCAACGCGCACGTTACAATAGCCCGCGCGAATCAGGTGGAATGCGAGCGATCCTGTTCCTCGGGCGGACGGATATTGCGGAACATCGCCAACAGCAACAAGTCGTAGGTGATCTTGAGCGAGCCTGCGATGATGAGTGGCCAGCCGAACGAACTGCGGTCCAGCATCCATCCGGCGGCAAGCGGCGGCAAGGCAGAGGCGAGGCTACGCGGCACGTTCGTGACGCTCGCCGCCGCAGCACGTTCGGCCGGCGAGACCACTGCCATCACATACGAGTTGCGCGCCGGCACGTCCATCGCCGACAGCAGACTGCGTGCGATCAGAAAGGCCACTGCCCATCCGAGGCTCGGCACGAGTGCGGCGCAGATCAGGAACACCTGCGCCGGCAGGTGGGTGAAGACCATCGTACGAATCAGCCCGATGCGTTTGGCGATGCGCGCCGACACGAACGCCGAGAACGCCGAGCACACGCCTGTCCAGAACAACAGCGCGCCGGCCACGGCCACCGACAAATCGAAACGCTCGTACAACCAGAGCGCAAGGAACGACTGCACCACGAACCCGCCACCGAGCGCGTCGATGCTGAACACCGTGGCGAGTTTGAAGACGATGCGGCGCGACTGGCCCAGCGGCGCCGCACGCGCCGAACCAACGGCCTCAATGGACGGAGTGAGCGACGAGTAGATCAGGAACGTGCCGACTCCACCAACTGCGTACGCTGCGAACACACCGCGCAGCGCCGTGGCACGATCGATCGAGGTGTGATGCACCACCCAGTCGGGCACACCGGCGGCCAACGAACCAAGCGCCCCGCAGATACTGCCGATGAACGCATAGCGCGCAAACATCGCTGTTCGCTGTTCGTTCGACACGGTGGCCGCAAGCAGCGACTGCTCCATTGGTAGGAACACGCTCACGTCGCCGCTCGAGGGGTTCATCGTGCCGACCGCGCCGACGATCACCAGCACCACGAACACAGTCGTGGTGGCATACGTGACGCCGGTGACGAACATCAAGCCAGAACCGCAGAGCAGGATCGCGCGGCGCGTGAAACGGTGCCCGTATACCCCCGTGGCCAAGGTGAGCGCGGCAGAGCCGAGCAACATGGAGCTAACCACGATGCCGACGTCGAAGTTGCTGTATCCGAGCAGCTTCAGATATGCACCCAGCACCACCGAAACGGTGCCATCCACAAACCCGCGGATGCCACGAGTCGATGTGAGGCGCACACCATCGACGGTCTGGAGAGCCATCAGCGCGCTCGCTACGGAGCGATCGTCACCTTGCGCTGAACAACGCCGGCGCGAGGGTGCTTGGCAACGGCAGTGATGCCGGCGATGCCGTCGGCGTCGCCGGCACGAATCATCCACCGCGCCAACACCCGATCGGGTGTTCCGTCGTTACGACTGCCGGAGTTGAGTCGTTGCGCGCTGCGTCCCGAGAGTTGCCCGCACTGCACACGGTTCACACCGCCCACGATGGTGACCCCGGCAGGGAGGTCGAGTTCGGCCGTGAGCGCCAACACGAGGGTTTCCTTTTCGGCGCGCGTGCTGATGTGCGTCGGCAACCAGCCCGTGTTCGCAATACCCACGTCGATCTGCCAGATGTTGTCACCCAGAGCCGTGGCCGACGCGTTGATGATGTCGAGATGAGGGGCGGCCAACGCCTGGAAGACGGCGAACTCGGCGTGCGGTCGAATCTCATCGACCAGCAACGACCCGGGTGGGTTGACGTACGCGTGGAACGTGTCGAGTCCGCCGATCTCGACCGGACCGAGTTGCGGATGATCGAAGTGCGTCCACGCCACGTAGTAGTCGCCGTGCGCGTCGCACCACCGCGCGATGGCCAACTCGTCGTCTGCCGTGAGCCCGACGTACCAGATGTCGGTGCTCGCGCGTTTGCCGGTGGCGGCATGCACCAGATCCCAGAACTCGGTGGTCCAGCCGAACAGACCGAGATGCTCGTACGCCCAATCGTCAGCGGCACCGCTCATTGTGGTGTTCGTATCCCACGTGAAGTCCTCGTACACCGAGTGCACCGGATACGAGGTGAGTGCTGTGCCCCGCGCGCCGAGTTCGTTCCACGTCCACACATCGAACGGTGGCAATTTCGAATCACTCAGCGTGCTCGATGGACGCAGCAACACCCCACCGTGGGTGTGGTAGGCGTTGTACCCACAGATGTTGGGGCGAGCCACGATCGCGCGCACCAGTGCGTCGATCTCGGGTTCGCTCAACGGATGATCGCCGGCGCCACGCGTGCCGGTGCCCCAACCGGCGGGGAAGTTACGGTTCAAGTCGAGCGACTCGGGTCTCGCGGGCGTCGGAACCGTGAACCCATCGTACGCCTCGATGGTGCCTTCCGAGAGAAGGCGATAGCGGGTGACTCCAGCGAGCACGACTCCGTCGGCAGGAACCGGAACCATCACGCGAGCATCGTCGGCATGAGGCATCCAGGCACCGTTCGGATCGACGATGCGCATGGTGAGCACGCGGCCGTCGCCGTTGATGTCGTGCTGCACAAGCCCCGGCCACTGATGGCGCTCGCGCCACGGCCACGGACGCATGCTGCTCCGGCGAAAGATGGGCGAGTCGGCTAGGGCGGCCTCGACACCATCGGGATTCACACGAGGCGCCACGTAGAACGTGCACGTGCGCAGCGCGTGCAGCGTGGTCTCGTCGCCGCGATTCGCCGCCGTGACCAGATGGTGCAGCAGATACATCGCTGCGGCCCCACCGGTGACCTCGATGGAGTGAATGTTCGCGTCCACCCAGTATGCGGGCTTGGTGTCATCGGGTCCGGTGGTGGAATCGGTGACCGCCACGAGCCAGAGCGGGCGGCCCTCGAACGAGGTTCCGTATTGCTCGAGCGTCACGAGCGCCGGGTACTCGCGAGCGAGATCGTGTAGCGCATCGGTGAGCTCGGCGAACCTGACAAATCGATCGAACGGCAGGGTCATGCCACGACCCTATCGGTCTCGGGTTCGCGGCTTCCGAACGACGAAATCCCGCGTCTGGACGAAGCTGTCACGATGGCGGTGATGAACGTTCTATAATCGCGTGCATGGCGAGCAAAAAGGCATCACTCGAACACCTCCGCAATGTCCCTCTGTTCTCATCGTGTTCCACCAAGGACCTCGAGAAGATCGCGAAGGCCGGCGACGAATTGGTGATGCCTGCGGGCAGCATGATCGTCGATCAGGGCCAGACCGGGCGCGAGGCATTCATCGTTCTCGAAGGCTCAGTCACCGTGAAGCGCAACGGCAAGAAGGTCGCCACCCTCGGTGCCGGCACCGTGGTCGGCGAACTATCGCTGCTTGACCATGGCCCCCGCACCGCGACGGTGGTGTGCGACACCGACTGCCGGCTGATGCTGATCACGCAGCGCCATTTCCTCGCCGTTGTCGACGATGTCCCGGCACTCGCGCACAAACTGCTCGCATCGTTGGCCGGGCGCATTCGCGAGCTCGACCGCCAGTCCTACGGCTGAGTCGTTTCAGGCACGGTCGTTTCAGGCACGGTCGTCACAGGCTCGCTCGTCAACGGCGGTTGCATCGATCGCACGATTCGGTCGGCGACCACCAGCAACAACAGCAACGCGACCGCACCGAGCACCAGCGCCACACGCCACAACACGACACCCCGATCGATCTCGTCGGTGGTCTCCCTGATGGCGTTCTGCGCAGCGCGTAGCTCGTTAGGAATCGCCTGCACAGTGCTCACCGATGCGGCCAGCGTCGGCACGACGGCCTTGAGGTTCGCGAAGGCCTCGTTGAGACCACCTTGCACTTCGAGCAGCGCCTCCTCGGCCTGCGCGAGATTGGTACTCAAGATGTCGGCGCCGGCAATCACGGGCACGCCGAGTACGGACACCGTGTCGAGCAGCGTGCGCACGTTCTTCGACACCTCGATCGTGTGATCTATCGCCTCGCTCGCGGAGCGCATGCCATTCGACAGCGTGCTCACCGCTTTCTGGAGTTCGGTCGCGAGGGCCGCGGTGGTGTCGGCCAACTCGGCTGCACGCCCGAGCGCCTGGTCGGTTGCACGCAGTCCGTCGGCCGATGCTCCGCCGATATTGCCTGTAGCGATCCAGCCGAGCGTGCCTGCGAGAACCACGCACACCATCGCCAATCGGATCAGCCATGTGGTCGATGTCGTTTGCACTTCTCCATTGTGGCCGAATCGCGCCGTCAACATGGGCGCGTGGCATGTCGCGAACTAGGGTTCTCTTCGTTATGAGCACGCACGCGTCCTCCCCAGCGCCGGATTCAACCCCGAAGCGCTTCAAACCACACCAACTCGTCATCGCGATGGGCATCTTCATCGGTGTCTTCACGGTGGTGTCGGGCATCATCCCGCTCATCACGAACTGGCACAGCACGAAAGAAGTGACGCGCGAAGCATTCGGCGGTATCCCCGGTCCGCTGCAGATCGCGTTCTACACCGTCATTCCGGCACTGTTGGTGTGGGGTGCCTTTGCGTTCGCCGACCGAGTCAAGAATTGGGAGCGGGGCGGACCCGATCGTCGCCGCACCACGTCGAGGAACGCGAAGCGTCGCCTCGCCGATTTCCGTGCCGGCGTCTACATGCGCACGCTGTTGCGTGATTCCGCAGCGGGGCTCATGCACAGCATGATCTACTTCGGCTTCCTCGGCCTGCTCGCTGTCACCACCGTGCTCGAAGTCGATCATCAACTCCCCCCGAGCCTGAAGTTCCTGCACGGCCACGTATACATGGCGTATTCGTTCTTCGGCGATCTTGCCGGGCTCGTCTTCGTCGGTGGCATCGTCTGGGCCATCATGCGCCGCTACATCCAGCGCCCCTATCGCATCCGCATCAAGACCAAACCCGAGCACGCGCTCATCCTTGGTGTATTCCTCAGCATCGGACTCACCGGTTATCTCGCCGAGGTCTTCCGCATCGCCCAGATCGATCAGCCGAGCTACGAGAAGTGGAGCTTTATCGGCTACCCGCTCAGCAAGTTGTTCGACGGCATGTCTGCGCACAACCTCGACGTGTGGCACCAGATCTCTTGGGGCGCCCACGTGATCAGCTTCATCGCGTTCTTGGCGATCCTGCCGATCACGATGCTGCGCCACATGTTCACCTCGCCGCTGAACATGTACCTGAAGGATCGCGAACGCCCCAAGGGCGCGATGAAGGCAATGCCCAATCTCACCGAAACCTCGCTCGAAACCTTCGGGGCCGCCGTGGTCGAGGACTTCACATGGAAGCAGCTGCTCGACACCGATGCCTGCACGATGTGTGGCCGCTGCACGAGCGTGTGCCCGGCACACGCCACCGGTAAGCCGCTCGACCCACGTGAGATCGTGCTCAAGACCGGCGAGGTCATGGCCGCCACGGCCGCCCACGCCGCGGGTGGTCATGTGTCGCCCCCCATCGGTACCGATGGTGGTATCACGATCAGCTCGAACTCATTGTTCGAGCGCATCACCGCCGAGGAAATCTGGGCGTGCACCACCTGCCGTGCATGCGACGAGATCTGCCCGGTGAACATCGAAATCCTCGACAAGATCCTCGACATGCGTCGCTATCTGTCGCTGATGGAAAGCAACTTCCCCGCCGAGTTGGGCAACGCGTATCGGGCGATGGAAAACCAGGGCAACCCGTGGGGCATGAACCAGGGCGAGCGGGGCGATTGGGCCAAGGACCTTGATGTCACCATCGTCGATCCGGGCGAGGTGCTGCAGAGTGAATACCTCTACTGGGTCGGCTGTGCCGGGTCGTTCGACGACAAGAACAAAAAAGTCACCCAGGCCATGGCCAAGCTGTTACGGCGTGCCGGCATCAGCGTGGCAATCCTGGGGCCATCGGAGATGTGCACCGGCGATTCCGCCCGGCGTAGCGGCAACGAGTACCTGTTCCAGATGCTTGCGATGCCCAACATCGAAATGCTCAACGGTATGGGCGTGAAGAAGATCATCACCCAGTGCCCGCACTGCTTCAACACGTTGAAGAACGAGTACCCGCAACTCGGTGGCAACTACGAGCTCGTGCACCACACGCAGTTGCTCGAGTCGCTCATCGAGAGCGGCCAGCTCGACGTCAGCCAGGCCACGCTCGAGGAGCGCATCACCTATCACGACAGCTGCTACCTCGGTCGGCACAACGATGTGTACCTCGCACCGCGCAAGGTGGTTGGTTCCATCAAGGGCATCGAGGTCGTCGAAATGCAACGCAACGGCACCAAGGGCATGTGCTGTGGTGCGGGCGGGGCGCGCATGTGGATGGAAGAGACCATCGGTACCAAGGTCAACGACGAGCGCGCCATGGAGGCAATCTCCACCGGTGCGACGCGCGTGGCTACGGCGTGCCCGTTCTGTTACGTGATGCTCGACGACGGCGTCAAGGCGGCCGGTAAGGACGAGACCGAGGTGAAGGTGGCCGACATCGCGATCCACCTCATCGAGGCGATCGAGAACGGCGAGCGCATGCTTGCCGCAACCCAGAGCGACGCACCCTTGGCGTCACCGATCGCCGGCGAATAGACCACCGGCCAAGGTGGCAGGTCCGTGAGCGCCCGATCACATCTGGCGCCGCTCAGGTTTTTGTCCGCGCGAACAGATCGACTTTGCATATGTTCCCTCGCTCAAACGGGCCGGGACGGGGACCGCAATGCCCTGTCGGCTCCCCGGAGCGAGCCGCATCGGTTTTCGACATCCGTCAACTGAATCGGCCTTGACAGATCCGTCAACGGGCGACGACGGATCTCGTGTGGTGTCACCACCGCCCCGCACACAACAACACTGGGTTACAGCACCTGTCGCCGGCGAGTCGTCCCGCGCCGCCAACGCCTCGGCGTTAGCGGAAGTTCTCGAAGTAGCGGCTCGGTGTTGGGCCGCGCTGGCCCTGGTATTTGCTGCCTCGGGCACCTTTGCCATAAGGGTTGTCGGCCGGCGTGGTCATACGCACGAAGCTGACCTGGCCGATCTTCATGCCGGGGTAGATGGTGATGGGCAGGCTGGCCACACTGCTGAGTTCGAGCGTGATGTGCCCATCGAAGCCAGCGTCGATGAAGCCGGCGGTCGAATGGATGAGCAGACCGAGTCGACCGAGCGACGACTTACCCTCGATGCGGGCAACGAGATCGTCGGGGAGGGCGATACGTTCGAGCGTGGAACCCAAGACGAACTCCCCGGGATGCAACATGAACACGCCATCGTCGGGGATGCTGATCATCTCGGTGAGGTCCTCGAGATCCTGCTTCACGTCGATGATGCCCGCTGTGTGATTGCGGAACACACGGAACAGATTGCTCACCTTCACGTCGATCGACGAGGGCTGAATGCACTGCTCATCGAGGGGGTCGATGATGATGCGGTTGGCCGCAATCTCTTCACGCAAGGACCGGTCAGACAGGATCACGAGAGCCACCCTAGTGAATGCACGGTCGTGGCGATGTGGCCGACGAACCGGGGTGCATCGCAGATGTTCTTGGCGCTAACCTTCTACGGTCCGTTGCCCCGGCAACGCACGCGGGTGTAGCTCAATGGCAGAGTATTTGCTTCCCAAGCAAATGACGCGGGTCCGATTCCCGTCACCCGCTCTCAGTGGCCTCGTGCCGCGAGACGGTGCGCCCTGGCGAAAGTCCCGCCCACACGGCCGGTCTTGGGCCTCAGGGACGCGACATAACGTACCGTGACTGCTCTCGCAGCGCTCCGAAGTACCGTCGCGTTTGATGAGCCACGACGAACAGCGCACCCCGAAGCCCGCCACCGCGACGACTGCCGCAGCCAACGCGGCAGTCGCACAACACATGCATCTCGACGATCGCGCCGATTTCGAGCGCGCCTCCCGTGGGCTTCTCGCACAGCTCGACCCGCCGGCGATCATGGGCCGCAACGGCAACGTGATCTGGGACCTCGGTCGCTTCGACTTCCTCCAAGCCCAAGCCCCGCCAGAAGCCAACCCCAGCCTGTGGCGCCAGGCCCAGGTGAACTGCCACCACGGTTTGTTCGAGGTGGTCGATGGCATCTATCAGGTACGTGGCTACGACATCTCCAATATCACCTTCGTGCGCAGTGACACCGGCTGGATCGTGATCGATCCGCTCACTGCGGCCGAGACAGCCGAGGCTGCACGCGGACTCGTCGATGCGTACTTCGGGGTGCGAACCATCGTCGCAGTGATCTACACCCACAGCCACGCCGACCACTATGGCGGCATCCGTGGCATCGTGACCGACGATGAGGTCAACAGCGGCGCCGTTCGACTGATTGCCCCGGCTGGCTTCCTCGAAGCAGCGATTCTCGAGAACGTGGTTGCCGGGCCGGCGATGACACGCCGCGCGATGTACATGTACGGCGCGCTGTTGCAACCGGGACCCACAGGGCACATCGACGCGGGGTTGGGCAAGGGCATCCCCATGGGCGCCAGCGGGCTGATCGCCCCGACCGAGTCGATCGAGGTCACCGGTTCGGAGCTGGTGATCGATGGCATTCGCATCGAGTTTCAACTCACGCCTGGCACCGAGGCCCCATCGGAGATGAACTTCTACTTCCCGCAGTACCGCGCCGTTTGTATGGCCGAGAACTGCGCTGCAACACTGCACAACCTGTACACACCGCGCGGCGCGGAGATTCGTGACTCGCTCGGGTGGAGCCGGTACATCAACGAAGCACTCGAGACCTTCCTCGATCGCAGCGATGTCGCCTTCGCCAGCCACCACTGGCCGCGCTGGGGCACTGCCGACATCGAGGCATTCCTCGGCGGCCAACGCGACGTATATCGCTACCTCCACGACGAGACCATGCGCATGGCCAACCACGGCATGACCGCGCTGGAGATCGCCGAGGAGATGCGCCTGCCCGCGGCCATCGGCGACGAGTTCTTCAACCGTGACTACTACGGCACGGTGAGCCACAACGTGAAGGCCGTGTACCAGCGTTATCTCGGATGGTTCGATGCGAACCCGGCCAACCTGCATCCGCTGCCACCGGTTGATGCGGCGCGCAAACTTCTCGAGTACATGGGCGGCGCAGATGCGGTGCTCGCCAAGGCCACTGCTGACTACACGGCCGGCGAGTTCCGCTGGGTCGCCCAGGTCGTGAACCATGTGGTCTTTGCCGACCCCACCAATCAGCGGGCTCGCCTACTGCAGGCCGATGCGCTCGAACAACTTGGGTATCAGAGTGAATCGGGTCCGTGGCGCGACTTCTATCTCACCGGCGCTCAGGAACTGCGCAACGGCACGCCGTCGGCGCCCGGTCTACGCGGTGCGGCACGTGTGGACGTGATGCGCGCGATGACGCCGCGCATGGTGCTCGACAACTGCGGCGTGAAGCTCAACGCTCCCGAAGCAATCGACGATCGACTCATCTTCGACGTCGACTTCACGGATCACGACGTGCAGTACCGCGTGGTGGTCGCAAAGGGCGTGCTCTACTTCGGCACCCGACGTGCCGTTGACGCGAGCGCGCACATCGCCACCACGGTCGTGGCGTTCGTGAAGGTCACCAGCGAGGTGAGCACACTCGACGACGAAATCGCGGCCGGGACAATGCACGTGACCGGCGATCGCGCCACGTTCGAGCGTTTCGTATCGCTGCTCGACCAGTTCGATCTGTTCTTCGCGATCATCGAACCGTAGAGCGACAGCGATCGACCGGGATCACGGTCACGGAATCAGGGGGCGAGCCATGACCAAATCAGATCCTGCAACCGGTCGATACCGATGCCCTTTGACGCGCTGACCCACACGATGTCACCGGGCTCGAGCATGCAGCCCTCGGCGAGTTCCTTGCGACGCTTGGGCTTCTTGGCCGACTTCACCTTGTCGCTCTTGGTGGCAATCACCTGATGTGGGATCTCATTGCTGCGCAACCACTCGAGCATCTGTACATCGAGAGGGGTGGGGCCGATCTCACCATCGACGAGCACCATCACCATCTGCAAGCATTCCCGCTCGAGCAGGTAGCCCTCGATCATCTGGCCCCAGTCCTGACGCACGCGGCTGGGCACCTTCGCATAGCCGTACCCGGGAAGATCAACCACACTGACGCCGGGTTCGACCTCGAAGATGTTGATCAGCTGCGTGCGCCCCGGCGTCTTGCTGGTGTGCGCGAGGCGGGTGCGATTCGCGAACGCGTTGATGAGCGACGACTTACCCACATTCGATCGACCAACCACAGCGACCTCGCGCTCGGATTCGGGAAGATCGTCGACACGCGTCGCCGACTTGATGAACCGCAGCGGGATCGGTGGCATCACGCCAGCGTACGCTCCGCTGCCATCAGTCACGCAGTGAGCCCAGCGCCGAACCGGCTACTTCGAGACGAGCGAGCCAATCGCCCACAGCGCCGCGACGCCACCGACCAGCGCCATGAGCAACGTACGACCGATCGGGGCGCGGGACAATTCGCCGGCCTTGGGTCGCGGCGGCGGTTTCAGTAGTGCCAGCAGGTTGCCCACGAACAAAGCGCCACCGAGCGCGAGTACCAACCAGGCCAAGAGGTCGTCTCCCAGGAGCATGTGCACCATCATGGCGGCTCGCCGAGGCAAGGGCTGCTTCGATCGATAATTCGCGAGCGAAAAGTGCCACACTTGGAGCACTAAGGTCAAAGGAGTTCTCATGGGTTTTCACCACGTCGCACTCGCCACTCGTGACACCGCGGCGACGCACGAGTTCTACACGAACGTGATGGGGTTCAGCCTCGTCAAAGTGGTGGCCTCACCAACGCCCGGCGAGCACGGTGGCTGGAGCAAGCACTTCTTCTACTCCACCGACGGCTCGGCCGGACCCGGCGCCAACGGCGGCGACGGCGACGGCGGGATGATCGCGTTCTGGGAGATTCACGATTCCGAGATCGGCGACGACTTCCCCGTCGACATCAATACCACCGCAGGCCTGCCCTGGTGGGTGAACCACATCGCGTTCGATGCCCCCACGATGGACGATCTCCACCGACACCGAGATCGCTGGCGTACGCACGGCCACCATGTGCTCGAAGTGAACCACGAGTTCTGCATCAGCATCTACATCCGCGACCCCAGCGGCAACATGGTCGAGTTCTGCCACACCACCCGACCCTTCACCGACCACGAGATCGCCCATTCCAACGCGATGTTGCTGCAGGCCAAACCCGAGTTCAACGGTCACGCCAACGCAACCGTGCACAAGCCCATCGCAGCCGACGCGAACGCCTGAACACCGCGTCAAGCGACCGTCAGAGGTCGCCGGCCAGCGCAGTAGAGGTCGCATCGATCGACGAATACGGCAGGCGCGAGAAAAACGCATCGGCCTGAGCCGCCAAGCGCCGGATGGCCACCACATTCGCGCTGGCGCCCACCACCGCGCCAATGCCAAGCGGCAGCGCCGTGCCCAATGCAATCGCGCCGCGCCGGGTGCCGTAGCTACGAAGGAACAGGCGAGTCATCGCGCCATTCGTGGCGCGCAGCGTTGCCAGCGACATCCGAGTCGGCGCGGTCTCGCTGAGCCCGGCACCCATCGAGTTGGCAACACCGGTGAGGCCTTGGCGGGCGGTGCTGCCGAACACCAGCACGGCAAGCACCCACGCCCGGCGTTCGTCCACCGTAGGGGTCGGCCGCCCGTGCAACGCGGCGATGGTCAACACAAGATCACCAGCTCGCGCCGTGAACCACGAGAGTTCGACGGTGGCGGCCATCAGGGTTGCGCCGGTGCCGACGAGCGGTGTCGCCGCTGTCATACCCGCTGCCGCACCGATGATGCCGAGTTCTCGCGCGAACGCGTTGGTGAGCGCGTGGATCTTCTCCGGGCGCACGTCACCGGGAAGGGCGGCCGCGCGCTCGACCGCAGCGTCCCATCGCGCACTCGTTGCCGTCTCGACGCCTTTCAGCATGAACGCCGCGACGGCTTCCGGATCGAGCGAGGCAATCCGGTCGGTGAGACTCTTGGGCATTACGAGGCGGCGCATGCGACGTACCACGCATCCTTTGTATCACCCATACACATGCTTGGCTCAGGAATCCGAATGACCCTCCTCAGCAGGCACCTCGACTACCGGCCGCTGAACCCGGGCACCATCCACTCCTCCGTGAATGCTCAGCGCACGTCTACGCTGCGCTCGTCATTCACGAACGGCGCGAAACACTCCCGAACCCAGTAAGTGCGACGCAGTAAGCGCAACTACACGCCGCTGCGGGCTGCGTTGTCGAAGCGGGTGTAGGCGCCGAGGAACGCGAGTCGACGCACGCCGATGGGGCCCGAGCGATGCTTGGCAATGATGACCTCGGCCGAACCCTTGTCGGGAGACTCGTTGTTGTAGACCTCGTCGCGGTAGAGGAACATCACGACGTCGGCATCTTGCTCGAGGCTGCCGCTCTCGCGCAGGTCGGCGAGCATTGGTCGCTTGTCGCTACGACTCTCGAGATTTCGGCTGAGCTGGCTCAGCGCCACGATGGGCACCTGCAGTTCGCGAGCCAGAATCTTGAGACCACGACTGATCTCGCTCACCTCGAGCTGGCGGTTCTCGGAGCCGCTGCCCGACATCAGTTGGAGATAGTCGATCACGATCAGACCAAGACCCTCGCGTGATTTCAATCGGCGTGCCTTGGCACGAATCTCCATCACAGTGACACGCGGGTTGTCGTCGAGGTACAACGGCACTTCGAGACGACCGACGGCGCGACCGAGCTTGGTCCAGTCTGATTCGGTGAGTTTGCCGTTGCGCAGCTTCTGCGAATCAACGCGCGCTTCGCTACTGAGGATTCTCTGGGTGAGCTCGGCGTGACCCATTTCCAGTGAGAACACGAGTACCGGCACCTTCGCGGTCTGCGCGGCGTGTACTGCGAGGCCCAACCCGAACGCCGTCTTGCCCATCGCAGGGCGGGCACCCACGATGTTCAGCGTGCTCGGCTGCAGACCCGAGAGTAGTTCGTCGAGGTCGTGGTAGCCGGTGGCGAGACCGGTGATGATGTTGCCGCGTTCGTAGGTCTCTTGCAACTTGTCCATCGCCAGCGGCATGAGTTCGCCGAGGGGCTGCACGGAATCGGTGACGCGATCTTCGGCAACCTCGAACACCTTGGTCTCGGCTTCGTCGAGCGCACGCGACACATCATCGGGTTCGTTGTAGGCAATCTCGGCAATCTCGGCTGCGACGCCGATGAGCCGGCGGAGCACCGCGGTGTCCTGCACGATCTTGGCGTAACGCGAGACGTTCGAGATCGCCGGCGTGGCGTTCTGCAGCTCGAGCAGCAGTTCGGAGCCACCAATCTCATCGAGCAGTCCGGCGCGTCGCAATTCGTCGGCGACCGTGACGGCATCGATTGGTTGGCCAGTGGCGTTGAGGCCGCGAATTGCGTCGTACACGTACTGGTGGGCGGGCTTGTAGAAGTCGTTGACCCCCAGGCCCATCTCGGTCGCGGTGCCCACGGCATCACGCGACAACAACAGCGCACCGAGCAGTGACTCCTCGGCATTGAGGTTGTGCGGGGGAACCCGACCTTCGCCGCGTACCGATCGCACTGGTCGGACGCGATCGCGGGAGTTATCAGCCAGGAACATTCCTTCACCCTCTCGCAGTTGCCCTGTGTATCGCTAGGGGCACAAGGCTGTGATCTTGCTGTGACTTGCCTGTGATGTGGCTGTGGAAAACACGGCCCCGCTGCGGGACAGCGGGGCCGTGTTGATTCTCAAACATCATTCGAATGGGCGCCGACCGCTGTGGTCGGAATCAGTTCAGGCCTTGACGACGGCGATCGTGAAAGGGAACTCCACGTCGTGATGCAACTTGGCCGTGACGCTGTACTCGCCGAGAATCTTGATCGATTCGGGCATGTGCAGCTTCTTGCGGTCGAGTTCGATGTGGGCCTGGGCCTGCACGGCTGCGGCCACATCGGATGCGGTGACGGAACCGAACAAACGGCCCTCGGCACCCGCCTTGGCGCTAATGGTGATCACTTGGGCGACAAGCGCCTTGGCGATGGTCTGGGCGCTGTCGCGATCGGCGGCATCGCGCAGATCGCGGGCACGGCGCATGGAACCTGCCTGCGCCATGGCCCCATCTGACGCCACGAGTGCGAGACCCTGTGGCAGCAGGTAGTTGCGGGCATGACCATCGGCAACCTCGATGATGTCGCCACGCTTGCCAAGACCCTTGCTATCGGCACGAAGAATGACCTTCATCTCAGGCCTCCGCAACGATCATGTCGGCGTCATCGGCGGCGGTGTCAACATCGGCATCCGACGTTTCTACGGCCTCGTCGGCCGCAGGAGCGGCATCGCGGCGGGGGCCGCGCTCGCCATCACGCGGCGGGCGACCCGGCCGGGTGTTGGACACCCGCTTGGTGTATGGCAGCAACGCCATCTCGCGCGAGTTCTTGATCGCATTGGCGATGTCGCGTTGCTGCTGCACGGAGTTGCCCGTGACGCGGCGGTTGCGGATCTTGGAGCGATCGCTGACGAAGCGGGCCAGAAGATTGACATCCTTGTAATCGACGTAGTCGATCTTGTCGGTGACAAGGACGCTGGTCTTCTTCTTGAACTTCTTGGGATTGGTCTCTTTTGGCGCACGCGCCTTGTTCTTCTTGCTGGTCATGTCTTATCCAATTTTCTCGAAATACTCAGAACGGTTCTTCATCGCCGTACACAGGATCGGGGGCACGGTTTCCACTTGATTGACCGCCGCCGCCGCCGCCGCCGCCGGCATTGCCGCCGCTGTAACCACCCTGCGCGCCAGAGGCGTCGGAGCGGCTGGTCTTTTCGACCTGTGCGGTGGCCCAACGCAAGCTGGGACCGATCTCGTCGGCGACAATCTCGACAACGCTGCGCTTTTCGCCCTGCTGTGTCTCGTATGACCGCTGTTCGAGCCGGCCGGTGACGATGACCCGGGTGCCCTTGGTGAGCGACGCCGAAGCGTTCTCGCCCAGGGTTCCCCATGCAGTGACATTGAAGAACGAGGTCTGCTCGACCCATTCGTTGTTTTGCTGGTAACGACGGTTGACAGCAACGCCGAAGCTGGCGATGCCCCGGCCACCTGTGGTGAAACGCAACTCTGGGTCGCGGGTCAAGGTGCCGGTGATGGTGACGGTGGAATCTGCCATGGTGTTTCCCCTAACGGGTACGGCGGCCGGATCAGGCCGCGGCGCCAACCATGCCGCGGCGCTCGGCCTCGGCATCGGGAAGGCGGAGGAGCTTGTGGCGGACGACGTCGTCCGCGAGACGGAGCTGACGCTCGAAGTCGTCGAGCGCCCCACCGGGCGCCAAAAGATTGAACACGGCGTAGTAACCATGCTCTTTCTTGTTGATCGGGTAGGCGAACTGGCGCCGGCCCCACCAATCGGGCTTGCCGTGTACGGTGCCGCCAGCTTTGGTGATGCTGTCGGAGACCGACTTCACCCAAGTCTGCGCGGCCGCATCGTCGAGATCACCGTCGAGGATGATCATGAATTCGTAAGCACGCATCATGCGTGTGGAACCTCCCTTCGGACCCGAACGCGCCTTGAGCGTGCGGGGCCCCGCAATGGGGCAGGGTGAATATGACCGGGTGAGTGTAGCGGCGTTCTGAGCTGCATGGTCACAGAGTTACAGATGGGTGTGACAGTCGTCAGAATCGAGGAGCTGGCAGAATCGTGGAGCCCATGGAGTCACTCGCAGATTTCGTCAACAACACCCTGATGCACCGTTACGGCATCGCAGGCGACCTCGACGAGTTGCCTGGCGAGGTCGACTGGAACATCAAGGTCACCACGCCCGACGGTGATCAATTTCTTCTCCGCCTGCACGCTGCCCGTGCCGAACCAGACGAGGTTGAGCTGCAGACTGCGGTGCTGGAGTTCCTCGCGCAGAACGCACCCGAACTGCCGGTGCAACGCATCGTTGCCGCGTCCACTGGTGCGGGCTCGTGCTGCGTCACCGATCCCCTCGGTAGCGCTCGCGCTGTACACCTCACCACGTGGCTGCCCGGGATGGTCTGGGCCGGCACCGTGTGGGGAGACGGCATCGCCGTCGACAGCCCGAGCCGGGCACATGCTGCGGCGTCGCTCGGCACGTTGCTCGGCCGACTCGACCACGCACTGGCGCAGTTCGATCATCCGGGCGCGAATCGCGAACATCGTTGGGACCTGGCCAGAGCCGGCGACCATCTCGGTCTCATCGCTCTCATCGACGACCCGGTCAAGCGGGCTGCTGTCGAGGGCGTGCTCCGCCGCTTTGTGGACGCCGTCGCCCCACAACTGGCTGACCGCCCGCGTCAGGTCATTCACAACGATGCCAACGACTACAACGTGTTGCTCGACGCCAACGGAACCGTCAGCGGCATCATCGACTTCGGCGACCTCGTGCGCACCTGGCGTGTGAACGAGGTCGCGATCGCCTGTGCCTATGCCATGATCAGCGCCCCGGACGCGATCGGCGCTGTGTTGCCACTGGTCGCCGCCTACCACGACGAGAATCCCCTCGACGAGATCGACGCGAACATGCTGTTCGACCTCATCCTCACCCGATACGCGGCCAGCATCTGCATCGCCGCCGCGCAGATTCGTGACGACCCCACGAACGAGTATCTCCTGATCAGTCAGCGAGATGTGTGGGAACGGCTGCAATTCCTGCTCGCCCAGAACCGTCATGTCGAGATCATGCGGCTTCGTGCGGCGTGTCGTTTCGAAGCCTCCGCAACACGACCACACATCGAGCGTTGGCTCGAACACAACGGGCACCGTTGTGAACCGGTGCTGCGTCGTGACATGAGCCGCGACCACCTGAGGGTGCTCGATCTCAGTGGGGTCGGCGCGGGCTCAGGGGTACTCGAGGGTCTCACCGACGCAAATTCCTTGGCCACCACCACAGCCATCGGACGCTACGGCGAGAACCGTTCGATGTATGCGGCCGCCGAGTTCGAGACCATCGACCCGCACGAGCCGCGCACCATCCACATCGGGATCGACCTGTTTGCTCCCGCAGGTGAGGAGGTGCTCGCGCCGCTCGACGGGGTGGTGGCCGATGTTGGGGTGGAGACCGTGCGCTTGGGGTTCGGTGGCATCGTGGTTCTGCAGCACCAGACCGACGACGGCACACCATTCTGGACGCTCTACGGACACCTCTCGCCGGCGGGCTTGACAGCACTCAGCGTCGGTCAGCACGTCGCAGCGGGCGATGTGATCGCACGGCTCGGTAACCCGGCTGAAAATGGCGGCTGGGTCCCGCATCTGCACTTCCAGGTGATGACCAACCTGTGCGGTTGGCGCGCCACTGAGATCATCGGTGTAGTGGCACGCAGTCAGTGGGACGTTTGGGGCAGCGTGTTTCCCAACCCGAATCTCGTGCTCGGCCTTCCGGTCGACTGCACTGTCGTGGTGCAGCGTGATGCGTCGTGGCTTCGGCGCGAGCGTCGCTACGTGCTGGGCCGGTCGTTGAGCCTTGCCTACGACACACCCTTGAAGATCGTGCGCGGCGAAGGCATCCACCTGTTCGATGATCGCGGCAACAGCTACGTCGACATGGTGAACAACGTGTGCCACGTCGGCCACTGCCATCCGAGGGTGGTCGACGCCGGAAACCGTCAGGCCGCGCAGCTCAACACCAACTCGCGTTACCTCCACGACAATCTCGTCGAGTATTCACGTCGGCTCGCCGCCACCCTGCCCAGCGAGTTGTCAGTCGTGTTCATGGTCAATTCAGGTAGTGAGGCAAACGATCTGGCCTTGCGCCTGGCCCGCGCGTACACCGCCCAGCGCGATGTGATCACGGTGGATCACGCCTACCACGGCAACGTCACTTCCATCGTCGAGGTCAGTCCATACAAGTTCAACGGACCCGGTGGCGAGGGCCGAAGCGGCCATGTCTGGGTCGCCGAAATGCCCGACCTGTATCGTGGCCGCTTGCGCTACGGCGACGCCGATGCCGGACGCGGTTACGCCGACAGCGTTGCTGCAGTCGTACGCGAAATGGCGGCTGTCGGGCGACGACCGGCGGCTTTCTTCAGTGAGGGAATCCTTGGCACCGGCGGCATGCTCACACTTCCCGAGGGATACCTGTCGCACGCGTACGCACATGTGCGCATTGCTGGCGGGGTGTGCATTGCCGACGAGGTACAGATCGGGTTCGCCAGGGTCGGTTCCCACATGTGGGCGTTCGAGACGCACGGCGTCGTGCCCGACATCGTCACGATGGGCAAACCCATCGGCAACGGCCATCCCATGGCCGCGGTCGTTACCCGTCCAGAGATCGCCGCCGCCTTCGCAAATGGCATGGAGTACTTCAGTACCTTCGGCGGCAATCCTGTGTCCGCCGCAATTGGTCTCGCTGTGCTCGACGTGATTCGCGACGAGCGCCTCATGCACCACGCCAGCGTCGTGGGTGAGCAGATGATGGCAGGACTTCGACAACTGGCCGAGACGCACTCCCTTATCGGCGACGTGCGCGGCCACGGACTGTTCGTCGGTGTTGAGTTGGTGCGTACGCGTGCCACACAGGAGCCGGCCGACATGGAGGTGAGCGTCCTCATCGAACGGATGAAGCTGGCCGGCTTTCTGCTCAGCAGCGAGGGACCACACCACAACGTGCTCAAGATCAAGCCGCCCATGGTGTTCTCGTCGCGCGATTGCGATGCCTTTCTGCACCAACTCGACATCGAACTGAGCATCGAACTGAACTGACCGATCTACGGTCCCTCGCGCGATGCCGCGGTGATCGCGGCTGCCGCGCTGCGATGACCCGCCGAGGCTGCGACCACCGGTGAGTCACCGGCCACGAACGCTGCGAGAAAACCGGCGGCGAACGCATCGCCTGCGCCGGTGGTATCGAGCACGTGCTCGATCGAGGGCGTCGTTACCGAGACTGTTGCGGTGCCGGGCTGCATCACCAACGCCGGGCCGGCGCCCTGTTTGATCACCGTCACCTGGCCGCCGAAGCGTGCGGGATCGGTCGCGTCACCCAGACACGCAGCCTCCAACTCGTTGCACAGCAGCACGGTGGGGCGTAACCGAGCAAGCATCTCGACCACACGGTCAACACCGAACTCGGTGATGACTGCAGACGACGATGCGTCGATCGACACGGTGATGCCGCGCTCGTGTGCCCAACCAATGAGCACCTCGGTGGTCTCAGCGAGGGGAGACACCACCAGTGAATAGAGCGGCACGTGCAGGGTCCTGAGACCGTCGAGCCACTCCGGGTCGGGATGATCGAGATCGGTGCAACCACCACGATCGCTGAGCATTGTTCGCTCCCCCGCGACGTCGACCAGCACGACGATCGTTGCAAGCCGACCGCCTCGACGTACGACGACGTCAACGCCCTCTGCCCGCAGCGCATCGATGAGCACGTCGCCGTGAGCGTCGTTACCGACCTGACCGATGAATCGCGCCGGCGATCCGGCGCGCACCGCACTGACAGCCATATTCGCCGCGCTGCCGCCGCGTCGGCGTACCACCACGGCCCGGGTATCGGACGCCACGTTCACAGGTCCGCCGAGACGCACCACGATGTCCTCGACGAGATCCCCGACTGTTCCGAGCATGCTGCGACGGTACTGCGCGCAGATGCGTGTCGGTGTGCCAAGCTCGTCAGGTGGATCTGCAGACCTGGATAGAGAACGATCATGCGACGATCACCTCGCGGTTCGATTCAGCGATTGCCCAGTTCGTGCCTATCGATCGTTGGGCCCAGACCCCACCCGGTGGTGGGTCGTGCATCGCCGCGTTGCTGTTCCACATGACCTATCACGAGGACCTGGCCCTCAACACCGCGATCCGCAATCACGCACCGATCCTCGATCAACACCGCACAGCCCTCGGCCTCGACGATGTCCTCAAAGCCGGCGGACTTTCCGAAACCGAAGATCGCGACCTCACCTTGTCGCTTGATCTCGACCAGCTTTGCACCTATGCGCATGCGGTTACCACCGCGACCGACGAGTGGCTCAAGCACCTCAGCATGATGGCGCTCGACTCCATTCCAGCAGCCAGTTATCAACTCGAGCACAGAGCCGGTCTCGCGCCCGATGGACTCGAATGGCTGCACTCGATGTGGTCCGCCAAGCCAGTCAGTTGGTTCGTGCAGTGGGAGTGCATCGCGCACCGCCATGCCCACCTCGGAGAGATGATCGGCATCCGTGGCCGCATGGGACTGAGCCCGTTCTAAGTGGTGTGCACGATCAACACATTGCACGAAGCGGTCTTGGCCACGTCGTGGGCGATCGAACCCAACACCCGCGCTGCTCCCTGCACTCGTTTGTTGCCGACCACGATCATCCATGCGTCGAGCCGGGCGGCCTCGTCGCACAGCGCCTTTGCGGGATCTTTCATGACCACGGAATAGGTGACCGGTGACGTGCATGCCAACTCGCCGACGAGCGCAGCAAGGGCCTGCTCACCATGGGTGACCGGATCATGGATGTAGGTCTCCGATCGGATGCGTACCTGCCCCCCAGAACTGCGAGACAGCGCCATGACCACATGCAGCGGACGTTTGGTCATTGACGCGAGCTCCGAGGCCTGCACCGCAGCTTCATGGGCTGTAGCGCTTTCGTCGACTCCAACAATGATCTCGTTCATGACATGTTCCTGACGTGAGGGCTCACCAAGTATCGCGCGTCGACCGTGCCACGTCACCTCGTCGCCCGTCGTGGTCGCACTCGGTGCGTCAGCGGCCGCGGATGAGCGATGGCAGCCGATCGGCACCAACCAGATCACGGAACGCCTTTACGGTGTAGCCGGTGAGCGTGGCGTCGGTGCGGGCGCGCACTGTTGCTGATCGTCGCAGACCGAACAGTGGTCCCATCTCGCCGAGATGTTCACCCGGACCCATCGTGGCCAACACGATCTCGCCTTCTTCGAGGTATTGCACCGCATCGACCTGGCCATCCTCGACCACATAGATTAAATCGCTCGGATCACCCTGATTGAACAGGTGCTGACCGGCCACGAGGGTGACCTGCGTGGGAGCAGCGTCGCTCTGGGGCAAAAAGTCGGGGCGCATCTCGATGATCTGATCGGCGAGGGGCAACATACGGTCGTCGTGGGTGGAGACCACCACCACGCGCCCGCCATCGGTGAGGCGGCGGATGAGGCGCAGCACTCCCTCCACTTGGATGTAGTCGAGATGTGCCGTTGGCTCATCGGCGAGCACCAGTGGTGCATCGAGCGCGAGGGCGCGTGCGATTGCAACGCGCTGTTGCTGTCCGCCGCTGAGGCTGTTCGGCTTGTGCGTTAACCGCTCACCGAGGCCCACGCCCTCGAGTAGCTCGATCGACTTTGCCTTCGCCGCACGTGCCTTCACCCCGGCCGAACGCATGGGTACCGCCACGTTCTCGACGCTGGTCAGGCTCGGCACCAGGTTGAACGCCTGGAAGACCACACCGACTCCATGACGACGGTGATCGGTGAGAGCCTTGCCACTCAACGCCGTGATCTCCTTGTCGCCGTAGGTGATGGTGCCCGACGTGGGTTTGAGGATCGCCGCAAGACACGACAGCAGTGTGGTTTTGCCGCAGCCCGATGGCCCCAGTAGCAGCGCCAGCGAGCCTGCTTTCACGGTCACGCTCATGTTGTCGAGGGGCCTTACCGTGTAGTCGCCCTTACTGAACTCGACCGTGAGGTCCTTGATCTCGAGATCGGCTCCGGGTTGTGACATCTCAGCCTCCGAACGCAGCAGCGGGTTGGACGGTTGCGGTCTTGCGGAGAGCGATCAGGCTGGCGAGCAGACCGACCACCACAGTGACCACGGGAAGGAGTTCATACGCACTGGTCGGTATCTCCACGTGCATGGGAAACGTCGGCGCCAACAAAGCGGCAAAGATCGCTGCCAACACCGCAGCAGCGAGTGACAGCACCACAGCCTGGAGTGCGAGTCCGACGCCGATCGCGGCGGTGGAAGTTCCGGTCGCTTTGAACACGGCAAAGTCGCGGGTGCGTTCCATCGCTTGCAGATAGAGCACCGAGCCGATGATTGTGGCAGCCACGATCCACAGCAACACTCGCACGAGCGCAATCGAGTCCATCGCATTTTGCAACGGGCGCAGCACATCGCTGCGCACCTCAGCGTTCGACATCGCTTTCAACCCCGGCGGGATTGTGGTGGGCATTGTTGCGTAGATGAATGTCGAGGCATACGGCTGACCCTGCAGCGACACCGTCTGGGCTTCGGAGAGCGCGATATACACCATCGGCAGGCCGGCGTAGAGGCGTTGCCCAGAGACGGTGCCGACCACCTTGAAACTCTGCCCACCGATGGAGAACGACTCGCCGAGGCCGGCAAGGGTGAAGTCGTTGTCGACAACGGCCTCACCGGGGCCAGCAACGCTCGTGCCACTCGACGTAGTCACCGACCCGAGTCGGCCGGGTTCTGCTCCGATCACGACGACGTCGACGATCTTCCCCTTCTCGTCGATGCTCTGGCGCAAGACCAACGCCGGCGACGCCGCCGGGTCGGTGACCATCGCGGTGGGCAACGGCGAGAACGATGTGAAGGGACCGGTTGCGCTGTCGGACACGAGCCATGCCTCGGCCCCGACAGCGTGCAAGGTTCGATCGACCTCGAGCGAGAACGACTCGGTGAGACCGGTCATGATCAGGCCCATCGCGAACACGAGCGCGACCCCGAGCATCGCGATCACGAATCTCTTCTTGCGCCATTGCAGATCGCGTAACGCCGCTCTGAGCACAGCCATCCCCCTTGTTCGAACCCCGATGTCAGCACTCAGGCGTCGATAAGATTCGGTGATGCATCATACGTGCTGCTCGTAACCGCTCTGGACCGAACAACTTGCCGAAAGACTAGGCGAAACTGCAACTGTCTGAACAGACCCTGCCTCGCATTTCACCGAGGCTTGATGCGGCCGCAAGTGGTTGCGAAGTCAACGTCGGTTTTCATGCCTCCGGCTCATGTCATCGTTACCGTGATCAAACGCCGCATCATCCCGCATGACTATTGCGAGGTCTGGGCTGTGGACACACGCCTGCCACCGATGGGGAGCACCCGCAGGAGGTGGTGCCAACGACAGTTGACGCAGGCCTCCACGACATACGCATCGAGCTCGTCGGTACGCCCGTTGAACTGCGCCAAGTCGGCTTTGGTGGTCACGCAGCGACCATGAGCGGGCAAACGCGGACCGAACACATAGGTGACCAAGACGAGCTTGACTTCTTCGCAGATCGGGCAGGTGACGGTGCTCGGTGCTCCCAGGTTCTTGGCGGCACGAATCAGTTCGGGATGCGCGTCGCACAGCTGATCTCGCCGCAAACGACCACGGCGGTACTCGTTGATGAGTGCACGTCGTTCGAGTCGGTGGTCCACCACCGCACGGGGTCCGTTGCGCGCACCGTCACGATCACCACCACTGCGGAGTGTGTCGGCCGAGAAGGACATTGTTCGACAGGTTACCGAACCACATGCCGTCATCGGTGTGCGCGTTCATCAGTGTGCGCTGGTCATCCGCGCCTCGGCGTTGCGAACGGACAACACTTGCAGCGTGACAACAGTCGTACGGTATGGAGCATCGGTTGCCGACGAGAGCGAGCTGCGCCTGTGTGGCGACGTCGCCGGCAAGCGTGTCATCGAGTTGGGCATCGCCGCCCCCAGCAACGCCGTCGCGCTCGCCGCCGCGGGTGCGCGTGCCCTTGCGGTGGACCCGTCGTCAGACCGCATTGCGCTGTTACGTAAGCAGGCCGAGCAGGCCGAGGTCACCGTGCAGTGTCACCAGAGCGACGTGGCCGATCTCGGATTTGCCACCAGCGCGTCGATCGATCTCGTCGTCGCGGCACACTCGCTGCACGATGTCGACGACCTGGCTCGGCTCCTGCGTCAGATCCACCGGGTACTCAAGCCCGAGGCGCCGTTCGTGATGGCCGGGCCACACCCAATCGCGGCGATGCTCGCCAACGTCGACGGTCAGCAGGTGGTGAAACACGGCTACGGCACCGGCGAGACGCGTTCGATCAGCGATGTCTTCATGGCCATGCAACGCACGAACTTCCGCATCGATGTCATGCACGAGTTGATGCCGCTCAATGCGCGTGGGGCGCTGACCCCCGCTGTGTTGGTCATTCGGGCGCGCAAGCTCGGCGACTGACCGGCCCGAGCAGTGGTCGTCAAGCGTTCGCGCGCTCGGCCTCGATGAGTGCCGCAGGGCGAGGGCGCCCGAACAGGTACCCCTGCGCGCGATCGCACCCCATCTCACGGAGCCGGGTGAGTTGCAATGGTGTTTCCACGCCCTCGGCCACCACCATCAGCCCGAGCGATCGACCCAGATTCACGACCGCTTCGACAATGGTGGTGTCCTCGGCATCGATGCCGAGACCTTTCACAAAGGTTCGGTCCACCTTGATCGCCTCCACCGGAACGCGCTTCAGATAGGTGAGCGACGAGTAGCCCGTCCCGAAGTCGTCAACCGACAGATGCAGTCCGAGGCTGCGCAGATTCCGCAACGCGATAGTCGCCGACTTCACATCGCTCATCAACGCGGTCTCGGTGATCTCGAGCCACAACGAATCTGCCAACACACCGGTCTCAGCCAGCGCCTCGGCCACCACGTCGTGGAACCGCGCGTCGACAAGTTGGCGGACGGACACATTCACCGCAATCGAGACGTTGGCCAATGAGGCGACATTGGCCTGCCACAGGCCCAACTGGGCCAGCGAGGCGCGAAGGATCGCAGAGCCGACATCGCCAATGAGACCGGTCTCTTCGGCCATCGGCAGGAACTGATCGGGCCCGAGCAGGCCGCGATCAGGATGCCTCCACCGAGCCAGTACTTCGAACCCCCTGAGTTGACCGTTGGCGAGATCGACAATGGGTTGATAGTAGGGAACGATCTCACCGCGCTCGAGTCCGTGGCGCAACTCGCCCGACGTGCGCAATGTGAGCACCGACGTCTCGTGCGTTCCCGGTGCGAACACCTCGATGCAGTCTCGCCCACGAGCCTTCGCGCGATACATCGCCGCGTCGGCGTCGCGCAGCAGCTCGTCAGCAGTGACTCCCAGCCGATCAGAGAACGCAATACCGATACTGCCGCTGACGTACAATTCCGAGTCCTCCACCGTCAACGGCTGCGAGATCGCGCGGAGAAGCCGTTCGGCAACATCGGCTGGTGAGACGTCGAGTTGGAGACCGTCGAGCATCACGATGAACTCGTCCCCGCCGAATCTGCCGAGCATGTCGCGATCGCGCACCACCGAGCGGAGACGGTCGCTCATCGCGCGGAGCAGTTGGTCACCGACTGCATGGCCGAGGCTGTCGTTCACTACCTTGAAATTGTCGAGGTCGATGAACAGCACCGCAATCGAGCCCAACTCCGCGCCGTCGAGCCGACGACGCAGTTGTTCGAGGAAGTGGGCGCGGTTCGGGAGTCCGGTGAGTTCGTCGTGACTGGCCGCCCATTGCAGGTGCGCCGCGGTACGACGCTGCTCGGTGATGTCCTCAACATGGGCGATCACCATCGGGTTCCCCGACTGATCGCTCATCACGCTTGCCGACGTGCGTGCCCACACCACATGACCGTCGGCACGGAGGTATCGCCTGTCGAGTTTGTAGCTGCCCACGGTGCCATCGAGGGCGCGGTCCAACTCCATCTGGTTGGCATGCCAATCGTCGGGATGGGTGATGTCCTCGACCGACTTGCCGACGAGGGATTCTCGCGAAGCGCCGAGCATCTCGGCCAGCGTTTCATTCACGTCGAGGAGACGACCACTGCCGGCCAACGACATAGCCATGCCAGTTGGTGCCGATTGGAACGCCAGACGAAATCGAGTCTGAGCCTGTTCCAATTCTGCCGACTCGGCGAGGCGCTGGGTGACATCGCGCAACACGACCACGATGCGCTCAGGGTCGTGAATCGGTGTGTTGACATCGGCCTCCACGATCGCCACGGATCCGTTCACGTGGGTGAGTACGAAGATGGGTTTGTCCACGTGTTCGTCGTGCAGCATCCGACGCCACAACGCACCGAGGCGTACCAGGTCAGGTCCCTCGACCATTCGTGCGAAGGAATGTCCGATCAATTCCTCGCGACTCTGTCCGGTGAGTCGCAGTGTCAACGCGTTGAGGTCACGAATCGTGCCATCTGAGCTGAGCACCACGAGCGCTTCGGGGAGATCGTCGAGCAATGTGCGCAACTCGGTCTCTGCCTGACGCAGGCGCACCACATTCTTCTGCAGTCGCTCTGCCAGCCGACCAGAGTCGAACCACGCGGCGACCTGACTGACTGCGACCAGCACACCGACCGCCATGCCCAAGGCTGTACTCACGAACGAGGCCTCATGGCGTTGCACGAAATAGCGCCACACGCCGACCCACAGCGCCACCGTGAGGGGGAGATAGACGACCGCGAGTCGCCGAAGGCTTGACCGAACCGGCGGACGTGAAATCCGGTGGGGCAACAGCGCCGCCACCCCCACGAGCATGAAGGTGACGAGGTACAGGAGATGCGCGATCGTCAGAACCGCAGCATTATCGGCAAACCAGACCGTGAGAAACGAGTCGGCAGTCAAGAGCACGAAGGCGGCGAACCCGATCACCACGACGACCGGGGGCCGCTCGTGCAGGCACATCAACAGCGCGGACGAGATCACGAACGACGAGCTCAACGGCACGATGGCAAGCATCACAACGTTGAAGTTGCTCTGACCGGTGACCGATGGCGCCAGCACCACATCCCACAGCAGGAAACCCAGCGACGCGGACAGGACCAGTGATTCAGCAATCACATTGCTGATGCTTGCCAATGCGCTCGATCGGCCACCGAGCTTCATCAGGCCAATGGTGGTGAGCACTGCCCAACCGACAAAGCCGATCGTGGCCACCGACACGGTGGGGTCTTTGTGTTGTCCGTACTCGATGACCATCCATGCGGCCTGCCCAAGGGCCCACGAGATCGCCCCGACCGCCATCCACGACCAGCCCCGTCGCGAGTACCGACGCGCCCGGCGTGCCAGCAGCAACGCCGCCATGACCGGCATGAGAAGCTCGGAGTAATCACCGAGGATCCCCCAATTGTCGGCATTCCAGCCTGCTCGCAGGATCTCGATGAGGTTCAGCACAAAGCACGCGGCCAGGGTGCCAATCACGAGGGTGCGCACGCCCGCGTCCGAAAACAACCGATCCAAGCTGAATTCGGGCGCGACCAGAGACGGCGACGTCGCGGAGTCCTCCGCTGCTCGTGTCCGATCCGCCAGTTCCACACCCACCAGTTCCGCACCCACCAATCTCACCGCACGGCAGCACCGCACGCCTCGCTCACGGAATGCACACCACACGTGGTGATACAACCGCTGTGGGAGTGTAACTCACTCTGAGTGTGCGCGCCACCATGAAGAGAGACGATTTCGAATCTCCTCGTCGCCGAGGAGTCCTTCCTCCAAGCGCACCTCGAGGAGGAAGTTCATCGCAGTGCCGACCGTGGGCCCCGGGCTCAGTCCGAGGTGTGCCATCACCTGCGATCCGTCCATCTCCGGGCGAATCGCCTTCAGTTCCTCCTGTGCGGCGAGTTGCGCGACGCGCAGCTCCAGATCGTCCATCCGGCGACTGAGCATCAGCGCCTTTTTTTCGTTTCTGGTCGTGCAATCGCATCGCGTCAAGACATTGAGCTCGGCAAGCAACGGGCCGGCGTCGTGCACATACCGGCGCACTGCAGAGTCGGTCCAACCGGCCTCGTAGCCGTGGAAGCGAAGATGCAACGCGACCAGTTCGGTGATCGCGTCGACATCGTCGTTGCTGTAGCGCAATGCCTGCAGTCGGGTTCGGGCCATGCGCGCGCCAACGACCTCGTGATGATGGAACGTGACGCCCTTGCCCTTCAAGTACCCACGGGTCTTCGGTTTGCCGACATCGTGCAACAGCGCGGCCAGCCGGGTGCGACGAAAGTCGTAGTCGCCCGGGAAGTCACGAGTCACGTTTTCGACCACTGCGATCGTGTGGGTCAGCACGTCCTTGTGCCGATGGATGGGATCCTGCTCGAGGCGCATTGCAGGAAGCTCAGGCAGGAATTCACCCGCGAGGCCGGTGTCGACCAGAAAGAACAAGCCATCAGCAGGATGATCGACAACCATCAACTTGTCGAGTTCGTCACGAATGCGTTCGGCTGACACGATCGACAACCGTGCGTACATCGAACGCACTGCGTCGACGAGTTCGGGCTGCGGCTGCAGTTGGTATCCCGCAATGAACCGTGCGGCGCGCAACATACGCAGCGGATCATCACTGAAACTGATCTCGGGTGCCAGTGGTGTGCGTAGCGTTCGTGTCGCGAGGTCGGCTACCCCACCGAATGGGTCGACCAGCATCGGCGATTCGCTGGTGAGCTCGAGCGCCATGGCGTTCACCGTGAAGTCACGACGCGAAAGATCGATCTCAATCTCGTCAGCGAAGGTCACATCCGGCTTGCGAGAATCCTCGAGATACACCTCGGCGCGGTGGGTGGTGATCTCGTAGATGCGATCGCCCTTCTTCGCTCCGATGGTGCCGAATTTCTCACCCTGTGTCCAGATGGCATCGGCCCAACCATCGAGGCACGCTTTGATCTCGCCCGGCAGAGCGTCGGTGGTCGCGTCGTAATCGCGGTCGTCGCTCAGCGTGTCGATCAGCAGATCGCGTACGGTACCGCCGACCAGGTACAGACGCTTGCCCGCTGCTCGGAAGCGTTCCGTGAGGGGCTGCAATTCGGCGAGGATTGGTTCGAATCGTTCAGGGACCATCGTCATACCGAGATCTCAGACCAGATGTCGATACATCCGCCGATATGTGCCCCACCTGGACCACCGTTCGTGGGTGGTTCGGGCTGCACATCGCGACCGGCGAGGGCACCGAGCACGGCACCAGTACACAGGGTCAGTGCGCGCAAGTCGTAGCCGCCCTCGAGCATCACCAAGCGGCGACCGGCCGGTACCAGAGTGAGGGCGCGTTGTGTCAGCACGGCGTAGTCACCCGAGGACAATCCGAGATCCGTGATCGGATCATCACGATGACCATCGAAACCAGCAGAGATGATCAGCCACGTGGGTGCAAAAGCCGTCGCACGCGGCACAACCAACTCGTCGAACGCACGGAGATAGTGATCGCCTGTCGCGTCGGGCGGGAGGGGGATGTTCATCGTGAAGCCGTGTCCGGCACCGGATCCGACATCGTGAGCCGCACCAGTACCGGGGTAGAGCGGCCACTGATGGAACGACACGAACAGCACCCGAGGGTCGGCAAAGAACACCGCCTCGGTGCCGTTGCCATGATGCGCGTCGTAGTCCAGGATCATCACCCGTTCGCCCTGATCGGCCAGCGCCATGGCTGCAACGGCCACATTCGAGATCAGGCAAAAGCCCATCGACTCGTCACGCGTTGCGTGATGCCCGGGCGGACGCACAGCACAAAAGGCGGCGTCGGCATCACCACCTTGCATGGCTGCGATGGCCGTCAGGCCTGCACCGGCAGCGAGCAGTGCCGCCTTCCATGAGCCGGCACTGAGCGCGGTATCGGGATCGAGCCGACCACCACCTGTTTCACTGACAACCTTGAGGTGGGCGAGGTACGCAGCGGGGTGCACACGCTCGACGATCTCGAGGGGAGCCGGCAGTGGTTCGAGTGGAATCAACGCGTCGGCAACCTCGGCAAGATAGCTGCCGGCAATGACGGCGTTGAGCCGCTCGGGACGCTCAGGGTGATTCCGACCGGCGATGTGATCGAGATACGCCGGATGAGTCGAGAACAGCACGGCCACGGCTCCACACTAGAAGGATCGCAGCGCGTTCAGGCGAGCCGCTTCGGGCGCTACCGTCACAGTCGTGAGTTCCCGTGCCCGAACCGCCTCGACCGGTGGGGTCGAATGGCCGCTCGTTCTTCACAGCAGCACGTGGCGAGCGCGTGTGCGTCCGTGGTGGCGCGACCCCGCGATCGCCCAGCTCACTTTCACCGAACATGGACTCGTGCCCTCGAGCACGGTGCTGCGAGTTTGGCTGGGTGAACTCCACGCGCGAGGTTTCACTGCCGTTCGCTCAGGTGCAGTCACCGAGGCCGGCGCCGACACACTGCAGCGCCAGGGGTTCCGGGTGATGCAGCGGCTGCATCTGCTCGATCTGTCCCTGGTGGGTTGGCACGCACCACCCGACACCGGCGTGGGTACCGAGCGGCTACGCGTGCGCGATCGGCCATCCGCCGCCATCGTCGATCATGCCTCCTTCGGCGACACCTGGGCAATGGACGTCACCGGCATTGCAGAGACCTGTGCCGCAACACCGGCGCATCGCTCGCGATCCGTCGACGGCGCTCAGTTCAGTGACAGCGGGTCTGTTGGCTATGCCATCACCGGACGCGCAGATCACACGGGCTATCTCCAACGACTGGCGGTGCACCCCTCCTACCAGAGGCTGGGTGCAGGCCGGAGCCTCACTCGTGATTCACTGATCTGGATGCAGCGCCGCAGACTCACCCGCGCGATGGTGAACACACACGTCGACAACGAGGTTGCCCTCGGTCTGTATCTCGACATCGGCTTCAGGATCCTTCCTCACGGCCTTGCCGTGCTGACCCGTCAACTGGACGATCTATGAAGAGGGATCGCGCGTTCGCGCTCTTCGCAGTCGTCACGTTCGCGCTCATGTGGGCGTCGCCGCGGGCGTCGGCAACACCAACTCCTCGATCGGCTGCCCCGTCGCAATCGATCACCTTGGTCCGCCAGAACCTCGCCCTCGACGCAGAGGCGCCGCTGACGATCACCTTCCAGCTGGATCAGCCGCTGCCCGTAGACAGCACCATCGTGGTGACGGCGTATCAGCGCGTGCAGAACCGCATCGAATTGGCGTCAGCAATCACAGGCAGGTTGCCTCGTTCGATCGACACCGTCGACGTCGACCCAGCCGCCATCAGCGCGGACGCTGACGGAACCACGACGATCACCATTCCCACGGAGACGTCCACACGTTCGTCCATCGCACTGCAGTTCGCCCAACGTGGCCTCTACCCCGTGATCATCGACGTGCGCAGCGCATCCGATGTCATCGCCGAACTCACCACCTTCGTCGACCGTCTCGGCACTGGCGCCGACGACGCCATGGGTGCGCTCGACGTTGCCGTCGCCGCGTCGATCACGGCTGCGCCAGCCATCCCCGCATCGGACACGCCCCTCAACACCACGGTCATACAGGCACTGTCGGATCTCACCAGCTTTCCCAAGAGCGTGCCGTTGTCGTTGGCGATCAGTCCTGAACTCCTCGATCGCGTCGACACAGCCACACGCGACGACCTGCGCCAGGCCTTCAACGGCAACCTCACGCTGTCGCAGCCGCGCGTGCCGCTCGACCCATCGGCTGCAGCCGCCGCAGACCAGGAGGCGCTCTTCACGCGATGGCTCCGCGAAGGCGAGAACGCCATCAGTTCGCTCGACGGTGCGCCACCGAGCGACCGTTCCGTCTGGCTGTCGTCGAGTCCGCTCACCACGGCAGGAGCGTCGCTCCTGCGCAACCTAGGCACAAGAGTCTTAGTACTGTCTCCCGACGAATACGCCGCTGCGACCGGCTCGCTCGGCGCGTCCACCGACACCACCCAACTTCTTCAAACCCAACTCCCTGACAACACCGTCATGCCCACCATGGTCATCGATCCCGTGCTCGCTGACCGACTCGACAACTCGCTGCTCGCCCCCGAGCAGGCAGCGTTGTACGCCGCTGCAGACCTCGTCGCAACGCGCGATCAGCTTGCGGCGGCGGCGACACCCGTCACGGGACACAGCATGGTGATCGGGCTCCGACGCGGCGGGGTACCGAATCCGACGCTCATCGCACGCGTGCAGGCAATGGTCGCGCCAACTGGGGCAGTTGATTTCATCACGTTCGACGCTCTCGAGCGTTCCACGACGACCATGCTGGTCGACGGTCTGCCGGTGCAGATCGTTCTTGCGGCAACGCCCCCGATCGATCTCTCCACGCGTCTGGTCACTCTCGCCGCACTCAGAACGCGTGCGAGCACCGTTGCGGACATGCTCGTCACCGATCGCGGTCGCCCTGCACGTTGGAACGAGACCATCGACGTGCTCACGTCGACAGCACTCACCGAAACCGAGGTCACTACTACCGCGACCGCACTCACCGCGGAGCTCGATGCAATTGTCGGAGCAGTCACGCCGCGACCCGCCTACGCATTCACGCTGAGCGGACGACGGACCACCATTCGCGTCCGACTCGAGAACACCAGCAGCGAGCCGCTGCGAGCGTTGGTCCGCATGAGCTCTACCAAGCTCACCTTTCCCAAGGGCGATCAAACTGTCGAACTCGAACCCAAGGGAGTCACCGATGTGGCGGTTCCCGTGGTGGCACGTTCGAATGGCAGCTTCCCCGTCTCGCTCGATGTGCTCACGCCCGACGGCACCACGCCGCTCGGCACGACGCAGTTCCTCAAGGCACGTGTCAGCGCACTCACCGGACTCGCTCAACTCATCACCGGCGGACTCCTCCTGATCCTGCTCGCCTGGTGGCTACGTCACGTACGAACGACGCGTCGCAAGCAACAACATCGCCAGACGATGTTGTTTCATCCGGCGGGTCGTCCAGACGGCGCCGGTGACGAGCAGCTCGAAAGTTCAGCTAACCTCGCGGACTCGTGACCGTTCGAATCGTTACCGACAGTGCCTGTGATCTCCCGCAATCCGTCGCCGACGACCTCGGCATCGAGATCGTGCCACTCTCCATCCGGTTCGGCAACGACGAGTTCATCGACCGGCGCGACCTCACTCCCGCCGAGTTCTGGGCCCGTTCGGGCGCGTCGGCCACACTGCCCGAGACCGCGGCCCCGGCTCCTGGTCAGTTCGAGCAGACCTTCCGCACACTGATCGCCGGCGGCGCCACCGGCATCGTCGTCATCTCACTCAGTGCGGGGCTTTCCGCAACCATGCAAAGCGCCGAGCTCGCGGCTCGCGCCGTGGCCGACGAGGTTGCCATCACCGTGGTCGACAGCCGCTCTGCAACCCTGGGGCTGGGCATCGTGGTCGCCGCATGCGCGAAAGCCGCCAAAGACGGTGCCCCTTTCGAGGCGGTCGTTGCAATGGCCCAGGATCTCGCCAATCGGACCAAGGTCTGGGGTGCCCTAGACACACTCGAAAACCTCAAGAAGGGTGGACGCATCGGAGGCGCCAAAGCAATGCTCGCGTCGGTGTTGTCGATCAAGCCGATCATCGAGGTTCGCGATGGTAAAGTCGAAGAAGGCGGCAAGCAACGCACCCGCAGCAAGGCACTTGCCTTCCTCGTCGAAAAGCTGCAGAGCTACGGTCCTGTCGAGAATCTTGCGGTCATGCACGCCGACTGCTCCGACGTCGATCATTTCGTCGAAATGCTTCGCCCGCACTACAACGGCGACATCGTCATTGGCGACATCGGCCCCGTAGTGGGCACTCATGCCGGGCGCGGAACAATCGGCATTGCGTTCCAGGTTCGCCCATAACCTCGATTGACGGCTTCGCGAGCCGTGACAGCACTAGCGTTCGCACGCGAACCATGCCCACGAACACGACCCCCCTGCCGCCCCCGGCCCTTCTTGCCCAGCGTTATCGTCTGGAGCGCAAGATCGCGCAAGGCGGCATGGCCGAGGTGTGGCTCGCCACCGACACATCGTTGTCGCGCCAGGTCGCCGTCAAGGTGCTCAAGTCCAGCTTGGCCACTGACCCGGTGGTCGCCGAAAGGTTTCGCCGCGAGGCCATCATCGTCGCGCGTTTGAGCCACCCGAATATTGTTGCGGTTCACGACACCATCGACTACGACGGCCGTCAGGCCGTGGTGATGCAGCTCATCAACGGCAAGAGCCTGCGCCAGTTACTCGATGAGCAAAAACGACTGAGTCCCGAACTCACCATGCACATCGGTACATGCGTCGCCGGTGCACTCGACGCTGCGCACACCGCCGGTCTCGTGCACCGCGATGTCAAGCCGGGCAACATCCTCATCACCCCCGACGGCCGCGTCCTTCTCGCCGACTTCGGCATCGCCAAGGGTTTGGGGAGCACCGACGACCTCACGAGTGACAACGTGATGATGGGTACCGCCAAGTATCTGTCGCCCGAACAGGTCCGCGGTAAGAAGCTCGACGGACGAGCCGATCTCTACGCGTTGGGTCTCGTTCTGTACGAATGCCTTGCCGGTCGAGTGCCGTTCCTCGGCGAGAGCGACGCAGACACCGCACTCGCGCGGCTCCAACGCGAGCCCACCGATCTGGCGCGTCTTCGCCCCACCCTGCCGTACGGACTGGCCGATCTCATCCATCAACTGCTTGCCCGTAACCCTGACGATCGCCACGCAACTGGCGGCGAACTGAAGACGAGCCTCAACCGCATTGCGAGTGGGGTCGACGACCCGACGACCACGATCACGCCGCCGCGCGGCACATCGGTCAATGCCGGAACGAAATCCCAACGCGCCACACCGGAACGGGCAACCACAACCGAACGGGCAACCACGAACACGTCGCGACAGAGCACGTCGCGACCGATCATTGCGCCGCCCCCGACGCGCGACCGCACGCCCACCTCGGGCAGTCCGAGAGGAGTGCCCGCACGGCACTTCCAACAGCGGCGCACACCCACCATCGTGGTCATGGTGTTGTTGCTCCTCGCCGTCGTCATGATCGCACTCTTGTGGCCGTCGAAAGCCACGGGCAACCGCACCCCGGTCATACCACCAACGACGCCCGCCCAGGCCGGTGTCACATCCTTGGCCGGCGCAGTGGGCCCGATCACCATCGCCGCCATCACCAGCTTCGATCCTGACGACGCCGAGCTCGGTAACGAAAACCCGGATCAGGTTGGCCTCGCCATCGACGCCAACCCCACCACAGCATGGAGTACGAACTGCTACGCGTCGCAGTACTTCGGAGCTAAGTCTGGGGTGGGCCTCGTCATCGAACTGTCGGCCCCCGCCGTCGGAACAGTGTCGATCACCATGAAGAATGCCCCGTACCAGCTCGAGGTCTTCGCCAGCAACGCGTCGGCCATCCCCCCATCGGTCGAGTCGTGGGGCGCGCCGGTGCAGGCAAAGATCTACAACACACGTCCCGGAACCGTCACGGCCGCGATTGCCACCGAACCGTCCCGCTATGTGCTGGTGCTGCTTCACGAGGTCGGCCGCGACAATGCATGCAGCAAGTCACGTCCCTACCGTGGAGCCATCAGCGAGATCGGCTTCGCCCCAGCACGTTGACCCTGCAGAACCTCTACGCATGGCTACGCTCTCGGTATCGATTCGCCGTCCGACGACCATTCGCTCGTAGCAGCAGCTCGAGGCGGCGACCGTTCCAGTCTCGACCAGTTGCTGCGACGTCACTACGACCGCGTGTTCGCGGTGTGTCGGCGTGTCACGGGCAATGACGCCGACGCCGCCGACGCCGCGCAAGAAGCCATGATTGCGATCGTTCGGGGCCTGTCCAAGTTCGACGGCCGCAGCAGCTTCGGCACATGGACCTATCGCATTGCGACCAACGCCAGCCTCGACGAGTTACGTCGACGACGCCGACGACCACTGCTCAACCAAAGCTCGCACGTCGACCGCGACGGCAACGCCGTCCACGACGAAGTTCCCGACCCCGCCGCTGGAATGAGCATCGAGGCACTCGGTGACCGACTGGCCATCGATGCCGCACTGGCCGAACTCCCCGAGGACTTTCGGCTCCCAGTGGTACTTCGCGATGTCGGCGATCTCGACTACGCCGAGATCGCAGAGGTTCTGAACATCCCTCTCGGCACCGTCAAGAGCCGTATCGCGCGAGGGCGATCGATGTTGGTCGCAGCGCTCGACCAAACTGAACGGAACCAACCCGACCCTCTCGAGCGTCCAACTCCTGCATCATGACTGACGATTCGCTGACCCCCGAGGCCGAACTGGCCAGTGCCGCTTTCGACGGCCACGTGTCGCTGCAAGAACGCGCCCGCTTCGAGGCATCAGCCGATGCGTCCGCGCAATTTGCGAGGTTTACGCAGTTGCGCACCGAGTTGGTTGCCGTTCACGTTCCGGCCGAGGGCCGAGAGTCGGCGATTTCCGCAGCACTCGTTGCCTTCGACGAAATGCAGGACCCATCGAGTAACAACTCTTCAGCGCCCGCCCCGGTGATTTCCCTCGACGAACGGCGCCGCCGTCGCCAGTACCGGTGGCTCACCGGCGCCGCCGCTGCTGTGGCCGTGCTCGTCGTCGGGGCCGCCGTACTCAACTCAGGTGGCGACGACAACAAGTCCTCCAGCAACTTCGACGTCGCTGCGCAGAATTCGCAGAACCAAAAATCGCAACCAGTCGGTGGGCCGATTCCGCAGGGGGCACCCACCTCCGGAACCACCGCAATCGCGACGCCTGGCTCCACCCCCATGGCCGGGGGCATCAACAGTCCCGCCGTCGTGACTGCGTGGGCGCTCGCGCCCAGCTTCGCCACCGCTGCAGAGCTGGCCTCGTACGCAGCTGACCCCAGCTTCGGACAATCCACCGCCGCCTCCGTGGAATCTGGCGTAACCACAGTCGGCGGCAGCGGTGCCACCGGCGACAAGGCCCTCTACAACACCAACTGCTTGTCCGATGTGAACACACCATTTGCAGCTGTGGTCTTCCAAGGCCAACAGGTCCTGGCCATTCGCGACGCCACACCCGGACAACTGACCGTCATCGATCCCACAACCTGTCGGATCGTCACGACCATCGCGCTGCCCTGAGACCTGCGTTAGGATCCTCGCATGCCGGGGAACCCATTGACCGATCCGAACTGGGCAATCAAGTTTGCCGACACCATCGAACGTGTCGTCGGACTGGTGCGGGACAAGACCACCAAGCCCCTCTTGCTGTTGTACCGAGGCATTGTCTTCGGCGTCATCGGTGTGGTCGGAGGCGTCACGGCATTCGTGTTGCTGGTGATTGCGCTCACGCGTGGCCTGCAGTCCATCCTCGAATGGCCGTTCGATCATCGCGATGCCGTCTGGATCTCGTATCTGCTCATGGGAGCAGTGTTCATCATCATCGGCGCCGTCTGCATGAGCAAGCGCGATTCGATCGACGAATCCGATGCCTCGACAACCCTGGCGGTCACCCCCAAGGCCACTGCGTGAGTCGTCATCCTGTTGTGATCATCGGCTCAGGACCAGCCGGTCTCACTGCGGCGATCTACACCGCTCGTGCCAGTCTCGCACCGCTGGTCATCGAGGGTGAACCGAGTAGCACCAGCGACCAACCAGGTGGCCAACTGATGCTCACCACAGAGGTCGAGAACTTCCCCGGCTTCCCCGAAGGCATCATGGGCCCCGAGTTGATGATGCGCTTCCGTGAGCAGGCGTCGCGCTTCGGAGCAGTGTTCGTCACCGCCAAGGCCACAGCCGTTGACTTCAGCGAACGGCCCTTCAAGGTCTGGGTGCGTGACGAACTGTACGAGGCCGACTCGATCATCGTGTCGACCGGCGCTCAATCGCTGATGATCGGCCTCGAGGCCGAAGAACGCCTACTCGGGCATGGCCTCTCTACCTGTGCCACCTGTGATGGTTTCTTCTTTCGCGGGCAGGAGATCGCCGTCGTCGGCGGTGGCGACAGTGCCATCGAGGAAGCCACATTTCTCACAAAGTTCGCTTCGAAGGTCACCCTGATTCATCGACGCGACACGCTGCGTGCATCCAAGATCATGCAGGACCGCGCGCTCAACAACCCGAAGATCGAAATGCGCTGGAATAGCGTCGTCACCGATCTGGTCGGCCACGACAAGCTCGTCGGGGCGATGGTTCGCGATGTCAATACCGGCGAGGAATCGCTGCTGGCTGTCACTGGCTTGTTCGTGGCGATCGGTCACCGGCCGAATACCGACTTGTTCAAGGGTGTGCTCGACATGCAAGACAGCGGCTACCTGATCACCAAGGCCGGGTCGTCGTACACCAACATCGACGGCGTTTTTGCGTGTGGTGACGTCCAGGACCACACCTACCGTCAGGCCATTACCGCTGCCGGCTCGGGATGTGTGGCTGCCATCGATGCCGAGCGTTGGCTCGAGGCAGCGGGTCACTGAGTCGGCGCCGCCTCGGTCGCTGCCACGCTCGGGAATGAGCGTCTGCAACGAGGTGTTCCGATGGGTACACTTGGCTCCCCATCGAAAGGACGCCATCATGGCCGAAGGCATCGTTACTCTCACCACCAACACCTTCGACGAAACGATTGCTTCGTCGGATACCGCAGTCGTCGTCGATTTCTGGGCCGAGTGGTGTGGACCGTGCAAGATGATTGCACCCATTCTCTCCGAAATCGCCAAAGAGAACGTCGGCAAGATCACGATCGGGAAACTCAACGTCGACGAAAACCCCGATCTGGCCATGCGCTTCAACGTAATGAGCATTCCCACGCTCCTGGTTTTCAAAAATGGTGAGGTCGCCAAGCGACTCGTCGGTGCCAAGGGCAAGGGCCAACTACTGCAGGAGCTCGACGAATTCCTGGCGACCTCCCTCTGACCCCCGGTCAGCGCGGGGAGGCCATTCGCGACGTTCAGCGCCGCCTCAGCGCTGCCGGCTTCGCGCCCGCTGCCGGCGTGCAGGCGGGTGTCTATTGTGCGTCTACCGAAGCTGCTATCCGCGGTTTCCAGCAGGCACGCGGTTTGCGTGTCGACGGACGGTGCGATCAAGCCACCTGGACTGGGCTCGTCGAGGCGTCGTGGCGCCTCGGCGACCGATTGCTCTTTTTGAACTCACCGAATCTTCGCGGGGACGACATTGCCGACCTGCAGGGTCGCCTCGGGCGGCTCGGTTTCGACTGTGGTCGCGTCGATGGCATTCTTGGCCCCCGAACGGCGCGCGCCCTCGAAGACTTTCAGCGCAACTGCGGAGTGCTCGTCGACGGTGCCTGCGGCGTCGACACGGTCCAGGCCATCGAACGCGTCAGTCGACAAACGGGAACCGGTCCAGGTGTCGCGACCGTTCGTGAACGCGAACGCCTCCGATCGAGCTCGAGTTCATTGCAGGGTATTCACATCGTCATTGGTCACTTCGGTGGTCTCAGTACCCTCACCCGGGCGCTCAGTCGAGATCTGCGCATGGGTGGCGCCGTGGTCATTTCCGTCGACGAGCCCGACGCCGTCGCCCAGGCCGAGGCTGCCAACCGATTCGCAGCGGCGGTGTACGTCGGGTTCGAGGCACGCACCGACGATGTGTGCCGCGTCTGCTACTACGCCGTACCAACCTTTGAGTCCACAGGCGGTCGCTCACTCGCCGAGCGCCTAGTTACCGGCCTCAGCGGCCAGGTCGGCGTGAACCCACAGCTGGCTGGCATGCGATTGCAGGTCTTGCGCGAGACCCGTATGCCGGCAGTGCTCGCGTCATTAGGGTCGCTGCGCCATACGCTCGACCACTCGATTGACATCGCCCGCATCGTGCGCTCGGCCATCGAGCAGTGGGTCGCACAGCCGTTACTCCCGACGGCCGAACAACCCCAGCACAGCTGACCCACGCCTGAACTCGAGGGTTTATCCACAACCATGTCCACACGATGTGTGTAAGCCTCACGCGCGAGTTGCACCCAAGGGTGAGAGTCATGTGACGTCGATCACACCTGCTCATGGTGTGATCAGTCGCTCCGCTTGGCCGAACCCTCGACCATCTGCCGGTAAATTCGTTCGAGATCTTCAAGGTCGGCAAATTCGATGGAGACCTTGCCACGCTTGGCCCCCATGGTGACCGCTACTCGAGTATCGAGGTGCTCCGCGAGGAGATGTTCGAGTTCGAGCAAACCAGGCGGCCGGAGCCGTGTCACCGGCGTGAGTCCCGCACCATCTGTAGGTGTGACTGACGTCACACCACCGACGGAGGATTCTCCACCACCTGCCTGGCGGTCACGAATCGCGTCTTCGACTGCGCGCACCGACCAACCCTCGCCAACCGCTCGTTTGGCCAGGTGCTCTTGAAATGCACGGTCCGGGCTCCCTAGCAACGCTCGTGCGTGGCCGGCCGACAAACGACCGTCGGCGAGCAGATGTTGGATCGCGGGGGGCAGCGACAGCAACCGCAACGTATTGGTAATGGCGGACCGACTCTTGCCAACCCGCGACGACACCTGTTCATGCGTCAGGCCGAAGTCCTCGATCAGCTGCTGATACGCCGCCGCCTCCTCCAACGGAGTGAGGTCCTCGCGATGCAGGTTCTCGACGAGGGCCTGTTCGACCGAGCTGAGATCACCCGTTCGTCGAACGATGGCTGGAATGGTCGAGAGCCCAGCACGACGCGCCGCACGCCAACGTCGCTCGCCAGCAACGAGCTGATAGGTGCCATCTCCCATGTCGCGCGCGAGCACTGGCTGCAGCACGCCGATCTCGCGAATCGAGGCCGCCAACTCCGCGAGCGAGTCCTCATCAAAGTGCACACGCGGCTGATTTGGGTTGGGCGACAATGCCTCGATCGGCACCTCCACCAATCGGGCACGATCAGGATCGGCTCCCGAATCTGTCGCGCCACCGTCGTTCAGATCCGACGGGATGAGTGCACCCAAGCCCTTACCGAGTCCCCCGAGGCGTGCCATGAGCGCTCACCTCCTTGGCGACCATGCGATAGGCGACAGCGCCACGTGAACTGGAATCGAACGTGATAATAGGTTGCCCGAATGACGGTGCCTCGGACAGTCGCACGGTTCGGGGAATCACGGTTCGCATCACTTTGTCACCAAAGTGCTCGCGGACCTCTTTGACGACCTGGTCGGCCAGCTTGGTGCGAGCGTCGTACATCACGCAGACGATCGTGCTCACCGCCAGGGTCGGATTGAGGTTGCGCCTAACGAGGTCAACGTTGCGCAGTAGTTGACCCAAACCCTCGAGGGCGTAGTACTCGCACTGAATCGGCACCAAAACTTCCGTGGCCGCTGTCAATCCATTGACGGTGAGCAGTCCAAGCGATGGGGGGCAGTCGATCAGCACATAGTCGTAATCATCCTGCACCGCCTCGATCGCTCGTTTCAGACGGTTCTCCCGACTGAACGCCGGCACGAGTTCGATTTCGGTTCCGGCGAGGTCGAGACTGGCCGGAGCCACAAACAAGTTTTTGATGGCAGCGGGCTCGATACAATTCTCCAACGGGGCTTCATGCATGATCACGTGATACATCGACGTTTCGAGACCGCGATTGTCGATACCGAGCCCGGTCGAAGCGTTTCCTTGTGGATCGAGATCGACGATCAGTGTGCGATACCCGAGCTCCGCTAAACAGGCGCCCAAATTGACGGTTGTTGTCGTCTTGCCGACCCCGCCTTTTTGATTCGCAACCGCCATGATTCGGGGCAGATGATACATGGCCATCTCTGGGGGCATCGTGGTCGCATCGGGCACGCTCTCAACATATGCGGCGTTGGCGGCCCCGCCCTGCTCGGTGATGGAATCCATCTACGTCGTCTCCCTTGCGTCGTTCGACGAGCCAGAGGCTCGCGATCATCAACGGTCGTGCGAACACCGGCGATGCCCCGATCCGAAGACTACCGTCGTGCAACCTCCGGTCAAGTCATTCAGACCGGTTTCACGTGAAACATTCAACCTGCCGAACCAGATGACTCGATCTGGTGTTCACTGTTTCACGTGGAACATCACGGTGCGTTGGAGCCAGGCGGTGTTTCACGTGAAACATCCGAGTGGTCACGTTCGAAGCACCTGACCTGCGTCAACACGCGATCGGAGTGACGAAGTCCGAGCCTGCGCAGCGCATCGATTGGCCATCGCTGTGCATCGTCAACGATGGGCGGTTCAGACACGATGATCCGGCCGGTCGCGTTCAAGAACGCAACGGCGCACGACAAGGTCCACACCGGCTCACCAAAAGCGCGCGCAGTCACCACGTCATACGATCCCCGATGTTGCGGATCTCGCCCCAGCGCAACCACGTCGGACGTCACCACCGACACCCGTGACCCCCAACCGAGCTGCGCGCATGCCAAACGAAGAAGATCCATCCGCCTCTCGCGGCGATCAGTCAGTACGATCCGCACGTCTGGCAGTCGACTGGCGATGACAAGACCAGGGAGCCCGCCACCGGAACCTAGGTCGAGTAAATGACGACACGTGGGCGCAATAGCGGCCACAAATGAATCTGCGTGAGCCACGGCGTCGGGAAGCGAAGCTTCACCCAGCGCGCCGCGCTCACGCAACGATTCGAGAACTGCAAGAAGTTTGGTGTCGTCAGGCATTCGCCGGAGCGATGACGACCCGCCGGTTGGGATCCTCGCCCTCGGATCGGGTGACGACCGCGATGTTGTCGGTAAGCACGTCGTGGATGACCTTACGATCAGCCGACGACATTGCTTCGAGTGCGCGCGCCTCGCCGGATGCGACAACTTGTTCGGCGATTTGTGTGGCAAAGCGTGACAGCGCCTCGCGACGCCGCTCGCGATAGCCGCCAACATCGACCCGCAAACGGGTGTCATGATCGCCGAGGCGACGCTGTGACGCAACCCGAGTGAGGTCCTGCACCGCCAAGAGGGTATTGCCACGTGGTCCGACCATCAGGCCTAAATCGCTGCCGCTGACGGTCAGTTCGAGATCGTCACCGTCTTCACGAAGGTCGACGTCGCCTGTCAAGCCGAATGCGCCAACAAGCTCCGACAAGAACTTCTTGGCCTCTTCGCCAACCTGCTGTGCGCTCACGGCTGATTCCTCTCGGTGTGTTGATGCCGCAGGATCGCGACCTTCTGAACTTGTTCTGGCTGAAGTTGTCCTGGCAGACGACGTTTTGGCCGACGCCGCTCGCGGGGAGGACGTTCTGGGCGAAGAGCCCGTTGATGTCTTGGGCGGCTGTACAGTAGCAGCTGGAGACCCTGATGCCGCCTGTTCTCCCTGCTCACGACCTTTGCGCCGATCACGACGCTCGACCTTCGGACGCACTGCAGTCGGCCGTACCCGGGCACGAACACGCGCCTCACCTTTGACCCTGCCGAACAGGCCGGCCTTTGGCTCGCCCACAATCTCAAATTCGGCATCGTCTTCGGCGACACCCAGCTGGTCCAGCGCGAGGCCCTTGGCCTCGTCTATTGTCTTACCGGTAGTTTCAACCCACTGCATACTCTCGTCCCATCAGATTGGCGATCACGGGTCGTGACCGTGGAAGTGTTACTTCTTTGGTGGCTTCGGCTTGGCCGGTGCCCCTGGCCGAGCGGAAGCGGCCGGCTTCTGTGGCCGACTGGCGCTCGGTGTCGGCTTGTTCTTCGGCGGTGTCACGCGCTTGCTCACCGGCGCAGCAGGCTTGGCAGCTGCCTCCTGAGCGTCGCGTTTGGCCTGGGCGTCGCGTTTGGCCTGGGCGAACATGCCACCGCCAACGGCCGCGGGGGCACCGCTTTTCTTTGCATCCTCGCGAGCGCGCTCACCAGCAGCCATCGCCTGACGGCCGAGGGAGTCTTCGTCGCCGTAGAAACGCTTGGTGATGTAGGCGTTCTGACCGATGCGGAAGATGGCTTGCGTGAGGTAGTAGATGACCAAACCGGTGAGGAAGAAAATCTGGAAGACCGCGAAGACCACGGGAAGGTACTGCATCACCTTGGCCTGCGTGGGCGACATCGTGGGGCTCACCGCTGCTCGCGAGGCCACCATCTTCTGCTGCACGAAATAGAGCAGCCCGAGGGCCACAACCAGCGCAGCGTAAATGAGGCCCTGACCGAACGAGGTACTGATGAAGTGCGCTGGGGATTTCGACAGATCGAGTCCGAACGCGAGCATTTCATTCTTGCCACCTGGTGGCACCAAGCTCTTGTACAGCTCGGAGGTCTTTGAGATGTGGTCGGGCCGGAAGACGGTGGTGCCGAGTTTGATCTGATTGTCGGCGCAGAACGTGGTTGCCTTGCATGACGCTTCGGTCGCAAGGAAGGGGTGGCTCAGCCCACGCAGCACCCGATACATGATGAAGAAAATCGGCATCTGTAACAGCAGTGGCAGGCACGAAGCCAGCGGATTGACCTTGTGCTCCTGATAGAGCTTCATCATTTCTTCGTTGAGCTTCTGGCGGTCGTTTTTGTGCTCGGCCTGAAGCTTCTTCATCTCAGGCTGCAGACGCTGCATCTCTAGCATGCCCTTGGTGCTCTTCAGCGTGAGCGGCGTGACCAGGATCATCACCGTGAGCGCGACGAGCGAGATGGCAATCGCGTAGTTGTGGCTGAGCGCATAGAATTGCGCAACGAGCCAGGCGGGACCTTCAAACATGGGCGTTACATCACTTTCTTGGATGGCAGTTCCGGTACGGGGTCAAATCCGCTCGGACCGAAGGGGCGACAACGCAGGAGGCGACGAACCGTGAGCCACAGACCACGCGCCGTGCCATGCACTTCGAGCGCTTCGGTGGCGTAACACGAGCAGGTCGGCGTGAAACGGCACGGTGAGGGGCGCCCTTCAGCCTGATACTGATACCAGCGTACGGCAGCGATCAATCGTCGATTGAGGGTGGAACAATTCGCACTATCAGGCGTTCGAGGTCGAACATCAGTTCGCTGAAGGACTGTTGTGCGGCGCCCGGCGTGGCTCCGATGAGGTACAAACCGCCGGGAAGATGCGGGTATTTCTGATGCAGAAGCGACCGCAGGCGACGGCGCAGCAGATTGCGCGTCACTGCCGGACCGACGGCGCGGCCTATCGCATACGCCACCTGGGGAGGCGTTACGAGGGGATCGAGTACGAACGTGCACCACAGCACTCCGGCGCGAGCACGCGAACCGGTTTGAGCCAATCGCTCAAACGTGGCTCGCCCGCCAAAGCGCCCGATCAAGCTGACAGACGATGCCGGCCCTTGGCCCGACGGGATTTCAGCACGGCACGGCCGCCCTTGGTGCTCATTCGGGCGCGGAAGCCGTGCTTCTTGGCGCGTTGTAGGTTGTTGGGTTGAAAGGTGCGCTTCAACGCAAACCTCCTCGGAAGGCACCGCGATGGGTGCTGCAGCAAATCGTGAACCCCGACGCGCGCCACCAGGGGAGTTGCGCCAGAACTGCAATAGGCTACGGCAGCGCACCCGAACTTGGCAACTCACCAGCCAAGTCGTCGAGTCCGCAGAGCGCCATCTGCACCTCATCAGCAGGTCATCTGCGAACCCCGTGAACGGCATACCTGCAAACGGTGCTAGCGTGCCCGACTCTGCGCGACCATCTGGATTTCATTGTCCACACTGTGTGGACAATGATGTGGACAGCACACGGCAATAAACGAGGAGGTGCAGGTGAGCGACTATGAGCAGTTGTGGACAGCTGTTGCTCAGTTGCTCCGTGCACAGGTGTCCGAGGCCGTGTGGTTCTCTACATTCCAAGACGTCGTGCCCCTCGAGAGCGAGCCGAACGAACTGCGCGTGAGCGCTCCCAGCACCCATCTGCGTGATCGAATCATGTCGAGATTCTTGCCACTCGTGCTCGATGCGCTCGAGGAAATCGGGGCGTCGAACCGCACTTTTGTCGTCGATGTGCAGGTCAGCGACTCCGCCGAAGAGCTGCGTGAGTCAGTCGAAGTCGATACTGCCGACGCACCGCTGCCTGGTCCAACAGCTGCATCGCCAACGAGCTCGCGATCGTCCACGAGCAACGGCCCCGGCGACATTGCCGGCTTGAACCCCCGCTATTCATTCGACACGTTCGTCAAGGGTCAGTCGAACCAGTTCGCGCTTGCAGCCGCACAACGTGTGGCCGAGACACCAGGGCGAAGCTATAACCCATTGTTCATCTACGGCGCGGCCGGCCTCGGCAAGACACATCTCCTGCATGCCATTGGCCACTATGTGCATCGTCACTATCAGCACGATGTCGTGCGTTACGTCAGTACCGAAACCTTTCTGAACGAGTACGTCGATGCCATTCGAAGCAACACCACCGCGTCGTTCAAACGCCGGTACCGAGACATTGACGTGCTGCTCATCGATGACATTCAGTTCATGGAGGGCAAAGAGGGGCTCCAGGAGGAGTTTTTCCATACGTTCAACTCCCTCCACGGTGCAAACAAGCAGATCGTCATCTCCAGTGACCGCATGCCCGATGCCATCCCGACGCTCGAAGAGCGCCTACGTGGTCGCTTCAAATGGGGCCTCATCACCGACGTGCAACCTCCTGACATGGAAACACGGCTTGCGATTCTGCGCAACAAGGCAGAACGCGACGACTCACGAGTACCGGCCGAGACGCTCGAGTTCATCGCCACCCACATCACCAACAACATCCGCGAGCTCGAAGGGGCCCTCATCCGGGTCACGGCCTATGCGAGTCTCAATCGAGTTCCGATCACCACTCATCTTGCCGAACAACTGCTGCGTGACCTGCTCACCGACAGCGTGGCCAAGCCGCGCACTGACGATGAGTTACTCAATGAGATGGCCATCATCCTCGGTCAAAGCGTCGAGGCCCTCCGCGGCAAGAGCCGACAACGGCCGCTCGTGACGAGTCGCCAAATCGCGATGTATGTCTTTCGTGATCTCACCGACTTGAGCTACCCGGCAATCGCCAGACTCTTCGGAGGACGCGATCACACCACAGTCATCCATGCGGTGGAAAAGATTCAGCGTCTGATGAGTGAACGTAAGCAGGTCTATGACCAGGTCACCGACATGGTGCAACGACTGAAGAAGGGCTGATGGGCCCTGTGCAAACAACACATGAACTTGCTGTGGACACCGGGTGCTGTGTCGGGGACAACACGGAGTTGTCCACCGCGGGCATCACCCGATCACTCAGCCCTGTGGACGCGTGGGGATACCCGTGCACACGATGATGTGGCCCCTACGCTGCGGCGACGCCGCGTTGTCCACAATCCACAGCCCTTATTAATACCATTACTCTGATACATCACCATCTGGTGGGAAAGGTTGCACCGTGAAATTTCGTTGTGAACGCGATGTTCTCGCTGACGCACTGGCCACGGCCGGACGAGCCGCTACAGGTCGTACCGGAACATTGCCGGTACTCTCGGGGCTTCGTCTCGAACTCATTGGCGACAAGCTCACGGTTACCGGAACCGATCTGGAATTAACCATTCAACTCGAGATCGAAGTGGGCGGGGAACGCGACGGTGGTGTTGTGCTCCCGGCACGTTTGGCAGCTGACATCGTGCGGTCGCTGAGTCCCGGCAAGGTCGAGCTGTCCGTCGATGGTGACGACGTGTCCATCTCTGGCGGACGGTCGCAGTTTGCAGTACGACCCCTCGCATTCGACGACTATCCGCGCCTTGCTGCGCCTGCGTCGAGCGCAGTGACGCTCCCGTCCGGTGAAGTGGGTGAGGCTCTGCGTCAAGTGGTTCGAGCCGCCAGTACCGATGAGGCTCGACCGATTCTCACCGGCGTGCTGCTTACCGCAGAAGCCGAGGGTCTGCGGATGGTGGCCACCGACTCCTATCGTCTCGCTGTGCGCGATCTGCCCGGCGCAAGCGTGCTCGGCACCGATCAGAAAGTCCTGGTGCCTGGCCGTGCACTCAGCGAATTGCAACGGTTGGTGGGCCATGCCAGCGAGCTCACGCTACGCCTCGGCGAGAGAGATGCCACGTTCGAGGTTGGCAACACTCGCTTGACGACACGCCTGATCGAAGGCGAGTTCCCGAACTATCGCCAGCTCATCCCGGCCAGCTATCCGAACAAGCTCACTGTCGCGCGCGAGTCGTTGATGGAAGCGATTCGTCGCGTCAAGATCCTGGCGCGAGACGCCACGCCGATTCGACTGCAGATGTCAGCGGACAGCCTGCGTCTGACGGCGATCACTCAAGACGTCGGCAACGCAGTCGAGGAACTCGATGCGGTGCTCGAAGGCACCGAGTTGACGGTTGCGTTCAATCCTGACTATTTCGCCGCAGGCGTCGAAGCCGTCGGCGGTGACGAGGTCACCCTCGAGACCCTCGATGCCCTGAAGCCTGCTGTGTTGCGCGGAGTCGGCCGGCCGGAGTATCTCTATCTGCTCATGCCGGTCCGGGTGCCCTGACTGACGTGCTGGTGCGGTCGTTGGAACTCGTTGATTTCCGCAACTACGTCGCAGCGGAACTGGAGTTTGTGCCGGGAACCACAGCGATCGTTGGCGACAATGGGCAGGGTAAGACCAACCTTGCGGAGTCACTGGCCTATCTCGCCACGCTCGAATCGTTTCGCGGCGCGCCGATCGATGCCCTGATCCGCAGCGGTACCGACACGGCCGTTATTCGCGCTGAAGTCGTGCACGACGATGGTCGTAAGTTGTTGATCGAGGCCGAGATCAATCGCAACGGTCGTAATCGAGTGCTGGTGAATCGCCAGCGCCTCGGGCGAAGCCGCGAGTTGTTGGGGGTCCTTCGTGTCTCGGTGTTTTCCCCTGATGACCTCGCGCTCGTCAAAGACGGCCCTGGCGAACGACGTCGACTGATGGACGACACACTCGTCGCGCTTGCCGTGAAGCATGACGCGCTCCGGCTCGAAATCGACCGCATTCTCAAACAGCGCAACAGTCTCCTCAAGCAGTGTGGTGGCCGACTGAGCGACGACGTTGCGACGACCCTCGACGTGTGGGACGACAAGCTCGCTCGACACGGCGAACAGTTGGGTCATGCCAGGGCCACGTTGGTGGCTCGGCTGTCGCCGATGGTCCTCGAGGCATACGAGCAACTCGCCGGCCAGGCCACGCCGGTGGAGTTGATCTACGAGCCCGTGTGGCGTCGTGCCGGGTTACTGAACGCACTCGCCGCCGCGCGCACCGACGACATTCGTCGGCAGGCGAGCACCGTTGGTCCGCATCGTGACGATCTGGAGATCTCGATCAATGGTCTGCCGGCGCGCACCCACGCCTCACAAGGCGAGCAACGATCGCTTGCCTTGGCGTTGCGTCTCGGTGCGCACCGATTGATCGCCGACAAGGTGGGTACTGCTCCGATTCTGATTCTGGACGATGTGCTGAGCGAACTCGATGCGTCGCGCGCCACGGCACTGCTGGCGAATTTACCCGTCGGTCAGGTGCTGATCACGACGGCAAGCGCACTGCCGGCCGAAGCGCATCCCGATCGGGTGCTGCGGATCAGCGGGGGTACGGTGATGGCGTGAATGACGAACCGGTACCGTTGAGCAGCAGTCTGGATGGGGTGGTGCGCGCGCTCCGAGGAGGATCGTACGACGCGCGTTCCATGGGGTCCCTCTTCAGTCGCTGGGTCGACGCCGTCGGCGAGGTCGTGGCCGATCACGCCCGACCGATCAAGCTCGACGGTGATCGGCTACTCGTCGAGGTCGATGAGCCCGGATGGGCCACTCAATTGCGGTTTCTGGAGGGCGACGTGATCGAACGCCTGCGGTCCATAGCCGGTTTAGAGGTCTCCCGATTCGATATTCGTGTGAAACCCCTCTGAGACGGCAATTTTGGGCGGTTTCCGACCCAAAAAAATCCAGACGCGGAAGCACCGGCAAATCACATCTTTGTGATACCCCTTTGGTAGACTTCAGGCATTGCGATCACGGTGGTTTTTGAAGCGTTTCAGAGCGCCGTTCGCGACGCGGTTCGTTCGCACTCGAACTCACCCCCGATCGACCGTGTCGACGCTCTCGACCGTGTTGACGCTCTTGACTACCAGAACAGACGAGGTCTCCTGTGTCATTGACTGATGCCCCCGGTACTGGCAAATTGTCCAGCCAGCCCAGTGCCGACTACGGCGCGAAGGACATTCAGGTCCTTGAGGGCCTCGATCCTGTTCGCAAGCGGCCCGGTATGTACATTGGCTCCACCGGTTTGGCGGGACTTCACCACCTGATCTGGGAAGTTGTCGACAACTCTGTGGACGAGGCCATGGCTGGTTTCTGCACGCGCATCGGCGTCACGATCCTGGCCGACGGTGGTTGTCGGGTCGACGACAATGGTCGAGGTATCCCGGTTGATCCCTATCCATCGGGCCCTCACAAGGGCAAGAGCGCGGCCGAGGTCGTGCTCACCGTGCTCCACGCCGGCGGTAAGTTCGGCGGCGAAGGTTACAAGGTCTCCGGTGGGCTGCACGGCGTGGGTGTGAGCGTGGTCAACGCGTTGAGCGAGAAGCTCATTGTCGAAGTCGACCGCGACGGTCAGCACTATCAGCAGCTGTACGCCGGGGGCGGCAAGCCTCAGGGCAAGATGATCGCCGTTGGCGAATCACCCGCACGAGGGCGAAAGACGGGCACGTCGATCTCGTTCTGGCCCGATGCCGGCATCTTCCAGGCTGAAGGTACTGATTTCGTGGCGCGTACCGTGCTCGAACGACTCCAGACCATGGCGTTCCTCAACAAGAACCTCGAGATCGTCTTCACCGACGAGCGTGCCGGACGTGAACAGACCATCACGTATCAGTACAAGGGTGGCATCGTCGACTTCGTCAAGCACCTCAATATCTCCAAAGAAGCCCTGTTCAGCAAGGTCGCCAATTACGAGGACTCCGACGACGCCGAGGGGCAGACACTCGATATCGCGATCCAGTGGAACACCGGTTATTACGAGGGCATCCATGGCTACGCGAACGGCATCTCCACCACCGAGGGCGGTATGCATGTGGAGGGCTTCAAGACGGCGCTCACCAGCGTGCTCAACAAGTACGCCCGGGCCAAGAACCTCCTCAAGGAAAAAGAGGACAATCTCCTCGGCGAGGACATTCGCGAAGGCATCACCGCGATCGTGTCGGTGAAGCTGCGCGAACCGCAGTTCGAGGGTCAGACCAAAGCCAAGCTCGGCAACGTTCCGATGCGGTCGTTCGTGCAGAAGGCCACCAACGAACGCCTCGCCGAATGGCTCGAAGAGAATCCCACCGAAGGCAATCGCATCGTGAAGAAGGCCCTGGCCGCTGCTCAGGCGCGCGTCGCGGCGAAGAACGCGCGCAACGCAATTCGCCGTAAGACCGCTCTCGCAGGTGCCGGCATGCCCGACAAGCTGAAGGACTGCACCAGCGGCAACCCCGAGGAGAGCGAGTTGTTCATTGTCGAGGGTGACTCCGCCGGGGGCACCGCGCTCGACGCTCGCGATCCGCGCACACAGGCAATTCTGCCGATTCGCGGCAAGATCCTCAACGTTGAGCGCGCACGCCTCGATCGCATGCTGAAGAACACAGAGGTGCAGACGCTCATCACCGCAATCGGGGGTGGCGTCGGCGACGAGTTCGATGCTGCCAAGGCCCGATATCACAAGGTGATTGTGCTCGCCGACGCCGACGTCGACGGCAGCCACATCCGCACACTGTTGCTCACGTTCTTCTTCCGTCAGATGCGCCCGCTGGTTGAGGCAGGCTTTGTGTACATCGCCCAACCGCCGCTTTTTTCCACCGAGGTCGCGAAGGAAAAGGTGTATCTCAAAGACGACGCGGCCAAGACCCGCTTCCTCGAGGAACGACCTAATCACAAGAAGGAATTCCAGCGACTCAAGGGTCTGGGTGAAATGGACTGGGAGGAATTGCGCGGCACCACGATGGCAGCAGAGAGCCGCACGCTGCTACGCGTCAATGTGGAAGAGGCAGCCATCGCCGACGAAATCGTGAGCGTGCTCATGGGCGACGACGTGGAGAGCCGCAAACACTTCATCCAGACCAATGCCAAAGATGTTCGCTTCCTCGACATCTGATTCAACGCCATCACATCGCCTCGACTGACTATGGAACCATCACATGTCTGATACACCAACGAATCCGCCATCTGATGGCCCAGGAGATGACGGCCCAATCGATGATGAGAGGGACACATCGCTGTCGGTGCAGCCGATCTCGCTGCAAGACGAGATGGAGCGAAGCTTCCTCGACTACGCGATGTCGGTCATCATGGCCCGTGCCCTGCCCGATGTACGCGACGGCCTCAAGCCCGTGCATCGCCGCATCATTTGGGACATGGACGAGCAAGGCTTCCGGCCCGACCGACCATTCGTGAAATCAGCGCGTGTCAGCGGTGACACGATGGCCAAGTACCACCCCCACGGTGACGGCGCGATCTATGACGCGTTGGTGCGTATGGCCCAGCCGTTCTCGGTGCGTCACCCGTTGATTGACTTCCACGGCAACTATGGCTCGCCTGATTTCGGGCCGGCCGCGAGCCGCTATACAGAGTGCCGCTTGCATCCCCTGGCGATGCAATTGTTGGCTGACATCGACGAGGAAACCGTCGACATGGTGGCCACCTACGACGGCAGCCGCGAGGAACCAACGGTGCTCCCGGCTCGCTTCCCGAACCTGCTCGTGAACGGCAGCCAGGGCATCGCGGTAGGCATGGCCACCAACATCCCTCCGCACAACCTCGGCGAGGTGATTGACGCCACCATCCACCTCATCGATCATCCTGAGGCAACGTCAGAGGATCTGATGCACTTCGTGCATGGTCCCGACTTCCCGACCGGAGGTTCGATTCTCGGCCGATCGGGCATCATCGATGCCTACACCACCGGTCGTGGCAGCATCAAGATGCGTGCGACGGCGAGCATCGAGGAAACAAAGCGCGGCGGCTACCACATCGTCGTCACCGAACTGCCGTACCAGACCAGCTGCTCGGCTATCGCCGGACGCATCCAGGAACTGGTGGATGGTGGCGATCTCGACGGCATCTCCGATGTCAACGATGGTTCCTCGGGTGGCAAGACCAACCTGATCATCTCGCTCAAGCGTGACGCCAATGCGAACGTGGTACTGAACAATCTCTACAAGCTGACCCAGTTGCAGACCAGCTTCGGCGTCAACATGGTGGCGTTGGTCGACGGCGTGCCGCGCACACTCAATCTCGCTTCGGCGCTGCATGGGTACATCAGCCATCAGGTCGAGGTCATCACTCGGCGCACCATCTATCGACTTCGCGTCGCGCGCGAGCGCGAACACAAAGTAGAGGGCCGCATCAAGGCCCTCAACGTCATCGATGAGATCATTGCGCTCATCCGAGCCAGCGACGACGTTGCAGCGGCGCGTGAGGGCCTGATGGTCGTGCCATTCGAGTTCAGCGAGATCCAAGCTCAAGACATCCTCGAGATGCAGCTTCGCCAGCTCACACGGCTCAGCCGCATCGATCTCGAACGCGAACTCGGGGAGTTGCAGGAACGAATCTTGGAGTTGCAATCGATTCTCGATTCACCAGAGAAGCTTCGCGGCGTGATCAAGACCGAGATGCTCGCCGTACGCGAGGAATTCGCCACACCACGCAAGTGCGCGATCACCTACGACTCGGGCGAGATGAGTATCGAAGATCTCGTCGACGACCGCGAATTGGTGATCGTGATGACCGAGGCGCAGTACATCAAAGCTGTTCCCGCAGCCAGCTTCAAGACGCAGGGCCGTGGCGGACGAGGTGTCAGTGGCGCCAAGCTCAAAGCTGACGACCTCGTTCGTCATGTGATTTTCACCACGGCGCACGCATTCCTGCTGTTCTTCAGCAATCGCGGCAAGGTGTATCGCCTCCGTGCCATGGACATTCCCGAGCGCGAACGCACCGCGAAGGGCATGCCCATTGTGAACCTGCTCCCGCTCCAGGCTGGTGAAACCATCCAGGCCATCATCGACACACGCGACTTCGCCAGCGAGCGATACCTGTTCTTCGCCACGAAGAAGGGCACGGTGAAGAAGACCTCGTTCAACGAGTACGACTCGAGCCGTCGTGATGGATTGATCGCGATCAACCTGCGCGACAACGACGAGTTGGTCAAGGTGATTGAGACCAGCGGCACCGATGACATCTTCATGGTGAGTCGCGCCGGCATCACGATTCGTTTCAGCGAGGACGAAGTGCGCCCGATGGGTCGCTCCGCGGGCGGCGTGCGCGGCATGAAGATGAAGGTGGGTGATGAGGTTGTGAGCGTGGATGTTGCTCGCGACGACACCGCAATTCTGATGATTACCGAGGCCGGCTACGGAAAGCGCACCCAACTCGACCGGTTCAACCGCCAGGGCCGTGGGGGGCAGGGCGTCATCGGCATCAAGCTCACCGGCCGCAAGGGCAAAGTGGTAGCTGCGTTCATGGTTGCACTCGACGACGACATCGTCGCGGTGTCGAGCGGCGGCGTGACCATTCGTATGAGCGTGCGCGAGATCAGTTCCCAAGGCAGAGATGCCACGGGTGTTCGGGTGATGAGCCTCGACGACGGCCAGACCGTTGCCTCGGTTGCACCGATTCTTGCTTCCGACGTCGACGAGTAGGCCTGGGCGCACCACATGGTTGTCGACCGTTCCAGAACACGCAATAGTGGCCAGGCAGCGGTGCTGGTGATCATCACCGTGGTTGTGATCATGGCGCTGGCGTGGGGTGTGGTCACGCTGTCTGTGCGAGCAGCGCATCGGAGTCGCGCTCAGACAGCGGCAGATGCCGCTGCACTGGCCGGAGTCAGAGGTGGCTCGACCGAGGCGGCGAGGGCGGCGATGCTGAACGGCGCGACGATGATCGACTTCATGGGCAGCGGTTTGACGAACGGCGATTCGGTCACAGTCAAAGTGACGGTTTCTCTCGGTGACGAGACGGCAACTGCGCTCGCATCGAACGTGCCGTGACAGGCCGAGCTCGGTAAGGAATCGGTCTGGATCGTCGTCGCGTCGCCACGGTGGGCCGGAGGGTCTCTACACTCTCGGAGGTGAGTACAGACGACCGCCGCACTGCTGCAGTCAGTGGCGACCCTGCTGTCGTTCGTGAGCCGGCGGCGCGGCCGGCGACGACGCGTTCGAATGACTCGATCGATCCACGTGAGGAGTCGGTGACCAAGCGCGCCTCACCGCGCGCAAAGTCCGCTGCCCCCAAGACAGCCCCTGCCAAGACAGCCCCCTCCAAATCGGCAACGAACGCGCCGCGACCAGCAAAGAAGAAGGTGCCCGCTGTACCCGCCGAGCCCGTACTCGCTGTTTCCGAACCCGTGGCGCCGCCCGGCCCGGTTTCACCGACGCTGCGTGCGCCGATTCAGCTGCCTCCGATTCTGATGCAGCCTGACCCGCCCGATGCCGACCGAGCGCCCGAACCCGCGTCTGAGCCCAGCACTGTCTTGTGGGTGCCGACCACTGTCGAACCGGTGCTCTTCGACGCCGCCGTCGAGGATCCCACCGGTGATCACGTGCGTACTTTGGCCGCCGCACAGAGCAGCCGTTCGACTCGCGTGGCTCCTGGAGGTCGCCGCCCACGCCCCCGGGTGAGACGCGTGACCAGAGTGGTTCGCCACGTCGACCCATGGAGCGTATTCAAGATCGCATTGTGCTTCAGCGCGGTGCTCTACGGCATCTGCCTGACGGCAGGGGTGCTGTTGTGGAACGTGGCCTACACCACCGGAACGGTGGACAACCTCGAGAAATTCTTCGAGTCATTCGGCTGGAGCAGCTTCCATTTCAACGGTGGCCAGCTGTATCACAATGCCTGGATCATCGGGTTGTTTCTCGCGCTGGGTCTGACAGGTCTTGCACTGCTGAGCGCGACCCTGTTCAACCTCATCACGGATCTCGTTGGGGGAGTACGTGTGACGGTGCTGGAAGAAGAAGTCATCGAGCGCACGCCGACAGCGTCGACACCTCTGCTGCGCCGGCGGCGCACGCCTGTCCCTGACATGAACCCGGATGGCAAGCAGGCCGAGTCCGCCAGCGGTATTAGGAATTCTGTCGACACAGCCGGTTGAGGATGACCCGTTCGGCCCGATAGCCTGCGGTGCCCGAAGCTTCGGGGCTATAGCTCAGTCGGTTAGAGCGCATCCCTGATAAGGATGAGGTCCACAGTTCGATTCTGTGTAGCCCCACGGTGAAAATGCTCCGACGAGCCATCTTGGCCCTTGCATCAGCTGGCATCGTGGCCGGCGTGCTGCGTCTGCGCGGCAAGGGTGGCGTTCCCCCGCAACAAGGTGGATGGCGCGAGCTCCCCATCGGCCCCAAATGACCAGACATGGTTGAGCCGGTGGATGTCGCCGATGCGATCGTGGCCATCGTTGGTGCAGGTGTGACGGGCGCACGACTGGCGGACCTCCTTGGTGCACGTCCCGCGCCGCGGATTGCCGTGGTGGATGCTGTCGCGCCGGTGGCATATCGCGTTGCCCGAGCGGTGTCGGGTGTTGCTGTCGGCATCGACGACGCCCTGGTGGCGGACGTGGCGGTACTCGTACATCCGGCGCCACACGCCGAGTTGGCCGCCCGTTTGTTGAGTAACGGCGTCTCGATCGTGTCGTTGAGTGACGATCTTGATGATGTCCGTGCACTGCTCGACCTCGATCATCGCGCTCGATCGAACGGGGCGCTGTTGGTCGTGGGCGCAGCAATGTCACCCGGCTTGTCCGGCTTGTTGGCGCGTCATCTGACAATGCAGTTGGCGGTGGTCGATGAGATTCACGTCGCGATGCACGGCACTGGCGGTCCGGCTTGTGCCAGACAACACCACTCCGCACTGGGTGGCACGTCGTTGGGCTATCACGACGGCGAGTGGGTGGAACGTCCTGCGGGTGCCGGTCGAGAGTTGTGCTGGTTTCCAGAACCAATCAATTCCTATGACTGCTATCGGGCCGAGATGCCCGACCCATTGTTACTGCAACGGGTGTTTCCCACAGCGGGTCGGTTGAGCGCCCGGATGTCGGCAACCCGCCGCGATCGATTCACGGCGCGCCTTCCGATGCTGCGCCCTCCCCATCGAGAAGGTGGCCTCGGTGGCCTTCGTGTCGAGGTGCGCGGGTCGCTGGCGAATGGTGCCCGTGAGACGCTGATCATCGGTACGGCGTTACGGAGTGCTGTGGCCGCAGCAGTGGTCGGTGCGACGATGACACGTTGGGTCCTGCAGAACCCAACAAATCAGGGTGTGGTGATCCTCGGTGACGAACGATTGCCGACCGACGAACTGCTGGCAGCGGTGCAGGCGGCGGGCGTGCGACTGTACGAATTCACGGGAGTCGCACGACCATTGCAGGAGTAAGAACACTTGGGTGGGCCGATGCGGTTGCTGCCGTAGCGGCTCTAACATGCCCGGATGAGTACTGACGTGCACCAGATCGCAGCGAGCCGCGTTGTCGGCGACGGTCAGCGGTACACGAAGATGCGACGGCAGCTGGTCGATGTGCTCGACGGGGCTGATCATCCGATCACCATTCCCGACATCATGCGACTACATCCCCAGTTGGCGCAGAGTTCGGTGTATCGCAACCTCACCGTGCTCGAGCAAGCAGGGGTCATTGCACGCGTCGTGACACACGACGAGTGGGCCCGCTTCGAGATAGCCGAAGACATCGGCGGACATCATCACCACTTGATCTGTGAGGTCTGCGGAACGGTGCGCGACGTGCAGGTTCCCGACGTCGTGGAGGCAGCGTTAGACGAGTCGTTGGGTGGCTTGGCAGCGATGAACGGGTTCGAACTGCGCCACCACCGCCTCGATCTCCTCGGTGTGTGTTCCCGGTGTCGGTCAGAGTTCGTCGCGGGGTTGGTCGAGTGATATTGATTTGGTGGCCTGCACCTCGATGACGTCGAGACGTTGAGCCATGCGCTCGACAGCGTCGGTGAGTCGTTCGAGATGATCGCGGAGGTCCTCGGTGGTGACCACGTCGGCCAACGCCAGACGAACACTGGAGATTTCACGGGCTAGGAATTCGGTATCGGCCTGGGTACGTTCGGTCACCTTGCGGTCGATGTCACCCTCATTGCGATCGCGCTGCTCCTGACGGTTCTGCGCAAGCAGGATGAGCGGTGCTGCATAGGCGGCCTGCAGGGAGAGCACCATGGTGAGGCGGACCCAACCTTGGGCGGGATCGTCGAACTTCGCAGTGGAGGGCGCAACAAAGTTGTACGCGAACCACAAGATGATGATGCCGCTCTGCCACACGAGGAACCGCGCCGTTCCGAGTGTGCGCGCGATGGTCTCGCTGAACTGCCCAAAGGCTTCAGGGTCGTAGTGCAGGCCGAAGCGGCGGCCCTGACGTGGTGTGCTGAGATCGTTGCGGCGGGTCATATCGGCTGACTCCCCGTAACGACACCTCCTGGGGAGTGTCCGCTTCCGGCGAGGGCAGGCGAGTTGCTGCGTCGGCGCTGACGCCATCCCGTGGGCAAGGTTCGGTCGAGCACGTCGTCGACCGTGATGGCGCCGAGCAGGTGACCCGCTTCGTTGCACACCCCTACGGCGAGCATGTTGTAGCTGGCCAACTTCTCGGCGACGTCGCGATCGGAGATATCGGGCGTGATGGTGGGTTCCTGCTCGAGGCAGCGACCGAGTTCGGTGCCTGGAGGTTCGCGCAGGAGTCGCTGAAAGTGAACGACCCCGAGATACGTGCCGGTGGGCGCTCGGTACGGCGGACGGCACACGAAGACCTGCGCGGCGATGCTGACGAGCCAATCAGGATCGCGAATCAGGGCAAGGGCCTCGGCCACCGTAGACGTGGGCCCGAGGATGATGATCTCCGGGGTCATCAGACCGCCGGCGGTTCCTTCCTCGTACGAGAGCAACTGGCGCATGACCGCTGCGTCGTCTTCGTCCATGGCGTCGAGAATTCTGGTGCGCTGTTCGCCGGGCATCTCGGCGAGGAGGTCGGCGAGGTCGTCGTACTCCATCTCGTCGAGCACGCTCACGAGGCGATCAAGATCGAGACCCTCGATGATGCGCAACTGCTCGGCCTCGGGCAGTTCTTCGAGGAGGTCGGCGAGGCGATCGTCGTCCATGGCTTCGGCCAACTGCTTGCGCTGTGCCATGGGAAGGGTGCGCACCACGATGGCGACATCGCTGGGGTGCATGTCACGCATGCTGGCGGCTTCGGCGGCCATAGGTGCGCCGTTGCTGAACAGTGAAGGGACCTCTGTCCAATCGACCAGGCGCACGCTCGGTCGGCGGCGCAGGGCATTGCGACGGGACAAGCGGACCTTGGCAAGCTCCCAGTAGGTGGAGCGCCCATCGGTGGTGCTGCGCAACGCGATGTCGCTGACGGTTTCGTCGCCGATCTTCTTGTCGAGCACGTCCTTGCCCACGAGCAATTCACCCGGCTTCGGCTTGAACGGGTGTAGGTCGACGTCCCAGCTGCGCAAGCGCGCGCCCTCACCATCGATGGTGCTGAAGCGCGAAGCATTGACGAAGATGCGTCGGCGCTGGCTCGTCGCGACGTAGCCCACCACTCGCGGTGGTGTGTCAGTGCGCGACGGAACGATCACGATGTCTTCGATACGACCGATTGCTGACCCACCCGCGTCGAGCAGGGGCAACCGCATCACTCGAAACGCATAGACGAGATCGCCAGCCACGTGGGAAGGCTACCCCGCGGGGTGCCTGACGGGGTGCTGTGTTATGGGTGGCGTGTTATGGGTGATCGCTTACAGGGTGAAAGGTTCGCGCCCCATCTGCTCACGAACAGGCACCACCTCTGGCATTGTCAGCGCGCGTCGCTGCCAGTTGGCCCCGTCGACAACGAGAGTGTGACCCGAGATGAACCTTGCGTACGGCGAAGCGAGAAACGTGGCAGCCCAGGCGAGCTCGCGCGGGCGGCCGACTCGCATCGCCGGCTGACAGGCGTCCTTGTCATGGGTACGAGCCAGGTTGCCCTGGATGTCGGCGGTCATGTCGTCGTGGGGCATCAGACCCGGGACGAGTCCGTTGACCTGAATGCCGTACGGCGCCCACTCCACGGCGAGCGTCTCGGTGAGGTTCTTCACGCCGGCCTTGGCGGCGGCGGAGTGAGCAAAGCCAGGACCACCGGTCCATGCATATGTGGCCCCGATGTTGATGATTGAGCCAGGCGTGCCGGCATCAAGGTGGCGTCGGGCGAACTCACGCGCGCAGAAGAATGTGCCGTTGAGTGTGATGTCGACAACAGTTCGCCACGCGTTCGGCGACATGTCCTCGGCCGGTACCGGAAAGTTGGCTGCCGCATTGTTGACCAGAATGGACGGAACGAGCCCCGCCTCTGCCGCTCGATCGAATGCGGCACTGATCTGATCGGGCTCGCGGATGTCGCACGCCACGGTGAGGTACCGTCCACCGACTTCGGCAATGGCTGCCGCACCGGACTCGAGATGCTCAGGCTTGCGCGATGCGATCACGATGGCGGCGCCGAGGCGCGCGAACTCAGTGGCGATGGCCTTGCCCAATCCGGTGCCGGCACCGGTGATGAACACCGTCGCCTCGGCGTAGGTGCCGTCGGGTAACGCACACGCGCCGATTGGCGGAGGCTCGGGGAGTCCTTGGTACATGTCAGCTCCCTGTGTAGTGAGGGGTTCGGTTCTCGGTGCGCGCTGCGCGGAATTCCGCAAAGTCGTCGGAGCGATTCAGGAAGGTCTGATAGATCATCTCGTCAGCCATCGAGGCGCGTACCTGTGGCTGGGAGAGATGACGAATCACTGTGCGAGCCAACTTGACAGTGACGGCGGGTGCAGTGGCGATCTGCTCGGCCATCTCGCGCGCCGTAGCATCGAGTGCATCCTCGGCAATGACACGACTGACGATTCCGCGGGTGAGAGCCTCCTCGGCGGTCATCACACGGCCGGTGAGCACCATGTCGCTGACGACGCCCGGACCGCACATCTGATGGAGCACGGCCACGCCACCCGTATCGGGAATGACGCCGTAGGTGGTCTCAGGCAGTCGGAACCGCGTGCCCTCTGCGGCGATACGGATATCGCAGAGCAGCGCTCGCTGGAACGATCCTCCCATCACCCAACCCTTGCACGCCACGATCACAGGGGCGTCGATGTTCCACAGTTGTTGGATGCCGCGATGTCCGCGTCGCATCAGTTCGTGGTGTGACAGCGGCGACACGTTCGTGCCGATGGAGGCAACATCGCGGCCCGAGGAGAACGACTTGCCATCACCACGCCAGATGATCGCGCGAATGGTCGACGGCATTTCGTCGAGGATCTCGAACAGTTGCGCGTCCATGTCGTCGTCGAACGCGTTGTGCTTGTCGGGATTGTTGTTGGTGATCGTGGCGATCGTGCCATCGATGTCGATACGTACGGTTCCGGCCATACCCACTAGTTTGCCGTTTGTGAACGTGTTGTTGATCACCCTCGATCAGTTTCGCGGCGACTGTCTGTCGGTCGCGGGACATCCGCACGTGCGGACGCCCAACCTCGATGCGTTGGCGGCCGAGGGTGTGCGGTTGAACCGCCACTACAGCCAGGCGGCTCCGTGTGGTCCCGGTCGGGCGTGCCTCTACACGGGTATGTACCAGATGAACAATCGTGTCGTCGCAAATGGAACGCCGCTCGACGCCCGCTTCGACAATGTCGCTCAGGCTGCGCGGCGGCAAGGTTACGAGCCAGCGTTGTTCGGCTATACCGACCAGAGCGTGGATCCGCGCGAGGTGTCCGGACCAGACGATCCACGCTTGCAGCACTACAGCGGTGTGCTCCCGGGCTTTGATGCCGTCTTGCAGATTCCCGACGACCATGAACCGTGGCTGCAATGGCTCACGAGTCTCGGCTATGACAATCTGGGCGCCGCGTACCCAGAGCTGGCGAATGAGCCGAATCGACCATCCGAGCACAGTGTCTCGGCGTTCTTGACCGATCACGCGCTCGACTGGATCGCTCGGCAGGACGAACCGTGGTTTGCTCACCTCAGCTATTTGCGCCCGCATCCTCCCTATGCCGCCGCCGGGCACTTCTCCACGATGTACGACGCGAACGAGATGACGCTGCCGATTCCGCCCGCAGAGCAACGCCACGTGATGCACGACTTCGTGTTGGGCTATGAGCAGACCGCGGCACCGAAGGACCCGGCGAAGATGCGCCGGTTAATGGCGCAGTACTACGGGATGATCAGTGAAGTCGATCATCAACTCGGCCGCCTCTGGGCTGCATTGCGCAATGGTGGAATGTGGGACGACACGTTCATCGTCGTGACTGCCGATCACGGCGATCAGCTCGGCGACCATGGACTCATCCAAAAGGTTGGCTACTTCGAGCAGAGCTATCACATCGTGGGCATTGTTCGTGATCCCTCGAATCCTCAGACGCAGGGCAGCGTGGTTGAACATTTCACGGAGAACATCGATTTGTTTCCCACCATCTGCGACGCGATCGGTGAACCCGTGCCGGTGCAGTGTGACGGCTTGCCCCTCACACCGTTTCTTCGCGGTGAGGCACCGAGTTGGTGGCGAGACGCGGCGCATTGGGAGTTCGACTGGCGCGATCTCTCGATCGACGGCTCACCACACGAGTGGCCGTGGGATCGTCGTCTCGAACGCCAGCATCTCACCGTGCGTCGCGACGATTCGGCGTCGTACGTGCAGTTCGGTGATGGCTCGTGGCTGTGCTTTGACCTGATCGAGGACCCGACAGGACGAACCCAGATCACCGAGCCGGCCGTTGTACTGGGCCATGCACAGGCGATGTTGATCTGGCGGTCCCAGCACGCCGATCGCACACTGACCGACGTACTCATCGATCAGGGAGGCCGTGGCCGAATGCCATCGGGGGTGCCCGAAGGCGTGGGTGCCGGACGTGGGTAACATTGCCTTCATGGCCGAATTTACCGAACGATTGGCGCACACCGACCACAACACGCTGCACCGCGTGTCCTGACGGTCTCGCCGCATGAACTTCGAAGTCAACCGCACCGATCTGCATGCGATCCGTCTCGTCGGCAACGAGCCGCTCCCGGTCGCGCCTGGCGAGGTGCGACTGCGAGTCGATCGTTTTGCGCTCACGACGAACAACATCACCTACGCCGTCTTCGGCGAGGCGATGCAGTACTGGAACTTCTTCCCAGCGTCGGGCCAAGGCTGGGGTCGTGTGCCCGTGTGGGGCTTCGCCGATGTGGTGGAGTCACACCACGAATCGGTCGAGGTCGGGTCACGCGTCTACGGGTATCTGCCCATGTCTACCGACTTCGTTGTCGTGCCGACTGCCGTGACCGATCGCGAATTCACCGACGCTGCCGAGCACCGCAGACCAATGGCGACCGCCTACAACCGGTATGTCCGCGTCGATGCCGATCCGATCTATACACCCGATCGCGAAGATCATCAGATGCTGTTTTGGCCGCTGTTCTTCACGTCGTTCCTCATCGACGACGTCATTGCTGATGCTGGCTTCTACGGTGCCACGTCGGTGGTGATCTCGAGCGCGTCGAGTAAGACAGCCATCACCGCCGCGTACCTGTTGAACCGGCACGATGGCATCGAGGTCGTGGGCCTCACGTCCGCCGACAACCACGCCTTTGTCGAGAGTCTTGGTTGTTACTCGCGCATCGTCAACTACGACCAGATCGATTCGCTTGCAGTCGAGGACGCGGTGTTCGTCGATATCGCTGGCAACAGTGCAGTCCGCCACGCCGTGCATGCGCACTACGGGCCCGCATTGGCGTACAGCATGTTGGTCGGTGGAACACACTGGGATCAGCCCGCCGCCGCTGCTGCGTCTGCAGACGTGTTGGCGGGCCCGACGCCACAGTTCTTCTTCGCTCCGACACAGATCACCAAGCGCAACGCCGAGTGGGGCAACGCCATACTTGACGAACGTGTCGGCCTAGCGTGGGAGCACTTCGTGACGTGGGCGAGTCAGTGGATCGAGTTCCACTTCGCCATCGGCCCCGTCGCAATCGAGGCGGCATATCGGGAGCTGCTCGCCGGTGGCGCTGACCCACGCGTCGGATACATCTGCTCGCTGTAGAACTCGGAGTGCCACCACTATGACCTTTCGATTCGTGAATGTCGCCGGCCGGAGCGCTCTGCTCGATGGGGATGACAACTGGTTCGACCTCGAGCGCATCACGGGCGGTGCGGTGAGCCCGGATCCGATGCGTGCCGTCGCCGACGGTGTTGCCTTGCACGCCGCCTCGGCGGCCTTGGCGTCGGCTACGCCCGATGGCAGTCTCGCCACGGCACATCTCGGTGCTCCGGTGCCGCGGCCGCGTAACTGCTTCGCGGTCGGTCTCAATTACGGCAACCACGCAGCCGAATCGGGTATGGACCTACCCGAGAAGCCTTTGGTGTTCACCAAGTTCCCGAGTTGCATCGTGGGTCCGAACGTGGAGGTGTCGTTGAGCAGTTCCACGGCGGACTGGGAGGTCGAACTGGTGGTGGTCATCGGAACCAGCACGCGCCATGTGCCAGTCGAGCGCGCGTGGGACCACATCGTGGGGATCACCATCGGCCAAGACCTGTCGGACCGTGCGCTGCAGTTCGCGGCCAAGCCCCCGCACTTCGACCTCGGCAAATCGCGCGACGGTTACGGCCCACTCGGTCCGGTGCTGGTCTCACCCGACAGCGTTGCCAACCCCGATGATCTGGCCCTCACGTGCGACATCAATGATCGTCGTGTGCAACACGACCGCACGAGCAACTTGATCTTCACGGTGCCGGTGCTGGTGGCCTACCTCTCGGGCATCATGACGTTGGCTCCGGGCGACATCATCTTCACCGGAACCCCTGCCGGGGTAGGCGCTTCAACCGGTACGTTCTTGCAACCCGGCGATGTGATCATGTCCACCATCGAGGGCATCGGCACGCTCACGACCCACTGTGTTGCCTAGTCGGTTCGCTTTGCGATCTGCTGCACCGCAGCAATCGTGTCGGCAAAGCGCGCGTCGTTGGCGGGATTCTCGGGGAGCGGCAGGATCACGCCGTCGGTGAGATCGCCGAACCATTGGGCGATCACGTCCGGAAGTTGATCCCAGGTGCCCTGGGGAACCAGCATGTCGATGACCTCGTCGGTGACGTGTTCGTGCAGTGTGTCCCATTGTTGGGTGCGCGTGATGGTCTGCAGTCGTTCGCCGAGATCTTCCCAACCATGCAGGGTGAGGGTTCGACGGTACGCCGGTGTCGAGTACAAAAAGGCGAGGAGTCTGCGGTGGTGCTCGCGGTTACGAAGCACGTCGGCCGACGTGGGTCCGGTGATGTATTGGCTGCCGCTGACGATCTCGGTGCTGTTGCGCTGGCGGCCGGCGAGTGCTTCGCCCGCGCGCAGCGATGGCAGGCAGACCTCACGGAGATAGCGCGGGTTCGAGTTCGTGGGATGGGTCACGATGCCGTCGGCGTGTGATCCGGCGAGACGCACCATGCCTTCGTTCACGCCCCCGAGCCAGATGCTTGGCGGTGTCACGGAGAGCGGGCCAGGATTGAAGAAGGGCTGCAGCCGTCTGAACCGATAGTTGGCACTCGCGTAGGTGAGCGGAACACCGTCTTGAAACGATCGCCAGATCGCGCGCAGCGACTCGACGTAGTCGCGCATGCGCGTCACCGGTTCTGTCCAAGCGACTGAATAGCGCCCCTCGATGTTCGGCTTGATCTGGGTACCGAGACCCAGTTGAAAGCGGCCCGAGGAGAACGCGGCGAGATCCCACGCCGCGTACGCGGTGAGCATGGGACTGCGCGGGAACGCAACGATCACACTCGTTCGTACCGTGAGCGTGGTGGTGTGCTCGAGTGCGAGTAAGGACGCAGCAAGTCCGTCATGCACCGTTTCGGGCACATGCAACCCGTCGTAGCCGAGCGCTTCGACTCGTCGGGCGTACGCAATGGTGTCGCGCAGGGACACGCGGTCCGACATTCCGGCATAGACGCGCACGGACTATTCGTCCGGATCGCTGGCGCTGTAGGAGCCGTCTGGCTCGGTCTCGGCCGGCTCGCGATCGGCCAGGCGTCGACCGGTCTCGATGATGTGTTCACGTCGCTCGCCGAGACCGGCTCGATCGAAACGGGCTGCGATCCACACCCGGGCACGTTCGTTCTCCACGTTCCACGCCATCGGTGGAGTCAGCTCGCCAACCTCGTCGTAGAGGGCCATCACGGCCTGCACCGAGGCAGCCGGATTGGCGACGATCTGCGTGGCGATCTCGCGAGCCCTCGCGAGCAGTTGGTCGTGCTCGACGACTTCGTTGACGAGACCCCAATCGAGCGCGGTGCGCGCATCGAGAAACGAACCGGACAGGCTGAGCTGTTTCGCCCGACGGATGCCGATGGCCTCGGGCAGCATCACGGTGAGACCCCATCCGGGCAGCAGGCCGACCCGCGCATGGGTGTCGGCGAAGCGCGCCCGCTCGGAGGCAATCAGGAAGTCACACGCCAGCGCGATCTCGAAGCCACCCGTGACAGCCGCGCCATTGATCGCGCCGATGACGGGCTTGTCGTGCGGGGGTATCGCGGCGCGATATGGCGGTGGTGGGTTGGGCTCATTGCCGCGCTCGCGGGTGGAAAGCTCGCGGAGATCGAACCCGGCACAGAACGCTGGGTCCGCGCCCGTGAGGATGATGGCGAGCACGTCGTCGCGCCGATCGCACTCGGTGATCGCAGCGGGAAATGCAGCGGCGAGTTCGGGATTGAGTGCGTTGCGTGACTCGGGTCGATTGAGTGTGATGGTCGCAATACCATCGACGATCTCGGTGAGAACGACGCTCATTGGTCAGACAATCCTCTCAGACGAACGGACAGACACGTGACGCAGCCCTCGAGCTTGATGAACTCGCTGATGTCGACAATCACGGGTACGTAGCCGAGTTCGGCAAACATTGCCGCGCTCTGCGGGCAGTCGGCGGACATGAGCAATGTGTCGCCGCCGAGGAGCACCACATGAGCGCCAGATTCTTCGGGGGTGGGCAGGAAGCGGGGAAAGATCATCGGGTCATCCACCGCGCCCGGCCAACCAATGATGGTGCCGTCGGGGAGAGCGGTGACTGCGCTCTTGAGGTGCAGCACCTTGGTGAGTGGCACTGCGACAACGGTTGCGCCGATCGGTTCGAGAATGCTGCGCAGCTGGCGGATGCCCTCAGCGTTGGTGCGTCCGCCTCGGGCCACGTAGATCGTGTCGCCGACTTTCAGGACATCACCACCGTCGAGGGTGCCGGGCGAGCGGATGCGGTTGATCGAGTAGCCCAAGCCTTCCACGGTCTTTTCGGCATCGATGATCTCGGACTTGCGCGCGTCAGCGCGGGGTTGTGCGATGACGGCCACGTTCTTGTAGACGACCATCGTGTCCTCGATGAACACGGCGTCGGGACAGTCGTTTGCCGGAGGAACCTCGATGGTCTCCCATCCGGCATCGTGGAGCGTTTCGACGTAGGCCTGCCACTGGCGAAGCGCCAGCGCGTGGTCGACCGGCATACGGAGAACGTGGGTGACGATGCCTTCCCTGAACCTCGGGCCGGGCCGTCGTACGAGCGCCTTCATGGATGCCATGCGGGAACAATACGACCTCATCGGGCGAGTCGCAGTAGTGGCTCCGAACGTGGAGGCCGGTTCAGCGGGTACCATGCTGGGGCCCCACAGTGAAGATCGGAGCATCCACCGTGAGCGGGAATGCGAACTACAGCCACCGGCAAGCAGGTGTCATCTCCGTCGAAGCCGTCGAGGCTCCTGAAGTGATCACCTCGGACTGGATCGACGAACAACTGACTACCACATACGACCGTTGTGGGTTGCGCCCCGGACTGCTCGCCGAATTGGCGGGGATCAGAGAGCGCCGCTGGTGGCCAGACGGGATCACGTTCGACCAAGCTGCGGCGATGGCTGGGCGCAAGGCAATTGACGCGTCCGGTGTCGACCCCAATGAGATCGGCCTGATGATCTCGACCTCGGTGTGCAAGCACTATCTCGAGCCGTCGGTGGCGTGTGCAGTGCATCATGCGCTTGGCTTGCCGACATCGTGCACCAACTTCGATCTCGCCAATGCCTGCCTCGGGTTCGTGAGTGCGATGCACCTAGCCGCGACCGCCATCGATGCCGGCCACATTAAGTACGCGCTCATCGTCGATGGCGAGGGCAGTCGCCAGACACAGTTGGCCACCATCAAGCGTCTGCAGATGAACACGGCCACAGCGGTCGATGTCTTCGACGAATTCGCCTCCCTCACGCTGGGTTCTGGCGCGGCGGCGATGCTGATTGGCAACATGAACGAGCATCCCGAAGCACATCGCATCGTCGGTGGCGTCGTGCGGGCCGGCACCGAGCACAACAAGTTGTGCGTCGGCGATCTCGAACGGATGACGACCGATACGCGTCGTCTCCTCGAGGCTGGCCTCGAGCTCGGGGTGGCCTGCTGGAACGAAGCAAAGGACACGCACGATTGGCACAAGGGGATGGATCGTTACATCGTCCATCAGGTCAGCTCCGTACACACACGCCTGCTTTGCGAGCAACTGGCCATCGACCCCGCACGCGTGCCGCTCACCTATCCGAAATTTGGCAACGTTGGTCCGGCTGCAATTCCGATCACGCTGGCAGGAGTCGCTCCGCTGATCACCAGCGGCGAACGTGTGCTGTGTATGGGTATCGGCTCGGGACTCAACACGAGTTTCACCGAGATCGTGTGGTGACTCCTCACGGTCGTTCCGGGTGGGCACCGCCCCTTCCGACGGCCGCACAGTTCCGCCGATGGGGCGTGGACTCCGGCTGGTCGCATGTCGTAGCGGTGCCCGGTGCCGACGGCATCACACGCAACTGGCACGTGCTCGACCGTACGCCACCATCGCCGATCGCCACCATCGTGTGTGTGCATGGCAACCCAACGTGGTCGTATCACTGGCGCAGCTTTCACGAGCGCCTCGGCGACCGGTACCGCGTGATTGCCGTCGATCAGTTGGGCATGGGCTATTCCGAGCGCACCGAACGCCGGCGTTTTACCGAACGGGTCGCGGACCTTGGTGATGTGCTGCGTGCCTTGCACGTGGAGGGCCATGTGATCACCGCTGCCTACGACTGGGGTGGACCTATTTCGCTCGGCTGGGCGCTTGCCGCTGGTGATCAACTGGCAGGCGTGGTGTTGTGCAATACGGGCGTCGCTGTTCCCGCTGGGCGCAAGGCTCCAGCGTTAATTCGCCTCGCGGCTGCTGGGCCGATGACCGATTTCGTCGGTCGTCGCACGCGCATCTTCGTGGACGGCACGCTGATGCTCTCGGGCAAGCGGGTACCGCCTGGCGCCCGCGAGGGATATCGGGCTCCGTACCTGCATCCCGAGAACCGGCATGCCATTGCCGAGTTCGTCGCCGATGTGCCGTTCACACCGGCGCATCCGTCGGCATCGGCCATCGCCTCGGTTGCCGAAGGCTTGCGCGGTCTCACGGTGCCGACGCTGTTGGCGTGGGGCGCGAAGGACCCTGTGTTCAATGATGACTTTGCAGTCGATCTCGCAACGCGCGTCCCGCACGCCGATCGTCACCGGTTTGCTCGCAATGGTCACCTTGTCGTCGAAGAGACCGATGTCGCCGGCCTGGTCGACGCGTGGCTGACAGAACGCGTGATGCGCCAGCGCAGCGTGTCTGCAGCGAGTACGCCCAGCACGAAGATAGTTGCAACGGAAACAACCGCGATCTTGTCGCCGCCGGTCTGGGCAGCGCTCGATGCCCGCCGCGCCGACACGGCAACAGCGTTCGTGGATGGTGCCACAGGCATGGCGACTTCGTTCGTCGCCCTGCACAACAGGGTGATGGGCATTGCCGGTGGGCTCGCCAAACTCGGCGTCAAACGCGGCGACCGAGTGGCCGTGCTCGTTCCTCCCGGCGTGGACCTGCTCGCCACGGTGTACGGATGCTGGCGCGCCGGCGCTGTCACCGTCATTGCCGATCGCGGGCTGGGCCTGCGCGGCCTGGGAGCAGCAGTGCGCGCCGCCGATGTGCAGTGGGTGGTGGGCGTACCGAAGGCGCTCACCGCCGCACGGCTTATGCGCTGGGCGCCTGGAGCCGTGCGTATCGCTGTCGGAGCACGCATGTCGAGCGGTGCCGTCGCCACGCTTGATCAACTCGCGTCGTCCGGGGCATCAGCTCCACCGCCCCCCGGGCCAGACGACCCCGCGGCCGTGCTGTACACCTCGGGTGCTACAGGCCCAGCCAAGGGCGTGCGGTACCGCCATGGTCAGATGTCGGCACAGCGCGACGTGCTGGCGCGCACGTATGGCATCACGGCCGACGATCGTCTGGTGGCTGCATTTGCTCCTTTCGCGTTGTACGGCCCGGCACTCGGGATCACATCCACGATCCCCGATGTGGACGTGGCTTCGCCCGGCACGCTGACCGCTGACGCGTTGGGCGCGGCTGTTGTGTCGGTGGACGCGACCATCGTGTTTGCGTCGCCCGCTGCGCTCGCCAATGTCGTGCGTACCGCGCACGGGGTGCAGCCACGACTTGGTGCGGTTCGTCTGGTGCTCTCTGCCGGTGCACCTGTGCCGATCGCAACACTGCGCGACACGGCGGCACTGTGCCCGGCTGCAGAGCTACACACGCCATACGGCATGACCGAGTGTTTGCCGGTTACCGATATCGATCTGGCCGGCATCGAACTGGCGGGTATCGATCTGGCTGGTTCGGGCGATGGCGTGTGCGTTGGCATGCCCGTACCCGGTGTCGAGGTGTTGATTGCACCGCTTGGCTTCGACGCCGATCTGGCGGTGCAGGCGGTTGCCGAGGGCCAGATGGGTGAGGTGTTGGTTCGTGCCCCGTGGGTCTCTGATGGCTACAACCAACTGTGGCGTACCGAGCACGATGCACGACCGCAAACCAGTGACGCCCAGGTGTGGCACCGCTCGGGCGATGTCGGCCATCGTGACGCACAGGGGCGGCTCTGGATCGAGGGTCGCAGCGTGCATGTGATCCACGCCGAGAGCGGCGCTGTCACGCCGGTACCGGTCGAGGTCGCGGTCGAGGGCCTTGAGGGAGTTTCCAAGGCGGCTGCGGTTGGCGTGGGTCCTGTTGGCTGCCAGCAACTCGTTGTGGTCATCGAGAATGATCAGCGCGATGCAGGCATTGCCGACGACGTGCTCAGTGAACGGGTTCGCAGCGTGGTGACACACCCCGTCGCGGCCGTTGCGACAGTGCGTGCACTGCCGGTCGATATTCGCCACAACACCAAGATCGACCGTACGGCCGTCGCGCAGTGGGCCACCGCCCTGCTCGCTGGCGACCGGGCGCGAGTGATCTGGTGAGCCGAGACCCGATGCGCACATGAAGGTACTCGTGACGGGCGCGACCAGCTTGCTGGCTCTGCGTACGGCAGAGTCACTGATCGATCGCGGCGACGAGGTGGTGTGCCTGCAGCGCCACGGCGCGGCGATCGATACTGCGCAGGTTCTCGGCGATGTTCGAGATACCGAACTCGTGGTCGCAGCGGCCGCGGGCTGCGACGCGATCATCCACGCGGCTGCCAAGGTGGGCGTCGTTGGCGCGTGGGAGCAGTACCGCAGTATCAACGTGGACGGCACCGCATCGGTGATCGCCGCGGCCCGCTATCACGGCATCGAACGGGTGGTGCACGTGTCCACTCCGTCGGTTGCTCACGCCGGCCATGCCATCGTGGGGGCAGGTGCCGACGACCCCGTGTTCGGTCGCTCGGGAGCCTTTTACGCCGAGTCGAAAGCGATGGCAGAGCAACTGGCACGGTCTGCATCGTGCGACGAGATGGCCGTCGTCGCCATTCGGCCACATCTCGTTTGGGGACCAGGTGACACTCAGCTCGTCGGGCGTATCGTCGAACGTGCCCGCGCTGGGCGGCTTGCCTTGGTCGGTAACGGCGCTGCGCTCATCGACACCACCTACATCGACTGCGCAGCAAGCGCGCTGGTTGCCGCCGTCGATGCGGTGAAGCCAGCTGCACCTTGCGCAGGCCGTGCGTACGTCGTGACGAACGGCGAACCTCGTCCCATTCGTGAGCTGGTTCTCGGCATCTGCCATGCGGCGGGCATCGAGGTCACGCCTCGCAACGTGCCCCGGCGAGTTGCCATGGTTGCTGGCGGGGCGATCGAGCGCGTGTGGCAACTGCGTCGAGCAACGACCGAACCTCCACTCACACGCTTCCTCGCCGAGCAATTGGGAACCGCGCACTGGTTCGATCCGCGCCCGGCGCGCGACGACCTGCGCTGGGAGCCGACGGTGACGATCGACGAAGGCCTGCGTCGCCTCGCCCAGTGGTTCCGCGCCCAGTGACTTCGGGCCAAAGGGCACTACTCCGGGTCAGTGACTGCCCGTACCATCAGCGGTAATGGACCCATCACCTTCCATGGATGTGGCGGCCTCTCAGGTTCCGGCCGGTATCGACGGTCTCCATACTGATGTGGCCGCTCAACGTCTCGCCGCCGATGGACCGAACAACATCGTGGCTGCTGCTCGCCGCAGCCGTTGGAAGCGGTGGCTCGGTCCGTTTGCCGATCCGATGGTGGCCCTGCTCCTCGTGGCAGCTCCGACGTATCTGCTGATCGGTGAAACCACCGATGCCATCGTGGTGTTCGTCGCGCTGATCCCGATTGCCGGTGTCGGCTGGGTGCTCGAGGCGCGATCCGAGCGGACACTCGAGAAGCTGCGTCAGTTGATCGCGCCGACGGCCCTGGTACTGCGTGATGGCGAGCTTGCCACCGTGGCGACGAGTGATCTGGTCGTGGGAGACGTGATTGCCCTCCATGAGGGCGACATCGTTCCCGCCGATGCCACCGTGCTCGATCTCACCCAGTTCCTGGTCGACGAGTCCACGCTCACAGGTGAATCGCTGCCGGCCACCAAGTCGGTGGATGGAACACCTGAGGAGCGCAGTGCGTGGGCGGGAACCACGGTGCTGGCAGGGCGGGCGTTTGCGCGGGTCACCGCGACGGGCTCACGCACTCGCTACGGCGAGATCGGCACGCTTGTTGCCGGCGTGAAGTCGCCGGCCACGCCGTTGCAACGCGCCCTCGGGCGGCTGGTGAAGGTGCTCTCGGTCGTGGCCGCAGTCGTGTGCAGCGCGGTGGTTGCGGCCGAACTGATTCGGGGGCGAGGTCTGGGCGAGGCGATCATTGCCGGCGTGAGTCTGGCGATCGCAGCGATCCCCGAGGAGTTCTCGATGGTCTACGCGCTGTATCTCGCCCTCGGTGCCTGGGAGTTGGCCCATGACGATGCGCTCGTACGTCGCCTGCCGGGTGTGGAAACGCTCGGGTCCACCACGGTGATCTGCACCGACAAGACCGGCACGCTCACCCAAGGCCATCTCGCTGTTGCCTCGTTGGAGGCCGTTGCTGGTGATCCGACGCTGCTCGCGAACGCTGTTCTGGCCTGCGAGCCCGATCCGTACGACCCCCTCGACAGAGCCATTGTGGACTACGCCCGTCAAGCCGGCGTCGATATAGACGCGCTCCACGGTGCAGCCCTCGTGGCCGATTGGCCCTTTGACCCGAATGACAAGTACATCACGCACGTCTGGCATCTCGCTGACGGCAGCTTCCGCGTCGTGGCCAAGGGATCAATCGAGGGTGTGGCCCGTCATGCGGGTGGAGCCATCAACGCAGTTGCGCAGGCAGCACACGACCGCTTCGCCGAGCAGGGGATGCGCGTGATCGCGGTGGCCACCGGAGTCAGTGACGGACCGACAGGGGACCGTGCCAGAGACGAGTCGACGTTGGCGTATGCCGGTCTTGTGGCCTTCAGTGATCCGGTACGCAAGGGCGTAGCGGAGGCGCTCGAGCAGTGTCGTAGTGCCGGTATCCGAGTGATCATGATCACGGGCGATCATCCGGCCACAGCGCATGCCGTCGCCGAGGGTCTGGCGTTGCCACATGAAGGCAAAGACGGTGATCTGATCGCAACCGGCGACGAACTCGATGCAGCCACCGATGCCGAGTTCGACGCCTTGGCTGCAGCGGCGAACGTGTTCGCACGCACGCGACCCGAACACAAACACCGTCTGGTGGTGGCGCTACGCCGCCAAGGCGAAGTGGTTGCGATGACGGGCGACGGCACCAACGATGCGCCAGCCCTGCGCGCGGCCGACATCGGTGTCGCCATGGGAAAACGCGGCACCGAGGTTGCTCGCGAAGCCGCCACCATCGTGTTACTCGATGACAACTTCGCGACCATCGTGAGCGCGGTGCGCAATGGCCGCCGCATCTACGACAACCTTGCGCGCGCCTTTGCCTATCTGGTCGCCTTCCACGCGCCGTTGCTCATCACTGCCCTCGTGGTGCCGCTGTTGGGCAAACCGCTGTTGCTGCTGCCCATCCAGTTGATCCTGCTCGAGTTGCTGCTGCACCCCGTTGTCTCGCTCGTGTTCCAAGCCGACCCGGCTGATCCTGACGTGATGACGCGAGATCCGTTGCCCGCCAGCAGCGGACTCGGCTGGAAGGCGCTGTGGCGACCGTACGCGGTTGGCATTGTGCTCGCAATCGGCATTCTGGGTCTCTATCTCGGCGCGCTGGCGCGCGGTTGGACCACCGAGCAGGCGCGCGGTCTCGGCTTTGCGACGCTGCTTGCGAGTCAGGCCTTGCTGGTGATCGTCGAGCGGTCGCCGCACGTGCCGGTGTGGCGCGCAGGGTTGCGACCCACGCGCGAACTCATCGGTGCGCTCGTCGTCATCGTTGCTGTCACTCTCGCGAGCGTGTACCTGCCACCGTTTGCCCGGCTATTGCAGATGGCGTCGTTCCCCGTTGCCGGCTGGGGCGCGATGCTCGTGGTGATCGCGGCGAGCATATTGTGGTCGGAACCGCTCAAGCAGTGACCTTTGGCCCTGTTCCGGATTTTTCGCTGCGGGCCACACTGAGGTGGTGGACGTGACCGAGATTCGCACGATGGCCCGGGCGCTCGTCAACGACAGCACCCTCACCTATCACCAGCGCGTTGCCCGCCTCGCCGGTCTTGCTGAGGAATCGCTCGACGCGCCAGCGGTGAGTGCGGCGTGTCAGGCGGCACTCGATGCCCGCATCATCTGCGACATGTTCGAGGGTCACGCGCCGTATCGCGCCCGCTATCTGCTCCCCGACTACCAGCGTGCGGTGACCAACGGATCGGCGTATCTCGAACTCCCCGCACCGCGCGACCTCACCGAGGCATTGTGGTTCCTCATTGCGATGTATACCCAGGTGCCGTCGATCACGGGTTATCCCGTGTATCTCGGTGATCTCGACGTCGTGTTGGCGCCGTTCACGGTTGGTATGGATGTCGACGAAATCGTCGCTGCACTCCGACCGTTCTGGCGTGCCCTCGATCGCGTCCTGCCCGACGCCTTCGTGCACACCAATCTCGGACCCGACGACACGCCCTTTGGTCGTGCGGTGTTGCGCTTGGAGCGCGAGTTGCTGCAGGTGGTCCCGAACATCACTCTGAAGGTGCACCCGACGCGTACGCCCGACGACTAGCTGCTCGATGCCGTGCACACGGTCTTCGAATGCGGCAAACCCCACTTCGTGAACCACGAGATGATGGTGGCCGATCTCGGCGATCAGTACGCGGCGGTGAGTTGCTACAACTCGTTGCCCATCGGTGGGGGATCGCACACACTCGTGCGGCTGAACCTCGCCGAACTCGTCCGTCACCACAGCGGAGATCTCGAGTCGTTCTTCGACGACATGCTCGGGCGATATGTCGAGCTCACTGCTGAATTGATGGAAGCACGCATCCGTTCGCTCGTGGAGACATCCAAGTTCTATGACCACCTCTGGCTGGTCGACGAGGGACTGGTCTCGCTCGAGCGGTTCTCGGCGATGTTCGGCATCTTCGGCTTGGCCGAGGCCGTGAACGAGCTCATGCGCCGGCAGGGTTCGTCGGGGACGTATGGCCATGACCGCGCGGCCAACGAACTCTCGTATCGGATCACCGCAGAAGTTGCCGCGATGGTTGCCAATCGGCCGATGCCGTACTGCGATGGCAACGATGGGCGGGCATTCCTGCATTCGCAGTCGGGCATCGACAGCGACGTGGGCATCACGGCCGGCACCCGAATTCCGGTGGGCACCGAGCCGAGCCTCTACGAACACATTCGCGCCGTTGCCCCGCATCACTATCTGTTCCAGTCGGGAATCAGCGACATCTTCCACTTCGACGACACCGCTCGTCGAAACCCCCAGGCGGTGGTGGACATCATCCGCGGTGCGTTCCGTGAGGGCATGCGTGACTTCACGTTCAACCTCGACTCGAACGACTTCATCCGTATCACCGGGTACCTCGTGCGCAAGAGCGACCTCGCCCACATGACCGAGGGAGCTCGCCACTCGAGCACGTTCTTGGGTGCCGGTGCCGAGGCTCAGACGCACGTGACCCAGCGTTCGGTCAAACGGGTGGTCAGCGCCGAGCGCGCTGCAGCCCAGTTGAGCTGATGGACCACAACGGATTGCCCGCCCCGCGAGGACTGCCCGCCCCGCGAGGATTAATAGCCGATGTCATCCGCTTCTCGTGCGTCGACGGGCCGGGCAACCGGTTCGTGGTGTTCATGCAGGGATGCAACTTCAACTGCATTGCCTGCCACAACCCCCACACCATCAACGTCTGTAACAACTGCGGTGAGTGTGTGGAGGTCTGCGAGTCGGGCGCCCTCGCCATCACCCCGGCGGGGGTGGTCACCTGGCACGCCGATGCATGCACGGGCAGCGATCGGTGTACTGCGTGGTGCCCGTACGACTCCACACCGAAGGCGCGCAGCGTCGCGGTGAGCGATCTCGTCGAGCAGGTGCGCGGCCCGGCGCAATTCCTGTCCGGCGTCACCGTGTCCGGCGGTGAGGCGACCCAACAGACACCGTTCGTCACGGCGTTCTTCGCGGCGTTGGCCGCTGACCCTCGGCTGACGCGCTTGACCCGCTTCGTCGACTCCAACGGTGCCGCGTCCGCGCACATCTGGCACGATCTCGCTCCTGTGATGGACGGTGCGATGATCGATCTCAAGGTGATCGACGCGCAGACCCATCTGTCGATGACGGGACAACCCAACGACGACGTGCTCGCGAGCATTCGTCTGCTCGCCGCAATGGGCAAACTCGTGGAGGTGCGTTTGTTGCTACTGCCGGGCGTGAACGATTCCCACGACGCGCTCCGTCGCGCGGGCGACTGGTTGTACGCGATCGATCCGGCGATGACCGTGAAGCTCATCGGTTTCCGCTGTCACGGCGTTCGACCCAACGATTGTGTGCTTGCTGAACCAAACGCCGGCGATATGGCCCGCTACGAGGCGACGATTCGCTCCACCGGCCTGGGGAACCTGCTGCTGGTGTGACGTGTCCGGTGTGACCTGTCTCGCAGAGGGAACGGCATTGGGCGCTGGCAGGCTTGCGGGGTGAATCAACGAGATCTCCTCGTCATCGGTGGCGGCCCAGCTGGCGCTGCGGCGGCCATCCGTGCCGCTCGTGCCGGTGTGCGCGTCATTGTGTTCGAAAAGGGTCCGCATGGCCGCGACAAGGTGTGCGGCGATGGACTGACACCGCGCGCCGTGGCCGCGCTCCAGCAACTCGACATCCCGCTCGATGGTTCGCACCGCATCGATGGGCTGCGCATGATCGCCGGCAAGACAGTGCGCGAACTGGCCTGGCCCACGTCGGATCGTTTCCCGAACTACGGCGCGGTGTGGCCACGGCAGCGGTTCGACACCTTCCTGATCGACACCGCAATTGCCGCGGGTGCCGAGGTGCGTTTCGAGAGCGAGGCCTTGCCGGTGCTCGATGGGAATCGCGTCGTGGGGGTCACGTCCGGCGGCGAGACGTTCACAGCGCCGCTGACCATCTTGGCCGCGGGTGCGCAGGGCGCGGCCGCGAAGATGCTCGGTGCCGACCGCGACCCTGACGAACCATTCGGCCTTGCGATTCGCGCCTATGCCACCACCCCTCGCCACGCCGAGCGTCATCTCGAAGCCTGCCTCTCGCTGCGCGACGAGCACGGCACGCCGGTGCCCGGATACGGATGGATGTTCCCCGCCGGCGATGGCACGGTGAACATCGGTGTCGGTGCGCTCAGCACGATGCAGGGATTCAAAAAGCTCAACCTCAATCGGCTCCTCGATCAGTACGCCGCAATCGTGCGCGAGCCATGGACGTTGGGTGCCTACATCGACAAGCCGCGCGCATGGCGCCTACCGATGAGCAGTGTGCGTCGCCACGGACCTGGCTGGGTTGCGGTGGGAGACGCCGCGGGATTCGTGAACCCGATGAACGGCGAGGGCATCGACTATGGACTCGAGAGTGGCGTGCTCGCCGTCGAGCGATTCCTCGCCAATCCGGCCACGGCACCCGACACCTACGATCGCCTGGTCGGCGAGCGCTTTGATGCATTCTTGCGCACGGGTCGCCGGTTCAGCTTCCTCATCGGCCATCCATGGCTGTTGAATACTGGTCTGCGCATCGCCGTCGGAACACAGACCACCGCCGACATCACGCTCGCGGTGATGGGCAACCTCGTCGACAACGAGACACCGGGCGCTGCTGGCCGAGTGATGCGTCTCGCCGACCGAGCGCTGGCCGTGGCCGATCCGTTGTTGCGTCGCACCCGCGCTGCCGCCTGATCTACAGCCTGAACGGCAGCCCGTTCAGCTCGTCATGCCGCCGAGGCCCACCAAGCCGCGGGCGAGTTCGATCTCTCCCATATGACGTAGGCCGTGCTGGTACAGCCAGCATTCGAAACCATCGAGCACGGTGATGCCCTGAGGGCCGGCGACGCGGGCGCTGTAGGTGCTCGCGATTTGTGGCGGGAATGGGTGCGGCACCACGACGCGCGCGAGGTCGGCCGGGTCGAGCGCGTCGAGGTAGGCCTCGGTGCGATCGAACACCGTGCGCATGTAGTCCTTGAACGCCGCGTAGTCGCCGATGCGTTGATAGATCATCTCGTCGACGGTCTTGTGCTTGCCGTGATCGTTGATGCCCATCTGCACCCGCTGCTGCCATTCGTCGTTCCACACTGGCGCGATGCCGGTGAGCAACATGAACGAGGCGTCTTGCATGTTGGTGTAGTGGAACAGGCAGAACGCGATGGGCAGCACACCTTCGCGTTCGAAGTGGTTCACGTGCTCGATCTCCATCGAGTCGACGGCCTGGTAGTACAGCGAGTGCATCGCGCGCATTCGCCGCTGCAGTGAGTCGAGGGTGGGATCGGTGGTGATGGGTTCCCGTGTTGCGTTGCTCATGACCATCCTCCGGAATACGAGACGAACTGTCCTGTGGTGAAGCGGCTGGTGCCATCGACAAAGGGTGCGCAGAAGTAGCCGAACTCCATGGAGGGATCGTTCGCTCCGGTGGCGCCAGCGCGAGCGAGGTCTTCGACCTTGGCGTCCATGAACCGTCCGGTCACGATCAGACCCGAGAACGCCGTTGCCGAATCAATACGACCGAAGCGATTGGGGGCCGCATCGACCAACTGTTGCGACGACGAGCGTTTGGCGAGATTGCGGACACCCGTAACCACCTCCACCTGCGTGCCCCCGGCGGTGAGTTCGTCGACGAGTTCCTGACCGGGATCACCGAGCACGAGATCGTGTCCGCGAGCCGCGAGAACCCGGGCCGGCGAGGGTCCGACGTAGAAACCCGCCGTCGGCGATGAGTGCGATGCGGCGGGCTTCCATGTCGCAAACCCTATGTACTGTCATAAGCACTGTCAATTGATTCACAGAGCGATTGTCTAAGCTGAAACCATGCCCACGGTCGATCTCGAACTAGATGGTCGCCGTGCGCGGCGCGATCGCAACAAGATCGCCGTGGTCGACGCGTATCTTGACCTCATTCGTGAGGGTCATCCCCGCCCATCGGTGGCCGAGGTCGCCGAACGGTCGGGCGTCTCGCACCGATCGGTGTTCCGATACTTCGCCGATAAGGACGAACTCGCGCGTAGCTCGATCGAGCGTCAGGAGAGCGTGGTCACCCCCATGCTCGCGATTCCGATCGATGTCCGCTCCTCGCTCGAGGATCGCATCGACCTTGTCGTACAGCACCGACTCGAGTTGTTCGAGATCATTGCCCCGGTGGCGCGGCTCAGCCGTTCACTCGCACCGATGCAACCGATCTTGCAGGCAGAGCTCACGAAGGCGCGGTCGTTCTTTCGGGCACAGGTGAAGCGCGTCTTTGCGCCCGAACTCACATCGATGGACAAAGCCCGCGCTGTGACCACGCTCGCGGTCGTCGATGTGCTGTGTTCGTTCGAGACCGCCGAGTTGCTGCGTGCCGATCAAGGGCTCTCGCGTGATCGAACCGCCGATGCACTGCGCGACGCGCTATTCGCGATTCTGCGCTGAAGTCGACCCCAGAACCGCGCCGGTCAGCGAGCGCGTCCCAATATGCTGCCACCATCGATGGCGATCACTTGGCCGGTGATCTGCTCGGCGCGGCGCGAGCACAGGAAGGCAACGCTGTCGGCGATCTGCGCGGGCGTCTGTTCGCTGGCCATTGGTACCGCGACACCGACCATCTGATCGAAAACCTGACGGGGGAGCATCTGCTCCCACAGGCGGGTGTAGATAAACCCTGGGGCGACTGCATTCACGCGGATGCCGCGAGGTGCCAACGCCAGGGCCATGCACTTGGTCCAATGAATGAGGCCGGCCTTTGCAGCGCCATAGGCAAAGAGCGCGTTGGGCATGAGCCCGGCGATTGATGCCGTATTGCAGATGGCCGCACCGCTCGCCATGGTGGGACCAACCACTCGCGTGACCACATGCGCGCTTGTGAGGTTGAGATCCAAGGACTCGCGGAACAGGTCGACGGGTCCGAAGGGATCACCCGGCGAGTTGTCGGTGCGCTCTGGGTGTGGCTTGCCGCCGCCGGCATTGTTCACGAGCACGGTCGCCGTTCGTCCGAGCGACGCGACGACATTGCGCACCTGGGCTTCGTCGGTCACGTCGCACTGATGCAAGGTGACGCCGGCCGGTGCGTCGGCGCCGCTGATGTCGAGGTCGAACGCAGCGACGTGATCTACCTCACCGCCGGCCAACAGCGCCGCCGCGATCGCTGCTCCGATACCCCGTGCTCCGCCGGTGACGATCGCGAATCCAGACATGGCCCCCACTTCCTCAATCAATCGGAGCCCGCAGCAGCGAACTCGGCGAGAATTTCGCTGGCATTGGGATGCGCCATGATGCGCGACTCGATCAGTTCACGTTGTTGCTGCGCGGCGAGGGGCGGCTGCTCGATTGTTGCCCACCGCACCAGACCACCCCAGAAGCGGTCGATCAACTCGCTTCCCGCTATGGTGCCGCCACCGGTGGTTCGGAACGTGACCGATTCCAGTTCTCCGAGGTACAAGCGCAGCGAACTGACATGGATCTCTTCGTCGGTTCGGATTCGACCGATGATCTCGGCGGCTTCCATCGCCTCGGCGCGACGATCGACGAAGAGGTCGGGAGTGCGCAGAATGGCCTGCGTTGCCGCAAAGCCGATCTCGGCACGGAACTCGATGACCAACAGGTTCATCAGCAGTGAGATGAGACCCTCGACCGTCTCGGAGACCTCGGGCATGAAGCGCCTACCGGCCTCTGGGCGGGCGATGTTCTCTGGCGGATCCACGTCGGGGTAGGCACCCTCGCCGAACGCAATGTCGCGGGCCACGAACCACATCACATCGTGGCCGCCAATGCCGCCGGCGGGAAGCCCACCTTCGTCAAGACCGTGTGCCTTGAGCAGGCCCTTGTTGAGATGACCGATGGCCATCTGCGAGATGTCCTCGACGATGTACGGCGCGAGATCGGGAAAGGGCAATTCGGCAAGCAGGCGACCCTTGGCTTCGATCTTGCCGGTGATGGTGAGGCTGTTCCAGAAGGTCTGGCCGAGGCCGTGCCGCAGCAGCACACGGCTCTGCTCGACGCCCGGCACACGCTCGCCGCTGAGCAGCGATGCGTCGGCGTCGAGGAGCTCGCCCCCTCGGGATCTCAACGCCTCGCTCCATGCGAGCAGCGCTGGCTCGCGCATGAGTGCGCGCGGTGGCTGATAGCGACCATCGGCCATGAGGCCACCGTGCATACGCCGGCCAGAAACCACGTGCTCATGGGCAAACGCATGGTCGCTCATGAGTTCGGCTTCTGAATAAGCAAGCTGTGCCATGTGCGCAGCGTAGGTCTGGCGAGGACCGTTACGCGCAGTCAAGGGTCCGCAGTCAAGGGTCCGCAGTCGAGAGCCAGTGGTACGGTTGTGCCGCGATTCGAGGGCACGGCAGGCGAAGGAGACGAGTGTGGGCGAGCCACAACGCATTGGTTTTATTGGGCTGGGGCACCTCGGCGTGTATCTGGCGTCGAGTCTGGTGCGCCACGGTCATCGTGTGACCGTCACCGACCTGAACCGCAATGCGGCTGATGGACTCATCGCTGCCGGCGCGATGTGGGCCGAATCAGCCGAGCAGACCGCGCGTGCATCTGATGTGGTCTTCACCTGCCTACCGTCGCCCGCTGCAGTAAACGCGGTGTGCACAGGTATGAACGGCGTGTTCGCTGGCCTTCGCCCGGGTGGCACGTGGATCGACATGAGCACCAACGATCGCGACGAAACCCTTCGCCTCGCCGCCATGGCTGCGGAGGCAGGAATCCAGATGCTCGAATGTCCCGTCACCGGCGGCGTGCACAAAGCCGCCGAAGGCGACATCACCGTGCTTGTCGGTGGCGGCGAAGCGGTGTTCGAGGCACACCGAGACCTGCTTGCGTGCGTGGGGAGCCCGATCCTGTACATGGGTCCGCTCGGCAGCGCTGCGGTCATCAAGGTCATCACCAACATGCTGGCGTTCATCAACCTCGTTGCTGTTGGTGAGGCGCTGATGTTGGCCAAGCGAGGCGGCCTCGACCTCGCCAAGTCCTTCGAGGCGATCAAGGAGAGTTCGGGCAACAGCTTCGTGCACGAGACCGAGGGTCAGGTCATCCTCAACGGAAGCTACAACATCGGCTTCACGATGGACCTCGCCTGCAAGGACCTGGGCTTCGCGATGCAGTTCGGGCGCCAGTTCGGTGTGCCGCTCGAGCTTGCCGGCCTGGTCGAGCAGACCTTCATCCGGTCACGTTCGCAATATGGCGGGCAGGCATGGTCGAGTCAGGTCGTGAAGTTGTTGGAGGACGCGCTGAGTACCGAGCTTCGCGCCGATGGGTTCCCAGAGGTTCTGCAATGAACACCAATCCCTCGAACACCACTCGCAGAGCCGAGCGTCACCGGCAACAACAGGCGCGCGCCCGGCGGCGACTCATCGGTTGGGCCATTCTGATCGTGGTGGTGGTCGTCGGCGCGATCGTGGCCATCGTCGCGCTCACCGGTGGTGACGACAAGCCTTCGACGCCTGCATTTGAAGGTTCCACCGTCACCCTCTCGCTGTCGGAATACAAGATCGCCGGCAATCTCGAAGTTCCCACCGGCCCGGTGCGCATGGTGGCCACCAACATCGGTGGGCTGGTGCACAACGTCGGCGTTCGTGGCGTGAAGATCAGTCGCAACCTGGCTCGCGGTGAGTCCGCCACGCTCGATCTCGGGGTGCTCGCGCCGGGTACCTACGAGTTGTACTGCGACGTGATCGATTCGACCGACAACGTGAGCCATGTGAAGAAGGGCATGGTCGCGCAGTTGGTCGTCACTCCTGCAAGCACCTCAACCAGCGCCGCGATTTCTTGAAATGGTGCTGCCGCCAAAGATCTGCTTGGTGGGCAGTACCTCGATTGTGGTGAGGTCCACGTGCGGGGGCAGATCGAGTGCGTTGGTGATGACGGTCGCGATATCGTTCGGCTGAATCGCGTCGAAGTCGTCGTAGAGCGCTTCGGTGGCCTTGTCATTACCGCCGAATATGCCGTCGTACAAACGCGTCTGTACCCGCCCGGGCATGAGGACCGTGACGCGGATCGACGATCCGAGCAGATCGCAGCGCAGCCCCTCGGCGAATGCGTGCAGCGCGGCCTTCGTCGCACCGTACGTAGCGGTGTTGGGTGTGGGATGCCTACCCGCGATGGAACCCATGAAGAAGATGTGGCCGCGATCGCGCTCGATCATGCCTGGCAGCACCAGGTTGGTCACGTGCAGCGCCGCGCGCAGGTTGACGTCGATCAGCGCATCAATGGTGGCCGGAGTGGATGCCGCGAAAGGCTGCAACTCAGGAAGGATGCCGGCATTGTTGACCAGTACGTCGACCTGCACATCGGTGATGAGCGCGGCGATTGCGGCGGTGTCACAGAGGTCGATGCCGTGCGCGATCGCGCCGGTTTCACGCGCCATCGCGTCGAGCGCATCATCGGCCAGCGCGGCCGCGTGCACCGTCATGTCACGTTCGCGGAATGCGCGCACGATGGCCTCGCCGATGCCGCGCGAGGCCCCGGTGATCAGTGCGTTCGTGTACTGCGTGTTCATTTCGAACCTTCCTGATCGGATCTCACACAATGACCGCAGCGCCGCTGACAACGACGTTCTCTCCGGCAATACTCACGTTGTCGGGATGGCTCAGATACGCCACCAAGTGAGCGACCTCATGCGGTTCGATCGGTCTGCGGGTGGGCAGTTGTTCCACCATGGGCGCGTACCAGTCGGTCTTCTTCGCCGCCTCTGTTGCCATCGGCCCCGGCGCCACCGAATTGATGATGATGCCGAGCGGAGCAACCTCCAGCGCGAGTGACCGGGTGAGGCTCACCACCGCAGCCTTGGTGGCTGCATAGTGCGCGTTGGCCGGATGGGCCTTGAACGCATCGATGGAGGTGATGTTCACGATGTGGCCGCGCCCGTGCTGGCGCATCTCGGCGATGGCCTCGACCATCATGAAATACGTACCGAGCACGTTGACGTCGAGTGAGTGGTGCCAATCGTCGGCTGTGATCTCGAGCACCGGTCGGCGCGGGTACACGCCTGCCGCGTTCACGAGCACGTCGATGCGCCCGAATTGTTCGACGGTCGCGCCCACGGCGGCGTGACAGGCGGCTTGGGTGCGGATGTCGGTGAGCACCGTGCCAACCGTGGCACCGAGCGCGTCGAGCGTGGCCGCTGCATCATCGAGACCGTCCTGATGCGGTCCGGCGAGCATCACAGTGATGCTGTCGCGGGCCAGCCGTTCGGCGCAGGCTAAGCCGAGCCCCCGCGCCCCGCCGGTGATGAGCGCCACGCGCCTCATCGAACATCCGGTGCAATCACAACAAGCATGTCCCGACGCTAGTGCCCGCACGATCGAACCGAAAGACGCCTGAAAAGTCTTGTCATACAGAGTGTCAATTGATAGCTTGGCGCGATGCAGATCACCTTGCTCGGCACCGGCAATCCCATTCCCGATGCCCGCCGCGCCGGGCCGTCCACTCTGGTGCGTGCCGGTGGCGCAACGGTGCTCGTCGACTGCGGACGTGGCGTGTAAATGCGACTGATCCGCCGCCGGTGCCGAGCCACCAATGCTGACTGCAGTGTTCGTCACTCATCTGTACAGCGATCACCTCACCGATCTCAACGACGTCATCACGATGCACTGGGTGATGGGCCCGGTGCCGCAGACCTTGCGCATCTATGGCCCCATCGACCGGTCTTGGTTCGATCAGCGTGATGGTCGGCGCCACCGACCACCGCCCGGTAGAGCCGACCGTTGCGTTTCGTATCGACGATGGCACGCACTCTGTGGTACTCGCCGGTGACAGCATCCCGTGCGCCACGCTCGACGCGCTATGTCCCGGAGCAACGGCGTACGTACAAACAGTGATCCGTGAGGATCTCGTCAAGCTCGTGCCGAGCCAGCGCCTGCAGGACATTCTCGACTACCACTCCACCATCGAGCAGGCGGCTCAGACAGCCACGCGCTCGGGCATCGACACCCTGATCCTCACGCACTACGTGCCTGCCATCACCCCCGGGGCCGAGGACGAATGGCGCGCGATCGCGACGGCACATTTCGCGGGCACCATCGTGCTCGGTGACGACCTCACCGCTGTCGAACTGTGACAGTGGTGCCATGTTGATCCTGCGCACCCCTGACGAACGCTTCGTCGACCTGCCCGACTACGCATTCGAACCGCACTACCTCGAGATCGCCTCGGGCGATGGCGCCACGTTGCGCGTGCACTACATCGACGAGGGACCGCGCGATACCGCGCCGGTACTGTTGATGCACGGTGAGCCATCGTGGTCCTTTCTGTATCGGCACATGATCCCAGTGCTCGTCGCAGCCGGCCATCGCGTGGTGGCGCCCGATCTCGTCGGCTTCGGCCGTTCCGACAAACCATCCGAGACCAGTGACTACACCTACGCCCGACACGTGAACTGGATGATCGAGGCGCTCTTCGATCAACTCGATCTTCACGACATCACGTTCTTCGGTCAGGACTGGGGTGGGCTCGTGGGCCTGCGGCTCGTGGCCGCCCAATCCGAACGGTTTTCCCGTGTCGTCATCGCCAACACCGGCCTGCCCATTGCCGGGCGCGCCCTCAGCGATGCGTTCCTGGCGTGGCAGAAGTTCTCACAGGAATCTCCGGTGTTCCCGATTGGCAAAATCGTGAGCGGCGGCGTGGTCAACACGATGTCTGCTGATGTCGTGGCTGCCTACGACGCGCCGTTCCCCGACGACTCCTACAAAGCTGGAGCACGCATCTTCCCGTCGCTGGTGCCCAAGTCAGTCGACGACCCTGCGCACATCGACAATGTTGCCGCGTGGCAGGTGCTTGCTCGTTTCGAGCGACCATTCCTTTGCGCATTCAGCGATCAGGATGCGGTCACCAAGGGCGGTGAAGCAATCTTCCTGCGCACCGTTCCCGGTGCCGTGGGCCAGGCGCACACCACCATCACGGGCGCCGGACACTTCCTGCAAGAGGACAAGGGGCCAGAATTGGCTCAGATCATCGTTGATTTCATCGCTAGCACCGGTTTCATCACCAGTTGAGCTGCACACCCGTTCGAAGGACATCGTCACATGGCAACACTCAGACGCGAGATCCGCATCCATCGCTCGGCGCGCGACGTCTGGACGGTGGTCGGGCGTCCCGAGCTGCTGCACCTGTGGTTTCCGGGTGTGGCGAGCTGCACTGTCGACGGCAACGTGCGCGTGATCACCCTCGGCTCGGGTATCCCGATGCCCGAGGAGATCGTCACCAACGACTCGATCCAGCGCCGCTTTCAATACCGCATCACTGCGCCACTGTTCAAGCAGCACCTTGCCACTATCGATGTGATTGATCTCGGCGACGACACGTGCGAGGTGGTGTACTCCACCGACGCCGAGCCGGCGGTGATGGCCTTGGTGATCGGTGGTGCCACCACCGGCGCGCTCGAGGAGCTCCGCCAGCAATTCGAATCCGGTGTCGGCCCTGCGCTCGATGCCGTCGCTACCAGCAGCACCCACTTGGGAGGAAGAAACTGATGGGCCGCAAGATCTTGTTCGTCACCACCGACCAACAGCGCTACGACACGCTCGGTTGCAACGGTGGCATTCTTGCGCGCACGCCGGTGGTCGATGCGCTCGCTGCTCATGGCGTTCGCTACGAACGGGCCGTGCCGCAATCGGTGGTGTGCATGCCGTCGCGGTCCACCATCCTCACCGGCCAGTATCCGAGTACCCACGGAGTGTGGATGAACGGGGTGCCGTTGCCTGTGGACGCTCCGTCGGTCGCTGCGCTGCTGTACCGCGCCGGCTATCGCACGGCGCTCGTGGGTAAGCCGCACTTCGAGCCGTTCCTCGATCCGTTCGGCAAGTTCGTGGAGAACTCACTCTCCGGTCAGGGTCGCGAGACCGCCGAGAACCAGCCTTGGTTCGATGGCTCCACCGGGCCACACCGCGGCTTCGAGCATCTCGAATTCGCCACCCATGGCGGTGCAGGTCAACTGCACTACGCGCGGTGGCTGATGGCGAATCACCCGGAGGCCATCGGCATGTTCTACCCCGTGCTCGACGCCACGTTCGAGGTCAATGCGGCTGGCGGCGGTGACACCGAAGCGCCGCAGGTGCGCGTGAACAAGATGCCCAAGGAGTGGTACCACACCGATTGGGTTGCCGCTCGAACCATCGCATGGCTCGATTCGTTGCAGGCTGACGACGACTGGTTCTGCTGGATGAGCTTTCCCGATCCCCATCATCCCTGGGATCCGCCCGAGTCCGAAATCGGTCGCATCGACTGGCACGACGTGGACCTGCCGGCCAATTATCCCACCAGTGCAGCCGAGCGCGAGGCCATCCTCGATGCCAAGCCGCGTCATTGGCGAAAGTGGTACGACGGTGAGTTGGTGTCGAACTACGAAGCACCCAAGCACTGGGTGCCCGCCACGCTGACCGCCGATCAGCTGCGTGAGGTCACGGCGCTGAACGCCGTCGAGTGCGAACTCATCGACGAGGCCCTCGGTCGGGTGATGGCTGCGATCACGGCCCACGGCTGGGACGACGATGTCGACGTGATCTTCACCACCGACCACGGCGAACTCGGCGGTGACTTCGGGCTGATGTTCAAAGGGCCGTATCACGTCGATGGGCTCATGCGCCTGCCGCTCATCTGGCGACCGGCGCCATCGGCCGGACTCGAACCGTCTGTTGTCTCGCGTCCCGTTGGCCTGATCGATCTCGCCCCCACCTTTTGCACCATTGCCGGCCTCACGCCGGCTGACTGGATGCAGGGCACACCGCTACCGGTACATAATGCCGATGCCGATCAACGCAACATCGACAGCGTGCTCACCGAATGGGACAGCGAACTGTTCGGCGTGGCCGTGCACCTGCGCACGATCACCCGCGATGGTTGGGTCTGCACTGCGTACAAGCCCGGCTACGTGCACGATGGCACAGAGGGCGAGCTCTACAACCTGGCCGATGATCCACTGCAGCGCGCCAATCTGTGGGACGACCCGGGTGCCGCCGCGACGCGTCGCGACCTGGTCGCAGAACTGTGGGACAGACAACCACCCGAGCATTCGCCTCGGCTTGCGCTGATTGCACCCGTATGAGTGCGTACTGGCGCAGCCGTTGGCCCGGCGAGGATGGCGGTCCGCGGCGGTATGCGGTGCCGCTGTCGGGACCGAGCCTCGATTTTCAACCCGGTGAGCCCTTCACGGTCACGTCGCGCGAAGCAATGGCCTCGACGATGGTGGTGCTGCGCGATCCGGGTGAGGTGTACCTGCTGCGTCACACGATGGGTGCCGACACCGTCTCGTGGGTCGAGCAGATCGACCCTGAAACGCTCGAGCCCATTCGGAGATCGCCCGATTTGCCCGGCGGACCGATGTGGCCGGGTGGCCTGGCCGTGCATGCCAATGGCTCGCTGTATGTGGTGTTCGGCCGCTACGCGCATCGGCTTGCGCCCGATCTCACGGTGCTTGCCAGCTGTGAACTGCCGCGCGACCGTCCATACAACAGCTTTGCAATTCTTCCCGAAGGCTTTATCGCCACGAAGGATTTCGCCGGTGAGCGACCGTTGTCGGATCCAGCTGCCGACGATCCCGACAACTCCGAGCTGGTGATCTTGGAACCCGAGAACCTCGAGATCATCGCTCGACTCGAGCTCCCCGAACGTTCGATCGCGCGCATCTCGCTGGCGCACGACGACATCTACGTCGTTGGTGAGACCCGGCTCCTGCGTATCCACTGGACCGACAGCTGCAACCTGACCCTCGATCCAGATTTTGAAGTGCTGTACCGGACCCTACCCGGCCAGACCTACGGTTGGGATCCGGTACTCGCAGCGGGCGCTGCGTGGTTCCTCGACAACGGCGCCGGCGGCGACCGGTACGTGGGCACGATGCGCGACCGGGGCATCTCCGAGGCGCCACTGCACCTGGTGCGCGTGAACCTGATGTCCGGAGCGTTGTCTCTCACCGAGATCTGCGGCCTCCCCAACGGCTTGATCGTGAACCCGCCACTCATCGATCCGCGACGGCGCATCGCCGTGGGGTACGACAGCGGTAACGGCGTGCTGGCGGCGTTCTCGTTCGACGACGCCGGGGCAACCACACTGCTGTGGCGCCGGGAACAGAATCACGCCTGCCATCCGATGTTGTTCCCCGAGACCGGCGAACTGATCACTAACGATCACGATGCAACGCGTTTCATGGACCAGATCGTGGTGCTCGACATCGTCACCGGTGAGGAACTACTACGAGCCGACACCGGGAGCGCGGCCCAATCGGTGTTGTTCCCGTCTCCCGGTTTCGGCCGTGATGTCTACCTCTGCGGCTTCTTGAACGTGAGCCGTCTCTCTATCGGCTGAGCTGCTCGTTGGCTTCAGATGACGGTGACGATCTGCGTCTCGATCACGGTGGTGGCTGGGGCGTTGCGTTCCCACAGCACAGCCGTCACGCAGGCCGTAGCTACCCAACCGACGCCGATGACACCGCACCATGTCATCAGCGCCATCGCGACACCGATCGGACCGAAGCCGACCCATCCGACGAGCAGCTTCGGGAACACCACGCGGGCCGCGAGCGGGAGGATGATTCCTTCGATGACCACGCCGGCCAGTCCGCCAAGAACGAGGTACCGACGTCCCCTGCCACCATCTCGCACCGACAACCACGGTGTGAGCGACCAGAAGATCCACGTCCATGTGGACTGGATCCCTGACGAAGTGCCGAAGGCGGCTTGGAAGACCTTGGAGAGTGGCTGCTGAGGTAGCTGAAGCCGATAACGATCAGCGGAATGACCGTGGTGAACAACTCGACCGCTACAAGACCGCCCTGGGTGAGCCCGTCGATTTCTACGAAGCGCGCCACTACTGCTGCGGGCGGGCCCAGCCGTTTGGATTGCTCGAGCTGATGGTACCGGCCCTCGATCTTGGCCAGCATCTCTGCCGATTTGTCGTTGTCGATAGGCACACGTTGGATCAACCGAGTTCGGTGCTATCGGGTCGCAGGGTGTGCCAATAACCGAGTGCGTCGCGGGTGACGGCGTACCCGCGTGCCTTCCAGCGGTTGTGCCTCGGGCACAGCGGGGCTGCATTCGCGATGTTCGTGACACCGTCGTGTTGCCATTCATTGATGTGATCGGCTTGGCAACGCCCGGATGGCTGATCGCATCCGGGCCAGATACATCGACTCGATCCCATCAACACCGCATCGCGTTGACTGCCGGTGAACAGGCGACGTTTGCGACCCAGATCGATGATGACCCCAGCGGAATCGACGACGACTCGGCGCACGTGGCCGATGAGTGCTGCTGCAAGGATGTCCTGCGGCGGTACCGGCACACCGTTGATCGTCTCCGCCCGCCACCATCGCGGATCTCGGTTGCGGGGTGGCTCGTTGTCTCGGCTCTCGCCACCGTAGGCGTCGCCTCCGCTGGCACGGATCGCGTCTTCGACCACGTCGAGTGTGGTGATGATGTTCACCACAGGGTCGGGCGCTTGTGCACCCGCAGGTGTGGACACCGCATCGAGAAAGATCTTGTGGAACGCGTCGTAGCGGCGTTGGGCGGGGGTGCGCGGCATCAGCGCCGCACATGCTGCGTCACCGTGCATCGCCACCGTCTCGGCCCAATCGATGGCGGACTCGGCATCGACGTAGCGTTGGAACACCTCTTGGATCGCCACCCCCTGCGCCACACCGCCCTGGGCATGAACGTCGAACACGCCGTCGTGCTCGGACATCGACGCGTGCCGGTCACGATGCACCGCTTCGGCGTCGCGGTGCGCGCCGTCGGTATCGGCCAGCATTTCCCACCGGCGTATGACCAGCGCGAAGTCGTCGAAGGACAACTGCTGCGCGTGCTGCACCAACAACGTGATCACGTCGAGCAACTGTGCGCCACAGCGCGGGTTCGCAAACGCGCGTGCCAACAGCCGCAGCTGCGAGACCCCGATCGCGCCGGACAGCGCCGCGTCTGCAACCTGTGCCGACGCGTGCATCAGCCGTGCCACCCGAACGCTGGATACGGCCTCGGGCGTGGACCACTTCGCCGATGCCCGACACCAGCCCTTCACCGTGGCGTGACCATCGACCGCGTACAGCCCGCGTCGATCGACCTCGCCAACCACCACGGCCAAGCGCGCCTCGAACCGGCGCCGCTGCGCATCCAACTCGGCGAACAACTCGCCCAGATCGCGCACGTCAGACCCAGCAACGCGCTCTCGGAAGCCGGCCCCACAAGCATCGTCACGTTCATCACCCCATGGCACAGCGAACATACCGACACCATACGAAATGGGTGTGACACTCGAACTTGGCCCGACGTGGGGTCCATGATTCAGCTGAGAGACCCACCACCTACGCTGCAACTGTGACTGATGTGCGTAGTGGCGAGATCTCCATCGACAAACTCCAGCCGGGCCAGAGCGCCGAGATGCTCGCGATGCTGGCTCGCGCCTTCTGGCCCGACCCACTCTTCGGGTTCTTTGCGCCGAATCGGTTGTGGGAGCACCACTCGCTCGCACAGATCTTTACCGCGTTTTTTGCCGACCTGGAAGCCTTCGGCCAGACGTGGACAGCCCGCTCCGGCTCGCGGGTCGTCGGTGCTGCTGTGTGGGCGCCACCCGAAGCCATGCCGCGCACGAAACGCCGGGAGGCACTGCTGCAGGCGCGCATGGCGTGCATCTTACTGACCGGTCGGAATCGACGGCGCGGCATCGCGCTGCTCACCGAGGTCGACAAGATGCATCCGCACGAACCGCACTGGTATCTCGCGTTGCTCGGCACGGATCCGCTGGTGCAGGGTCGCGGTGCCGGTGGGCGGCTCCTTTCACCTGTGCTCGACCTTGCCGACAACGATGGTGTGCCGGCGTACCTCGAGACCCAGAAGGAGCAGAACCTTGCGTTCTACGCTCGATACGGCTTTACGTTGGCCAACGAGATACGCCTGCCCGGGTCGCCGCCGGTGTGGACTATGCGTCGCGAGCCGCGCTGAACCGAGCGGCACGATGGCGGGCTCAGGTGTTGCGGTGCCCGCGCACGTGGTCGACAACGAGCTCGACCCACTGATCCCACAGCTCGGGCGGGTAGTCGTGGCCCATGCCCTCGATTACCTTGAAGCGCGCACCGGGAATCAGCTCCGCGGTGCGTCGGCCACCACTGATGTCGATGAGGGTGTCGCGATCACCATGCATCACCAGGGTTGGAATGGTCACATGCCGAAGCTTGTTGGCACGGCTTCCCGATGCGCCGACGGCTAGGTACTGGCGGCCCGCGCCGGACGGCTGGAAGCTGCGGTCGAACGCCCGCTCGGCGTCGGCGCGCCAACGAGCCTCGTTGGCGAACTCAGGGCTGCCCCATTCGCGAAGCCCGGCGATGTGGCGCGCGACCGCTGACTCGCGATCGGTGGCCGGCGGCGCGGTGAGCAGAGCGATGGCGTTCTTCGTGGGCCGGCCGAACTCGGCTTCACCCGTCGTGGACATCACTGACGTCATCGAGAGCAGCCGCTCGGGATGTTCTATTGCCATGGTCTGCACGATCATCCCGCCCATCGAGAGACCCATCACGTGTGCCTTCGAGATGCCCGCGGCATCGAGCACGGCTATGGCGTCACTTGCCATGTCGGACAGCAGATACGCCTCGCCGTGTGCACCAGTTGGGGCGTCTTCGAACGTGGTGGAAAGACCGATGTCTCGGTTGTCGAAACGGATCACGAACAGGCCATGGGCAACGAACAGCGCGATCCATTGCTCGTGATAATTGATGCACTGACTGCCGAGACCGTTCACCAACAGCAGCGCCGGATACGTGGCATCTCCGAAGGTCTCGTAGAAGATTTCACAGTCGCCGTTGTGTGCCCATGCCATGAACGTGACGGTAGTCGCGCTGGTACGGTGGAAACCCGTTGTGAGCAACCATCCGTTTCGTCCCCTTCGCCGCCGGCCGGTGCTGTTGATCTGGGGTGCCGGGCTCATTTCCGACGCAGGCACCTGGATCCAACTGGTCGTTGTCGGCAGCTTGGTGGCCACGAACACCGGTAGCGCATTGCAAACCGGGCTGATCGCGTTGGCCACGTTCATGCCCCAGGGCATCGCTGCGCCGGTGGGAGGCCTGCTTGCCGATCGGTTCGATCGAGGGCGCGTGTTCGTGTGCGGTCTAACCGGCCAGGCGGTTTTCACCACGGTGCTCGCGGTGTTGCTCGGCATCGGGGTGCGAACACCTATTGCGCTCGCTGCGCTGATCATGTGTGCGAGTGCAATGGGCTCGATCGGCGGTCCTGCCTACGCTGCGATGCTTCCCGATCTCGTTCCGCCCGAGGAACTGATGGCGATGTCGTCGCTCGGTATTTACTCGTGGAACGCGGGTCGTATCGTGGGGCCACTTGTCGGCACCCTGCTGGCCCGCACCGTTGGACCCGCGTGGACCGTGGCGATCAATGCTGCGACATTCGCGTGTCTCGCACTGGCCGTGCTCGCACTGCGCCGTCGATTCACTCCGCACGTCAGCGAGCCAGCCTCGATTCGTGTGCGTTTGGTCGAGGGCTGGACCACGGCCCGCAGCATTCGCTCATGCGTATTCGGCATTGCCGCTGTCACCGTACTGAACCTGTTCGTGGGACCCTTCATGGGTCTTATTCCGGCCTATGTGCACAGCGTGTTCGATGGCGGCGTCGGCATGGTCGGCATGTTCAGTTCGCTGCAGGGGATCGGCGCGATCGTGGGCACGCTCTTGGTCACTGCGCTCAGTCCGCGCTTCGGTCGATCGCGTCTGATGGTGGTCGTGGCTGGCGTACTGGTGATCTCGTATATGAGTTATGCGATTGCTCCCACCCCGCTGCTGGCCGCGATCAGCGTGATGGGCTTGGGTGCCGGAACGGCGAGCACGTTCACGACGATGATGTACATCGTGCAACGCGACGCGCCGCACGCACAGCGCGGACGTGTGCTGTCGATCCTGCAGGCACTCGTGGGGTTCAGCTATGGCATCGGCATCCTCTGGCTCGGTGTGCTCGGTGACGCCGTCGGGCTGCGCATCGCCTTCGCCACCTCGGCCACGTTGCTCTCGATGACGATTCTGGTCCTGGTTCGTCGCTTGCCCGATTGGCGCTACTCGATCGACGTGGGCACAGCGGCGGCACTGCAGTCCGCGGCGGTCTAACATTCGCTGCACGTCACGCCACGAGGGGCCAGCGATATGATCAGGGTAGCGAAATGACCAGGGTAGCGATCGAGGCATTGCAGGCTGAATCCTCACGAGCGCGTGATCTGTTCGCATCGCTCAGCAGCGACGAGTGGCAACTGCCCTCGGGCTGTGCCGGCTGGCGAGTGCAGGATGTGGCCCAGCACATGGCCAGCGTCTTTCACAGCATCGCCGATCCTGCCAGCATCGAGGCGGGAACGTCCGGTGACGTGGAAGAGAACGCAGAGGTGCCGGTGCAGGCGCGCAGATCGTGGATGCCGGCGCAAGTGATGGCCGAGTACGAGCAATGGTCCGCGCAGGGCATCGGCGCGCTCAGCATGATGCAAGAGCCCGGCATGGCCGAGATGGTGATTCCACTTGCCAACCTCGGTATCCATCCGATGCACATCCTTGCGAACGCGATCGTGTTCGATCACTACTGCCACCTTCGCCACGACATCGGAGCATCGGTGCCGCGCGCCGCAGGCCTACCGCGTGATGCCGCTCCGCTCGGGGCAACACTCGAATGGATGCTCGCTGGTATCCCGCAGATGTGCGCCGAGGCGCTGGGCGGTTGCTCGCAGGCCGTCAATCTGCACTTCAATGGTCCCGGCGGTGCCAGCTTCGTCTTGGCCCCCGATGATGGCGGATGGTGCATCAGTGTGGGCAACGACGGTTCGTTGCCCACCGCAACATCAGCGGTGCACGACTTCATCTCGTGGGGTACCAAACGCGCCGATTGGCGCGACCTCGTGGAGCTCACCGATGGCAACCCTGCGGCCGAGGCCACGCTCGACGCAATCAACGTCATCTGACTCGCCGGACCGCCCGCGCGCTACGTTGGGTCGCCCATGGACCTGTTGTCATTCACCTGCCCGCGTTGTTCGGCCGAAGTGAGTGCACGCTTCTACGGTCCGTGCGATGGATGTCGCACGCAACTACGCGCCACCCTGCGCGGCGAAGCGCGTGAGATCGAGGTCGCCGAGTACTTGCCGAAGATGAATGTGACCCCCAACGCTGTTGCGTTGAAGGACGACTGACGCGTCGCAAATACTCAGCCGGGTGTCGGTGTCTCGGTTGGTACACCGGCGCCGGGCCGGAACGTGGTCTCGCGCGTGTTGGCGCGTTCGCTCATCTGCTGGATCGTCGTGGCCATCGCCTTCTGCGCGCCTTCGTGAGCCATGATCTTCTGCATCACTGCGGCGCCGGCGCTGGCCATCAGCTCGGCTTTGTGATCGTGCACGAAGTCGGCTGACTCCTGCATGGTTCGAATAGTGCCGTTGACAGCCGGCACCACGTAGCGAGCGACCAGCTCCCACGAGCGCATGCTGGCCTCGCGGTTGGCCCAGTCGTGGGCAAATCCCAACACGACGCCGAACCCACCGGTGATCTGCTGTAGATGGCGAATGGCCGCAATGAGGTCATCCGGTGTGCCCACCACTGCGGCACCGGCGCCGGCGGCACCCGCGCCCGTGATCTCGTCGAGGAGTTCCCACTTGTCATCCACGTGGTTTGCGCCCGGCCGGCCGAGCACGTGCACGTTGTATTCGTTGTGCCAACGCTGCAGGCCGTGGACTGCTTCGTTGCGTGCCTGCTCGCGGGTTTCGGCGATGTGCCATGCCATCATCACCCGCCAGTCTTTGCGCCGAACGCTCTGGCCGTGGATGGCGGCGGCCTCTTCGGCAAAGCCCCATTGCGTGGGGAGCGCGGCGATGCCCTCGGTCGAGTTCGATGCAATCGAGAGCACACCCATGCCGTACTTGCCGGCCAACTGCATACCACTCGGTGAGATCGAAGACGCCGTCACCATCGGCATGTGCTCCTGCAACGGCAGGATCTGCAGCGCCGCATCGCGCAGGGTGAACCACTCGCTTTCGTAGCTGAATCGATCCTCTCCGCGCAGAAGACGTGTGATGACGCCGAGTGCTTCGTCCTGACGGTCGCGCTGCACCAGGGAGTTGATACCGAGGGTGCGCGCATCCGATGGCAACGCGCCGGGGCCACTGCCGAACATGGCCCGGCCATTGGTCATGTGGTCGAGCTGCACCATGCGTTGGGCCACGTTGAACGGGTGGTGATACGGAAGCGACACGACGCCCGTGCCGAGACGAATGGTGTGGGTGCGCTGGCCCGCCGCAGCCAGAAACATCTCGGGCGACGCGATCATCTCCCATCCGCTGCTGTGATGCTCGCCGCACCAGAACTCCTCGAAGCCCAACCGATCGAGGTGCTCGGCAAAGTCAAGATCACGCTGGAACTGGCGGGTGGGGCTCTCGCCGAGAGGATGGTGGGGTGCCAAGAACGTACCGAATTGAATTCGCGCCATTCGCGCAGCCTAGGAAAATTGGTGTTCCCCCAACGCAGTGGGGCCGATAACGTGGGCGCTCCCTGACGGGGACGTAGCTCAGTTGGCAGAGCGCTACCTTTGCAAGGTAGATGTCGTGGGTTCGATTCCCATCGTCTCCACTCTTGTTTTCGCTCGTGAAATTCGGCCACGGCGCGGTGGTATGACGAAGTATGAT
>JAYUWK010000039.1:0-55842 GCA_043753895.1 Actinomycetota bacterium
ACCGGCGAAAACACCTCGACCACACCACCATCACCCGAGACAACACCGGCTGGCACCACCACCGACCAAACGGCACCGAAATCGCACCACGCCCCTGACGTCAAACGGGCCTGAGCCGAACGGCCATGTACCGAACGACCATGAACACGCGTCGCGGCCACGCGCACGCAATGATGCGGCGGGTCGGGTCGCGAGTCTTAGCGCTGGGCGATGTGGCGCATCAGTGGAACAAAGCGATCGAACGGTGGGTCTACAGCGTCGGTGGCCTTACCGGTGTCGTCCCATTCCCGCAGTTGGGTAGCAGCGCGCCACTGCGGGAGCGCTTCGAAACGCACGCGCTCGACGCCGGTCATCGGGCCGCCCTGCAATGCGAGGCTGGCGACAGAAGCCGGGCTCAGGGTGTCGAAGTAGGCAGGATCAGCGGTGCAGCGCCACCGCTTGGCAGCCACGTGTAATGCGATGGGGGCCGTGACGGCAGCGGAGAACAGTTTCGACAATGCCTGCGCGCCCACCGCTTCGTGGTTCAGGTCCGTCTTGAACGCCTCAGAGCGTGCGCCATGCTCGGCCAGATCGATCAGATGACCGATGTCGTGCAACAACGCCGCGACGACGAGTTCTTCCGACGCCCCGTACGCCTGGGCCAACCAGGCACACTGCACTGCATGTGAGAGCTGTGAGATGTCCTCGCTGTAGCCGTCGTGACCCCACTCGGCGTACAGCGCCACGATCTCATCGACCGAGCCGAACTGGTTCATACCGGTCGTCCCTCGAAGTCATCGATCAGCGACACCTGCACGGTCTCGGCCGAATGGGTGTTCTCTCGAAACTCACGCAGTTTCTGCTCGTAGTACGCCTCGCGCAGGTTCCCTTCGCTCGCGGCATTGAAGGTGGGATACATCGCCCGGCGGTCACAGTCCGACAGGTTCGGTCCGCTGCGATGCGGTGTGAGCGAATGGAACCAGAGCACATCACCGGCCTTGAGCTCGACCGGCTGCCAGACCATGCTGCGTACCTGATCCTCGGTGATGCAACCACGTTCATTCATCGCAAGAAGCCGTTGATGACGGCCGCTCACCACTTCGAGGCAACCATTCGCAATGAGTGAATCGTCGATGGCAATCATGCATGAAATGTGCGTCTCCACGAACCGATACGCCGGTGCGTCCTGATGCGGCGAGTAACCGGCACCGCCGGCAAGCTTGTAGTTGATCTTTTCCTTGTACAGCAACGCCGCCTCGCCCAAGAGCGCTCCGGCGATCTCGATGATCGGCCCGCTCGTGAGGAGCTGACGCAGCTGCGGATGGAACGGAACGAAGTTCTCGGTACGGCAGATGCGCGTCCCACGTTCGGTGAGCTCGCGATAGTTGAGCCAATCGCCATCGTCGGGCCACGACTGCACGTCATCGATCCAGGAACGAACGTCGGCTACGCGCTGGGCGAAGAACGGCGATGTGAGCAACCATCCGGTGCGATTGAAGTGATCCACATCTTGTTCGTTCACGACCACGGGGCCACTGTACCCACGGACTCATTTGCGGCCATGGCACCTTTCGTGAACAGGTGGTGAACCGCAGCACAACTCCAGAGGGCCGAGCGCCACGCCTTGCGTGCCCCAACGAACTCGACGACACTGATCCCATGTCGATCTTCACCGAACCAATCCACACACTCGCCGGCGAAGAGACCTCGCTCGCCGCGTTCCAAGGCCAGACCATTCTGGCAGTCAACGTTGCCTCGAAGTGTGGCCTCACCCCGCAGTACACCGGGCTCGAGGCGCTGCAGGAGAAGTATGCCGGCCGAGGCTTCACCGTCGTTGGTTTCCCGTGTAACCAGTTCGGTGCACAGGAGCCAGGTACGGCAGAAGAGATTGCCACGTTCTGCTCCACGAGCTACGGCGTCACCTTTCCGATGATGGAAAAGATCGAGGTCAACGGCGACGGGCGCCACCCGATCTACTCAACGCTCACCGACGTCGCCGACGCCGAGGGACACTCCGGTGATATCCGTTGGAACTTCGAGAAGTTCCTCATCACCGCCGATGGTTCCGTTTCCCGTTTCGGCCCGATGGTCGCGCCCGATGATCCAACTCTTGTGGCTGCCATCGAGTCCAGCCTCACCGCCTGATCGCTCTGATTGCTGCCCTCGCCTGATCCAGCGCACACAGCGTGCGGCTGCTGGGTTTGAATCCGCCCGGCAGTGGGAATACACCAGCATGGCCCCTCGACGCACCACGCCCGCGATGACACCAGCGGCGGCTCACCCAGCGCCTCGGCACGAGCAATTTCCACTGCGGTACGCCGGCATCGCGGGCGTCGTCGCTCATGCCGTCGCACCTGACGAGCGGCGTGCCTACGTCGAAGTCACCGACACTTCGTTCACGGCGCGTTATGGCCCGTGGGTCGTGCACACGACACTCGACAACATCGCCGAAGTGTCGATCTCCGGTCCCTACCATCAATTGAAGATCATCGGCCCACCACGACTTTCGATGGCCGACCGCGGTCTCACCTTTGCCACGAACACGGAACGCGGCGTCTGCATCCGGTTCTTCCGCCCGGTCGCTGGGATCGAGCCGAGTGGTCGGCTACGACACCCGGGCCTCACCGTCACCGTCGCCGACCCTGAAGGTCTCGTGGCGGCCCTCGCCAGCTGAACCGGCCTCATCCGCGTTTGAAATCGCCGGGAAACGGAAACGACCAAGCCATGTACGACCTCAGCCAACTCAACCAACCGGACTCCGGTCAGTCCGGCCTCTTCAGCGACAGCAGCGTCGAGACGGAACCGCGAGCGACGTGGGCCGACGTGCCGTGGCGCACCATTGTTGGTGCTGTGGGGGTCACGCTGCTAACCATCATCGCCGTGTTCCTGATCCTCGCAACTGTTCGCATCATCACCTGGGTCGCTATCGCAGGGTTCTTCGCGATCGTGCTGGCCCCGCTTGTGCGAAGGGTGCAACAACATGTCGGCAACCGTCGCACCGTGGCCACTGGCATCGTCGTGTTCTCGACACTCGCGATCATCGTTGGCATCGTGACGCTGTTCGTGATGCCGGTGCGGACGCAACTGATCGCCACGATCACCGACCTGCCAGGCACAGTGCATCAGGCCGCTCAGGGTAAGGGGCCGGTGGGCAACATCGTCTCCAAGCTGCACATCGAGAGCTATGTGAAGAGCAACGAGGCCCAGTTGACGCGTACGGCCCAACGTCTCGAAAACAACTCCTTCGAGACGGCGCAGACCGTATTGGGTCTGGCACTCGCGTTCGTGACGATCACGCTCATCACCTTCTTCATGCTCGCGCAGGCCGAGACGATGGGCCGGGCTGCGACGAACCTCATCCCGTATCGTCGGCGGGCCTCGATGAAACGTGGTTCGGTTGACGCAGCATCGGCCGTGAGCGGCTACGTGATCGGCAACCTGCTGGTCAGCCTCATCGCTGGTGTCGCGGCGTTCATCCTGCTTGTGATCCTGGGCGTTCCGAGTCCGGTGGTACTCGCCCTCTTTGTCGCGTTGGCGGATCTGGTGCCGATGGTCGGTGCAACCATCGGCGCGGCCGTTTCAGTCTTGGCTGCCTATCTCCACACGCCAACAGCGGGCATAGCCGCCATGGTCTTCTTCGTGATCTATCAGCAGATCGAGAACAGTGCGATCTATCCGTGGATCATGTCTCGCAAAGTGAACGTGAACCCGCTCGTCGTCCTCGTCGCCGTGTTGCTCGGTGTCGAAGTGTGGGGCATGCTCGGGGCTCTCCTCGCAGTGCCGGTGTCGGGCGCCATCCAGGTGATTGTCAAGACTGTTCGCCAAGAACACCAGCGCGATCAACTGGTGCTGCCAGACAACATGACCGCTCCACTCGACCTCTAGGCCACAAACTCCGAGGGTGAGCGTCAGTGATGCAGCGTCGCTGGTTCCGCTGTAAAGGTCGGCCAGGCAAAACCCTTCAACCGAGCCAACAACACCAGCGCCGTTGCAAAGAGAACAACGGCGAGGACGAGAAGCACGCTGGGCAACGTGAGCGGCGGTCGACGTGGCTGAACATGAGCGCCCACGTACGATTGAAATTGAGTAGACGACAAAGCCGAGCAGCACAGCCCCGATGGGCAGCCCGCGCAGCGGTACCACCTGGATCTTGGCCCGTGGCTGTGCCACGCCCGCATCGCTGATTGCGGCCGTCATGTCGCCTCCCCAATCAGCGTTCCCTCACTTGACGGGCCGAACTGCACATCAACGCCAAGCGCTCTTGAAGGCCTCAGGGCCTGTAGACGACGAACACCTTGCGAAGGGTCTCGTGAACCGTCCACACGCCACACCAGCCGAGCTCGAACACGGCACTCGATCCGGCGGTGAGTTCGACGGCCTCTTCGCCGTCACGTTGCACCGTCATGCGGCCAGACAACACGTGGATGATCTCGCCGCGACCAGTGAATTCCCAACGCGACGCGCCCGGTTCGCACTCCCAGGTGCCCGACACGATGCGCTCATCGGGGCTCGTGAAGAACACCTCGCTGCGTGTGGTGATCTCGCCGGTGAGCGGTTCGGCTGACGGCTGGCCCAGTGGCTTTGCGGCCAGTTCGGCGGCAGCGATCTCGGCGGCTCGGTATGTGATGGTCACGTGTGATGTCCTGTCTGGGAGCTGAAGTCAAGGCCGACGATACGACCATAACGCGGCACCCCGTGCGGCGGATCAGTCGGCAGGCGAGACCAGTTTGCAGAATGGGTCGATGACCATCGAGCCAGCTGCCGGGCAGCCCAGCACCGCGCCTGTCGCCGACTGGGCCACGGACTACGACATCTTTGATCCCGGCTACGTCGCCGATCCCTACGGCATCTGGGCCGACCTGCGGTCGGCTTGCCCGATCGCGCACGATGCCGAGCGCCGCCGCCGTGACGTGGTCGCCATCGTCGGCTACATCCAGGGCGCTATCGAGCAACGCCAGGCCAATCCGGTCGACGACTTCATCAGCGAGCTTCTGCAGGCTGAACACGACAGCGAACCCATCGGTATTCCGGTGGTGATGGGCATGTGCGCACTGCTGCTCGTGGCCGGCGTCGACACCACCTGGTCGTCGATCGGCTCGACGATGTGGGACCTTGCAACGCATCCCGACGACACCCGCCGCCTCGTTGATGAGCCCGAGCTCATGCCCACTGCGATCGAGGAGTTCCTCCGGGCCTATGCCCCGGTCACGATGGCCCGCCGGCTTTCCGACGATGTCGAATTCGCAGGCTGCCCGATGAAGGCCGGCGACCGCATCCTGATGAACTTCCCCGCTGCCAATCGTGATCCCGAGGTGTTTCCCGATCCCGACATAGTGGTGCTCGACCGAGTTCATAATCGCCACGTCGCGTTCGGCGCAGGCATCCATCGCTGCGCCGGATCGAACCTGGCCCGCATGGAGATTCGTGTTGCCGTCGAGGAGTGGCTCAAACACATCCCCGAGTTCGCGGTCACTGATTCTGCCCTGGTCACCTGGGCCGGCGGTCAGGTTCGGGGTACGTGCCATTGGCCCGATCTGGAACGCCGAGGACAGCCGGATGGAACGTGTCCAGCGGCTGTCTCGCCGCTACTGCTCCTGCCCGGCGCATCCGTCCCTGCATTGCCTACCACGCCGCAACTGCCCTCGTCCGCAGCGATCAGGTGAGTTGGGGCACCGTCAGCCGCTCGGTTACTTGTTGCCACGCTTTTGCGATGGAAGGTACATACGGGCCGAGGGGCATCCGCGCCACGAGCGCGTAGAGCCGGGTACAGTTCTGGTCGTCGGTAGCGTTCACCGATGCAGCCGATGGCAACTCGCTGGGCTCAGTCCAGCGAGTTGGACCGTGGCCACAGTCGGATACAGCGTTGTTGCGACCGATGTGTTCTCCGATCTCGTGACAACGTCGTTGCTTGTCGACGAAGCCAATGCTGCTGTTGACGACACTGTGCCCGTGGCGGTCGACACCCGCGAAGCAGACGAAGTTTCTGATGCGGACCGCGAGCCTGCCGACCCGCAAGCAGTAACGAAGACGCAGAGCATGAGCGCTGCGCGCGGCCGGTAGCGCATCGCGCCAGATTGCCCTGATTGAGGATTCGCCGTCAACGCAAGTGCGATGTTGCACACAGAACGATCAGCGCCGAGCAGCTCGGCGCTGATCAAGGTTCCATGAGGGTCACGGTGGTGACGCGATCGATAGCCTTGTCGAACGAGGCAATCGCGCCGATGCCGGCAGTCTCGGCACATGCCACGAGGTACGCCTCGGCGAAGTCCAGCCGATCGACTTCGTAGACCTCGATGGCGCGAAGCAGTAGTGCGGGGTCGACGGTGATCATCGAGCGCAAGGCGACGAGCGACCGCATAGCGGCGGCGACCTGGTCGCGCGGGGCCTTGTAGAACGACTCGAGGACATACACAGTCTCGGCGACAATCAGGTCGGGCAGGTACAACTCGGGATGGCTGGCGAGGAATGCGGTGGCTCGCTTGGCCATCGCTTGCGGGTCACCTGTGAGGTGCCTGACGAGGATGTTTGTGTCGACGAACGCCGTCATCGGCGTGCGTCCGCGCGGACCGAGCGTGTCTTGCGGATGACGTCGTCCCACGCTACGTTGCGTCGGGCCGCCGGGACCTTGATCGTTCCGGCCAGCGTCAGGAAGTCCGGCGTGCGCGCGAGCACGGCACGGTTGCCCTCGACGCGGAAGACCACGTTGTCTCCCTCACCGATCCCGAGCGCGTCTCGGACCGACTTCGGGACCGTGATCTGACCCTTCGAGCTCATCTTCGCTGCGATCTCCATCCACATCTCCTTACTCATGACTGCAAGTAAGGATACCGCACCATTGGTCAGAGTGTCCGCAACCGCTCGTCATGCCCTGATATGGAGCGGCCTTGCAAGCAGTACTTGTGCATCTACGCATGAGCCCCTCGAGGGACGGGACACGCTTCGGCGAACACATTTGCTCCACGCCTCGTTGATACTCCGCGAGTCGCTGCAGGGCGCCAGCCCCGACGTGGCAGCGTCTGGTGATTCTGGGAGAAGCGAACTCGGGAGTTTTCCCTTACATTTTGTCGTGCATAGTCCTCTACCATCTACCGAGGTCCCGCCGGGTTAGCTCAGTCGGTAGAGCGCTTGACTTGTAATCATGAGGTGGCGAGTTCGATCCTCGCACCCGGCTCCATTGCAGTGCTGCTCACGTCTCGTGACAGGTCAACCATTGGCGAACCACCCGTTCACGTCGGCAACCACGTATGCGTCAGCCGATGAATACACGCACACCCCGCCAGTGGCCGACACCGGAGCAATCACTGCATTCGGCACCGTCTGACCAGCCAGGTAATTCACGCTCGACACGCCCGGCAGCTGACCGCAGGGGAAGACCGTGACAAACCCCGCAGCGACCGCACCCACCACGGTCACGTTCAACGACACCGCCGCGACGCCGAGCAGAGGCACATCACCGACACCCGCGACCTGAACGTGCAGCACACTGCCGCCGCCATAGCGTTTGGTCGCTACGGCCACGAGGCCTTGCACCTCGCCCGGACGGGTATCGAACAATCGCATCGGTGTCACCGTCGAGAAACCCGCACCCGAAGCGAACCACGCATTCACGTCGGCGATCAGATACGCATTGGCTGAGGAGAACAGGCACACCTCTCCCGACGTAGAGACCGGCGCAATCACCGCATTCGGCACCGTCTGATTGGCCACATAATTCACGCTCGACACCGAAGGCTGGGCACCACACGGGAACACCGTCACGAAACCGGCAGCAACCGGGTCGACCGCTGTCACGTTCAACGACACTGCGTCCACACCAGACGCTGGGACACCACCTACACCCGTGACCTTGACTCTCAAGACGTTGCTGCCGCCGTAGCGCTGCTTCGCGACTGGAACAACGCCCTGTGCTTCACCCGGGCGAGTATCGAATACGCGCACCGGAGCAACTGGCGCAAACCAACTGCCGGTGGCGAACCATCCGTTCAGGTCGGCAATCAGATACGTATCGGCCGAGGAGAACAGGCACACCTCACCCAGCGCAGACACCGGCGCAATCACCGCATTCGCCACTGTCTGGCCCGCCACATAGTTCACACTCGATACAAACGGCTGGACACCACACGGGAACACCGTCACGAAACCGCCGACCACTGGGTCGGCCACCGTGACATTCAACGACACCGCCCCGACGCCGAGCACAGGGATACCATCGATACCGCTGACCTGGACCCGCAGAACATTGCCGCCGCCGTAGCGCTGCTTGGTCACGGCCACGGCTCCCTGCGGATAGTCCGGCCGCGAGTCGAACAGGCGGACGGGCGGTACCGGCACGAACCCCGTGAACGGCACGGCTAGTGAAGGTGGGGCAAGGTAGAGCAACTTGTTCGGATCACCGCTCGTCGTGGCGCTGAGCACTCCAACAGTAGCCGAGGCCGTGAGCGATGCGGCTACCTGCGCGGGCGTCGCAGTGGGCGCGCCCTCGAGCACGCGAGCGGCAGCGCCCGTGACATGAGGGGCGGCCATCGATGTGCCGCTCAGGGTGTTCGTATCGGTGTCGCTGAACCTCCACGCCGACAGAATCTTGGATCCTGGCGCAAACAGATCGTTGCACGAACCGTGGTTTGAGAAACTCGCGATGGCGTCGTCGATGGACGTCGCGCCGACGGTGATAGCCGCAGGCACGCGCGCCGGACTGTAGTTGCAGCTGTTGTCGTTGTCGTTGCCTGCCGCGACGACAACCGTGACACCGTCGGCGATCACAGCACTGACCGCGGCATCGACGGCCGACGATGCAAATCCACCCAGGCTCATGTTCAACACGGCTGGCACCCCGGCCAGGTGATCGGTGACGACCCATTGCAGTGCCGTCACAATGTCTGTGATCGAGCCATTGCCATTGCAGTTCAGCACCTTCACGGGTATCAACGACACGCCCTTGGCCACGCCAAAGGTGGTACCACCGATGATTCCCGCCACGTGAGTTCCGTGGCCGTTGCAGTCCTCGGCCCCGGTGTTGTCACCGAAATCGATATAGGCCGAACGCAAGATACGGTCGGTGAACTCGGTGTGCGTCATGCGTAATCCGGTGTCAACGATGTACGCCGTGACACCGCTGCCGGTTGAACCATAGGAGTAGGTGTTGTCAAGCGGCAGCGACCGTTGATCGATGCGGTCCGGACCCCACGGCGGATCGCTCTGATCGGTGAGCGCCGAGATCTCTGCGTCGGGTTCGATGCTGACAACATCGGGGTCGCCGCGCAACCGCTCGAGATCGGCGGCGGAGAGCGAGGCAGCGAATCCCTTTACCGACTGCGTCCATACTTCATCCACTGACGTGCCTGCCGCACGAGCGGTGGCCATCGCGGCGCCTAGCGCACGGTCGGTCGCGAATCGCACGATGGAACGCAGGGGAATCCCCTGCGCGCGACCGTTCGCGGAAGCAGCAAATTGGCCAACTCGCGAGACTCCGATCGACACCGAAGGAACCGCATGGCCGCGACCTGCCGCCTGAACACGAGGCCCGATCGAAACGACGACCGTGCACGTCGAGATACACAGCACAGCAACGGCAGGCAGCAGGCGCGCGCGTCGCGACCTCAGCTGGCGCGCGAGATGCTGCATGTTCATGTCATCGTCACTTCCGCCTCCGGACTGAACCGACTTCGTGTGAATTTCATCAATTCTGGGACATGATGCACAGACGATAGCGCCCGACAGATCCAGCGGTGATGGCGGGGGTACTTGTATCTGACGTTTCGGGCGGGCAGGCTGTGCATGTGCCAGACGTGAATGAGTTGACCGAACGCGAGCGTGCCTTGTTGGACTTCGAGGGCAGCTGGTGGACACTCGACGATGCGAAGGACACGCTCATTCGAGCGAAGTTCGCGTGCAGCCTGGACGGGTATTATCAGGAGCTGAATCGGCTCCTCGAGGTGCCCGCAGCCCTCGCGTATGACCCACTGGTGGTGCGCCGCCTCGTGCGTCTGCGTGATCGGCGTCGCCGGGCGCGTCTCGAGGGACCAGCAGAAGTCGATGACGCACACGGAGGCACCACGGTATGAGCAACGAACAGCCATCGCGCCGCGCAGGCGGCAAGTCAGGCGGCGGCGCCCCAATGGGCTCCACGATCAGCATCGTCATCGCAGTGGTGGCCGTCGTCGTGGGCTTTCTCATTCTGAGAAATGTCACCAACGACAGCAGCACCGCCTCCAAGCCAAACGGGGACAACGGCAATTCCTCCGTAACGACCACCATGCCGGGCGACTCCTCGACCACGGCTCCCGTCGCTGTCACGCCCACCACCGAACCATTCGTCACTGCCGGTGCCACCGTGATCGTTGCCAACGCCTCGGGCGTCGGTGGCGCTGCTGGCCAGTTCAGCAAAGCGCTGGGCCAGGTTGGCTTCACCATGGCCACCCCCACCAACGCTGCACCTCCCGAAGCCAAGATCACGGTCAGCAAGGTGTACTACTTGCCCGGCGGCGAAGCAGTGGCATCGTCGGTGGCACGCTCCATGGGTGGCGTCTCGGCAACGGCGATGCCCGCGCCTGCACCGATCAAGAACGAGAAGGCGGGCCTCGGCCCGGCAACGGTTTTGGTGATGCTCGGTTCTGATCTCGCCGGCAAGGCGCTTCCGGCACTTGCCGGAGACCCCACCTCCACCACGACGCCAGCGGTCACCACCACCTCTGGCGGGTAAAGCTCCAGCTGAGGCCGGGTTGAGCGCAGGCTGATTCGGATCAGGATTGGTGGGCGCGGATCAGCTGCAGCGCGGCCTGCTCGATGCACATCTGTGTCTCGTTCATCGCTTCGTCGAGGCCGAACGCCTCCACGAGTGAGACGTGCTCGATGCGACGGGCAACCTCGGAGTCGGCATCGCCAACGATCGCAGCAATCGGCCGCCTGGCGCCCCGGGCCATCGCCTGCATACCGCCGACCACCTTGCCGCGGAAGCTCTGTTCGTCGAGATATCCCTCGCCGGTGATCACGAGGTCGGCAGCCATCACGCGGTCGTGGAGATCGAGTTCGTCAGCGACGAGGTCGAATCCCGGCAACAACCGTCCACCGAGCGCCACGAGACCGCCTGCCAGTCCACCGGCCGCGCCACTGCCGGCAATGCCGCGCACGTCGATGCCATAGTCCTGCTGATACATCTGGGCAAGGCGCTCGAGACGACCAGTGAGCATGTTCACTTGCGCGGGCGATGCACCCTTTTGCGGTGCGAACACCTCTGCCGCCGCCACGAACGCGGTGGTCACGTCACAGGCAACGAGCAGTTCCACGCCGCGCAGGCGTTGTGGGGCACGGATGGCGCGGAGCGCGCCCAGACCGCCATCGGTTGTGGCTGACCCGCCAAGGCACACGATGATCTTCTTGACACCGGCATCGAGCGCAGCGTCGATCAGTTCGCCGGTGCCAGCGGTGGTTGCGGTCAGTGGTTCGTTCCCCTCGGCACCGCCCGCGAGGAGTAGTCCCGAGGCCATCGCCATTTCGATCACGGCTGTGTCGCGACTCAGCCGCCACGGTGCTTGCACCGGTGTACCCAAGGGACCGGTGACGGTGGACGTACGGTTGGCTCCGCCGAGTACTTCGAGTGTCCCCTCGCCGCCATCGGCGACCCCAACCTCATCGCAATCGTGCCCGAGCGTCCAGCACGCGTGGCCGATGGCGCGAGCGACCTCCGCCGCCGAGGCCGTACCCCGAAATTTGTCGACAGCGGCCAGGACGCGCACGCGACGAGGCTACCGGCGGCCCAATCGGGACAGCCGTGTGGAAATCCCGACCGCGTCGGTAGTGTTTCGAACTATGGCCGTCACTGTTCGAATCCCCACCACCATGCGTCCCTTGGCAGGCGGTAGCTCGTCCGTGCAACTCGAAGGATCCACCCTCAGTGAGGTGCTTGCCAACCTCGACGCCGCCTATCCAGGCTTCAACGATCGACTCTTCGACGAGACCGGTGGTCTGCGCAAGTTCGTCAACGTGTTCGTGGCCGACGACGACGTTCGTTATCTCGATGGTCTCAACACCGCTGTTCCTGTCGGCGAGACCATCTCCATCATTCCCGCCGTCGCTGGCGGCTGAGACTCCGCATTGGTGCCGTACTGATTCAGGCGGACAACAACTCAAGGAAGTCGAGCCGTCGCTTCGGACCAAGCTGCGGTTCAGGGGGACGATTCTCTCGGTCCTGCCAGACGGCGAGCACGCGGGCGCCGACGTCGGGATCTTTGGCCATCGCGTCCGGTGCGCTGAGCAAATTGAAGCTGCGCAAGAACGCACGCAGCACCACCGGATCTGAGCGCATGGCCGGGAGCAGGCCATCACGGAACACGCCGCGCATGAACGTGCGCGGGTCGTCGGAGTTGCCGTCGGGGTCGTCGCCGGCGAGCAGCGCAGCCGAGACGCGACGCGCCTCGCCGTCTTGCTCGACGCCGGCGCGATACCAGGGATAGATCTGCTCGCGCAGCATCGTGTTGTACGCCAGAGCGATGGCACGCAGGTCGTCGGGTCGCGAAGCAATTGCATCTGCAAGCAGATGGGCCCCCCAGAATGCTGCGCTACAGCCACGCCCGTACAGCGGGTTGGTGCACAACACGGCATCGCCCACAGGCAGGAGCCCGAGCGCGATCGGCTCTCCGTCGATCACGTAGTCCCGCCAACGGTTGAGGAGCCCAGCCATAACGTAGACCGTGTCACTCAGCGGTTCGGCACGTCCATCGAGCCATGGCGCCGTCGCCACCAGTTGTCGCGCAGCACTGTCGAACACCACGGGGTCGGCGAGAATCCTGCGCAGCTCATCGTCCTCGGTGGAGCTCGCCAGCGTGACACTGAAGGTGCGGTTGTCGCCGACGAAGACCCCGTATTTCACGTAGCCCAAATCGCCGCCGAGGGGTCCGCTGCGCGGCGGGAACTCATAGCCATCACGAAGCCGATAGAAGCGGCTGAAGTAGACAATGCCCGTATCCTCCACCGCTTCGGGCGCGGCGCGACCGCCCGCATCGGTAATCCACTCGGGCACGGTGCTGCGGCGGCCGTTGGCAGCGATCACCAGGTCGGCCGTCATCTCGGTACCGTCAGCCAGACGAACGCCGGTGACGACGACGGGTCCCTGCGACGAGACCGCGGAAACCACACCATCGACACCCACTCCGGTGCGGATCGTGACCCGTCCCTCGGCGATGGCGGCGCGTCGCAGCACCCATTCGAATGTGGTGCGGCGGCAAGCGAGCATGACCAACTCATCGTCGTCTGCCTGACGCACGAAGCCCGTCATCTCTGGGGGCAGATCATCGCCGAAACGCATCTCGGTGGCGCCCTCGTGCAACAACGACGCATAGACATCGGGATAGTCGTTCAACAGCAGGTTGCGCAGCCGCGCCAGAAACGCATGGCTGTGACGAACCTGCGGCGCACCCCGACGGTCCCATTCGAATGCCTCGTCGGCGGAGTCGGGCATCGGCGTGTCGTCGCGCTCGACAACAGTGATCTCGTGACCGGCACGGGCCAGAGCCAACGCGGTGCCGAGGCCAGACACGCCCCCTCCGACGACGATCACATGTAGAGGCGCGCGGCTCATACGTGGCAAACCTAGATCAACACCGTCCTCTTCAGCCGGGTTCAGCCGGGCTGGCGCTGTCGTCAGCGGCAAGGTTTGGTGGCACCCAGTGCGCTCTGGCATCCACCGAGAACAGCGGTTCGCGATCTCACCAGGCAAGCGCAGCGCGGCGGTCCACCGAGTCGTCGTGGAGCACTTGTGCAGTGGTGTACACACGTGCGCCTCGTGGGTCCAGAGCGACATTGGCAAGGTTCGCGCCAAAACCAGCTCGGCCATCTCGTCGGCCAACTGTGCCAGCGCATCGTCGGTGCCGCTACTGGGCTCGAATGTCGTCATGCCACCAGCGTCAAAAATCACAACCCTCGGGAACGAATGAATTGCCAAGTCATGGTGCGGTTGTCGCATTAGCACTCTCCCTATTAGAGTGCTAACAACTCGCAACGGCGAGGGAATCCATCAGTTCGTCCAATGGAGGACACCAGATGTCGAAGATGATCGCGTTTGACGAGCAGGCTCGTCGTGGGCTTGAAGCGGGCATGAACAAGCTCGCCGATGCAGTGCGAGTAACGCTCGGGCCCAAGGGCCGCAACGTCGTATTGGACAAGAAGTGGGGCGCACCCACCATTACCAATGACGGCGTTTCGATCGCCAAGGAGATCGAGCTCGAAGATCCCTACGAGCGCATCGGTGCCGAGCTCGTCAAGGAAGTCGCCAAGAAGACCGACGATGTTGCCGGCGACGGCACCACCACCGCAACGGTGCTCGCGTGGGCCATGGTCCGTGAAGGCCTGCGCAACGTGGCCGCCGGCGCCAACCCAATGAGCCTCAAGAAGGGCATCGAAGCCGCCGTCGTCGCCGCCGTTGACAGCATCAAGGCCATCGCCAAGGAAGTCGATTCGAAAGAGCAGATCGCACAGGTCGCCTCCATCTCGGCCGCCGACAACGAAATCGGCTCGATGATCTCCGATGCCATCGACAAGGTCGGCAAGGACGGCGTCATCACCGTCGAAGAGAGCCAGACCTTCGGTATGGAGATGGATCTCGTCGAGGGTATGCGCTTCGACAAGGGCTACATCTCGCCCTACTTCGTGACCGATCCTGAGCGCATGGAAGTGTCGCTCGAAGATCCGTACATCCTCATCGTGTCCTCGAAGATCTCCTCGGTGCGCGACATGCTCCCCGTGCTCGAAAAGGTCATGCAGGGCGGCCGCCCGCTGCTCATCCTGGCCGAAGATGTCGAGGGTGAAGCCCTTGCCACACTCGTCGTCAACAAGATCCGCGGCACCTTCAAGTCGGCAGCCGTCAAGGCCCCTGGCTTCGGCGAGCGTCGCAAGGCAATGCTTCAAGACATCGCCATCCTCACCGGTGGTCAAGTCATCAGCGAAGAAGTCGGCCTCAAGCTCGAGAACGCGACGATGGATCTGCTCGGCACCGCCAAGAAGGTCATCATCACCAAGGACGAGACCACCATCGTCGAAGGTGCCGGCGCCGAAGATGACATCAAGGGCCGCATCAATCAGATCAAGGCCGAGATCGACAACACCGATTCCGACTACGACCGTGAGAAGCTCCAAGAGCGTCTCGCCAAGCTCAGCGGCGGCGTTGCCGTGCTGAAGGTCGGCGCTGCTACCGAGGTCGAGCTCAAGGAAAAGAAGCACCGCATCGAAGATGCTGTATCCACCACCAAGGCTGCCATCGAAGAAGGCGTCGTGCCCGGCGGCGGAGTTGCGTTGCTGCGTGCACAGGCTGCTGTGCTCGAAGCCGCTGCGCTGCTCACCGGCGACGAAGCCACCGGTGCCCGCTTGGTCGCCAAGGCCCTCGAAGCCCCGCTGAAGCAGATCGCCGAGAACGCCGGCATGGAAGGTGGCGTCGTCGTCGAGAAGGTCAAGAACCTCACCGGCAACGAAGGCCTCAATGCGGCAACGGGTGTCTATGAAGACCTCGTCAAGCTCGGCGTCATCGACGCCGCCAAGGTCACCCGTTCGGCGCTGCAGAACGCAGCTTCGATCGCGGCACTGTTCCTCACCACCGAAGCCGTGGTTGCCGACAAGCCAGACGACGCCCCCGCAATGGGCGGCGGAGGCATGGAAGACTACTGATCCCTTTGGGTGTCAGCACGAAGGCCCTGGGCATCGCTGCCCGGGGCCTTCGTTGTTTTCCACCCGTGGGCAAGTCGACCAGGGGAACATGCGCCGGCGCGGTGACGTCATCTGGTGATAACGGAAACGGGCGAAAACGTCAACGCCCGATGACGACTTCTGCAGGGCACAGTGGCGGACGGAGATACGCCCGGAGAGGGCCCGGTGTCAGGGGTTCTGTGCGTTGTAGTTGGTGATCAAGTCATTGGCGTTCTGCGCGGCTTTGGAGAGCGCCGTCTGGGGATCGCCGCCCGACAGTACGTCGGCAACAGCAGCAGCGGTGGCTCGGCGTACCTGCTTGAGCGGACCGATCACCGGACCCTGCGAGGTCGGCCCGGGCATCGACGAGATCAACTGGTCGTAGGCGACCTTGAACCGGGGGTCGCTGATATAGAGACTCTTGATCGGATCAAGATCGAGCGCGTCCTGGCGTACCGGGATGTAGCCCGTGGCGGCTGCCCACGCAGACTGATTGGCTGCGCTCTCCAAGAACGTGATGAAGTCCCACGCTGCCGCCGCTTTCTCGCCGCCCTTGCCATCGACGATGTACAGCGAAGCGCCACCCACGAGGGCACCGGCGCCGTTGTTGGGGCCCGGCATGAAGCCAACTCCAACATCGGGGTTGGTGATCCCAGGGATCACTCCGCCACCGAGGATCGACAGCACAGGACCCAGCGCTGCTGATGTCGCAATGGTCATTGCCGCCGGCTTGGTGGCATCGGCCAACTTGAACAGCGTGTCTTGACCGCTGGCGTTGTCGCCCACGTATACGCCACCGCCCTCGGTGACCAGCGACTGCAGGAAAGTGAGCAGCTTGACCCCGGCCGGACCGTCGTAGAGCACCTTCGTCGCAGGCGCCGCACGACCGTTTTCGTTGTCGGCGTAGAACTCACCACCTTTGGAGAGCCACTGCTCGATGTACCAACCGCCGCCGCCATCGAAATCACTGTCGAGTGAGACGCTGTACGCGGCCGCCCCAGACGACACGATCTGCTTGCTGGCACTCAAAAACTCCTCGAGCGAGCGCGGCGGCTTTTCCGGATCGAGGCCGGCGGCGATGAGGCGAGGCTTCAGGAAATACAGCACCGGCACGCTCATGTTGAACGGCATCGACCACTGCACGCCCTGGGTGGCATAGGCACCGAGGGCCTGAGGAAGGAACGGCGAAGTGTCGTACTTGGCCGATTCAGCGCAGGCCTGGGTGGGCACGATGCCCTTGGTGTCGATCATCTGCTGCACCATGTACTCGGGCATCTGCACCATGTCGGGCCGATTCTCGGTGTTGCTCTGCAGATATTTGTCGATGGTGTTTTCGTAGCCGCCTTGGAACTCGAGGTTGACCTTCACCTTGGTCTGCGAGCTGTTGTACAGCGCAGTGAGCCGTTCGAGCTCGCGCCCGAGTTCGTTCGAGAGCCCGTGCCAAAAAGTGATGTTGACGGGACCAGACGCTGCAGCCGCATCGAGTTTGCTCACGTCGCACGGCGGCAGCGAATCCAGTTTGCGTGGCTGCGTGGTGGGCGGCACGGCGGTCTGCCCCGGCACGGTTGATGCCGTGGTCGGTGTGGGCTTGCGGTCGATACCCGCGTTGGTGAGGCTCTGCCCCGAACGGCATGACGCCGCGGCCAACGTGGCACCGACAACGAGAACCGAGACTGCAACTCGACGTCGCATCACTACCCCTTTACCGCACCGGCGGTGAGACCACGAATGAGTTGACGTTGGAACACGATCAGCACCACGAAGATGGGCATCGCGACGATCACCGTGCCGGCGATCACAAGGTTCGGCTTGTCGATGCTCGCCTGCTTCAGCGACTTCAAGCCGGTCTGCACCGTGTTGTACTTCGCGTTGGTGGTGATGAGGTTCGGCCAGAGGTACTGATTCCACGAACTCAAGAAACTGAACAGGGTGAGCGCGCCGATGGTTGGTCGGCTCAACGGGACGGCCACCTGCCACAGGAACCCGAGGTGGCCGAGACCGTCCATCGATGCGGCCTCGTGCATCTCCTTGGGGATCTGCAGGAACACCTGGCGGATCATGAAGATGCCGAAGGCGGTGGCGAGAAATGGCACCGTGAGCGCCTTGTAGCTGTTGATCCAGCTGAGGTCCTGCATCGTGCGACGGTTCACGGTGAGCGTGGCCTCGAGCGGCACGAGCAGCGTTGCCAGGAACGCAACGAACACCAAGCTCTTGCCAGGGAACTTCAAGAACGCAAAGGCATACGCCGCGAGGATCGACGTAACCACTTGCATGACGGTGATGATCGTGGACACGACGGTCGAGTTCCACAACGCCCGCCCGAGGTGACCAGAACTCCACGCCTCGCGCAGCGTGCTGGTGGTGAAGTTCGTGGGCAGCAACGGGTTCACCAGTACCTTGTTGCCGGGCTTCAGCGATCCGACGACCATCATGTAGATCGGGAAGATCACGATGATCGCCATCAGCGTGAGCAGCACGTACCGGCCCGCCTTGCGAGCTCCATGCACCTGATCAATTGCCATAGTGCACCCGCTTTTCGAGACCACGGAATTGCACCAGTGCCAAGATCAGCAAGACGAAGAATAGCAGCACCGATATCGTGGCCCGTAGGCCATCGTCGTTCGATGTGGGCAACCCCGAGCCGTAGGCCAGATATGTCAGCGTGGTGGTCTCGCCCTTGGGCCCACCAGCGGTCAGCAGGTCGATCTCACCGAAGGACTGAAAGGCCCGCGTGGTGAGTACCACGCTGGCGAACAGCAAGGTGGGCGAGATCATCGGCAACGTCACGTTCGTGAAGCGGCGATAGCCGCCGGCACCATCGACGTATGCGCTCTCGTAGAGATCTTTCGGCACGCCCTGCAGACCGGCTGTGACCACGATGAATGTGAAGCCGAGGTTCGCCCAGATGGAACTTGCCGACACTGCCCACAGCGCGAGCCCCGGGCTTTGCAGCAAGCCGGGCGTCTTGGCCCGACCACCGATCCATTCGGCGAGCACGCCGACGCTCGGGTTGAGCAAGAAGAACCACATCACCGACGCGACCGCGACGCTGGTGGCAACCGTGCTCGAAAAGATCGTGCGGAACAACCCCACACCGCGCATGTACTTGTCGGCGAGCACGGCCAGACCCACACCGAGCACCAAACCGATGGGCACGGTGATGAGCGCGTACTTTGCCGTCACGATCAAGGAGTCCTGGAACTCGTTGCTCCGAAAGGCATCGACGTACTGGCCAAGTCCGCTGTTCGTGCACGAGGTGACTCCGCAGCGCTGCTGACCCAACCACATTGCCTTGATCAGCGGGTAGATCACGAAGAGCACCAGGATCACCGCCGATGGGCCGAGCATGAGCGCGGCGAGGCCTGAGTCGCGCCTTTTGCGTTTCATGCGTCGATCCTGCGCTCGGTGAGGGCATCGAAGCGATGCCGCGTGGCTTCAGGGGCATCGAGTTGCACACGATCGCCGACATTGGGCAACGACTCCTCGGAGTCCTGCCGCACGACCACGCGCTTGTCGCCGACGACACCGGTGATCAGTGTCTCGTGACCGAGCTTTTCGACCAGTTGCACCATCATCGTGAGCGGGCCGTCGGGCCGAATATTGAGGTGTTCGGGCCGCACACCCACCAGATGATGGCCCGGCTCCAGCGAACCCGGCGGGAGGATGTTCATCGGTGGCATGCCTACGAACTGAGCGACGAAGACGGAGGCCGGCTTGTCATAGACGTCCTGTGGAGTGCCGACCTGTTCGAGGTGGCCGCGCGACATCACAGCGATTCGCGTGCCCATCGTCATTGCCTCGATCTGATCGTGGGTGACGTAGACGAACGTGGAGTTGAGCCGTTGGTGCAACGCGATGAGCTCGGCGCGCGTCTCGCCGCGCAGCTTCGCATCGAGGTTGCTCAGCGGTTCGTCCATACAGAACACCGCCGGGTTGCGCACGATGGCACGAGCGAGTGCGACTCGTTGACGCTGACCGCCACTGAGTGCTCCTGGCTTGCGACCAACGTACTCGGCCAGGCCCAACGAGCTGGCGGCGTCGAGAGCGGCGGCGGCGCGTTCGGGTTTGGGGACTTTGCGCACTTTCAGGGGAAACTCGATGTTCTCCTGCACCGTCTTGTGCGGGTAGAGCGCGTAGCTCTGAAACACCATGGCAACGTCGCGCTGTTTGGGCATCACGTCGTTGACCATCAGGTCACCGATCCACACTTCACCCTCGGTGGGGTCCTCGAGGCCAGCGATCATTCGCAACAGCGTGCTCTTGCCGCAACCCGATGGGCCGAGCAGGATCATGAATTCGCGATCTGCGATATCGAGGTTGATGTTTTCGACGGCGGTGACTCCATCGAACTGTTTCGTGAGGTTCTTCAGACGAACTTGGGCCACACGCGAAGGGTACGCCATCGGCGCGCCCGAGGACTGCAACCACGCGAGCGTTCACCCGCTGTGTGCCGCGACCGGCCGTTTCCCGCGTCCCTGCTGATCGGCACTAGCCTGCGTGCCATGTCCGATCCCGCCGCCCAAGCAGAAACCGTGACGAACAAAGCGGAGCCCATCGACCTCGACGCAATCGAAACAGACCTCGCCGATGTGGAGATCGCGCTCGCCCGCCTCGAGTCGGGAACGTATTGGACCTGCGAAATCAGCGGACAGCCGCTCAGCGACGAACTGCTCGCTCAGCGCCCGACCGCGCGGCGCGACGAGCGGTTGCTGTAGCCTGCAACAACTTTCGCTAGCCACCTGGGGGATTTCACGATGGCCGATCCGCACAAGCCACGAGCACCGTTCGCGCCATGGGATCGACGCACCTTGCCCGGCATCTTCGACGTTGAAGAATCCGCGCGTCGCGTCGGTAACTACAAGTGGGCCGAAATGAAGTTGTTCGAGGTACTCGGCGGCTGGGTGGCCACCGTGCCCGAACTCGACGTGAAGATGCGCTTGGGCACCCACTGCTACAAGCACGCCTGGCACGCCGAGCTGTGGCACAAACGCCTCCCCGAACTTCGCGAGATGAACCCCGATCGGCTCACCGTCCCCGCCAACGACGCCATGGTTCGCTTCGTCGAGGCGATGACCGAGCCAGAGGCCCCCGAGCTCACCATCGAGAAGCTGGTCGGCGTGTATCGCGTGTTCATCCCGCGGTTCATCGCGGCGTACACCTATCACCTCAACGGCACCAGCGAGATCACCGACGCGCCGACCATCCGATCGCTGAAGTTCATCATTCAGGACGAGTTCGACGATTGGCGAGATGGTGAGATGATCCTGCAGAGTCTCATCGAGACACCGGATGAAGCTGCTCGCGCCGCATCGCACATGCAGAAGCTCGAAGCCATCATGATCGAGGCCGGCGGCATTGCCGGCATCGGCACTCTCGGCGCACAGTAGGGACGGAGACTCATGCGAAAGTTCTTTCCGGTCGAGGAATTGGCCCGCGACGACCGCTTCAACAAGATCACCATGCGTGACCGCATGGGCGACCCGCGCACTGCGCTCAACGTCACCACCGATGCATCTGGCAAGCGCACCAACAACTTCCGGCTCACGCCCGGTCGACGCGACGCCAGCGATGGCGCGCGGGGGTTGATGCACGGCATCTTCGTCGGCGAGATTCAGGCGCTCGAAGGCGCAGGGCGCACCTGCTGGGATTTCGAGACCGGCACCGAGGCACCGTTCGAACTCAAGCTCGACATGGCCCGCCAATGCTGGGACGAAGCACGGCATGTGGAAATCAGCGTGAAGCTCAGCGACTGGATGGGCAGCGAGATCGGCCAATACGCCGAGAATACCGTCTTGTTCGAGGCCGCCTGCAGTACCGATCCTGTGCTGCGCCTCGCCGGTGTGAACCGTGCGCTCGAAGGCCTGGCCATCGACGTATTCACCACGATGAAGGAATTCGGCGACCTAGCCGGCGATCCCTATCTCGAGTTCTGTGAAGACTGGATGCTCGCCGACGAAGTCACCCACGTGAAGATGGGCTCCGACTGGTTGCGCAAGATCACCGAGAACGATCCCGACCGGCGCAAGAAGGCACTCGAATTCCAGAGCGTGGTCGACAAGCTGTTCAGCTATGGCGGCACGCGTAGCGACAGTCAGGAATCGCCCATCGGTCTGTCGCGGCGCTTTCGCGAGTTGGCCGGCTTCACCGACGACGAGGTCGCTGAGATCGCCGAGGTCAGCATGCAGGCGCTCAACGAGCGCAAGACCGCAGTGGCCAAAATGCGCGAGGCGGCCAATCAATTCGCCAGCAGCGCGGCCTCGGAGTAGTCGCCGCACCATGACCATGACCGTCACCGTCACTCCGCAGACGTTCAGCTATGTGTTTTTCGATGCCGAGTTGATCCGCAGCATTGCTGCGGGGCTGCTCGGCGCGTTGGGAATGAACGACCACGAGGTGTTCATCGACGTCGACGAGACCACACCGCTGGCGCGCATCAACTGCACCATCGACGATGCCATTCGCATACATGCCGACAGCGGTGCGTTCGAGGACACTCGTCGGCCACGTCAGCAAAGCGAAACCGCCACCGCTACTTCGCTCGCCAGAGTGCTGCTTCGCGCTCGCGATCGCTTGGTTGGCGGCTTCGGCGAGGCACCCGCCGACGAGGAGCTCAGTCTCGCTCAGGTGGCTGCCTGGGAGACCTATTGCATCGGTCGGCTGCGGCGCTTGGGAGTGCCCGTGAACCAACAGCGTTGGCGGTACAACTTTCGCAACCGCCTCGGTTTCAGCGATGCCACCGATGCTGCGTTCGAGCAGATCTGGACGAGTGAGGGCCTGACCTGGGGCGAGCTCAACGCGATCTGCGATACCAGCGTCGCGTCCACCGCTCGCTGAGGCCAACACCATGGCTCTCTCCGCAGATATTCGGCACCGCACGGCGCACGTAAACGGCATCGAACTGCAGGTGCTCGAGGCGGGTGATCCCACCCATCCGACGGTGATCCTCAGCCATGGCTTTCCCGAGAGTGCCTACTCGTGGCGCCACCAGTTACCGGCTCTGGCGGCTGCTGGCTATCACGCCATCGCGCCCGACCAGCGCGGGTATGGCTTCTCCACAGCCCCGAAAGATGTCGACGCGTACGGGATCCAACACCTCACCGGCGACCTCAATACCCTCCTCGACGATCTCGGCAAGGAACAGGCAGTGTTCGTGGGCCACGATTGGGGCGCGATGATCGTGTGGGAAAGCGCCCGGCTGCATCCCGAGCGTGTTCGTGCTGTCGTTGGCGTGAGTGTGCCCGTGGTGCAATGGCCAGCTCCGCCGACGCAACTGATGAAGATGGCCTTTGGCGACAACTTCTTCTACATGCTCTACTTCCAGCCCATTGGCCCAGCCGAAGCCGAGCTCGAGGCATCGCCATACGACTCGATGGCGAAGTTCTTGTGGAGCGCGAGCGGCGATGGCTTCGTGATGCCCACCGAGATGCGTCCGATGCAGGGCAACGGTTTCCTCACCGATACGCCGACACCACCGGCGCGACCGTGGCCATGGCTCACCGAAGACGACCTGCAGTACTACGCGGATCAATTCACCCATAGCGGCTTCTTCGGACCGGTGAGCTACTACCGCAACCTCGATGCCAACTACGAGGTCCTCAAGGACGTGAGCATCGATCGCATCAGCATGCCGAGCTACTTCATCGCCGGCGAGAAGGACGGTGTGTTGGTGATGGACCCGGGCGGGATCGAAAGGATGCAGACATCACTGCCCGACTTCCGCGGGTATGCGTTGATTCCCGGTGCTGGTCACTGGACGCAGCAGGAAAGGCCCGACCAGTTCAACGAGGCGCTCGTCGGTTTTCTCAGCACACTCGACTCGTAGGCCGTGGCGTCCCGCGGTCGCCTGATCGGCTTGGCGCGCTCCTAGCGGCGGTTGAGCTTGGAGAGCAGGCGCAGGATCTCGAGGTACAGCCAAACGATGGTGACGAGCAACCCAACGGCTGCAACCCATTCCATCTGCTTGGGTAGGCCGGCCTTGGATCCACGCTCGATGAAGTCGAAGTCGAGCGCCAGATTGAATGCTGCGAGACCCGCAACCAAGAAGCTGAAGCCGATGCTGAACAGACTGGTGCTGTTGAGGAAGCTCACGTTGCCGCCGAAGAGACTGATCAACAGCGAGATGCCGTAGAACACCATGATGCCGACGGTGGCGCCCACCACGATGCGGCGCATGCGATCGGTGACCTTGATGATGTTGGTGCGATACAGCAGCAACATCACAGCGAACACTCCGATGGTGGCACCGGCCGCCTGCAACACGATGCCATTCTGGAACGTCTCGTACGTGCGGGAGATGGCACCGACGAACACACCCTGGGCAATGGCATAGATCGGGCCGAGGATCTTTGCGAACTGTGGCTTGAAGCGCATCGCAACGACGCAGCCGAAGCCCACGAGCACACCGATGAGCGTCCATGCAGGGAACTGGATGCGTGCGTCGGTGCTGACGGTGACCGATTGCCAACCCACAACCGCGGCCGCGAGCAGCAAGACGAACAACACACCCGTTGCCGAGATGGTGCCGCGAACGGTCATGACTGCGCCACTCCACGCACTGATCGGACCATCGGTCAGGGGTGGCGACGCGAAAGGATTGTCACCGTGGGGCTGGGGTGCGGCCCAGCCGGCAGAGGCGGCGCCGTTCTCGGCCACCTCGTTGAAGGACTTGTCGTTCAGAATTGGATTCGCCATATTCGCTGACGTTAGCGACTGGCGCAGCCGTTTGGACGGTCACCCCGGTGTGAAACCGGTATGAAACCGGCACGAACGCAATGCGATTCAGCGCAGGTCGTGCGCGCTCGGTCCGTCCCACAGGTCGATGTCAGGAGGCGAGGTGAGGATGCCGGCGCACGACCGGGCCATCTCGACCATCTCGGCGCTGTCGAAGTGAACGCGCTGCGCGGCCGGTGAATCCCACTTCTGGATGAGCAGGTACCGACCCGGCTGCGTGACCGACGCGCACAGATCGATGTTGCGACACCCCGGCTGCATGCGGCTCAGCACCACGTACTTGCTCAGGATCGCCAGCAACGATGCGGGATCAGCAGCATCGAATCGGATGGTCACGATTGCGAGATCGACCTCGTCTGCCACGGACACTTCCAATCAGTCACAACCGCAGTGAGCGGTATTTCAGATATATCGATGGGGTCCATCACAAACAGCGATGCTTGTGCGAAAAGTGACCTCCCCGAGTGGGGGGCTTGACCTCGTCGGTATCGTTAGCACATCGACTCGCGGAAAATGCGGATTTCCCCATTCGACGCACCTACACCTACCCCCTGAGGAGCAGCCGTGGCCAAAGATCGCGTTGATCGCGATGAAGAGGATCTGGTTCGTCTGTATCTGTCCGATATCGGTCAGTACTCACTCCTCACCAAAGACGATGAGGTTCGGTTGGCGAAACTGATCGAGTCGGGCAAGGCAGCCATTGCCGATCTCGATACGGCTGGCAAGGACATCACTGCCGCGAAGAAGCGAGAGCTTCGTCGGGCTGCGAAGGAAGGCGAAGAGGCCGAGCGAGAATTCGTTCAGTCCAACCTTCGTCTGGTGGTCTCGATTGCCAAGAAGTACCAGGCATCTGGCCTTCCTCTTCTCGACCTCATCCAAGAGGGCAACCTCGGTCTCATGCACGCTGTCGAGAAGTTCGACTGGCGTAAGGGATTCAAGTTCAGCACCTACGCGACTTGGTGGATCCGTCAGGCCATCACCCGTGGCATCGCCAATACGGGTCGAACCATTCGTCTTCCTGTTCACGCAGGCGACACGTTAGCCCGTTTGCAAAAGGCGCGCAGCCGGCTCGAGCTCAAGTACGGCCGTCCAGCCACGCTGGCCGAGTTGTCACGCGAAGTCGAGATGCCTGAGGACAAAGTCACCGAGGCGCTCCGCTTCGCGGCCGAGCCCCTTTCGCTCAGCGAGCCGCTGCGCGAAGACGGCGACGCCGAACTCGGCGACGTCGTTGAGGATCGCTCGGCGGAGTCACCATTCGAGGTTGCCGCCACCGCGCTGTTGCCCGAGGAGATCTCGCGTCTGCTCGCTCCGCTCGACGAGCGCGAACGCGAGATCCTCAAGCTTCGCTTCGGTCTCGACCGTGGCGAGCCACGCACGCTCGAAGAGGTGGGCGAACACTTCAACCTCACCCGTGAGCGCATTCGCCAGATCGAGGCGAGGGCAATGAGCAAGCTGCGTCACCCCTCCAGCGATACCGGCGCCCGCGACCTGCTCGCCGTCTGATCCGAATCGCCGTCAGGCTCATGCCGCACAGGCTTGGGGCTGGCGGCGGGTTATTGCCAGGCGAACACCGGTTGCTCGAAGCTGTCGACGCGTTCGTCGAAGCGACCCTCGATGGCCACCCAACGGAACTGCACCAACACAGCTCCGGTTGGTGCGTGAATCAGATCTCCCCCGAGTGGCACCTGAACCACGGGCTGGTCACTTTCGGGAATACGCACGAAGCGCGGTGAATCCGCGCGACACAATTCGTGCAACCCAATGCGATACGCGTGTGCCACCTCGGCCGGATCGGGATGCAGTTCCACATCGCCGCCACCCCACACCACAACCGGGGTGATTACGTAACCCGATCGTGTCGGATAGTCGTCGAGCACACCGAGCACCGCGCTTTCGGGCAACAGCAAGCCGAGTTCCTCATGCAGCTCACGCAACGCTGTCTGCGACGGTGACTCCCCCGGATCGCACCGCCCTCCTGGCAGGGCCCACTGCCTGGCGTGGGCGCGCATCTTCGCAGCGCGCCGACACAACAAGAACGCTGCTCCCCCGGCGACACCGGTCATCTGTCCGTCGAGTCCGGTGATATCGCTCGGAATCACCGAGAGTTCGTTTGCCTCTACGGGGAATGGGTCGTCGCCGTGGAGCAGGGGATCACTGTCGACGATCACAATCGCCACCGCTGCGTGACGGCGACCTGCGAGCGGGTGTTCACGGCGGCTGTGCCGGGCGAGGTTCGCACCGAGTTGCTCGCGCAGTTCGAGCGTGTACGGCGTCATATCGACGCACCGGCGGCCGGCACGCGTGCGCTGAGGACCCCCGATTCTGTGAGAGCGGCAATTGCGTCACTGCTGAGATGCAGCAACTCGCGCAGCACATCGGCGTTGTCCTCACCGCGATACTTCGGCTCGCCGCGCACACCAGCGGCGGCGTCGCTAAAAGTCCAGGGCGCATTCGGTACGCGCACCACGCCGCCACTGCGATCGGGAACCCCGACGATGGCATTCCGTTCGTTGGCCCATTCGCTGTCGGCGATCTCGCGTACCGAGCGCAACACCCCCATCGCCAACTCGTACTCGTCGAACACCACCTCGATGCTCGCCGAGTCCGGATACGTGAGCGCCCACGCGCGGATGATGTCGAACAACTCGTCGAGGTATTCGAGGCGAGTGCTCACGCTCGCAAAACGTGGATCGTGCAACAGATCGGGTTCGCCCATCGCCTCCACGAACCGGTCGAACGTGCCCCGGTCAGCAGGGTGTCCACTCACCACCACGCTCTCGCCGTTGCCCACGGTGAGCACGGGGTAATCGCCGGGTTGGAAGGATCGGATCCAGTCGGGTGATACGGCGCCGTCCCACAGATGATCGTGCACATGCTCGTTCACATAGAGCATGGTCTGGGCCATCGAGACCTCCACCAGTTGGCCGCGCCCGGTGCGCTCGCGGTGATACAACGCGGCGAGAATTGCGCTCGCACACTCCAGCGACGTGTACAGATCGCCATGGCTGTGCGGGTCGTTGACGTATTCCACGTCATGACCAACACCCGCATGCGAGTCGCACTGGGCCTTGGTGTATCCGGTCTCGGCGCCGATCACCGAGGCATATGCGCGGCGATTCCGCCATGGCCCGGTGGAGCCGTAGCCGGTGATGCTTGCGTAGATCACCCGCGGGTTCACGGTGCTCGCGACGGCATAACCGAGCCCCATACGATCCATCACGCCAGGGCGGAAGTTCTCGATCACGATGTCGACATGGCCGATGAGGTCGAGCAACAGTTCAACGGCTGCAGGCTTGGTCATGTCGAGGCTGATGTTGCGCTTGCCCACGTTCTGCTGGATGAAATAGCTCGCCAATCCACCGACGCGAGGATTCGCAAAGCGGGTCAGATCGCCAGCGGGGGGTTCGACCTTGATCACATCGGCGCCCATGTCGCAGAGCATGCGCGCCGCGTGGGGTCCGCTGAGCACCCGCGTGAGGTCGAGTACCCGCACGCCGGCGAGCGGGCCTGCTGGCGCGGCTGTGGGCGAGTTCGCGTGCGTTGCCGGGAATGACTCGCCACCGAAGGGGGTTCTTGTTGCCATACACGTAGTCTCGCGTCCGGAGCGCGAACGCATCGTACGCAATCATCCCCCGCAGGAATTCAGCAAGGAGCTCGTCGTGCTGTTCAGCAAGAAGTCAGAGATGGTGTCCCCCGACCAGGCATTGCCAGGTCGCACCGACCAGACGATGCCCGTGCCCGATGTGCATTTCATCAACGGGCATCCACTGCAGGGTCCGTGGCCCGAAAGCTTCGAGACCTCAGTGTTCGGCATGGGTTGTTTCTGGGGCGCAGAGCGCAAGTTCTGGGAAACGCCAGGAGTGTTCAGCACCGCCGTTGGTTATGCGGGTGGGTTCACACCCAACGCCACCTACGAGGAAGCCTGCAGTGGCCGCACGGGTCATGCCGAGGTTGTCCTCGTGGTGTTCAAACCTGACGAGGTCAGCTTCGAACAGCTGCTGAAGGTGTTCTGGGAGAGCCACAACCCCACGCAGGGCATGCGCCAGGGCAACGATATGGGCACGCAGTATCGCAGCGCGATCTACACCACCACTGCTGCACAACTTGCGTCGGCGAACGCGAGCCGCGAGATGTATCAGGAACAACTCACCGCTGCGCGCCACGGCGCCATCACCACCGAGATCGCGCCGGCCAACGAGTTCTTCTACGCCGAGCCGTACCACCAGCAGTACCTCGGGAAGAACCCCAACGGCTACTGCGGTATCGGTGGCACCGGCGTGAGTTGCCCCATCGGCCTCAAGGCCTGATATCTTCTGCGCCAGGGTCGCCCCAACCGTTGGCCCGAATGTCGTCGCCGTCGGCATCGGTTGGGCGTCCCTGCCATCGCAGTACACCGGGAGTCTCGCTAAGCTTGGCGATCAGGCCCTGCATCGGCGTGCCTTCCACAGTCACAATTGCGTCGCGAGCCGCGTAGTGCTCGTCGGCGGCGATGTCGGCCATGTCCATCACCGGGCCAACGGCGGCTTCGGCTTCTGTGAAGATGCGCAGCACCTCTTCCTGCGGCCGTTGCCTACACCACTCGATCATGATCGTCTCGAGCGCTGCACGGTTGGCCATTCGGGCGGCGAAGCTCGCGAAGCGTTCGTCACCGCCCACGCCCAAGATGTCGAGCACGCGGCCGGCCACGGTGTCGCTGCTCGCACTCACACCAACCCATTTGCCGTCGCTACACAGATACGTGCCGCGCGGTGTGGTGTAGGGCAGGCCCGCGCCCAACCGCGGCTGCATCTCGCCGGTGAGTTTGTACAGCGACAGCAGCGGGCCCATCATCTGGAACACGCTCTCGAGCAGGGAGACATCGACCACCTGCCCCGTGCCACTGTGCAATGCGACCATTGTTGCAAATGCACCGACGAGTCCTGTGATCTCATCGGTGAGGGCGATGGGTGGAAGCAGCGGTTGACCACCAGGCTCGCCACTGATCGACGACAGGCCGCTCATCACCTCGGCGATACTCGCGAAGCCGGGGCGGTTGCGATACGGGCCTGTCTGTCCGAAACCGGTGACACGCGTGATGACCAACGTCGGGTTGATCGCGTGCAGTTCGTGCGGGCCGAGACCGAGACGCTCGAGTGTGCCAGGGCGAAAGTTCTCGACCAAGACGTTCGCGTCGCGCAGGAGGTGCAACAACAAGGCGCGGTCGGCGTCGTCCTTCAGGTCGAGCGCGATGACGCGCTTGTTGCGGTTCACCAACTTCCACCACAAACCCTCACCATCGCGTGGATCGCGCCACGCCATGTTGCGCAGACTGTCGCCGGTGTCAGGGCGTTCGACCTTGATCACGTCGGCGCCGAAGTCGGCGAGATAGCGCGCACAGTTGGGACCGGCGATCACCGTGGAGAGATCGATCACGCGCAGATCGGCGAGGGGAGATGCAGTCATGGCATCCAGCTTCCGATACGCACGCATGCCTCGGCGATGTCGGTGGCGACGCCGGCATAGGAGAATCGCACGAACCGATGCCCGCGGACCGTATCGAAATCGAGGCCAGGGGTGGTAGCGACGCCGAGTTCATCGAGCCAGCGATGACACAACGCCATCGAGTCGTCACACAGGTGCGACACGTCGGCGTACACGTAGAACGCACCGTCGGGCTCGGCGACTCGGGTCATGCCAGCGGCGGCGAGGCCGTCGAGCAGGAGTGAGCGATTGGCGCGGTAGTCGGCCACTAACGAATTGAGTTCGGGTTGACACTCGAATGCGGCCAGACCCACCACCTGCGAGACGTGCGGCGCGCAGATGTAGAGATTCTGTTGAAGCCGTTCGAACGCATCGTTCAGGGCATCGGGTGAGACGATCCAACCAAGCCGCCAGCCGGTCATACTGAAGTACTTCGAGAAGCTGTTGATGATCACAGCGTCGCCGCTGTACTCCAGCATCGTTACCGCGGGCCCGTTGTAGGTGATCCCGTGGTAGATCTCGTCGCTGACCACACGAATACCGCGTGTCGCGCAGTAGGCAGCGAGCATCGACAACGTCTCGGGCGACAACACGGTACCCGTGGGGTTTGAAGGTGATGCCACGATCATCCCATCGAGATGTCCTGCCGCATCGAGCAGCTCGGACGTGGGCGCCCAGCGCGTGTCGGCACCGACCGGAATGGAAACGGGTTCGATGCCGAGCGCGAGAAGCGCGTTGCGATAACACGGATACCCGGGCTCCAGCACACCAACGCGCTGCCCCGCATCGAAGCAGGCGAGGAAGGCGAGTGAGAAACCTGCTGAGGCGCCAGCGACGAGCAGTATCTGGTCGACCGGCACCTGCACGCCGTACCACTCGTCGTAATGACGGGCGATGCGTCGGCGCAGGCTCATCAGACCCGCAGCATTCGTGTATCCCAACGGCTGATCGCGCATTGCCGCAACCCCGGCCTCCACCGCTGCGGAGGGAGCCGGTGTTGCCGGCTGACCCAGCTGCAGATGGAGGACGCGATGCCCAGCTGCCTCGCGCTCGCTTGCTCGCCGACCCATCGCCATTGCGTGAAACGGTGGCACGCGCGCGGCGCGAATCGAAGCTGTCAGCGCTGTGGGTCGTGTGTTCATCGGAGGATGTTGAATCCAGTGGGGAACCCAACACGGCCGGTGAGTCCGAGGATCACCTGATCGATGTCTCCTGCGTCGACGAGGGTGAGCACCGCGATCTCGGCAACGGTGGGATCGAGATGGGCGTGAATGCCGATTGCTCGCTGCAGATCGAGCAGGTGCACACCAGCCTCCACGATGCGCGTCGCCAAGTACACCAACAACGAAAGCTGTCCCATCGGGGTGTTCACCATGGCCTCATCGGATGCCAGGCCCACACGAGCGCACGCACTTTCCAAGATGGATCGCACGACGCCGAGCATGTCGTCGCGCAACGCATCACCAGCGGCGCGGCCACGAGCGGCGACATCGGCGTGAAGCGAGGGTCCACCACTCAGCGCTCTACGGTAGTACTCACCGGCGCTGTACATCGTGAAGTCCACGACGGGATCGGCATCGAGATAGGTACCGGCGGTGCTGAACGCGCGTATGCCGTGGCCGAGGAGTTCGCGCACGTTCCACTCACCCAGCCCAGGCAGTTCGAGTTGCTCGGGTGTGAGGTCGCCCGCAAGACGGATGTAGGTCTCGGCGAGATGATCGAACGCAGTTCTCACCGCAGTGGAATTGTGAAGCACCGATCCTCCAAGCGGCCAAGCGCATAGGTCTCGTAGTCGATACCGAAGTCGCTGTACAGGTGGCGGCAGCGCTCGCTCCAGGTCAATGCTTCCGGCGTGGAGATGCGGTGCACCACCTGCATGATGCCGGTCTCGTAGACGCGGTACTCGGCCCACGTGCCCGGAAAGTCCTTCACGCACCCGACCTCGATGGTCGGCACACCATGCGCGTTCGACATGGCGCGCACACGATGACGGTGGGTGTGCCCGGCCGTGTAGGCAACGATGCTGTTGCGACGCGCGACGACATCGGCCAGACCATCGCTGGCGTCGGGGTTGAGCCCGAAGTAGTTCTCGCCGCGAATGCTGTCGGGTGTGCCCCCGGTCCACTGCTGGTGATGTCCCATCACGATCACCGGCCGATCCGACTCGGCGGCGTGTGCATCGAGCCACTGGAGCTGTTGCGCCGACACGTTTCCGGTGGTCTGACCGGGGATGACTGTGTCCATCAGCGCAACGAAGACCCCGGGCAACTCGACCCATTGATCGCCGTCGTATCCACTCTGCATCTTGTAGGCATCGTGGTTACCACGCACCACGTGCAGGCGCCCGTCGAACGCTGCGCGGTAGTGCTGCTCGAACGCTGCCCACTCGTGTGGCTGACCGTCTTGGCTGAGGTCGCCCTTCACGAACACCGCCCACGGATTCATCGCACTGATTTCAGCGATGGCTCCGCGATTCATGGTCTCGGGGTACGGCGCCTCGCCGGGCGCGCTGCGCTGGATCGGACCCTCGGGGTTGTTGTCGATACGCCCACATTCGGCCTCACCGAAATGCACGTCGTTGACGGTGGCAAAACGACACAACAACTCGCCGTGGGGGCGATCGAGTGTGGTGATCCACTGGCCGTGCAACTCGTAGGGCGTGCCGTGGGCGAGGTCGTCGTAGCGATACGTCGTGGTGCCCTCGTGCAACACGATGAGATCGTCAGCAACCGTTGTGATGTCCACGCCGCAACCGTAGCCGCAGCGGTGGCGAACCCGACCCCTAGGCCTTGAGAACGACCCCTAGGCCTTGAGAACGACCGTGCCCACGATCTTGTCGTGGAACGTCTGCTTGCGTACGTCCCACAGCGGCCAGAGGAAACCGAGATAGCACGGAATCGCCGAGATGATCATTGCGAAGTACCGGCCGATCGCGCGACCCTGCCCGATGACGGCACCGGTCCGGGCATCGACAACGCGCAGGCTCATCGCCTTGTGGCCCCAGCTCTGCCCGGTGTTACCCACCTTATTGGAGTACAGCACCAAGAACACGATGACGCCGGCCAAGCCGAGCACGATGGCCAACGCGATCGTTGCACCCGTCGGCACCCGACAAGCCTGAAGACCGTTGCCAACATCGCAGGTACCGACGCGCTTGGGACCCGCCAAGAGTGCGATATAGGCAGGGGCGGTGAGCAGTGAACTGACGAGACCGTCGATGATGTACGCGACGACTCGGGCAAACCAACCGCCATACTCGGCCACCGGGTCGCGATACGCGCTCATGGTTGGCGGCGCAGGAGGCATCGACGACGGTGGCGGGGGCGGGGGTGGCGGCATGCTGGTCATCACCGGTGACTGTAGAACACACATCACGCCCAGTCGAACATCCTTGCGACGCACGGCAGCACACGAGGGCACCAAACCGAGCAGGCGAGAGCTTGGCGAATGCTGAGCGCACCGTAGACGTGCGCTCAGCATTCACGAGCCGGAATCGAGGGTCGGCGTTCGCGCAACGCTGTGGGGAGCCGACGCACCCGTGTTGTCAGTTGCGCTGACGGTAGGGGCGGTCGCGACGCATGGGCAGTGGAACGCTCCACCACCGACCGCTGAACTTCCACGCCGTGTTGCGTGCCTGCACCTCGTCGGGCAACGCCACGGGCCGCGGCCACAGCACCTGCATTGCCGCAACGATGGCAACAGCTTCCTCGTCGGTGGGAACCGGCGAGATCTGGCTGGCGAGCGGAGCGGTCATAGCGGCATGTTGCCGTGCTTGCGCCGCGGCAACTCTTCGCGTTTGGTGCGCAGCATGCGCATACCGGCAATGATCTTCTGGCGGGTCTCGGCAGGGTCGATGACGTCGTCGATATAGCCCCGCTCAGCAGCCGCATAGGGGTTCGCGTACTTCTCGGTGTAGTCGGCAACAAGTTCGGCGCGTCGAGCAACCGGGTCGGCGGCCTGCTGCAGCTCGCGGCGATACACGATCTCCACCGCACCTTGGGGGCCCATCACAGCGAGCTCGGCAGTAGGCCACGCATACGCGAGGTCGGAGCCGATGGACTTGGAGTCCATGACCACGTAGGCGCCGCCGTAGGCCTTGCGCGTGATGATCTGGATGCGCGGCACCGTGGCCTCACAGTACGCATATAACAACTTCGCGCCGTGGCGGATGATGCCGCCGTATTCCTGATCGACACCGGGCAGGAATCCGGGGACATCGACGAACGTGACGAGCGGGATGTTGAACGCATCGCACGTGCGCACAAACCGCGCCGCTTTGCTGGCGGATTCGATGTCGAGCACGCCGGCGAGCATGAGCGGCTGGTTGCCCACGATGCCCACCGGCTTGCCATCGATGCGACTGAAGCCGCACACGATGTTCTTGGCCCAATGGCTGTGATATTCGAAGAACTCACCATCGTCGACGACCGTAGCGATGACCTTCTTCATGTCATACGGCTGGTTCGGTGATGCGGGCAGGATGTCGCGCAGCTCGGGGCACAAGCGATCGGGATCGTCGCCGGTGTCGATGGAGGGCGGCTCCTCGAGGTTGTTCGCGGGCAGGAAGCTGAGCAGGAAGCGGACATCGTCGAGACAGCTCTTCTCGTCGGCCGACACGAAGTTGGCCACGCCGCTCTTGGAGGCATGGCTCATCGCGCCGCCAAGTTCTTCGAGCGTCACGTCCTCGCCCGTGACGGTCTTGACCACGTCGGGGCCGGTGATGAACATGTGGCTGGTCTCGCGCACCATGAAGATGAAGTCGGTCATGGCCGGGCTGTACACAGCGCCACCGGCGCACGGCCCGAGGATCACCGAGATCTGCGGTACCACGCCACTGGAGCGCACGTTGCGGAAGAAGATGCCGCCGTAACTGGCGAGCGACACAACGCCCTCTTGGATGCGGGCACCCGCGCCGTCGTTGAGGCCCACGACCGGCGCCCCCACCTTGATGGCGAGGTCCATCAGCTTGTGGATCTTCTCGGCGAACACCTCGCCGAGCGCGCCACCGAACACGGTGAAGTCCTGACTGAACACGAACACCTTGCGTCCGTCGACGGTGCCCCAGCCAGTGATGACGCCGTCGGTGTAGGGACGCTCTTCGAGGCCAGCTGCATGGGCCCGGTGACGAGCAAGAAGATCGAGTTCCTGGAAGCTGCCCGGATCGAGGAAGTAGTCGATGCGCTCGCGAGCGAGCAGCTTGCCCTTTTCGTGCTGACGTTCCACCGAGCGGGCAGAGCCGGCATGAAAGGCCTCGTCGCGCCTGGCGCGGAGGTCGTCGAGCTTGTCGTGCATTGGGTTCGTCACGGTACCGACGCTAGTGCCGTGACGGAACCGACCTGAACTTATGACGGAGAACCGGGACTCACTTCAGCTCGAAAACCACGGTCACGTCGAGCGCGAGGTCCTGCGTGCCGGGAGACACGGGGGTGGGTGCACCACCGGCGGTGGACGCAGCTTTGTCGGAAGCGGCGTAGTAGATCGGGGTGGTCACGGGAGTGGCAATCTCGCTGATGGTGAGAACCTGACCGACCGCCGCACCAGCAGCTCCTGCGTACTGATCGGCCCGGAGCTTCGCGTCGGCGATGGCTGCCTTGCGGGCATCACCCATGGCTGCATCGGTGTTGTCGACGTAGAAGCTGATACCACCGATGGTGATCTCATTGCCGACGTAGGCCGATGTGGCGTCGATGATCGTGCCAGCATCAGCGAGCTTGCGGATGGTCACCGTCATGGTGTTCGAGGCGTTGTACCCCGTGATCGTGCGACCATCATTGGAGTACTGCGGGTACAGCGACAAGCCACTGGTCTGGATGTCGTCGGCCTTCACGCCAAGCGCAGTAAGCACCTTGATCAGCGTGTCTGCCTTGTCGGCAGCCTGGCGTAATGCGTCGTTGGCCTTACCGGCCGTGACCGACACTCCGAGTGACAGCGTGGCGGTGTCAGGCTTCACCGTCACCTTGCCGTGTCCCGACACCGTGACGGTACGGCTCACGACCCCGCTGCCCGCCGGCGTGGATGCCGGATTGGTCGTGGGGTCGCTGACCGCGCTGGCCGCAGTGTCGCGCGGCGTCGATGACGAGTCGTTGACCATCATGGCAACACCGACGGCGAGTGCGCCGATCGCTGCTCCTCCGGCAACTGTGGCAATCCATCCGTTCTTCATCAGAACCTCTCGATCTGTCGTGGCACGTTCAGTGTGCGCCTTTCTGACGTTGGCTGCTGGCATTTCGGTTCCCGATCAACCACGCTGGGGCGATGCCGCTTCCGATTCGCCCACCAATCTCACCGATGTTGTCAAAGGCCGCCGACACCATTCCGGTGGGCGACGAGTGGCACTACGAACCGAAGTGGGACGGCTTCCGGTGCCTCGTGTTCCGCGATAGAGACGACGTGATCCTGCACAGTCGCAACGAGCGGCCCTTCAACCGATACTTCCCCGAACTCATCGACCCGCTGCGGCAGTCGCTCCCCGAGCGTTGCGTGATCGATGGTGAGATCGTGCTTCCATCTGCCGACGGCAACGGGCTCGACTTCGATGCCTTGTTGCAACGCATCCATCCGGCGGAATCGCGCGTGCAGCGACTCGCTGTGGAGACACCCACGAGTTTCGTCGCGTTCGACATTCTCGCGCTCGACGACGACAGCTTGATGCACACACCGCTCCTGCATCGGCTGGGCCACCTGCGCAGCGCCCTCGCGCACGCTGCACCTCCCATCTATCTCAGCCCGTCGTCGTCGGACCCCGAGGTCGCGGCCGAGTGGTTTCACCGCTTCGAAGGCGCCGGTCTCGACGGCATCGTGGCCAAGCGGCTGACCGGGCTGTACACACCCGACAAGCGCACACTCGTGAAGGTGAAGCACGAACGAACGGCCGAGTGTGTCGTCGCCGGTTACCGCGTGCACAAAGACGGCAAGGGGGTCGGTTCGCTGCTGCTCGGTCTGCACGACGACGGCGGCCGCCTGCACCACGTGGGCGTCACGGCGGCGTTCACAGCAAAGTTCCGAACTGAGTTGCTGGGCGAACTCGAACCACTCACCCATGATGCGCTCGTCGATCACCCGTGGGCCGACTGGGCCACTGCGGCGGCCGAATCTGAGACCCGTTTGCCCGGCGGTGGCAGTCGATGGAATGTCGGCAAAGACCTCAGCTGGGTGCCGCTACGGATCGAACGCGTCGTCGAAGTGCACTTCGGACAACTCCAGAACGGACGCTTCCGACACGGGGTGCAGTTTCAACGCTGGCGCCCGGACCGCACCCCGCAGAGCTGCACCTACGATCAACTCGACGTGGCCGTACCGGTGGCATTCGGCGACTTGATGACGAGCGGCTCAGCCTGAACCCGTGGTCGTGGTAGAGCCGTTCGTACCGACACCCGGCGGCGATGTCACGATCGGCTGCGTAACGGTGGTGAGCGGCACGTTCGGCGCGCCATTTGCGTCGGCAAGAACGTTCATCACTGCGGTCTCGTGGAAGGTGCCGACCGTGGCCACCAGATCGACAGTCACGGTCCACGCCCCGGCCACGCCGAGCGGAATACCGATGTCCTGATCGAGATGGGCAATGCCGGCAACGCTGAGCGGCACGGACAGAATCACCGATGCCGCAGTGGTGTTGGGCGGTGGATCAAATCGAATGGTGACTTGGCTGATGTCGGACTTCGGCTTGACGATCTCGACGAGCAATTCGTTCGGGCCGACCCGGCTGGGGTTCGCAGAGAGGCGGAGGTCGAGCTTGCCGGTGGGGTCGACGAAGCGCTGCTGGAACGCGTAGTTGCCGCGCGAAACACCCGAGGCATCGAGATTGCCGGGCGGCGAGGCGAGCATCCACGAGGTGATACCCAGCACCACGACACCGATCACGGCCTCCGTGCCGACGGCTCGTCGCAGCTTGCTTGCTATCGGGGCGTTCATCACATCTGCTCGTGCCAAGCGAGCCTGCACGAACTGACGCGTTGCGACACCGACGAACACCATCGTCGCGACCACGATGACTTTGAGTACCAGCAGTCGACCGTGGTCGGTGTTCAGCAGATGACCACTGTCGAGTCGATAGAGCTGGAACAACCCAGTTGCCAAGGTGACTATCCATGCCGGTGTCACGAGCCGGCTGAAGCCCCGCACAGCGTGCACAAGGTCATCGTCGCCGGGTCCGGCCAATACGACTCTGGAAAGCAGTAGCAGGCCGCCGAGCCACACCGCCATCGCGACTGCATGCAGCATCCCTGCGCCGTAGCCGAACAACTCGAGGTTGCCACCGGAGCGCGAGAAGCCCAACGTGGCCACTGCGAGTCCCGGCAACGCGAGCGCAGGCAGTTGTGTGGTGGGATCGATGCACCGCTCGGGTCGAATGGCAACCCACGCCGATGCAGCCACGAGCACCAACCGTGCCAGCGCGGCCTTGCCGGGCGTGGAGTGGGCCAGATCGAACCAACTCGTGGGGCTGAGCGAACTGGTGAAGCCCTTCCCGGTGACCTGCGCGGTCATGCATGCCACGGTGACCACCGTGGCGAGGAACGCCGCAAGCCACGCGTAACGAAGGAACCGGATGGTGAGGATGTATTCGACCCCTTCTGGCCACGCCACGGTGATGAGCACCAGCGATCCAAAGAGCGCAGCGAGCGCAAGCGTGGACAGCAACCGGGCCAAGCCCAACGCCCCACCGACCTTGGGCGGATCAAGCGTCGTGTCAGAACCGATCGGCACCGCCGGTGTGGCGGCGACCGGGGCGGTACCACCTGACGCGACGGTATTCAGCGGCACTGTCGTTGGCACGGTGTCCTGTTGGATCACGAACGTGAACGTGCCGCTGTTGGTTCCCGCATCGACCAGGCCCTGCACCTTCCAACCCACCACGCACGAGCCCCGCGGGAGCGGCTTGCCGGTCAGATCGACAACGAGGCTGCGCAGATCCTCGGTCGTGCGCGCCCCGGGCTGGGGCACGGCATTGCCGTTGCAAGTAATGACCACCGACGATGCAGAACCGATGGTCTGATCGAACGTGACCGTGATCGACGCGGGAGAGGTGGCCACCGTGGCGCCATCGGCGGGCGAGGACGACACCACCGACACCGGTGCCGCCGCGGCCGGGGACGCGCCGAGGAGAGGCCAAATGGCCGCAAGGGCTGTGACGATGAGTAACACGCCACGACGCAAGGAACGAGGACCGCAATGCATGAGCGTCGCCAACCGTAGCGAGCATCGTGGCTCATCGGGTGTTATCCGGTTGCGGTGACGACCGCGTCGAGAATCGTAAGACCGTCGGTACCGGTGGACGTGACGACAGCGATGCCGACATTGCCGCCATGAGTGACCACGGCGTCGAGACCGTTGTATGCCCCCCACCTTCTGACGCGAGGCGATACCGCCGGGAGTGTTCTTGTCCACGCCATCACTGACCGATTCCCAGTACAGATATGCATGATCCGCGCTCATCACCTTGGCCCCGCTGCTGCACGACGACAGGCTCGGCGCAACCACGGCCAGCGCACCGACGCCGCAACGATGCCCCGGCGCGCACCGACTCTTCGCACGTGCGTGGCACACCCTCTCTGTAGGCTCGTCAGCAATGGCCACACAGTCGCTCTACCGCCGCTACCGCCCGCGCCGCTTCAGCGAAATCCGCGGTCAGGAACACGTTGTTCGCGCACTGCGCAATGCCGTCATCAACGAGCGCGAAGGACAGGGATACCTGTTCAGCGGTCCTCGGGGCACGGGCAAGACCACCTCCGCGCGAATCCTCGCGAAAGTGCTCAACTGCACCAACGCTGTCGATGGTGAACCATGCTGCGAGTGCCCCTCGTGCCTTGCAGTCGAGGCCGGCACCAGCTACGACGTGCACGAGCTCGATGCCGCGAGCAACAACGGCGTCGAGGCGATGCGAGACCTCATCGAAAAGGCATCGCTGGGCACCCCGGGGCGACACAAGGTATACATCCTCGACGAAGTGCACATGCTGTCCAAGGGTGCCGAGGCGGCGTTGCTGAAGACCCTCGAGGAACCGCCTCCGCACGTAGTGTTCGTACTCGCTACCACCGATCCACAAAAGGTGAGCGCAACCATCCGTTCACGAGTGCAGCACCTCGAGTTTCACCTGCTGCCGATGGACGAGCTCGAACGGCACATTCGTTGGGTGGCAGCCGATGCTGGCCTCACAGTGTCAGACGATGCCTTCCAAGCGGTCCTCACTCAGGGCGGTGGCTCGGCGCGCGACACCTTGTCAGCGCTCGAGCTGGTGGCAGCAGGGGGCGGCGAGGTGTCCGACACGCTGTCGTACGACGAGTTCATCGAGGCCTTCATCGCGCACGACCCCGGTATGGCGCTCGCTGCGTTGGCGTTCGCTGTGCAACAGGGCCGCGACCCGCGTGTGCTCGCGCAGGACATCGTGCGATACCTGCGCGACTGCTTCCTGTCGCTCATGGCTCCCGAGTTGGTGCAACTCCCCGAACAACGTGGCGCTGTCGTGGCCGATCAGGCACAGCGGATGGGCGCAGCAGCGATCGTGCGATCCATGGAGCGGCTCGGCGAGATGCTGGTCGAGATGCGCCACGCCCCCGATCCTCGACTGCTACTCGACGTCGCGCTCGTACAACTCACGCACGAGGCAGTTGGCAACGATCTCGCAGCGGTTGTCGCTCGCCTCGAACGTCTCGAGGCTGCCGTTGCCAAAGGCACCGTCGCTGCGTCTCCATCTGCGCGTCCTGCCCCGTTGGACCCGTCCACTGGTCGTGCCGCACTCGGCGGGCGTGCCCCAGCCGCAGTAATTCCCACCTCAACGACTCCCACCTCCCCGGCTCCCACAACAACGGCTCCCACAACAACGGCTCCCGCAACGACGCCGACGCCTGAACCCATGCCAGCACCGGCGACCGCACCGGGAACCGCATCGGCATCAGTTCGCACGGAAGCACCTGCCACGCCAGCACCAGCGGCGCCGAGCACAGCCCTGACAGCTGCAGACATCGCGGCGGTGTGGCAGCCAACAATTTTGCCGACCCTCAAGCCGATGGCTCGGGCACTTTTCTCGGCCGGACACTTCCAGGGAGAACGCAACGGCGCCGTGGCCTTTGCGCTGCCCAACGAGACACATCGCTCGCGCTGTGAGCAGTACAAAGGTGATGTCGAGAATGCAATCGCCGCGCAATGTGGCGCACGCGTCCAGCTGTTGCTCGTCGTCGACCATGCGCCAAGTCAGGACGACGGCCTTGCACCCGTGGTGCCGCTTCGATCAGTGGCCCCACGCGCCAGCGTGTCGGTGTCGCCGCCCCCACTGGCCGATGGGTCGGCGCACTCAGATGCGTCCGATCCGTTCCCCACGACCGACACGCCCGCCGGCCAAGACGCCGAAGGTTCCATGGCAGAAGACATGGACGACAACATCGACCTTGACGATCTCGTCGATGCCCCACCAGAATCTGTGCTCTCTCCTCTCGACCGTCTGGCCCAAGCCTTCCCGGGTTCCAAACTCATCGAAGATCAGCGCTGATCATGGCGGCCACCTACACCCAGCCCGTACAGGCCCTCATCGACGAGCTCGGCCGCCTGCCGGGCGTGGGCCCCAAGTCGGCGCAGCGCATTGCGTTCCATCTTCTCAAGGCACCGCGTGACGACGTCGCCCGGCTTGCGCATTCCATCACCGACGCCAAGGCGCGGGTGCGATTCTGCGTTCGTTGCTTCAACTTCGCCGAGGGCGAGTTGTGCCCCATTTGTCTCGACGACCGACGTAGTGGTCAAGTGCTGTGCGTCGTCGAGGAGTCACGCGACATCGTGGCGCTCGAAAAGACCGGCGAGTTCCATGGCCGCTACCACGTGCTCCTCGGTGCGATGAGCCCGCTCGAAGGCATTGGCCCCGAACAGTTGAAAATGAAAGAACTGTTCATCCGCCTCGAACCCGAGCGCGTCGAAGAGGTCATCCTCTGCACGAACCCGAATACCGAAGGCGAAGTCACGGCGCTGTACATCGCGCGCATGTTGAAGCCCTTTGACGTGAAGGTCACCCGCATCGCCAGCGGGCTGCCCGTTGGCGGCGATCTGGAATACGCCGACGAACTCACCTTGGGCCGTGCGCTCGAAGGTCGCCGCGAACTCAGCTGATACGGCCTGGCTGATATGGCCCGAAAAAATGCTGAGGCACCACCCCTGGAGCTGGTAGCGGGCGGACGGGCCAGCTCCAAAGGTGGTACCTCAGATCAATGTCCGACAACTGAGTGAAGAGAAGCTCAGCTGACGGGTCTTTGTATGTCGATTACATTACAGACATGACGAATGGATGTCAACCATTTTCGACATGAAACTGAAATACTTCACTGATGTAATTCATGTGCGCCGACTTCGTTGCTGGGACGCCGAGGACAACGAACCCGGAACCGCGCTGACGACGGGATCTCCGTGTCGTGGCACCGCCTGGCTGTACGTCATGCGATGAAAGGTACTGGGTCGCGGTGGACAAGCGCTCAGCACAGCGAACATGAGCTCGCAGTGCTTGTAGCGCCGACGCATGGCCCCCACAATGTGGCAGTTCAATTAGTCACAATGTGGTTATCCATATGGCGATTATCTGGTCATCAAGATGTCTACAATGTGGCAGATGAATGCGTTGAGCAGCAAGGACGGGACAGTCCCAGTGTCGAAGGGTGAAGCTCTGTCCTACCTACCAAGAGTCTCTGACGAGGAACTCAAACGACGGCTCGCTGCGAGCGGTGCAGTCGTAATCGACGGCCCCAAGGCCTGCGGCAAGACAGAGACTGCCCTGCAATGCGCTGGCAGTCATGTGTTCCTCGACATCGATCCGGCCGCGCAACGAGCCATGGCCGTTGACCCCAACCTCGTTCTCGAGGGCGACACGCCACGCCTCATCGACGAGTGGCAGGTCGCCCCAGACGTCTGGAACCACGTGCGCCGCTCAGTCGACAATCGCCGTGAACCAGGGCAGTTCATCTTGACCGGCTCGGCAGTCCCAGCAGACGACGTCATCCGCCATGCGGGCGGTGGACGTTTCTCGACGTTGCGGATGCGGCCAATGACACTGTTCGAGACCGGGCACTCGACAGGCACCATCTCGCTCGCCGAGCTGATTGACGGCAAACCTCCACGAACCCCTGCACCTCCGCTGACGGTCAGTGATCTCGCGAACATCATCACTGTTGGCGGCTGGCCTGCACACCAGGGAAATAGCGTCTCGGAGGCAGCACGGGCCTGCCGCGACTACCTCGACCAGATGCGTCTCGTCGACGTTGGCCGCCTCACGGGCACGCCTCGAGACCCGGTGCGTATGGGCAAGCTCCTGCAGTCCATTGCTCGCAACACCGCAACCGATGCCGCCGACACGGTCCTCGCTGACGATGCGGGCATCTCCCGCAAGACCGTGGCCGAGTATCTCGGGGCGTTGCAACGACTCATGATTCTCGAGCAACAACCGGCATGGTCCGTTCACCTGCGCTCGAAGGCGACGTTGCGATCATCAGAGAGGCATCACTTCGTCGATCCGTCACTCGCCGTCGCAGCTCTGGGTGCCGGCCCGGAGCGACTCCTCAAGGACCTCAACTTCATGGGGCTGTTGTTCAAGTCGCTCGTGATTCGCGACCTGAGGGTGTACGCACAGCCGCTCGACGGGCAGATCTACCACTACCGCGACAGCAGCGGCCTCGAGGTCGACGCCATCGTTCAGCAGGCTGACGGTACGTGGGCAGGCTTCGAAATCAAGCTCGGTCAAGGTCTCGTCGAGGACGGCGCGCAATCGCTGCTCCGCTTCGCCAACGTAGTCGACACCCGAAAGTGTGGAGCGCCTGCCCTCCTTGCAGTGATATCCGGAAACGGGTTCGGCTACATGCGGCCCGATGGAATCGGCGTGCTCCCGATCGGCGCCCTTCGCCCATAACGACGCACCGCCGCATCATTCGCGTAGCCGGTTCGTCGAAGCGCACTTACGAGGCACTCGCAATGGCTGCCAGCGCCGTCTCACCGAGCAGACCGATGCGGTCGGTGTTGTGTCCATTAGCGGGCAGGTTGATGGTCAGACCATCGATCCCGGTTGCCATCGCAGCCTGCAGTCTCTCGCCAACGGTGTCGGGGTCGCCGAAGATCAGCATTTGCGGCACCATCTGCACGACTTCCTCGTTCCAGCCCTTCGCGCCGGCGACGGCGCGCACATCGGCCATGGCCTCCTCCATCGTTGGCGCGATGCAGACCATCAGCAGCTTGGTGACGCTGATCTCGCCACGGTCTCGGCCGAGACGATCGCAGTGAGCGGCCAGCGCGTCGAGCTTGCGGGGAATCTCATCGATCAAGCCACTCGACAGGTTCGATTCGTCGGCGTATTGGGCCACCATGCGCAGCGTCTTCTGCTCACCGCTGCCACCGATCATGATCGGAACTCGTGAGATCGGTGCGGGAGAGTTGACCGCATCAGTCACCTGGTAGTGCTTGCCTGCGAAGGTCACTCGCTCGCCGCGAAGCATCGGAATCACGATCTGGAGGGCTTCTTCGAGCTTCTCGAATCGGTCCGTGAACGTGCCGAACTCATACCCGAGCGAGTTGTGCTCGAGCTCGAACCAACCAGCGCCGATGCCGAGGGTGGCTCGACCATTCGACACATGATCAAGCGCGGTGATCGTCTTGGCCAGCAGCGTCGGATGACGATATGTGTTGCCCGTGACGAGCGCCGAGAGACGAACCGTGGTTGTGTGTTGGGCCAACGCAGACAGCATCGAGTAGCACTCGAACATCGGCTCGCCCGGGGCACCGAGGCCGGGCAGTTGATAGAAGTGGTCCATCACGAAGACACGGTCGAATCCGGCTGCCTCCGCAGCCTTGGCCTGGGCGACGACAGAGCCGAAGATGTCTGCACCTGCGGCGCCCGGGTAGGTGAAGTTGGGGATCTGGTAGCCGAGGCGGGTCATGAGCATGCTCCTTGGAGTAGTAGGACGACGAACGCCCGAACACGGTACAGAAAATCGGCTCCGCGCGCTTTGGCAGTTGCAATATGCCCTGCAGGGCACGGAACTGGGGTGTTGTCTCGTGCGCCAGCTCAGCCCTGCGCCAATTGCCTGTCTGCACCACGAAGCCGGCCTGCCCGACGCTCCGCACGACATCGTCGACGTTGTGCCGGTACGACGTGAGCGTCGTCGAGGTCGACGAATTCCTCAGCGAACGCATTGAGGATCGCCCGATCGATCGGCCGCTCAAACGCGGCGCCGACCGTGGTGCCGACCGTGGTGCCGACGGCGCTCGCATAGTGCGCAGCCGAGAAGTCGTAGACCGCTAACAGCGCGGGTCGACACGATGTATTCGGGCTGAGGCATGAACAAGTATTGCCGCATCGCTCCGTCGGTTCAGGCTGCCCCTGGACCGACCTGGGGGTCACGGAGTGCGAACCGCGGGTACTCGTCGTGGAGCAAGCGGGAATATGCGCCGACGCGCAGCATCAGACGACCGGAGTCGAGGACGAAACGGCGAAGGCCTTGAGACCAGCGACCGGTGAAGAGCACGGAGAAGAAGCCGACGACAATGGCGAGGATCGTGACGACGGCGACGACCGCGGTGAAGATGAGGATCGGCAGGATCAACACGAGTCGTAATCCGACCGTGAGACGGTTGCGATCGTCCAGTTGCGGGATGTCGACGCGAAGTTGATCAGTGGCGGGGTCTGCGGCAGTCATGTCGAACTCAAATGCCGGGTAGGTCTCGCTGAGGAAGATCAAGTAGCTGAAGGTGCGCGCCTCGTAGCGCATGACCATGCATTGGAAACGGGCGATGCCGTCGGGCAACGTGCCGGTGAACACGATGCTGAACCAACTGATGATCGAGAGCACGTTCGCGACCGAACCGAGAGCGTTGGCAACCATGAGATGGGGGATGTCGAGAAGCCAGTTGACGGCCGGTCGCCAGTTGGCGATCTCGTTGGGTGCATCGAGTTGCAGGTCAGTGGGGTGGGCGGTGGTTGAGTGAGTCATGAGAAGTTCCTTGCTGTTGGTTTGCGGATGTGTTGTGCGAGTTGGCGTTCGTGGACGAGTCAGTTCGTGTCACGTCGGTACAGGAGCACTGTTCCGATCGCGAGGGCCGCGATGCTGTAGCCGGTGAAGAGGAAGGCATCCTGTGTTCGGCTCAGCGCGGCAGCGAGTGTTGCTGTCGTGTCTCCTGCGGCCCGGATCCCGAGTAGACCATTCGCAGCACTGAAGGGCATCCACCTGGATGCGGTGGCCGGGGCGAAGCCCTTGATGATGTTCTCGATGACCAATGCCCACACGAGCACGGTCGATGCAGCGGCTGCGCTATGACGGATGATCATGCCAACACCCAAACCAAGCAGCGGTGCGAGCGACGTGAGGAGAAGGCCCCAGAGCGCGGTGGAGGCCATGCCTGAGGTGTTGCCGGCTTTGAGTCCACCGAGCACCGCGCCGCTCAAGCCGGCGATCATGCCGAGGATGCCCATCACGAGGCCGAGGCAGAAGCCGACGAGGACCTTGGCCGCAACGATCAGCCATCGCGCTGGTTGTGCGGCAAGAGCGGAAGACAGCGTGGCGTGTTGCACCTCGGAGGTGAACAACAGGGTGCCCATGATGACTGCCAGAACAGTGGTGAGCCAGGTCGAGAAGATGAAGGTCTGCCCGATGGTGAACACTTCGTGTGTCTTCGGGTCGGTCTTCACGAGTGCAGCGATGATCCATGAGAGCAGCACACCGATGATGACAGTGACGCCGAGGATGGCGGGCGTGGACCGCAGCGATCGAAGCTTGATCCACTCGCTCTTGATGGCGGACGGCAAGGCTGCGAGGTCGTCGCGTCGATGACGTGTCATCGGTTGTGTCGGCAGGCCCGGACGCCGGTTCGACGGTGTGTCGACCGTGCCGAGTGTGGCGGTGGTTGTGGTGATGGTCATGTCAGATTGATCCTTTGTTCGAGATTCGTATGGGTGTGTTTGATTGGGTTTGATTGGGTTTGATTGGGTGTGGTTGGCTGTGTTGACGGCGCTCAGGCGGCGGCGAATTCGGCAGTGGCGCCGGTGATATCGAGCAGAATCTCCTCGAGCGAACGTGAGCTCTCGGTGATCTCGACGATCTTGATGCGATGATCGAACACGATCTGGGAGACGACGGCAGTGGTTGTTCCGTGCGCCGAAAGGCTGTCCCCGACGATGTCGACGGCGATGTCATGTTGGTCGAGTACGTTGGCGAGCTCCGCGGTATGAGCGGTACGAACGACCACCGTGGAGTCGCCTCGTGCGAGTGTCGCGGCCACCGGTTCGGCAGCGAGCAACTTTCCGCCACCGACCACGACGAGGTCGTCGGCGAACATGGCGAGTTCAGCGATCAGATGGCTGGACACGAACACTGTGCCGCCGCGGTTGGCGAACTCACTGAGGGAGTTACGCAACCAGCGGATGCCGTCAGGATCGAGTCCGTTGGAGGGCTCGTCGAGAAGAAGAACTTCTGGCTCGCCGAGTAATGCTCCCGCGAGTGCGAGCCGCTGGCGCATGCCAAGGGAAAAGCCGCCACTTCGCTGATCTGCAGCGCTTTCGAGTCCGACCTCGTGCAGTACGGCTTCGACCCGGCGGGACGGGATTCGGCAGAGCGCTGCGGCTGCGGCGAGGTGGTTGCGCGCAGTTCGGCCGGGATGCATCGAGCGTGCATCGAGGACCGAACCAACAACCCGGGCCGGGTGCAGCAGGCGGGTGTAGCTGACGCCGTGGTAGCGGACGTCGCCGTGGTCGGGGCGAGTGAGCCCGACCATCATCCGCATCGTTGTCGACTTGCCGGCACCGTTGGGCCCGACGAAGCCGGTGACGCGGCCTGGGGCCACCTCGAAAGTCAGGTTGTCGACTGCCATCCGTTGGCCGTACTGCTTGGTGAGTGCTGAGACGGTGATCATGAGTTGTTGCTCGATTCGTTGTGTTGGGTTGGATATTCGGGGATCAGGTGTGCCGAGGTGCACCATGCGGTTTGGGCGATGGAGATCAACTCGGCGTTGACAGAGGTGAGGTGGGCAACCACTCCATGGAGATGCGCGGGGTCGCGGATCTCCCCGGTCAAGCGGGTGACGCCGTCGAGGGGGTGATCGACCACGAAGTCATGCAGCAAGGGACGCACGAAGCGAACGCTGGCACGGCCGCGGATGATGATCTCGTAGTTGGCGGGTGCGGTCATGAGCCCACCTTGACCCTCGTTCGGGTGAGCGCGCCTCACCCCGTTTGCTATCTCACCCGGGTGACGTAATCACGGTAGGGTCGACCGATGGCCGCTGACGAGATCGGGATGGCGGCCACGAAGATCCGGCCACCGGCCCCACCCGCACGATTTGTCGACCGCACCCGTCTCGACGTCATTTTGGATGCCGGCGTCGGCCAACACGTCCCGTTGATACTGATCAGCGCTCCGGCTGGTTCGGGAAAGTCGACCCTGGTCGCGTCATGGGCGCGCGAGCAGGTCGGTTCCGTTGCATGGTTGCAGGTCGAAGACAGCGACTCGGACCCCGCCGTCTTTTGGTCGTCACTGGTGGCCGCCGTCGGCCAATGCCGGCCGGATGTCGCGGTGATCGCGATGCCCATGGTGATCGGCTCTCAAGGCGACGATCGAGTTGTCGTGCCAGGGATCGTGAACGCTCTGCTCGATGAGAGCGACTCATTGGTCGTGGTGATTGACGACTACCACCTGATCGACAACGCCAGCGTTCACCGTGGCGTGGAGCGTTTGATCGATCTGTGCCCGGCTCAGCTCACCGTAGTGCTCTCCACCCGAGTCGACCCACCGTTTCGCCTCGGCCGGATGCGAGTTCGCCACCGAGTCACCGAAGTCCGCGCACACCAACTCCGCTTCGCCCCCGACGAGGCCGGCGCACTCCTCGGACCCGTAGGCAGAGCACTCTCGCCGGAGCGGCTCGACGATCTGTGTTCACGTACTGAGGGCTGGGCTGCGGGACTCGTGCTGGCCGGGCTCTCGCTCGAGCAGGCACCTGACCCCGATCACTTTGTGGATCTGTTCCGCGGCGATGATCAACTCGTCGTCAGCTATCTGAGCGATGAACTGCTCGCAACGATGGGTGCTGGTGACCGACAGCGCCTGCTCGAAACCGCAGTGCTCCAACAACTCAGCGGCCCGTTGGTCGATGCAGTAACGGGTTCGTCGGATGGCGCGACCTGGCTGGCCGACATCGCCAACCGCAACCAACTGATCGTTCGGCTGGACAACACCGGCGAATGGTTCCGCTACCACCACCTCCTCCACGATCTGCTGTCATTGGAGGCAAAGCGTTCGTTCCCGAAACGGCTTCCGCAACTTCACGGGCGAGCCGCCGACTGGTTCGAGTCGATCGGCGATCACAGTCATGCGGTCACACATCGCCTCGCCGCAGGGGACGTACTGGCCGCGATGGAGCTGATGCGCCATGTCGGACCAGATCTCCTCGGCCAAGGACAGGTGCGTACCCTCCGCGGGCTCCTCGAGCAGATCGGCCCGGAGGCCGCCACCGGCACGGTTGGCGCGTTGTTGTGGGGGTGGTGTGAGTACCTCGTCGGCAAGTACACGGCTTCCAAGACGTGGTGCGACCTGGCGCTCCAGGTGGCGCCGTCCGACTTCGACCCGGTGATCGTCGCTCCACTGAGAATCAACGTTGCTCTCGGTAGCGGCGATGTAGCGGGCGCGCTGACCATCGCCCGATCCGTGACCACGACCGACGACCTGTGGAACCGCCCTGCAGAATTGGCAACCGCTGTCGGAGCCGCGTACACATGGGCCGGCGTCAGCGCGGAGGCTGCGAAGGTACTCGTCATCGCTATCGCGAGGGCGCGAGCCGAACAGCGTTTCACCGCACACGTGATGGCACTTGTCTCGGTTGCGATCAACGAAATCGAAATGGGTGACCGTGTCGCCGCTCACGCCGCAGCCGTTGAGGCCGTACATACTGCGGAGTCCTTCGGTCTCGTCGCGTACCACGGCGTCGCACCTGCGTTCGCGGTACGAGCCCGAGCTGCGAACGATACGAACAGCGCCCGGCCCGACGTCAGCCACGCGCTCGACTTGGCGCGACGAGCGAGCACCGACCTCGGCCGTGCCTACATCCTGATGACATGCGGCGACACACTTCTGGATCTCGGCGATGACACCGGCTCGCCGCTGATTGCCCAAGCGCGACGTCTGATCGATCGCTGCGTCGATCCGGGCATCGCCGGGAGATACCTGCAGCGCATCGAGTCACGGCACCGCATGACACAGCCGACGGTCGCGCCAACAGAGCCGCAGACAACGCTGCTCGCCGAGCGCCTGACAGCGCGCGAAATCGCTGTGCTGCGCTACCTGCCGACCGCGATGTCACAGCGCGACATCGCGTCCGAGCTTTACGTTTCGCTGAACACCGTGAAGACCCACTGCAGCGCGATCTTCCGCAAACTGGGCGTCAGTGACCGCAAGAGCGCGGTTCGGGCCGCGCGCGATCGCAATCTGCTCTGAAACCGTGTATTGCCCCGGGCGACACGAGCGCTGCAGCGCACGTGCAAGTGCTCAGACGGTGCGAACGAGCAGCGCGTCGCCCTGACCACCACCACCACAGAGCGCCACGGCACCCATGCCGCCGCCACGTCGGCGCAACTCATGCAGCACCGTGAGCGCGAGACGATTGCCGCTCATGCCGATCGGGTGACCGAGCGCAATGGCACCACCGTTCACGTTGGTGACCTCGTCGGTGATGCCCAACTCGGCCATCGACGCGATACCCACGGCAGCGAAGGCCTCGTTGAGTTCGAACAGGTCGACGTCGCTCACGCTCTTGCCGGCACGGGCGAGCGCCTTGAGGATCGCCCGGCTCGGCTGGTGCAGCAGCGAGGCGTTGTCGGGGCCGGCCACCATGGCGTAACCCACGACCTGGCCGAGCGGCTGCACGCCACGCGCCTCGACGGCCTTGGCTGACATGACCACCACAGCCGAACCGCCGTCGCTGATCTGGGAGGCATTGGCCGCAGTGATGCTGCCGGCTTTGTCGAAGGCTGGCTTCAAGCCGGCGAGGGACTCCATCGTGGTATTCGCGCGCACACCCTCGTCGGTGTCGACGATGACAGCATCACCCTTGCGTTGCGGGATGGACACTGGCACGATCTCGTCGGTGAAGCGGCCCGCGGCAATGGCCGCAGCAGCGCGCACGTTGCTCTTCATTGCCAGCTCGTCCTGCTGCTCGCGTGTGATGGTGTCGCCCACGTACCGGTCGGTACCGAGGCCCATCAGGCAGGCGTCGAAGGCGCACCAGAGACCGTCTTTGATGATCGCATCGGCGAGCTCGACGTTGCCGTAACGAAAGCCACCACGCGCGCCCGGCGCGAGATAGGGAGCGTTGGTCATGCTCTCCATACCACCGGCGATGACGATGTCGGCCTCGCCCGCAGCGATCATCTGGTCGGCGAGGTAGATGCTGTTGAGCCCCGACAGGCAGACCTTGTTGATGTTCACGCTCGGCACGCTCAGCGGAATACCGGCTTTCACCGCGGCCTGACGCGACGGCACTTGGCCCTGACCGGCCATCAGCACCTGACCCATGATCACGTGCTCGACCTCATCGGGTGACACGCCGGCGCGCTCGAGCGCAGCCTTGATCGCGAACCCGCCGAGATCGGCAGCGCTGAATCCGGCGAGCGCGCCGCTCATCTTGCCAATGGGTGTACGGGCTCCAGCAACGATGTATGAACCGGCCATGGCCAGACCTTTCGTATGGACCGCGGGGCGGTCGAAGTCAACGCTTCGAGCGTAGGCGCGCGGAGCTACCGCGCGGTAACCGAACAACGGCCGAAGGTCTCCGGGCCGATGGGAGCATCCACCACGGACAACCCGCACGGTTGGGAGCCGTCGGGCGTTGGTCGTTACTGTCGCAAGATGCAGCAGATCCTCGAAGCCATTCAAGCCGGCGCCAGCGGCGATGAGCTCAGCGCCCTGCCCCTGCCCGACTCGTATCGGGCGGTCTACGTCCGCCGCGAGGACACGGCCATGTTCGAAGGCGTCGCCTCGGCCGACAAGGACCCGCGCAAGAGCCTGCACGTCGGTGATGTGGAACGGCCGGAGATCGCGCCGGATGAGGCACTGGTCGCCGTGATGGCGAGTTCGATCAACTTCAACACGGTGTGGACGAGCATCTTCGAGCCGTTGCCCACGTTCGGCTTTCTCGACCGCCTCGGTAAAGAGGGCGAGTGGGGCAAGCGGCACGCCCTCGATTACCACGTGGTGGGTTCCGACGCAGCCGGCGTGGTGTTGCGTGTCGGTTCTGCCGTGCGCAACTGGAAGCCCGGTGACCGGGTCACGGTGCACTGCAACTACGTCGATGACCAGGACCCAACGGCGCACAACGACTCGATGCACGCGTCGAATCAGCGCATCTGGGGATTTGAGACCAACTTCGGAGGCCTCGGCGATCTCACCGTGGTCAAGGCCAACCAACTCATGCCCAAGCCGAGCCATCTCACCTGGGAGGAATCCGCGGTCAACGCGCTGTGCAACAGCACCAGTTACCGCATGCTCGTCAGTGACAACGGGGCGCGCATGAAGCAGGGCGACACGGTGCTCATCTGGGGAGCCACCGGCGGCATCGGCGGATATGCCACCCAGTACGTGCTCAACGGTGGCGGCGTGCCCGTCGGGGTGGTCAGTAGCCCAGCCAAGGCCGCGCTACTGAACGAACTTGGCGTCGAGGCCGTCATCGACCGCCGCGCCGAGAGCTACCGGTTCTGGTCCGACGAACACACGCAGGACGAGAGCGAATGGCGACGGTTCGGCAAGAAGATCCGCTCGCTCGTTGGCGAGGATCCCGACATCGTGTTCGAGCACGTCGGGCGCCAGACCATGGGTGCGTCGGTGTTTGCGTGTCGCCGGGGTGGAACCGTGGTGACCTGCGCGGCGACCTCGGGCTACATGGTCGAGTTCGACAATCGCCACTTCTGGATGCGCCTGAAGCGGCTCATCGGGTCACACTTCGCGAACTACGCCGAGGCGTGGCAGGCCAACCGGTTGATCGACATGGGCCGAATCCAACCGCTTCTGTCGGCTGTGTATCCGCTCGAGGGTGTAGGCGAAGCGTCGTTGAAGATCCATCGCAACGAGCACGAGGGCAAGATCGGCATCCTGTGCCTTGCGCCCACCGAGGGACTCGGCATCGACAACCCCGAAAAGCGCGCGCTCATCGGCGAAGACAAGATCACCCTGTTCCGTCGCCACGGGGGCTGAACCGCTTCGGCCAACCCACAACGGTTCGCCCGAGCGAGTCAAGCGGCCGTAGTCTCCCACCATGCTGCTGACCGAAATCGATCACGTTGCCATTGCCGTTCGCGACCTCGAGGCGGCCATCGATTACTACCAACGGGCTTTTGGTGCCGAGGTGGAGCACCGCGAGATCGTCGAGAACGACGGTGTGGAAGAGGCGTTGCTGAAGGTGGCCGAGAGCTACATCCAGTTGCTCACGCCCACGCGCGACGACTCACCGGTCGCCAGAGCCATCGAGAAGCGCGGCGAGGGCCTGCACCATGTGGGCTACCGGGTCGACGACTGCGCTGCAGCATTGGCAGCCATGATCGCCGCCGGAGCGACGCCCATCGACAACGTGCCGCGGCCCGGGAGCCGCAACACCACCGTTGCGTTCATCCACCCCAAGAGCAGCTTCGGCACCCTGATCGAACTCGTCCAGGAATCCGACCCGGCCCACTGACCAATTGGTCAACGCTCACTCGGCTTCGAGGATCAGACCCTTCAGATACGCGGCCTCGGGAAACGACAGCGGCACCGGATGATCGCCGGGTTGGTCGAGGTGGCCGATGATGCGCAGGGTGCGACGAGCGTCGAGCGCCGCACCGGCGACCACCTTCTGGAACAGGTCGGGGCTCATGCCGCCGCTACACGAGAACGTCATCAGGATGCCGCCCGGCGCGAGCAACTTTGCCGCCAACAAGTTCAGGTCCTTGTAGGCGCGACTGGCGCGATCCACCTGTGCCTCGGTCTGGGCAAGCTTGGGCGGATCGAGCAGGATCAGGTCGTAGCTGCGAGCGCGATCGCGCAACGTGCGCAGCTCGGCGAAGGCATCGCCCTCGATCTGCTCGCCGACCTGCACCGCGTTCAGTTCCGCGTTGCGTACCGCACCCGCCAACGCCGGCCCGGATGAATCAAGGCTCGTCACTGCGGCCGCGCCGCTTGCGGCCGCGATCACGCTGAAAGCCCCGGTGTACGAAAAGGCATTGAGCACCCGCCGCCCCTGCGCCACAGTCGCGATCGCGGCGCGGGCATTGCGCTGATCGAGATAGAAGCCGGTCTTCTGCCCCTCGGTGATCCCGACCGAGAAACGAAAATCGCGATCACCGATACGTTCGCTGATGATCGTCTCGTGTGCGGGCTCGCCACCACGCAGCAACCCGGTCCTCGGTGACAGACCCTCGCGCTCGCGGGCGTCGACATCGGAGCGTTCGTATACACAGCTCACACCGTCGAGTAACAGCAACGTATCGGCCACCACGTCGCGCCAGCGTTCGGCCCCGGCCGAACCGAACTGCACCACGACCGCGTCGCCGTAGCGGTCGGCGATGACGCCAGGGACGCCGTCGGCCTCGCTGAACACCAGGCGAACAGCGTCACTGATCGAGCGCAGATGTTCACGACGTCGAGCGGACTCGATGACCCGGTTGGCAACGAAAGAGTCGTCGACTGCGACGTCGGGATCGAATGTCCACATCCGCACTCTCAGTTGTGATTCGGGCGAATAGGCGCCGGAGCCGAGGCATTCTCCCGCAGCCGACATCACACGTACGGTGTCGCCAGGGTCGGGATGACCGCGAACATCGGCAATGCCACCGCTGAAGATCCAGGGATGCAGACGTCGAACCGACTTGTCTCGTCCAGCCCGGAGCACCATCGTTGGTTCCATACGCGCACAGGGTATGCGCCGGCTCAACTAATCAGCGCATGGACAACGCTTCGACGGGCGCCATCGGGGCCGACCAACCGTGATCGCGCATCTGGCGCTCAAGCAGGTTCGCGATCGAGTTGGCGAGTTCTTCCTGATTGCGCAGGCATTGCGCGAAGAGTCGGTTCATCCGGTCGAACTTGCCCTCGAGCGTGTCGAGACGAGCGGCAGTTGCCGCATCCACTGAGGCAATCGAGCCGGCTGGCAGCCTGTGCAACGACCCAACACGCGTACCCTCGGGAGCGAAGTCCGACCGCACTCGCTCGACCAAGGACACCAAGGTTGCCTTCTCACGATCGAGATCGGCCCTGGCCTCGGCGCGGGCGGTGTCGACGGACTGCTGCGCGATCTGTGCATATGCAGCAATCGATGTGTACTGCGAGAGCAACTGCTGCTCGACGGTGTCGAGCCGCACGGCTACGTCGGCAACGGCAGTCTGCGTCTGCTGCGCACCCACCTCGGGAAGAAAGGGCGCACCCTGCTCATCGAGTTCCTGCCACATATCGCTTTTGCGTCGCATCACCACTCCTTGTCACATCTTCGGCCGACATCTTTGATCGCGCTCATCGGCGCAGTGTTGTATCGGCCCGACAGCGTGATCCTTGAGGTTCGGCGCCGCAGCACCGCCGGTTGCGAAAGAGGCCCGCGAAAGATTTTCCCGAACTTGGCGAAAGATTTCTCAAGGTTCGAAACGACGGGCCGATCACTTCGTTGCACGGGGAAAACGAAATTCTTCCTCGGCGGGTTTCGTAAGACAGACCAATTTCGGGAGGAACGCACCATCATGGAAGATAGCATTGAAGCAGAAGAGACCAGCAGCAAGAAGAACAAGGGATTCACCCTCGTCGAATTGCTGATCGTTATCGTGATTCTCGGAATCTTGGCCACCGTCACGGTGTTCGCAGTCCGTGGTATCACCGACAAGGGCCAGACCAGCGCCTGCGCTGCCGACAAGAAGACCCTCGAAGTCGCCGCTGAGACGTACTTCGCCCAGTACGGCGGCACGGCCATCGCGGTCAGCCCAGCCACTGCGCCCACCGGCGCAACATGGACCCCCGGCGCCACCCCCGACGCCACACTCGTGAGCGCAGGCTT
>JAYUWK010000040.1:0-6787 GCA_043753895.1 Actinomycetota bacterium
ACGAAGCCGAAGAATCTGTTTGTAGTCGACCATCGAAGGCAACCCCTTTCGTCACGTCCGCGCCCCAACGGCACGAACCCAACGAAGGTTCACCCACCTCACCCGGCCGTCGCGGCGGCTCACTCCGCCCCGTTACGACGGCTCAGCACTCAACGGAACAGTGGCTCACCCCCCAACGGAACAATGGCTCTCCACCAGCGCAATATGCACCGAACAGCCTCTGAGAAGTCTCACAGCCGAGTACAAGGAAGGGAGCACATCGTGAGGCATCAGGCTAGGAACGTCGACTTCCGCAAGGCGCTCCGTCTCATCGACGGGCAAACGCACGTTCCAGTAGAAGTCCGTCAAAAAGCGTTTGCATGTTGGGTCGCTCTGTTCGAGTTTGCTGACGACCAGTTGCAGATCGAAACATCGGCCCGAAAGCTCGCTGAGTCTGCGGGGGTGACCCGGGTGACCTGGATCCACTACCGCTCTGTGATGGAGCAGTCCGGGTTGCTGCAGATCGTCACAGGATCACGTGGGCCCAACCCGCAGGTGCTGCGGTTGACCCCGCCGCACGTGCATTGACGACGTGATCGATTGTCTTCGGGCCGGTGACAAATATGCATGCAGGGGGCCAACCAGTCCTTGCCCACAGACGGCCATCGCAGGCGTCCGATGAAGGCAACTCGATCACGGGAGTAGCGGTTGATCATTGCGGGCACGTGTCCAGACCTTGGTTCTCGGAAATGATCGCCTGGTGGGGGGAATGTCGAAACAGCAACCGGCCAGCGGCTCGGAACCAGCCTTTCACTTCAGCTGGTCACTCCCCATTAGGCGGGTTGACCGTCGCTGGTTCGTTGGACGGTCAGGATTGTGACGTCGTCGTGGTGTTCTTCGCTGAGCAGGGATTCTGCGAGGGCGGTGACCCGCTCGGCTGGGGATTGCGGGGGCGTGTGGATGCTGGACACGGTCGGTCCGAATTGTTCGGTGGCTTCGTGACGGAGTGCGGCGAGTCCGTGGTCGATTCCGAGTTGACGGGTTTCGACGAGTCCGTCGGAGTAGAGGAAGATTGTCTCGCCAACGGCGAGATCGAATCGTTGCTGGCGTCGGCCTTTCGGCCGGTGCCCGAGCAGGGAGTCACCGTCAAGTGGAAGGAAGATTCCGCCGTCGACGCCGACAATAAGAGCGGGTGGGTGACCGGCGTGGGAGATGTGCAGTGTTCCGTTGGTGGTGTCGATGACGGCGCAGACAACGGTCGCGATGCTGTCGGGTAGGTGCGCTGTCATGTAGTCGTCGAGGTGGGCGAGGGCGTCGGCGGGGCGGATGGTGCGGGCGAGGTAGGCGCGTAGCACGTTTCGTAGCTGGGCCATCTCCGAAGCCGCGGCGAGTCCGTGGCCGGCGACGTCACCGACCACGAGTGCGACGAGACCGCCCGGGAGGCGGAAGGCGTCGTACCAGTCGCCGCCGATCTCTCCGCGACCGGCGGCTTTGGAGAACACGGCGAACTCGTAGCCGGTGGCGGTGGGTAGACCAACGGGCCGCATGACTCGTTGCAGATCCTTGGCGAGTGATGCAGCGTCGCGTTGTCCCCGGAACAGTGCTGCTCCGACGTGACGGTGGAATCGTTGCGCGGCTTGGATCGTGCTGATGTCCCATCGTTCGGCTCTGCCCCTGATGGTTTCGCGCCACAGGTCGAATGATTTGCGTGGGCTGAGGCGGATGTCGTCGCCGTCGGCTGCGGCGAGTTTCGCGTTGTGGGGATCGCCGCCCCAATCGATTGCTTGGACGAGTTCGGCCCGGAACCATGCCATGAACTCGGTTCGATTGTTGTTCAACACAAACGCGAGGACCCCGCTGGCTGTTCCGAAGTGTTCGCCGATCTCCGGACAGTCCTCACCCAAGCGGTCGCTTTCGAGGATTTCCCGGCCGCCGGGCCAGCACGCGATGACTGCGTCGACGATGTGGTCGTCGGGTACTGCCCCGATCCGGCAATCGGTGCCGTCGGCGCGGAGCACGAAACCGGTTGCGCCGGCAAGGGCGAGCACGTCAGATGCGTGTTGTCGGATGACGTCGTGGATGTCGGGTTGGGTGACGGCAGCGAACGCGTGGGCGACCCCGTCGGCGATCGAGGACAGCTCGATTGTGCGGACACGTTCATCGGCTTCGATCGTCTCGGCGATCCGGAGCGAGATGAGTTGGGCAAGGAACTCGGCTGCGTTCCGAGCGTGCACGCTCACATGACGGACACCGGAGTAGTGATGGCAGGCGATCAAGCCCCACAGGTCGCCGTTGACGACGATCGACACCGACATCGATGCGCCGACTCCCATGTTGCGGAGATACTCGACGTGGATCGGTGACACGCTCCGCAACGTCGATGTGCTGAGATCGAGTGGTCGGGCCGTGTCGAACGCGACAGGAGGCAGCAGCGGGACCGGCTGGTAGCCGATGTCGGGGATGATCCGCAGCCAGTTCCGGCGGTACAGCTCACGTGCTTGCGCTGGGATGTCCGACGCCGGGTAGTGCAGACCGAGGAACGTGTTGAGGTCGTCCTGTTTGCGTTCGGCGATGACCTCACCGTTCCAGTCCGGGTCGAACCGGTAGACCATCACCCGATCGAAACCCGTCAGCGAACGGATCCACCGGGCTGCTGCGTCGGCGACATCGATCACGCTTCGGCTGGTCTGCAACGCCATTGCGGCCTCACGCACGATCGCGCCGGCGAGTTCCTGGTCGGGGTCGGTGGCCTCCATCTCGATGACGAGCAGCAATCCCGACCGGTAGATCGTCGCGGTCAACGTCTGTCCGTCGCTGACGATGGGGATCTCATCGAAGCGTTGCAGCCATTCGAGCGACCGGATCCTGTCGATCGTCTCGCTGGCCTCGGTGCCGATCAGCGATGACAGATGCATTCCGATCGCGTCGGCGGCTGCGATCGCGAACCACGAGTCGGTGTTGCACGAAACAACCGCGACGATCAGCTCCGGTTCGGTCACGGCGATCAGCACGCCGTGCGGCTGGATCGCACCGGGGATGTGGATTGGTTCGCTTGCACAGTTGTCCAGATCGACCGGCGGTGACCAGGTGCCGGCGATCACGACAGCACCTCAGCGAAACGTGCGAAGACCGCGATCGCAGAAGCAGCAGCGACATCCCGCAACTCGGCCGAGACCAACACGCCGTTGATCACTGCACGACAGTCCGCCCACATCCGCGCGACGTCGCTGCCGTAGGACTCGAAGAACGACACGGGCACGTCGGCACCCAACAAGCCAACGATGTGGGGCGCGATGACCCGGCCGCCGAGTGTCGCTCCCTCGCAGACGTACAGAGCTCCCAACGCGCCAGCGAGCGACGTCAGCGGGAACGGAACCGGCGACGGCATCGACCGCCCGAGCGCTTCCAGATCGGCACTCAAACTCGGCGCCTTCTGACGCTCCGGAAGATCGAGCGCCGTCGACACCGACGACGGGGCGAGACCGACCTGCCGCGAAATCTCCCGATCGAGGGTCAGATGCAGCGAAGCGAACCCCGACAGCACCTCCCCGTACCGGTCCAGCGTCATAGTCAGAGACATCAAGTCGCTGGCCGTCTCCACCCTCTGATGACCGGCGTCGGTCGCAAGCCGCAGGAACGCAACCGCCGACGACGGGTTGCGAACCGCTCGGTCCGCTGCAACGCCACGGTCCCGGGCGTTCCGATGGGATGTCGCAGGGCCTCCGAGTGCCGACGAAACGTTGCACGCCACGACGGACAACGGACAGACGTCCTCGATGTTCATGGCTTCCCAGCGCGCCAGCTGAATCATCACCATCCGACACTCACGCGATCGCAAGAGTCCGGATGACCGAGAGCCGACATCGCAACGTACACCCCCAGTCCCAAAGCGGGTCACCCTGTACGTCGAAGCGTTCCCGTGACCTACGACCGAGAGTTCGCTGCAAGAGCCGCCGATTCCGTACACGAGTGGACGCCCAGCTGACGGCCGGGCTGGCGAACCTCGAGCTGTGGCGCGCCCAGGTTCCTACATGTCGACGTGGGTGTCGTCGCTGTCGTCGTGGCGTTCGAGCGATGCATCGATGATGCGAGTGGCGACCTGGACCAGGGTGTCGGCGTTGCTGTCGGAGGCATAACGGATCAGGTTCATTGCCTGGACGGCACTGCAGTCCTCGAGGCCGATCAGGATGCCGCGGGCGACGTTGACCGTGGCTTGCTCATCATGGCGCTCTTGCATGGTCGCAACGGTGCGGATCGCGTCGGTGTAGATGTCGGAGGCGGTGATGATGACACCTGCCTCGGCGGCGAGCACGTGGGCGGTTGTCTCGTCGCCGGGGGCGAATCCGTTCTGGCGGTTCGAGTACAGGTTGAGGGTGCCGATGACGTGTGCGGCGTCGAGGCGGATCGGGATCGACAGGGTGCTCAGGACTCGGCGGTCTGCGGCACCGATCGCGAAGTGGGGGAACCGTTCGTCGGTAGGCACGAACGCGATCCGGATCACGTCACCGCCGAGCGCCGTGAGACAGGGCCTTCGTTGTTGTCGTACTGGACGAGATCGACTTCCAGGGTGACCCGGTCGGTCACTGCGACACTGGTCGGCTCACCCTCGACGAGCAGCGCGATGCTCGCGCCTGAGCATCCGTCGATCAACTGAGTGTCCAGCCGCACGATGGGTTGCAGGGGATGTTTGACGCCGTTGCGGCCCCGCAGCGAGTTCGTGAGCGACATCAGTGCCCCCGTGAGCGGGTCGACATCGAAGGGTTCCATGTTGCTGACTTTCCGTCGAGGACGTCCCTACGGAAGTCGTGCGCACACGATCCCGCTATCCGCATCGCTCGAAGTGCAAACATCTGTTCGCGCAGTCGGTTGAGGCGACCAGGTCGGTTCGCGTCCCGGTACCGCGTGTGTTGACGTCGCCGTCGACCCTTGAGCTACAGGGCAATCCTTGGCCCCGCCAGGGAGTTCCCGTGGAGCAAGAACAAGCATTCGCCGACAGCTTGAACGCGCTGTCCAAGTTCTTCGTTGGGGACAAGACGTTGCAGCAGACGCTGGATCGTGTCACCGAGGTGAGCACGGTCGCGTTGCCGAAAGCAGAGTTCGTCGGGATCACGATGATGGCCAACGGGCGACCGCAGACCACGCTGTTCACCGATCCGTCGTCTCCGGAGATCGATCAGGCACAGTACGACGCAGGGTCCGCAACGATGCTCGCCCAACTCGCCCAAGAGCTCAGCGCAGCCAGCACCGTCGAGCAGGTCGCCCAGATGGTCACGACCACAGGTCGCGACGTGCTCGACGCAGCGTTCGTCAACATCGCTGTCGTCGATGCCGACCACCGGCACCTCGACCTGGTCCACTCGCCACCGCTGCCACCGGACATGGCATCGAAATATGTGCGGCTGGCCCTGTCGGATGATGTCCCGCTCACCGACGCCGTCACCCGCGCCGAGACCATCTTCGTGCCCGACCTCGACACGCTCACTCGCCAATATCCGCACCTGGTCGATGACACGACCTCCGTCGGGCTCCAAGCCACGGCGTCGATCCCGTTGTTCCGAGCGGACCGCACCATCGCCGGCGCGATCGGAGTGGCCTGGAACGGTCCGGTCGAGTTCACCCCGATCGTGCGGTCGGGCCTCACGACCGTGTCGGAGATGTGCGCCCAAGCACTCGACCGAAGCCAGATCGGCGACGCACGCACCCAGTTCGTCCGCTCACTCCAGTTCGCGCTGCTGTCGAGCACCGGACTCCGTGACGGCCTCGACATCGCCGCCGAATACATCGCAGCGAACAACGCACTCGGCTTCGGGGGCGACTGGTACGACTTCGTCCACATCTCACCAACCCGCACCGCGCTCGTCGTCGGCGACATCTGCGGTCACGGCATCGAAGCCGCAGCCCGCATGACCCAGATCCGCGGGACCATCAACGCACTCGTCTCACTCCACTCGAACAACCAAGCCGAAAACGCAAGCCAGCGGCCCTTGTGGGGCCGCTGACCTGGTGTTTGTTGGAGCGGATGACGAGATTCGAACTCGCGACCCTCACCTTGGCAAAAAGGTTGTGGTCACCGTCCGTACAGTCCGTCTACTGCTGCGCAGTACTCCACAGTCCGTAAAACCGTCCGTCCAGTCCGTCTGTTCCGTCTAGTTCGTATACCGGTCTACCATCACACGCGCGCTATGTGCTCGTCAGCTTGCCTTGCGGACGACGGCGTGGCCGCTACGGACCATCTTGGCGATGGACCGGTTCTCGATCAGCCGCGTGCCGACCACGACTGCGAGTTCTTGATCAACGGCGCCAGCGACGCGTTCCAGCGTCTCCAACGTCGGACGCGTGCCACCTTTCTCCATCCGAGCGATCGCAGACTGAGTCGTGCCCATCCGTCGGGACAACTCGACCTGCGTCAAGCCCGCGTCGACGCGGAGCTGGTACACCAGTTCGCGAAACGCCGTGATACGGGCTTCATCCTCCACGACGTCACGAACCCGACCCGCGTCAGGTCGAGGCACCGATTTCCAACTCGTTCGCTCACTCATCTTGATCTCCAGTCAGTCCGTGCTCGGTCATACATCGCTGCAATGCTCGCTTTGCTCTGTCCACCTCGCGGTGCTCATTCGGTCGTGTCTTGGCGAACACCGTCAAGAGCACGATCACCCCGGCCCGGCGCTATCCAATACGTGATCCGTGTTGGCCGACCCGAAAGAAAGAAGCGCAGTTCCCGCAGCTTTCGCTCCAGTTGTTTCGTACGCGGTTCATCCAACAGCGGACCGAGTTCGCCGAGCCGATCGACATGGAATCCGACTCG
>JAYUWK010000041.1:0-53752 GCA_043753895.1 Actinomycetota bacterium
CAGGTCCCAAGGGTTGGGCTGTTCGCCCATTAAAGCGGTACGCGAGCTGGGTTCAGAACGTCGTGAGACAGTTCGGTCCCTATCCTCCGCAGCCGAAGGTGTATTGACGAAGGCTGTCCCTAGTACGAGAGGACCGGGACGGACGTAGCTCTGGTGTGTCAGTTGTCTTGCCAAAGGCACGGCTGATTAGCCACCTACGGAAGGGATAACCGCTGAAAGCATCTAAGCGGGAAGCCCGTTCGAAGATGAGTACACCCATGCGGTTAACGCAGTAAGGCCCGTGACGAGACCATCACGTTGATAGGCCGGAGGTGTAAGCACGGTAACGTGTTGAGCCGACCGGTACTAATCGGCCGAGGGCTTGAATTTTCAAATTAGCTCGTGCTTGCTCTGGAGTCCTTGAGGTCGCTGATGCGACTCATTGACACAAGATTTCGGTGGCCATAGCGGCAGGGTCACACCCGTTCCCATCCCGAACACGGAAGTTAAGACTGCCAGCGCCGATGGTACTTGGGGGTAGACCCCCTGGGAGAGTAGGTCGCCGCCGAATTTCGAAATCAAATACCCCTAGCGCGAGCTGGGGGTATTTGGCATTTTTCGGCCGTATTCGGCCTAGGCTAGCGGGCCATGCCTACTAGCCCTCGTCCTCGTCCCCGGCCCTCGCACAGCGGACAGGCAAACGGCGGGCAGGGTTCGACTGGCCGTGGTGGCGGGTCGCGTTCGCAGCGTCCGTTGACCGCCGCCGATAAGCGCTCGATGGAGGTCAAAGCCAAGCGTGGACCACGCGACGAGGCGGCGTCGACGAAGGCACCGGCATCGGCGTCTGGCGAGCGGGATCAGTGGGAGCCCGAGACGTGGCAGGACGACGGCTCAGTGGTAGACGCGGCTCGCGAGGCGAGCGCCCGTGATGAGGATGCGCCGATTCGTGAGCGCCGAATGGGTGATCCGACTCGTCTTGATCCATCATGGGTCCAAGAAGTGGAGCGTGAGGCCGACGCACGAACGTCGGCGCGTTACATGGAGCGTCTCGCCGCGGCAACGGAGGCGCTCGAGCGTGATCGTTATGGTGACGCCCTGCGCATGGTGCAGTCGGTGCTCAAGAACCTGCCAAATGTCGGCGCGGGCCACGAAGTTGCAGGGATCGCGCTGTATCGCCTGGGCGAGTGGCGCAAGGCGGCCGCCGAACTCGAAAAGGCCCGGCTGCTTCATCCGGCACCGGAGCAATTACCGGTACTTGCCGACTGCTATCGGGCGATGCGCCGCTATCACGAGGTCGACGAGATCTGGCGAGAGATCCGCGAGACATCGCCGGCGCCGTCGGTGATGGCCGAGGGTCGTATCGTTGCTGCCGGTGCCCTTGCTGATCAGGGTGACATCTCGGGAGCGGTCAAGCTCCTGCTCAGAGTCGCTGATGCGCCCAAGCGTGTGCGTGACTATCACCTGAAGCAGTGGTATGTGATCGCCGACCTGTACGACCGCTCCGGCGATGTTGTCAAGGCGCGAAACTTCTTCAAACGTGTGGCGGCAGTCGACCCTCGATATGCTGACGTCAGCGACCGCTTGGCGATGCTCGGACGTCGCTGACTCGTCCGGCCAACGCCTCCACGAGTGGTGTGTCACACCCCTCGGGTACCTTCGGTGGTGTCGGCTTCCCCCGTATCGATCATCTGCAACGTCGTCACCTGCCGTGCCGTTTGCGTGCAGCGTGGAAGAGGGAAGTGGATCATGAACATTGTGATGCTCATGGCGCGTTTGTCGAGCGAGCCGACGATTCGCGAACTGAAGTCTGGCTCGGTGTTGATGTCGTTGGAACTCACCACCCGAGTCGACGAGGTTGCGAGCTCGGTTCCACTGGTGTGGTTCGATCCGCCCGCACGAACAGCTGTCGCCGCCGGTGATGAAGTCAGCGTCGTCGGAACGGTTCGCCGGCGCTTCTATCGGACTGGGGCAACCACACAGAGCCGGACCGAGGTCGTGGTTCAACACCTCGGTCGCGCCAGTGACAAGCGTTCACGTACGACGCAGCGCAAGTGGATCACTGCCGCCATGGGTGCTGCCGGGGTCGACGGGCTACCATCGGCATAAGCGCGCGGTCATGGTGGTCGCGTGTCACGACACTCAGGAGACCGTACCGTGGACCTCCACGCCCTGCTCGGCGACGAAGCCGAATCATTGTTGACCCACATCTGCTCGGGTATTACCAAAGAGCAGATACACCAGCCCGGTCCTGACTTCATCGACACAATGATGGTTCCCACCGACCGCTCGCCGCAGGTGCTGCGCAACCTCGGTTCGCTGTACAACCACGGTCGGCTGGCGGGTTCTGGATACGTCTCTATCCTGCCGGTCGATCAAGGTATCGAACATTCGGCTGCGGCCTCGTTCGCTCCGAACCCGATGTACATGGATCCGGCGAACATCGTCGAACTCGCCATCGACGGTGGCTGCAACGCTGTGGCCACGACGTTCGGTGTGCTTGGTTCGGTCAGTCGGCGCTACGCGCATCGCATTCCGTTCATCGTCAAGATCAACCACAACGAGCTGATGACCTATCCGAACGCATTCGATCAGATCATGTTCGGCAGCGTGCAGCAGGCCTACGACCTTGGCGCCAGCGGGGTGGGCGCCACGATTTACTTTGGCTCAGAGCAGGCAACGCGCCAGATTCAAGAGGTGGCCAAGGCCTTCAAGCAGGCGCATGATCTGGGCATGTTCACCGTGCTGTGGTGCTATCTACGCAACAACGGGTTCAAAGTAGATGGCGTCGACTACCACGTGTCTGCCGATCTCACTGGGCAGGCGAATCACATCGGTGTGACGATCGAGGCCGACATCATCAAGCAAAAGCTGCCTGAGAACAATGGTGGCTACAACGCGCTGCCCGGATACGGCAAAACGAGCCCGCTCGTCTATGACACGCTCACGACCGACCATCCCATCGACCTCACCCGTTGGCAGGTTGCCAACTGCTACATGGGTCGCATCGGCCTGATCAACAGTGGCGGCGAGAGCAAGGGCGCAGGCGATCTGGCGGCGGCGGTCAAGACAGCCGTCATCAACAAACGAGCCGGCGGACAGGGGCTGATCTCGGGACGCAAGGCATTTCAGCGGCCCATCGCAGACGGCGTTGCATTGCTTCAGGCGATTCAGGATGTCTACCTGGACACATCGATCACCGTCGCGTAGTTCGTGGCCGGTGCGCCGGGCTCAGGTATCGAGCGAACGGATCACCAATCCGGTGCGCAGTTTCGGTGTGAAGAAGGTGCTCTTCGGCGGCATCAACAGACCCTCATCGGCTGTACGCCGGATCTCTGCGACGCTGACTGGGCGTAGTAGAACGCCGGCGGACGCCTGACCGCTGGTGACGGTCGCGACGATGTTAGTGACACCGTGTTGATAGCTGAGTTCGAAAGCAGGCACCCGCACGAGGGCGTGCTCGAGTCGCGAGCTGTCGAGATCGCGGACCCCAACGAAGCACTCGGGTCGCGGTTGCATGTACGTGCCGTGGCCATCGCTGTGTACGAGGCAGAGCGCGCCGCGCTCGACGACCTCGCGAGCGTGACCAGCTCCAACGATTCCGGCAGGACTCATCTCGAACAGTGGTGCGAAGCTCTCGAGGAGTGCCCAATCGGGTACGCCCGTGATCAAGCGGTGGATGGCCGCAACGCTCAGCTGCTCGTCGACGAGTTCGCCCACATATGCCAGGGTGAGCTCTGACTCCAACGTGCGACTACCGGTTGCGACTCGCTGCTCGTCGCGGTACGTACGGCTGATGGCGTAGCGGTGATGGCCGTCGGCGATCACCACCGTTGACGCCCCGATTGCGCGAGAGATTCGTTCGATTCGATCCGGATCGGCGACGCGTTCGACGATGTGCGTCACTGTGTTTTCGTCGATGCACTGTCCCATCGGCTCGCCGGGAGCCAGCAACAGCTCGGTGAGACCTGCAGCGAGAGACAGACCCCACACGGGGGACAGATTGGCGTGGGTGGAACGAGTCAGGTCGAGCCGATCGGTCTTGGCTTTCGGAGTGGTCTGTTCATGGGGCAGCACACCTCCGGCACCTTCGTCGACCACCTCCAAACCGCCGAGAACGCCAACGGTTTCGCGTTCAGCGCCTGATTCGTCGACGAACTGCATGCGATACAGCGTGAACGACGGGGTCGGGTCGGCGACCAGGACGCCTTGGGCAATCCAGTCGTTCAGACGCCGGGCGGCGTGCTCGTAGCGGGACTCGCCGTCGGATTCGCGCGGAACATCGACGGCGACGATGTTGTGATGATCGAGGGCGAGCAGATTCTTTACATCACGATCGGAGATGACGTCGTAGGGCGGAGCTGCGACAAGGTCGAGCGACTCGTCGGCGGAGTATCGCAATGCGGGAAATGGTTCAAAGCGTGGCACCCGTACAGGTTGCCACCTCAGCTGCGAGACTTGCTACCTATGCATGGTCATCGCTTCCCAGTTCTGTGCGATCTCGACGGGGTGGTGTGGCTTGCCCACCAACCAATCGCTGGCTCCGTCGACGCGATCGCGCGTCTGCGCGCCGCTGGACATCGGGTCTTGTTCGTGACCAACAATTCCGCGTCGCGCATCGGCGAGCAGGAAGCGGCGCTGTCCGCGATCGGCGTACCAGCCGTCGGCGATGTGCTGTCATCTGCGTCGGCGGCAGCATTGCTCGTGCAGGCCGGAGATCGAGTGATGGTGTGCGGAGGACCTGGGATCGGCGAAGCATTGGAACGACGTGGCGCCGTGGTGGCGAGCCAGCCGCCATATGACGTCGTGATGGTCGGATTCCATCGTAGTTTCGACTTCGAAGTGATGCGCATCGCCGCCGACGCGGTGCGCGCCGGTGCTCGCCTGATCGGGACCAATGACGATGCGACGTATCCCACGCCCTCCGGGCTGATTCCTGGAGGTGGCGCAATTCTCTCGGCTATTTCGACGGCTGCGGGCAGTCGACCGATCGTGGCCGGCAAGCCCTACCCGCCGATGGCCGCACTCGTTCGGGCAGAGACAGGTCTGGAAAATCTCAGCGACGCCGTCATGGTGGGCGATCGGCCAGACACCGATGGACGGTTTGCGAGCACGCTCGGCTGTCGGTACGCCCAGGTGTGGTCAGGCGTGACGGATCCTGGGCGTCGAGTGTCGCCCAAGCCTTCGATGGTCGGCGACGATCTTGCCTCGATTACCTCCCAACTGTTGACGTGACCAAAGCCTGTCCGTGGCGGAGTACGCTTGCCGACATGGATAAGAGCATGGTACGGAAACTCATCGAGTCGGGCGTGACCTTCACCGAGGACTCGCAAGCAAAGGCCGAGAAGTTGGTCAAGGAACTGGTCAAGGCCGGCGAATTGCGTCGCAAGGATACCGAGAATGCTGTGCAGGCTTTGGTCGAGCGAGGCAAGGACACCAGCGAGCACATCGTGAAGATCGTGCAGCGTGAGATCTCCAAGCAGATGGATCGCCTCGGACGTCGCGTCGATGGCTTGGAGTCTCGCCTCGAAGAAGTAGCTCGGCAAGTGGGTTTGACCAAGAAGGCTGCGCCCGCCAAGAAGGATGCGCCCGCGAAGAAGATTGCGCCCGCGAAGAAGGATGCGCCCGCGAAGAAGATTGCGCCCGCGAAGAAGGCTGCACCCGCGAAGAACGCTCCGGCGAAGAAGGCTCCGGCGAAGAAGGCTGCACCCGCGAAGAAGGCTGCACCCGCGAAGAAGGCTGCACCCGCGAAGAAGGCTGCACCCGCGAAGAAGGCTGCTCCGGCCAAGAGCTGATTCTTGAGCCGACGCCGTCGCCTCGATGCCGAGTTACTTCGCCGAGGGCTTGTAGAGAGTCGCACCCAAGCGGCTGATGCGATCGAGTCGAAACGCGTGCTCGTGAACGGCGCGCTTGCTGACAAGGCGTCACGCCAGGTCGACCCCGCAGATGCCATCGTGATCGAGGGCGACCCACCGCGTTTCGTTTCACGAGGTGGAGAGAAGCTCGATGCCGCCCTTGGCGCGTTCGATGTGTCCGTCGCTGGACGACGTGTTCTCGACGCAGGCGCGTCCACCGGCGGATTCAGCGATTGCCTGCTGCAACGCGGCGCTCGTCAGGTGGTAGCGCTCGATGTCGGGCATGGCCAACTCCATCCGCAAATCCGAAATGATGAGCGGGTTCTGGTGCTCGAGCGTGTGAACATTCGCGACGTTTCGTTGGACGACATCGGCGGGCTCGTCGACGTCGTCGTTGCCGATCTGTCGTTCATCTCGCTGACGAGGGTCATCCCGGCCCTGTTGCGTGTCTGCGTGCCATCGGCACCGCTGGTGTTGCTCGTCAAGCCCCAGTTCGAGGCTGGACGTCAGGAGGTGTCCAAGGTCAAGGGTGTGATCGTTGACCCTGCGATACACCAGCGAGTGAAATCTGAAATTGGCGATGCGCTTGTCGACAACGGCTGTCAGGTCCGTGGCTGGATCGATTCACCACTTACCGGAGCCGACGGGAATCGCGAATTCCTTGTGTATGCCACCGCTGGTGCGGAAGGATCGACGCCGTGACCTCTGTATACATCGTGGCCCACCATCAGCGCAGTGATGCCGCGGCACTGGTGCTCGCGACCGTCGAATGGCTGAGCGCTCGCGGTCACGATGCTTGGATGTCGATCGACGACGCAGATGCCATTGGTCTTTCGGAACTCGGCCGCTCGCGCAATCCGGCAGAGGCAGGGCTGGCCTTGAGCGTCGGTGGCGACGGCACCATGCTCCGCATGGTCAAGTTGCTCGATGGTGCAGCGGTGCCCATCGTGGGGGTCAACGTCGGCTTGCTCGGCTACCTCACAGAGGTGGAACCGCCTGGTCTGCTCGCAGCGCTCGAGCGTTGGTTCGCCACCGACGGTACCGGCGGGGAGTGGCGCATCGAAGAACGGATGATGCTGCAGGTGTCGGTGCGACGTGCCGGCCAGGATTTCGACGAGGGAAGTTGGCGCGGACTCAACGAGGTGGTGCTTGAAAAGGGCGAGTCGGGTCATACGGTGCGGTTGAACGTGAGTATTGACGGGTCGCCGTTCACCTCGTACGCGGCAGATGGGTTGATCGTCGCGACACCGACCGGATCGACCGCCTACTCGCTCTCGGTGCGCGGCCCGGTGGTTTCGCCGCAGCATCGCGCACTCCTGCTCACACCGGTTTCGCCGCACATGTTGTTCGACCGAACGTTGGTGCTCGATCCCGACGAGCCGATCAGCATCGAGGCGAGCGGGTACCGCGCAGTGGAGGTCTCGGTGGATGGCCAACGCGTGGCGCGTTTGTTGGAGGGCGATACCCTGCTGTGCACGGCGGCGGTGGAGACCGCCCGTTTCGTGCGGTTCGGACCGCGCCGATTCCACCAGATTCTCAAAGCCAAGTTCGGGTTGTCTGATCGCTGATGCTCACTGAACTCCATATCGAAGATCTCGGGGTGATCGCCGCCCTCGACCTGGTGCTCGGCACGGGCCTCACTGCGCTGACCGGCGAGACCGGTGCCGGCAAGACGATGTTGGTCGAAGCTATCAATCTCCTGGTCGGGGGCCGCTCTGACTCGGCGATGGTGCGTCCGGGTGCAGATGAGGCACGGGTCGAGGGCCGGTTTGTTGTGGACGACGACGAGTACGTGCTGGCGCGCGTCGTGCCTCGCGAGGGGCGGTCGCGCGCTTACGTGAACGGGCGCCTGGCCACGGTGACAGTCTTGGCCGAGATCGGTGCGTCGTTGGTCGATCTGCATGGTCAACATGCCCACCAGAGCCTGCTCGGCACAGCGACACAACGGAGTGCACTCGATCATTTCGGATCCATCGATCTCACGGCACTGCGTTCTGTGCGAGCGCGTCTCACCGAAGTCGATGCGGCACTCGCATCCCTTGGCGGCGATTCCCGGGCCCGGGCGAGAGAGATCGATCTGCTGCGATTTCAGATCGGCGAGATCGAGATTGCTCAGATCAGCGGGCTCACCGAGGAGGACGATCTCGATCGACTCGAAGACGTGCTCGCTGGTGCCGTAGCTCACCGCGAGGCCGCAGCTGCGGCGTTGGCGATCATCTCCGATGACGAGGGATTGCTCGACCGGCTCGGGGCCGCTGTTGGAGCGTTGGCGGGTCGCGGCCCGTTCACGGCGGTGAGCGACAGGTTGCGCAGCATCGCCGCCGAGATGGCTGATGTCGTCGGTGAGCTCCGTGATACCGCAGAGGGAATCGATGAGGATCCAGTGCGATTGGTGGAGATTCGCGAACGCCGACAGTTGTTACGTGATTTACGCCGAAAATACGGAGACACCCTCGCCGAGGTGGTCGAGTTCCACGTCGATATCACGTCTCGGCTCGACGAACTCGTGGGGTACGACGAGCGGGCCATCGCACTTGATCGTGAACGAACCGCTCTGATTGCCGACGAAGCAGCAGCAGCCGCGATGGTCGGTGGGGCCCGTCGCTCGTGCGCACCACGACTCGCCGCTGCCGTACAACGCCATCTCCATGAGTTGGCCATGCCCAACGCGACCCTCGAGGTGCATGTGGGCAATGATCCCGGCGACGACGTGACTTTTCTCCTTTCGGCGAATCCAGGCTCGCCGTCACTCGCGCTCACACGCGTCGCCAGCGGCGGCGAATTGGCGCGCAGCATGCTCGCACTGCGGTTGGTGCTCTCCGAGGATCCGAGCACATTGGTCTTCGATGAGGTGGATGCCGGCGTCGGTGGCAGCGCAGCCATTGCGGTTGGTCGGGCCCTGGCCAACCTGGGTGACCGCCATCAGGTACTCGTGGTGACGCATCTGGCGCAGGTCGGCGCGCTTGCGTCCACACAGATTGTCGTGTCCAAGCACATCGTCGATGGTCAGACCTTCGCCACGGCCGAGACGGTGACCGGCGATCGACGAATCGATGAGATCGCGCGGATGCTCTCCGGCATGGAGCACAGTCGATCCGCGCGAGACCACGCTACTGAACTCCTCGGTCAGCGGCATCTCCAATCTTGATCTGTGAACATGCAGGTCAGCGACGACGCGCAAAGAGGGAGTTGGGTCGTGAGTCGCGATACGCTGATGTCCCGTCGTGGTTGTCGCTGACGGGAGGCCGTATTCATGCCCAAGCATATTTTCGTGACTGGCGGTGTTGCCAGCTCGCTGGGTAAGGGCCTGACCGGCTCCTCGCTGGGCCGGCTGCTGAAGATGCGCGGCCTTCGGGTCACGATGCAGAAGCTGGACCCGTACATCAACATCGATCCGGGCACGATGAATCCGTTCGAACACGGCGAGGTGTTCGTCACCGACGACGGCGGCGAAACCGATCTCGACCTTGGTCACTACGAGCGCTTCATCGATGAGCCCCTCGGCCGGAACAGCAACGCGACCACCGGCAGCATCTATCAGGCGGTACTGGCAGCCGAGCGACGCGGCGACTACCTCGGCAAGACTGTCCAGGTCATTCCCCACATCACCGATGAGATCAAGCGTCGCATCAAGCGCCTTGCCACAGACGATGTGGATGTAGTGATCACCGAGGTCGGCGGTACGGTGGGCGACATCGAGATCCTTCCATTTCTCGAGGCGATTCGTCAGTTCCGCAAGGAGGCCGGCCGGGACAACGTGTGCTACATCCACGTGACCCTCGTTCCGTTCATCGGACCAAGTGGCGAGCAGAAGACAAAGCCAACACAGCACAGTGTGACCGAACTGCGCAGTCGTGGCATCCAGCCCGACGTCATCGTGTGTCGCAGCGAAGAGCCGTTGAGCCCGAACCTGAAGCGAAAGATCAGCAACCTCTGCGACGTCGACGAGCGTGCGGTCGTCAACGCAGCCGACGCGCGCAACATCTACGAGCTACCGCTCATCTTGCACGACGAGGGTCTCGACGAAGTCGTCTGCGAGGTGTTGCATCTCGATGCACCGGTGGATCTGTCGTCCTGGGAACGGGTCGTCGCCACTGTCGAGGCCGCGACCACTCCTGTGAAGATCGGGCTGATTGGCAAATACATCGACCTCCAAGATGCATACCTCTCTGTCGCCGAGAGCCTGCGCCACGCCGGATTCCAGCATGGCGCCAAGGTAGAGATCGACTGGATCCAAGCCGAGGAGGTCGAGGGCTTGCTCGCCGCGGGTCGCCTCGCCGAACTCGACGGCATGGTGATTCCGGGGGGATTCGGATCACGCGGTATCGAAGGCAAGATCGCCGCTGCTGAGTACGCCCGCGAACAGCTACTTCCGTGCCTCGGACTGTGCTTGGGGATGCAGGTGATGACCATTGAGTTCGCCCGTCACGTGCTGGGCATGGTCGATGCCAACTCCACCGAGTTCGACACCACCACGCACTACCCAGTCATCGACTTGATGGTGGCCCAACGTGACATCAGCGACAAGGGTGGCACCATGCGACTCGGCGCGTACTACGCAGTGCTCACGCCAGGCTCGAAAGTGTCGGTCGCCTATGGTGAGCCCGTGGTCAGTGAGCGTCACCGTCATCGCTACGAGTTCAATTCGAACTATCGAAATCGTTTCGAGGCGGCTGGTTTCTTGTGCAGTGGCACCTCGCCGGACAAGCGCCTCGTCGAGTTCATCGAGCTCGTCGATCATCCTTTCTGGGTGGGTACGCAGGGCCACCCAGAGTTCAAGAGCCGCCCCGACCGCGCCCATCCGCTGTTTCGCGAGCTGGTCGCAGCAGCGCTCGCTCGGCGGGCGCAGCGCGAATCGGCCGAGGCGCAGCCGACGCATTTCGGCGTGCCCGCCGAGACGCAGATCGTCGCGTGAGCGGATTTCGTCATCTCGGTGACGCCGTGGTCCATCAGGGCTACATCTGGCATGTTGCCGTTGGCTCCTTCGAGGCGCCCGACGGTGGTGTCTTCGAGCGAGACATCGTTCGATCGCCTGGGGCCGTTGCCGCAGTACCGCTGATGTTCGATGCCGAGGGCAACCCCTCCGTTGTGCTCGTGCGTCAGTACCGCGCGCCCTACGATGACTTCGTTGTCGAGATTCCGGCAGGCATGCGCGATGTCGCCGACGAACCGACCGAATTGACTGCGTACCGCGAGTTGATCGAGGAGGTCGGGCTACAGGCCGGCAGTCTGGTTCCGCTCACGCAGTTCTATCCATCGGCGGGCATGACCGACTCTGTGCTGCACCTGTTCCTTGCGACCGATCTCACGCTGGTGGACCAGCAGTTGCACGGTCCGGAGGAGCAACACCTCGAGGTGCTGCACATTCCGTTAGCCGAGGCCATCGCTATGGTGGAGTGCGGCGAAATCCGTGATGCAAAAACGATTATTGGCCTACTGCTTGTCGCTCGCCGACTCGAGCGCGGTGATGTGGAGCGAGCCGAGCCCGATTGGGCGGGATGATGTCGGCTGACCTGTCGTTGGCGGCCGAGGAGTTCCTCACCTGGATGGCCACCGAGCGAGGCAGGTCGCGCAACACGCTGCTGGCCTACCGCCGCGATCTCTCGGGGTATTGCCACTGGCTGGCGATCCACGGTTCGACGGTGCTCGACGTGACGACACCAACGCTCGTTCAGTTCGTTGGTGAGCGACGCAACAGCGGTGCGGCGGCGTCGAGTGTGGCGCGTCAGCTGGCGGCAATTCGGATGCTGCACCGATTCCTGGTGGAGGAGGGCATCCGCGCGGATGATCCGACCGCAGACATCGAGGGCGTGAAGGTGCCGGCCGGAATACCGCATCCACTCACCGAGAACGAAGTCATCACGCTCTTGGCGGCGGTGCTCGGTGACGGACCCGTGGCGCTTCGCGATCGTGCCCTGCTCGAGTTGCTCTACGCGACGGGAGCGCGGATCAGCGAAGTGGTGGGGTTGAACCTGACTGATATCGACCTCGATTCCGGGCTGGTGCGATTGTTCGGCAAGGGCTCCAAGGAGCGAATCGTGCCCTTTGGGCGAGCAGCTGGTGAGGCAGTGCGTGAGTGGTTGTCGGCGGGCGGTCGGGTGCTGATGGAGCCGTTGCGCTGGGCGCGTCGAGGCGATGCCGAGGCGCTGTTCCTCAACCATCGTGGAGCGCGCCTGTCGCGACAATCCGCGTGGATGGTCGTGAGATCGTACGGTGACGCATGTGGGTTCGGCGATCGGCTGTCTCCCCACGTGCTGCGCCACTCGTGTGCGACCCACTTGCTGGATCACGGTGCGGATCTTCGTATCGTGCAGGAGATGCTCGGTCATGCCTCGATCAGCACGACGCAGGTCTACACGAAGGTCTCTCAGGAGCGACTGTGGCAGGCCTATCGCGCCGCGCATCCACGTGCGATCAAGGGCGCCGCATGACGGGCATCGGGGGTCGGTTCGGGCAGGTCGGACACCTTGTCCGCAGGTTCGTCGGCGCGCTGTCGCGACGTCCACCCGACCCCGAAGATCACGATTGGGCTGTGGCGCAGCTACTGCCTGCGGAGTCGACGCTGTGGAAACAGATGTCGGCGCCAGACCAGAGACACAGCATCGAGGTAGCGCGTCGGTTCGTACGCTCGGTGGGGCACGCCAACCGTGCCGACGTCGCAGCGGCGTTACTGCACGACATCGGCAAACTGCATTGCGGACTCGGTACGTTCGGGCGTGTTGCTGCCACCGTGGTGGGCCCGCGCGGACATCGTTTCCGCCAATACCACGATCACGAACGCATCGGCGCCGAGATGCTGCGCAGCGCACATTCCAATGCCGAGACCATCGCACTCGTCGACGGGAGCACAGACCGTCATGACGTACTGGCTGTGCTGCATAGCGCCGACAACGTGTAGCTGTCGCGCCTTCGCAAGGCGATCAGCCCGGCAGGAAACCGACACTGTCGTAGGCTCGCTGCAGAGTGGTGGTAGCCACAGCGCGTGCTTTGGCTGCTCCCCGTCGAAGCAGCGAAGTCAGCTCGCCGCGGTCGGCCATGAGTTCGGTGTAACGAGCCTGAATTGGACGCAGGAGTTCGATGACGGCTTCTCCGGTATCAGCCTTCAGGGGGCCGTATTGTGAATAGCCTTTGGCGATGTCCTCGGGAGTTCGCCCGGTGGCCGCAGCCTGGATCTCGAGCAGATTGCTGATACCTGGTTTGTTCTCGCGATCGAACCGGACGTCGGTATCGCTATCAGTGACGGCGCGCTTGAACTTCTTCAGGATGGCAGCTGGCTCGTCGAGGAGGTACACCACCCCTGCGTCGGTGGTCGCGGATTTGCTCATCTTCGATGTGGGCACCTGCAGGTCCATTACCCGCGCCCCGGCCTTTGGCATGACCGCCCTCGGTACGACGAAGGTGGGGCCGTAGCGACTATTGAAACGCATTGCGATATCGCGTGTGATCTCGATGTGCTGACGCTGATCGTCGCCCACCGGCACCTCGTGAGCGTCGTAGAGCAAGATGTCGGCTGCCATCAGAGCGGGATACGTGAACAGGCCAGCGGACACAAATTCGCCTTCTCGTTTCGCGGACTTGTCCTTGAACTGGGTCATCCGGCTGAGCTCACCGAAGCTCACCGTGCACTCCATGATCCATGCGAGCTGCGAATGCTCTGGCACGTGGCTCTGTACGAATACGGTGGAGACGTGTGGGTCGAGCCCGACGGCAAAGAGCGCCGCGGCGAGTTGCATCGTGGCTTGGCCGATGACCCCGGGTTGATCGGTGACAGTGAGGGCATGCAGATCGACGATGCCGTAGTAGCCGTCGCAGTCGTGCTGAACGGTGACCCACTGACGCAACGCACCGAGGTAGTTGCCCAGATGGACGTCGCCGGTTGGTTGGATGCAGGACAGCACTCGGTTCACGGTGCAAGGCTAACGAAACGGTGCGGCAACGGTCTCCTCAATTCGAGGGCAAGCCAAGTAACGTGGCCCCAATGACCTATGACGTATCGACCCCTGTGTTCGAAGGTCCATTCGATCTCTTGCTGCAACTGATCCTGCGCGAGCAGGTCGACATCTACGAAGTGTCATTGTCGACCATCGTGAACGCGTATTTGGTGGAGATCGACAAGCTCCAGGCTCTCGATCTCGACCTCGCGACCGAGTTCTTACTCATCGCGTCCACGTTGGTCGAGTTGAAGGCCCGTCGTTTGCTGCCGGGACGAGACGACATCGATCTCGACGAGGAACTCGCACTCTGGGAGGAGCGCGACCTGCTTTTGGCCCGGCTGCTCGAGTGTAAGACGTTCAAAGACGTTGCCAGCGTGTTTTCTACGCTCGCCGACGATGCCGATTTGAGTTTCGCCCGTCTGGTGGGACCCGATGAGCGATTCCTGGCGCTGATGCCAGACCTGCTCGAGGGCGTGAAACCGCGTCATCTCCACAACGCCTACGTGCGTGCCATCACTCCGAAGCCGGTGCCCGTCGTGGACCTGTTCCACGTGTCGGCGGTGCGCGCGAGCGTGGCCGATGCCATGACAGAACTGCTCGACGAACTGCCCAGGATCGGGCGCATTTCGTTCCGTCGACTCACCGATGGCCTCGTCGACCGACTCGAAGTCATCGTGCGATTCCTCGCACTGCTCGAGCTGTTCAAACAGGGACTGGTCGAGTTGGACCAAGCCGAGCGTTTCGGTGACATCGACATCATCTGGATGTCCGACCACGACCCTGTCCCCGCGGGATCGATTGCCATCGACGATTACGAGGGTTGAGCCATGTCCGAGCACCTGTCTGATCCCCAATCCGACCAGCCGTCCGATCTCCAAGACACAACTGGGACGATGCCATTGCCGTTGCCGGTATCTGCGCTCGATGCCGATGTGGTTCGCGCCATCGAGGCCATCGTGATGGTGGCTACCGAGCCGGTTGCCGCGGAGCAACTCGCACAGCTGCTCGAGCAACCACTCGTTGTAGTCGATCAGCTCTGTCGAGGCCTCGCTGACGCCTACTCCGAAGCTGGCCACGGATTCCAATTCGTGCAGGTGGCCGGGGGATGGCGTTACCAGACACACCCTGACTTGTCGCCCTACGTCGAACGGTTCCTGCTCGACGGCCAACGTGCCCGAATGAGCGGTGCAGCGTTGGAGACCTTGGCCATCGTGGCCTACAAACAACCCATCTCGCGGGCCCAGGTTGCCTCGATTCGTGGTGTCGATCCTGATGGGGTGCTGCGCACGTTGGCTGCGCGGGGCTACGTGACGCAGGTGGCCATCGATCCCGGCCCGGGTCAGGCCGCGTTGTTCGGCACCACCCCGCAGTTCCTTGAAAAGCTGGGTCTCAATTCTCTGTCGGATCTTCCTGCGCTGGCCGAGTTCGTTCCTGCGGCCGAAGTCGTAGAGGCGCTCGAATATGGCCTGCGCGCCCCCGGCGCCGACCCGAAGCAGCTCCGCGCGAACACGCCGTCGCTTCCCGGTTCCGACGCCGGCTCCGAGTGACGTCCTCGCTGTGAAGTCACCACTGTGAAGCGGTCACTCTGATGGGCACTCAATGAGCGGACGCGAGGTGGAAAAGCCGCTGTGGGAACAGTGGGCCGATCAGCGCGCCACCGCGAATGGTGAGCGCCTGCAGAAAGTACTGGCGCTGCGTGGCTGGGGGAGTCGGCGCGTTTGCGAGGACATGATTGCCCAAGGTCGGGTCACGGTGAACGGCGAGCTTGCGTTGCTGGGTAAGCGTGTGGACCCCGGCACCGACACGGTCGAGGTCGACGGTGTGCAGATCGGCCTCAGTCCGGATCTGGTGTACTACTTGTTGAACAAACCTGTCGGCGTGATCACCACGTCGAGCGACCCCCAGGGTCGTCCGACCGTCACATCGCTCGTTCCTGCTGAGCCTCGGGTCTTTTCCGTTGGTCGCCTTGATGCCGACACTGAGGGCCTGATCCTGCTCACCAACGACGGAGATCTGGCGAACCGAATTGCACACCCGAGCCATGGCGTGGAGAAGGAGTACCTTGCGTCGGTCACCGGGAACGTGCCCGGCAAGATACTCCATCGCCTCCGTGAGGGCATCGAGCTCGACGACGGGATGACGGCGCCGGCCAGGGTGAGCCAGCTCAGCCCCGGGCTGGTGCGCCTCACGATCCACGAGGGCCGTAATCGGCAGGTACGGCGGATGTGTGAGGAAGTGGGTTTTCCGGTACAACGCCTCGTACGCGTGCGCATCGGGCCGCTGCGCGATTCATCGCTCGCGCCGGGGGAGTGGCGCGAGCTCACCCTCGACGAGGTTCGCCAGCTCGTAGAAGCTGTTGCGGGCACCCCGCGCAGCTACGATCGACGTCCGTGACCACTCCTCGCCGCGCCAACATCATCGGCCTCGGCCTGATCGGTGGATCGATCGGACTCGCCCTTCGCGAACGTGGATGGTCCGTGTCAGGTGACGATCATGATCAGAGTCGCGTCGACCGAGCGCTCGAGATCGGTGCCATCGATGCACCGAAACTTGTGGAGGGGGCCGACGTCACCTTCGTCGCCACGCCGGTGCTCACCATTGCCGACCAGGTGAAGCGTGCACTCCGCGAGACAGCAGGCATCGTCACTGATGTGGGCAGCGTGAAGGGTGCGATCGCCAACGCGAGCGACGATCCGCGATTCATCGCCGGCCATCCCATGGCGGGCAGCGAGCTCGAGGGTCTCGACGGCGCCGACGCTTCCATGTTCACCGGTGCGGTGTGGGTGCTCACGCCGACAGCCAACACTGCAGACACGACGTTTGCGTCGATGGCATCGATTGCCGCTGAACTGGGCGCCGATGTCGTGGCTCTCTCGCCCGAGCGCCACGATCAGGTGGTTGCCGTGGTGAGCCATGTCCCGCATCTCGCCGCTGCCACCCTGATGGGCCTTGCGTCCGAACGCGCCGAGGAACACGCAGCCCTGCTCCGCCTCGCTGCTGGCGGCTTTCGCGACATGACGCGTATCGCGAGCGGCAATCCGGGTATTTGGCTCGACATCTGTGCCGAGAACCGTGATGCGATTCTCGGCGGACTCGACGGACTCATTGATGGACTGCGGCGCATGCGCGAGATCGTGCGCGACGACGATCGGGCTGCCCTGCACGATCGCCTTCGACGCGCCCGTGAGGCGCGCGCCAACCTGCCCACGCGCGGCACCCAGCCCAACGAACTGGCAGAGGTGCGTATCCCAATCCCCGATCGCACCGGAGCCGCCGCCGAGGTATTCACCCTCGCTGCGGAGCTCGGCGTCAACATCGCCAGCTTCGAAGTCGTGCATAGCGTTGAGGGCAACCGTGGCGTGGCCATCGTGCTCGTCGACATCAATAGCGCGGATTTGTTCCGAGGTGGCCTACTGGCCAGGGGCTTCCGGCCAGCAGTGCAGCGGCTCGACTGATGGGGGTCGTCGACCGCGGCGGACCGCAGCCGAGCGCGGTGTATCAGGTGTCGCCTGTGAACCACGCGCTCGATGCGGTCGTCACCGTGCCGGGAAGCAAGAGCATCGCCAACCGGGCGATGGTCTGCGCCACGCTCGCCGACGGCGTCTCCCGTTTTACCAACATGCCCGGTGGCGATGACAGTGCCGCAATGCGCGAGTGCGTTGCGCTGCTCGGCGCCGGTGTGATGGTCGACCCACACGACGCAACGGTGGTTCACATACACGGCACCGGTGGCGTGCTGCGGCCCGGGCCGATGTCATTGCGCACTCAGCTCGCAGGCACCACGTCGCGCTTCGTCACGGCACTCTGTGCGCTGGGCTCGGGACACTACGAGATCGATGGTCTTCCTCCGTTGCGGGCGCGGCCGATGGGTCCGCTGCACGACGCGCTGGTGTCGTTGGGTGTCGCAATTGAACCGGGCGAGACGTGGGGCCATTTACCCGTCATCGTCGAGGGCCTCGGCGTCGAACACACTCTCCACATCGATGGTGCGCCAGTTGCAGTGGTGCACATGCCCGGCGACATCAGCAGTCAGTACATCACCGCGTTGATGTTGATTGGTCCATATCTGTCCGGTGGGCTCCGCATCGAGCTCACGACTCCGCTGATCTCTCGCCCGTATGTCGGCATCACCGCGGCTGTGATGGCCGCCTTCGGTGCGTGCGATGTGGTGGTGGGCGAGACGGTGATCACCGTCGGCTCTGGTCGGTACACGGCATGTGACTTTGCCATCGAACCCGACGCAAGTTCCGCCAGCTATGCGCTGGCTGCTGCGGCGATCAGCGGCGGCCGCGTGCGGGTACCAGATCTCGGACCCGTAGCGCTGCAGGGCGACGCCGCATTTGCCGATGTGCTGGCGTCGATGGGCTGCACCGTGCATCGTGACGACACCGGAACCACCGTGGAATGCTCGCAGACACTCCACGGCATCACCATCGATATGGCCGACCTGTCCGATCTGGTGCCTACCTTGGCCGTGGTAGCTCCCTTCGCGACGACTCCTACCGTCATCACTGGTGTCGGATTCATACGGGCCAAAGAGAGCGACCGCCTGGGAGATCTCGCCGCCGAACTCCGCAAGTGCGGCATCGTTGTGTTCGAGCGCGACGACGGCCTGCTCATCGAGCCGGGGTTCGGGAGCGGCGCGGCGCTCGACACACATCACGATCATCGGTTGGCGATGGCCTTTGCGATTCTCGGTATGCGGATTCCGGGTATACGAGTGCACGATCCCGACGTGGTCTCCAAGAGTTGGCCGGATTTCTGGATGATGATCGACTCGCTTCGTGGTGAGCGATGAGCACCGTTGCCGCGTTCGACTTCGATGGCACGCTGACCACTCGTGATTGTGTGGTGCCGTTTCTCGAGATGCTCGCGGGACGCGCCCGGTTGATCGGTGGGATCATCAGCCATCCGATTGCGGCGGCCAGCGCGGTTGCGCATCGCGACCGCGACCGCTTCAAGGCGCTTGGAGTTCGCGCCGCCTTCACCGGACGCGACGAGTCGGTCGTGGCGGCCGCTGGTGTCAGTTTTGCTGGGAGCGTGCGCCAGTCGTGGCTTCGCTCCGACACCGTGCAGCGGCTTCAGTGGCACCAGAACGCGGGGCATCGGGTGGTACTGGTATCGGCATCGCTCGGACCGTACCTGCATCCGTTGGGGGCAATGCTGGGTGTCGACGGCGTGCTCTGTACGGAGGCGATGCTCGATAGCGAGCATCGCTACACCGGCGAGCTCGACGGCCGAAACTGCAGGGGGCCTGAAAAGGTGCGCCGCCTGACTTCTTGGCTCGTCGAGCACGATCTCGCATTGGCCGACGTGTGGGCGTACGGCGACAGCAGCGGCGACCGAGATCTCATGGCGTTCGCGAAGCATGCTTGTTTCGTGAAGGATCGTCAATTGTCAGCCGTACCGGACGTGTTGTCATGATGCGCGCCCTCATCAAGCAGGCGCGTCCGAAACAGTGGACCAAGAACGTGCTCGTGTTCGCTGCTCCGGGCGCCGCAGGGGTGCTCACGCACGCGGAGCCGCTGACCCGTGCGCTGATCACCTTCGTGGCGTTTTGTATGGCGAGCAGCGGCACGTATTACTGGAACGACATCCTCGATGTCGAGGCCGATCGCGCGCACCCCAAGAAGCGGTTCCGCCCAATCGCCAGCGGGGCTGTCCCGATTGGGTTGGCCCGCGTGGTCGGCACCGTTTTGATCATCGGAGGTCCTGCGCTTGCGTTTGCCGCGCGCTGGCAGGCCGGCGTTGCATGTGTCGCGTATGTGGTGTTGACCAGCACCTACAGCGCGGTGTGGAAGCACATCGCGGTGGTCGATCTGGTCGCTGTTGCCTCAGGATTCGTGTTGCGTGCCGTGGCGGGTGCCGCAGCTACGAACGTGCACATGAGTACCTGGTTCGTGCTGTGCACCACGTTCGGTTCGCTGTTCATCGTGACGGGCAAACGTTACGCCGAGCTGCGCGAACTCGGCGACAATCCAACGACGGCAAGAGCGACGCTCGACTATTACTCGCTCGACTACCTGCGGACGGTGCTCTCGATCAGCTGTGGTGCCGCAGTTGTTGCGTACTGCATCTGGGCGTTCGAATCGAAAGAATTGAGCGGCAGCCATTGGCCATCGTACGAACTCTCGATCGTGCCGATGCTCATTGCTCTGCTGCGGTACCTCCTCATCATCGAACAGGGTCACGGTGCGGCACCCGAGGAGATCTTCGCAGAGGATCGAACGCTGCAGGTTCTCGGCGTGCTCTGGCTGGTCGTCTTTGCTTCGGGGGTCTACATCAAATGAGTTCGACGAAGCGACCACGACAGGGCGACCACGACAAGGCGATCGAAAAGACATGATGGGAAGTACATGACGGCGAAATCGTTCGACGATATTCTGGGCAGCATCGCCGACGTCGACGGCTGGATGTCGCCGGATCAGGCCAAAGCGCTGTTCGATGCGTCGTCTGCGTGTCGAGCGGGCGAACAGATTGTTGAAATCGGAAGTTTTCGGGGTCGGAGCACCATCGTGCTCGCGTCGGCGGCAGTCGTTGGAGTCGGCATCGTAGCGATCGATCCGCACGCCGGCAACGATCGTGGTCCGCAGGAGATCGATGGCTTCGTCGACGAGGCTGCTGACGACCACGCAGTCTTCACTGCCAACCTGTCCGCGGCGGGGGTCGCAGATCGCGTCGAGCACATTCGTGCGATGAGCAACAAAGCGCACCCTTTGGTTCATGGTGAGATTGCCGTGCTGTACATCGACGGGGCTCACCGGTATTCGCCAGCGCTCCACGACATCATCGAGTGGGGAGCTCGTGTTCGTGCTGGTGGCACCCTGCTGATCCACGACTCGTTTTCGTCGGTCGGCGTCACCGGAGCCATTGTTCGACACCTCATGTTCGGCAAGCGGTTCCGTTACGTCGGACGCGCCCGTTCGCTGACCATCTATCACGCCGACCTCGATGCCAGCGTGCGCAGTCGAGCGCTCAACGCGCTGCGACAGATCGCGCAATTGCCCTGGTTCGTGAAGAATCTCTTGGTGAAGGTCATGATCACGCTCAAGCTCGGAAGGCTCTGGCGCACCGTTGGACGCCCTGAGCCCGAGTGGCCGTACTGAACTCGTCGCAATGGCAACGGTAGGATGCCCGGGTGTTTCTGAGCCGGTCGACGTCGTGAGCAGCCAAGTTGCGCTGTCTCGGCTCACCGGCTGGGGCCGTACGGCGGGAAGCGGGGCGAGTGTGTTGCCCGTGAGCGCCACGAACGTCGACGAGGCGGTGACGCACGGGCCGGATCGCGGCGTGTTGTTGCGCGGCCTCGGTCGCTCATATGGCGATGCAGCACAAAATGGTGGGGGACTGGTGCTGCGGCTCTCGGGCTCGCCAGACCATGCCGTGCTCGACGAAACCGCTCACACGGTCACGGTCGGAGCGGGCGTGAGCATCGATGACCTCCTCCGGCTCACTGTGCCGCGCGGTTACTTCGTGCCGGTCACTCCAGGGACTCGATTTGTCACCATCGGGGGGGCCATCGCCAGCGACATCCATGGCAAGAACCACCATGGTGAGGGCTCGTTCGGCAATCACGTGCAGCGCATCAGTCTCTTGCTGGGCGACGGGTCGACCATGGAGATCGGTCCCGATCGGCAACCGGACCTGTTCTGGGCCACAGTCGGCGGCATGGGGCTCACCGGTGCCATCGTCGAGGCAACGATCCGCATGATCCCGATCGAGACCAGCCGGTGCATCGTCGACACGACCCGTGCTCACGATCTCGAGCACATTCTCACCCTGATGGACGAGGGCGACCATCGTTACCGATACTCGGTGGCATGGATTGATCTCATGGCCAAGGGCCGTCACCTGGGTCGCAGCGTGCTCACGCGAGGCGACCATGCCACGGTTGCCGACTTGAGCGGGGCCGCTGCTGCGTCCCCTCGAGAGTATGCCCCGCGGGTGATTGCCAACGTTCCTCCTATCGTCCCGTTCAGCGTCATCAATACCGCGTCAGTCAAGGCCTTCAACGAATTGTGGTTTCGCAAGGCACCGATGTATCGCACCGACGAGATCCACTCTTTGGCGGGGTTTTTCCATCCGCTTGACATGGTGGGATCGTGGAACCGGCTCTACGGTCCGCGCGGTTTCGTGCAGTATCAGTTTCTCGTGCCCTTCGGTGAGGAGGAAGCGCTGCGACGGATCGTCGAGCGCTTTGCAGCATCGGGGGCGGCGAGCTTCCTCGCGGTGTTGAAGCGTTTTGGTGCAGCGAATCCAGCTCCGCTGAGTTTCCCGGCGCCCGGTTGGACCCTGGCGCTCGACATTCCCGCGTCGTTCAGCGGTCTCAGCGAGATGTTGCACGAACTCGATCGCATCGTGCTCGATGCCGGTGGTCGCCATTATCTGGCCAAGGACTCGCACACCACACCGCAGGCAATCACGCGCGGCTATCCACGCTTGGCCGAATGGCAGGCTGTTCGAGACCGTTTCGATCCGAATGGCGTGTGGCGAAGCGACCTTGGTCGACGCCTCGGCCTCATCGACTGACACATCCCCTTTGCTGCCTCGGTGGCGCGGAACTGAGGACATCATCATGCAGAACGCTTTCGGAGAACCACAGACCATCGTGTTGCTCGGCGGTACGAGCGACATCGGTCTGGCCATCGTGGGCAAACTCATCTCGCCGATGTGCCGACATGTCGTGCTCGGCTGCCGGACGCCATCCTCGGCCGACGGCGCAATGGATTCGCTGCGGCGTGACGGGATGACCGTGACAGCAGTGCCATTCGACGCTTGCGCCCCGTCGACACACGCTGCATTCGTAGCCGATGTCGTTGAACAGGTGGGCGACCTCGACGTGGTCATCATGGCATTCGGTGTGCTCGGCGATCAGGCATCGTTCGACCATGATCCGGTCGCTGCCGCTGAGGCCGTCTCGGTCAATTATGTCGGCGCGGTCAGCGTTGGTCTGGCAGTCGCCGAGCAGTTCCGTACCCAGGGGCACGGCCAGTTGGTGGTGCTCTCCAGCGTCGCGGGCGAACGGGTGCGCAAGTCGAACTTCGTGTACGGGTCGTCGAAGGCCGGTCTCGATGGGTTCGCCCAGGGGCTCGGTGACTCTTTGGAAGGAACGGGTGCGAAGGTGCTCATCGTGCGACCCGGGTTCGTGCATTCGGCGATGACCGCTGGGCTGGCGCCGGCGCCACTGGCCACCACACCCGACGCTGTCGCCGACGTGACCGTGAAGGCGCTCCGTGCTGGTCGCCGTGTGGTGTGGGCTCCCGGTGCGCTGCGTTATCTGTTGATGGTCCTTCGGCATCTTCCCGGCGCGGTGTTCCGCCGATTGCCGCTCGGCTGAACGGGCTCAGGTGTCGACGCGGTAGATCTGAGCGGTGAGTTTCTGATCGGGAGCGATGTGCAGGTCGGGGCTGACGATCTGATTGAAAGTTACCGTTCGTCGATGTAGCAGGTGATCGACTGCCGCAACCGTGAGTGCGACGGCCGCCGGGCCGATTGCTGTCTTGGCGTGGTGGAGCGCTGTTGCGTTTTGCGCACTGGCGAGCATCGCGGGGTCCACCGCTTGGCGCACGTTGAAAGGAATCGTGGTGTTCCACCGCAACGAGATCACGCGGTATTCGAACCTGCTGTTGAGCATGCGCTCCACATCGTGTTCGAGTCCGCTTCGATGTAAGTAGTCGCTGATCTCGGGATCGAACGCGGGGCCGCGCTTGGCCTCGAAGTCGAGACAACCATCGACGAGCCGACACCACCAGAGGTGGGTGGGGAAGTCGACGATCTTTGCACTTGCGGCCTCGGGCACCTCGATGTATCCGGCCCTACCGACGCGCATCATCTCGCGCATCACCGCACCAGGATCGGTCACGTGTTCGAGCAGATGCGAGCAGATCACGTAGTCGAATGCACCGTCACGGAATGGCATCGCCGAGGCATCCCCGTAAAAGAGCGGTCTGGTGACTCTGGCCTTGTCGTAGCCCGACCGTTGTGCAGCGCTCGACTCGTCGGGAAACCAGTCGAGCAGGACATCGGCGCGCCAGTGCGGCTTATCGCCGCTGCCGATGTCGAGCACCAGGTCGCGCGGTCCCACCGGAATGTAGATGCGACGCTGCCAGAAGTTCCTTGCCTCGGTGATCACGCTCACGTCGGCGGCCTCATCCGCCAGCGGCGCGTTGTCGCGCCGACGGTTCCCCGACGTCGGCCGGGCTGATTCCATCGCCCTGCGCACAGCGGTGATACAGGAGCATCAACCCCTTCTCGTACTGACCGACCAGACAGAAGGAGTCGGCGATGACCCGGTTGGGGGCCTGCGAACCATGTGTCGATGATGCGTTGGGTTCCTTCCATCCGGTCCATAGGTTGGAGAGCGCCAGCCAATCGGCGGATCGCACGTCGGCCGCAAGGCTGGACCCCTCCTTGTCGGCGAGGCCCGGATCCATCTCGATGAAGTAGGTGGCAGGCGTGAGCTCGGGGAACATGTAATAGAACATCACGTCGCTGTAGATCGTTCGACTGAGGTCGGCCGGGCCGGTGAGCAGCCGCTCACCCGGTTTTGACATCCGCGCGAGATCGTTGATGAGATCGTTCGAGGCCTTGGCTGCGTGATACTCGCCCATCCAGAACTGTCGACCATTGCGCTTCACTTCGAATGGCACGGGCTTGTTGCCGACGGCGACGCGGGCCTGGAGGAGATAGGAACGATAGGTGAAGAACGGGCAGACCACGATGAAGAGGACGAACACCGCGGCACCCGCGATGAGGGCCCTCGGTCGCGGTGTCAGTCTTTTCAGCCGCCCGTCGGCGAGTTCGATGAAGCTCACCGGCAGCAGGGCGAAACCGATACACGTGACCCACGCGAGGTGGGTCGAATCTGGTCGTTGCAAGCCCTGGGGAACCAGTCCGAGGCCGAAGAGGCTTCCGATCATCAACGTGATGGCCCGCGCATGGTGACGACCGCGACGGAGTGCGATGATCGCCACGACGACGTTGAGCACCGCCGCAATGATCATCAGGAAGAACCAGATGAAGAGCTGATGACTGGCGCTGATCGCGGGCAGGTGCCACCACGGTGGAGGCCCCTCTGCGACTGCTTGCAACGCGCCATCGATCACGCTCCAACTCGGCGGCCGGGGAAGCTCGCGGCCAGGGCGGAGGTAGAACACCGGGTCGAGCAACATGCCGCGAAAGCTCGCGCTGACCCCTGCACGGAACAGATGCACCACGAAAGGAACCACGCCCACACCCAGACCGACGGCGAAGCCGCGCCATTCGCGGCGGCGCAGCAGCAGCCAGCCATGGGCGAGGGCGAGTGCGATGACCAGGTCGGGTCGGAAGCACAGGGCGAGGCCTGCAAGGAGACCGGCGATCATCAGGTTGCGGTTCGATCTCTGCCGTTGTGGGGGGCTCTGCTGCTCGCTCTCGTGTTCGCGCCGGGCGATGTTGTAGCTACGCGCTGCGAACACCACACTCCAGAGACCGAGCGCCACGCCGCCCTCCCAGCCCAAGGCCGAGAGTCCGATCGGGGTGAGGACCAACAGTGTGCAGGCTACCGCGCATGCTGTTGCAGCGATATGTCCCCATGCGCGTGTGAGGGCGTACACAGCAAAGATGATGCCGAGGTGTTGCAGTAGCCCGAAGGTGCGTTCGCTCGCGAGCGAATGGCCGAAGAGTCCGTACCAACCGGCAAGGGCATCGAGCGAAGCGGGGCCGTACAGGTGCAGGAAGTCGACGTTGGGAACATCGCCGGCGACGAGACGCTCGGGGAAGACGAGCATGAAGCCCTCTTCCATCGTGGAGCCGGTGGATGCATACAGACCCCGTAGCGGTATGGCAATGACGGCGGCGATGATGGCCAAGCAGGCGAGATCGATGCGGCCGGGTACGCGCCATCTCAGTGTGTCGCCGAGGACGAAAGCGTGCGGTGCGTCGCTGGCGGGATCAATCGAGGCAGACACAGTGTGCAGATGCTACGAGGTTTTCTGATGAAGGCGGGGGCAGGCGACTTCGTGGCCTACCATGGGAGGCCATGTCGTACAGCGTGGCGATCCGATGGTGAGCAGCGCATGAGCGACGACCGGACAATCAACGCCCGGACGCCTCGAGAACGCGCGCTAGGCGACTATGCCGATGAGATGATGCGCATGGGTGTTCGGCGCGTTCACGTCTTGGCATGGCGCGACTACGAGGATCCAGATGCGGGCGGATCCGAGTTGCATGCTCACGAGTTCATGCATCGATTTGCCGATGCCGGCTTGCAGGTGATGCATCGCACGTCGGCAGCCGTTGGGCTGCCGGCCACCCAGCAACGCAGCGGATATTCAGTGGTGCGCCGGGGGAGCCGTTACAGCGTCTTTCCTCGTACCGCGGCATCTGAGATCACCCATCGAATGGGTCGGTATGACGCCCTCATCGAGGTGTGGAACGGTGTTCCATGGCTGTCTCCGCTGTGGTGTCGCACGCCGCGGATCATGTTCTTGCACCACGTGCATGGCCCGATGTGGGATCAGTTGCTTCCCGGGCCTCTGGCCGCAGCCGGTCGGTTGATGGAGACGCGCTTGGCTCCGCCGCTGTACCGGCGGACGCGCACCCTGACGCCATCGGAGGCCACCCGCGACGAGCTCATTCGGTTGGGGTTCCACGCCGACCACGTCACCGCGGTCAACAACGGCGTCGACCCCTTCTTCCATCCCGAGGGCGAACGAACGGCCGAGCCGATGGTGGTTGGCGTTGGCCGACTCGCGCCGGTGAAGCGTTTTGATCGTCTGATCGAAGCCGCGGTGGTCGCGCGTCGGCGGGTACCCACGATGCGTCTCGTCGTGGTTGGTGAAGGCCCGGAGAAGCATCGGCTCGAGGATCTCATCCGCCAGCACGACGCGTCGTCGTGGATCACTCTCGCGGGTCACCTCCGCCATCACGATCTGCGGTCGTTGTACCAGCAGGCGTGGCTCGTGAGCAGTGCGTCCTTGGCAGAAGGTTGGGGACTCACCATGACCGAAGCGGCTGCGTGCGGCACGCCGGCGGTTGCGACGAACATCAGCGGGCATCGCTGTAGCGTGATCGATGGGCGTACGGGCGTGCTTGCCGAACTCGATCAGCTCGGTGAGGTGATGGCGGACCTCCTGCTCGACGACAGCCGCCGACAGGCGCTCGGTGTGGCGGCTCTGCAGCGCGCCCGCACGCTCACGTGGGACGCGTCGGCGCTCGGAGTGATCAAGGGCTTGCATGGCGAGGTGCTGAGACGTCAGCAACGCAAAGCAACGCGCTACGAAACGGCGCGATATGCCTGACGAGCCGACGACAGTTCCGAACCGCATCCCCATCAGTATTCGATACGTCGTTGGTCTCACGTTGATCCTGTGTCTGCCGTTGCTGGTCGCGCTGGTGGCGTTGTCGCGCACGCACTGGAGCCCTGTGCTGGACTTGGCCATGACCGAGCTGCGCGTGCGCGATGTGGGTACCCGGCACACGCCACTCATCGGTCTTCCCGGTCGCATCGGCAATTTTCCCGACCAGGGCAGCCATCCCGGTCCGCTCAGCTTCTATTTGCTGGCGCCTGGCTACCGTGCGTTTGCCAGCACTGCCTGGTCGCTCGAGTTGGGCACGGTACTCATTCATGGTGCGGGCGTCGCGGCTGCGCTCGTGCTTGCGTATCGCAGGGGCGGGCAGCGGGTGTGTGTGGCGGTTGCCGTACTGCTCGCCGTGGTTCTACGCGGCTACGGCGCGAACGTGCTTACCCAACCGTGGAACCCCTATCTGCCGGTGATCTCGTGGATGGTGGTCCTGCTCGCGGCGTGGTCTCTCCTCGAGGGCGACATGGTGGGGTTGGTGTTCTTCGTTGCTGCCGGATCACTGTGCGCACAGACACACGTTCCTTACGTTGGCCTGGTCGGCGGGATGGGTGCGCTGATACTCGCCTGGTTGGGCCTGCGCCACTGGCTCGCGGCGCATCGCGGTGTTGGCGCGGTCGTACCACTCGTGGGCCTTCGGCGATGGTCGATCACCGCCGCAATCGTGGGCGTGTTGTTGTGGCTCCCGCCGGTGGCCGATCAACTGCGTCATACGCCGGGGAATCTGTCGATGCTCAGTGACTATTTCCGAAATCCGCCAGAACAGAGCATCGGACTCGGTGCTGCAGCGCGTGTGCTCCTGCAGCACCTCAACGTTGCGCGCCTTCTCGCGGCCGCAGTACAGCATTCGGATTACTTCAAGACGGTGTCGTTCGATCTCCGTGGTTCGTTGCTGCCCGGGGCACTTGTCGTGGTGATGTGGGCTCTGTGTGCGATCGCTGCGAGACGGTTGGGTCACCGGCCGCTCGTGCGTCTGCATGCGGTGATTGGTACGGCGCTGTTGTTGGAGTGGATCGCAATGGCTCGTATCTTCGGCAAGCTGTGGTACTACCTCACGTTCTGGGCGTGGGGCGTGACCACGCTCACGGTGTGGGCGATTGTGTGGACTCTCGTGGTGCTGCTTCGTCGCCGACGTCCGACGCGCGATCTGCAGGTGCGCCACGCCATGATGCTGTCCGGCGCCGCTGTGCTCGTGATCTCGACGGCCGCGTTCTCGTGGAGCGCACTGTCGGTGAAGCCTCCGGAGAATCAGCTTTCGCGGACTCTGGGTGCTGTCGTCGGCCCGACCGCGGACGCACTCGATGCCGGCGTGGGCGCCGCCGACGGCCGCGCCGGCACCTATCTGGTCACGTGGAGCGACGTCGCGTTCTTCGGCTCGCAGGGCTACGGGTTGGTCAATGAGCTCGAACGGCGCGGGTTCCACGTTGGCGTTGCCAACGCATGGCGTGTGCCGGTCACCCCTCAGCGAGTGCTACGCGCCGCTGACTCGACGGCCGAGGTGCATCTTGCGACGGGCAAGTTCATCGATGAGTGGCGAGCCAAGCCCGGCGTTACCGAGGTTGCATTCATCGAACCCCGTGACGCGGAGCAACTCGCGCGCTACAACGACTTGCGTGACGAGACGATTGCCGAATTGAACCGCTTGAGCCTCGTCGATCTCGTCGACGAGGTCGACTCCAACCTGTTCGGCGTGCAGCTCGATCCGCGAGTGCCTCCCGCGCTGCAGGCGACGATCGATCAGATGTTGTTGCTGGGTCAGCCCACGGCGGTGTTCGTGGCGCCGGCCGGCACGTCGGAGATGTGATTCAGGTCGTGTGACCGTGGCACTTCGGTGGGTCCAGTGGTTCCGTGAAGCCGATCAATGACCCAGGAGATGCTTGCGGCGGCAACAAGTGCGATGAACGGCAGCATCGGAATGTGGAACCGGGGGTTCCCCCACGATGCGATCGGCAAGACCTGGAGCCCGATGAGGGTGACACCGATGATCGCGCGCCGTGGGCCGAATCGACGGTCGCGACGCCATCCAAAGAAGAGTAACCCGAGTCCGGGAACTGCGATCATCCACGCCAGGTGGTAGTACGCGTCGGTGCCGAAGGTGATGACGTTGTAGACCGGCTTGGGCATTGTGAGGTGTGAGCCGTTGCCCAGCACCTCGGCCAGGATTCCGTGGTCCTGTTCCATCATCAACATGAATCGCTTGGGAATCTGGCGAAGTTCCTCGCCCGGGTAATGCAGGATGAAACGAAGCCCCGCCTTGGTGTTGGCAGGGTTACGGATCTCCTCGGGAAGGTTGGGATCGGCGCACCACGGGTGGTCAGCCCACGAAAACCCGCCGCTCGAGCCCGGGAACCTCGACATGCACATGCCGTCGCCGAGATTGGTGGAGATGGGGATGAACCGATGGAAGACCATTTCGTTGCGAACGGTCAGGGGCACGAGCATCATCAGGAAAGTGATCGAGGCCCAACCAACGTGACGCAGCGCCGATCGCCATCCGACGCCAGCGCACAGCGCGGCCACGGCGAGGCCAATCATGATTGGAAACGAAAATGGTCGAATCACGACGGAACATCCGAGGGCGAACCCGAACCAGAGCAAGCGCCGTCTGCTCATTGGACCGGTGGTCCAGTCATGGTCGACCAAGATTGCCACACACAACAATGCGGTGAAGATGAAGGTGGTCTCGACAGAGAAGGTGGCAACACCAAGAATCAAGCTGGGAAACAATGCGACAATCCAGGCAGCAATTGTGGCGACCCGCCGGTTGAATGCGCGAAGGCCAATGAAGTAGACGAGGCCGATGGATGCGGTGGACAGCAACACATGCAGCGCCGCCGTCAGGTGAGCCTGATTGTCGGGCAAAGGCGTATGAAGGCCCAGCCAGTAGACCATCGAGAGCAAGAACGGGAAGCCGACCGGGTAATACGAGGTGGGCTTGCCGGTCATGTACGAGGTGTAGCCATTGCCGCGCGCAATGTCGTTGCCGAAGAACCAGTACGAATACTGATCGCCACTCTCGATGACGCTCTGAGGATGATTGCGCGCCGCCCACAACGCCCACACGACTCGAAGCACGAATCCCACTGCGAGCGCGCCGCCGAGCCGCCTGCCACTCGACGTGCGCAGGAACATCCGAACCCGATCAACCAGAACCACGGCCGGAAGTATGCCACGACCGGGTGACCCTCACTGGGGCAGCGCACTTCGCTACCGCAGTGCGGGATCGACCGGAAAGGATCGATTACTGTGCGGTACATGCGCGACAGCTCCGCCGTTGGCAGGGGATGGCACCGCCTCGGACGATCCCACGATGCCCATCCTGCGCTGTTCACGCTGGTGCTCGCAACCGCGCTGAGTTGCTGGGTGTACTGGTCGGTTGTATCGAACCTTCGAACCGTCACCTCAAGTGATCCGGATACGCCCCTGTTCGTCTGGTCGCTGGCCCATGCGCCGCATCGGCTGCTGCACTGGAGCAATCCGTTCTACAGCCATGCAATCTTCGCGACCACAGGTGGGGCGAACCTTGCGTTCAGCGCAACTGCACCCCTGCTCGGAATCCTGATATGGCCGGTGAGCCTCACCGCTGGGCCACTGGCGGCGTTCAATTTCGTCATGGTGCTGACGCCGGTGTTGAACACCGTCGCAGCGCGCCGGCTGCTCGCGGTCGTCACGGCGCGCGCATCGGTGTCGGTCACCCTGGGAGCGTTCATCATCGGGTTCTCGCCGCTGATCCTGATGCACAACCCGGGAAGGTTTCAGCTGTCGTTCCAGTTCGTCGTGTTGTGTGCACTTGCTGAGATGTGTATTGCGCGTCGCGCGTATGCGGCGGGCGAGCCAACGAGTGTTCGCCGGCTGGCGCTCATCGGCGCGCTGTGCGGGGCGCAGCTCTGGATTGGCACCGAGCTGCTGGCGATCACGTTGGTCGTGCTCTGGGTGGTATTCGTCGTGGCGGTTCTGTTGCGACGCGATTCCGTCATGGCAGCAACACGTCGCCGACCGGTACGTGCAGATGCCGTCGCGCTCATCGTCGCGCTCGCCACGATGGTCATCGTGGCAGCGCCGTTCCTGGCGGCCCTGCTTCTCGGCAGCGAGCGATATGGCGGCGGGTACCATCTCGCCGCGAGGCCGCTCTTCGGTCTTCGTGTCGCCAACGTCTTCACGCCCACCGAGTCGACTCAGATTCGATCACCACTGCCGTTCTCGATCGAACGGGGCGCGCTGAGCCCCTTCTACGCTGAGGACACCGGATACGTCAGCGTGTTCGGTCTTGCTCTCGTGTTGCTTGCGGTGCTGTCGTGGCGAAACCGTCGAAGGATCCAGCGCATCGCGTTGGCGTCGGGAATGGTGTGCTGGGTGTTGGCCCTCGGCCCAACCATCAGGTGGGCGGGGATGAACAACGGGATACCCGGCCCCTGGCGGCTCATCGAGTACGTACCCGTGCTACAGGAGATCGTTGCCAACCGATTGTCCTGGGGGGTGTTCGCAGCATTTGGTTTCGCGGTGGCTGCGGGAGTGTCGAACGATGCGCCGCGACAGCCGCGCTGGAGATTCGCAGCGGAACGGTCGCTTCATTGGACGTGCGCTGGCTTCGTGGTGTTGTTGTTCCCCGCCCAGTTCCAGCAGACGAGGTCGGTCTTGTCTGATGCGGTGTCGCTCGTCCGTCAACAGTGCGAAGGCGCGTTGGTCGTCACGGTTCCTCAGGAGCGCGAGCAAAACGTCATGGAACTCCAGGCAAGAGCGAGCTTCGCGTTCGACCTCTATCGGGGATTCGCCTTTCGAGCGTCGTCTGGCCCAGCGGGACCTCGATTGCTCATCGACGACATTGCCGAACGCGGGATGGGCAGCGATACCGCGGGCACGCAGGCGCAGGACCAGATGCGCCAGCTGGGGATTGGCTGCGTCATCGCGCCCGCGACTTCGATGGCAACAATCGACCGCGTCGCGTCGCTGCTCGGACCACCGATCATTCGCGGCGAAGTGGCTGTGTGGTCGCGGCCATAGGGGCGCTGCGACGTGATCTCTGCCCAATGAGTCGTCGTCACACCAACAGCATCGCTGCAGCGCCGCTGGCCATCCCCGCTACGACGATCCAGATCGCCAGCGTGGCCCGCGTGGAGGCCGTCGAGGCTCGAATTGGTTGCTCGACGAGGTAGTGGAGGAGCGCGGCAGCGAGAAACGCCAGTACTAGCTTCACGACGACACTGTGCCAGTGACCGAGGCGCGGGAAATGATGATCGACCATGAGCACAACGGGCCAGTGAACGACGTAGATCGAGTAGCTCATCACGCCAACTTTGACGACGGGACCAACTGAGAGCACACGGGCGAGCCGTCCGTGGGTGAGCACCCCCATAATCACCGTCACGCTGACCAGACCCACGATTGCGTAGCCGCCGTGCAGCAGCCACGCCGGCTGGTAGCTGCCGACGACACCGAAGCCAACCAGGAACACTGCACCAAGAATCGATGTAGCTCGCCAGAGTCGTTGGTGCGCTGACAGGATGGCCGGCCATCGCTGAAGAGCAATCGCCAGCAGGCAACCGCTCAGCAATTCCGACATCCGTCGTTCGGTCGCGAACTCCGCATGGAAGTTCGGCAGCGAGATGGTGATCTGAATCACGACGGACAGTGTCCAACCGGCAACGAGCACGCCGGCGAGTGTCGCAACGGGACGGCTCAGTCTGGTTGCAATGGCAAACACGACGACCAGAAACACATAGAACTGCTCCTCTACCGCGAGCGACCAAAACGGGCCAAGCGGTCCGACGATGGTGCGCAGCAGTTGCGTTGGGCCAGCGACAATGACGTGCCAATTCGTATATCCCCATATTCCGGCGTAGGCATCGGATGCGCGCATCCCTGGCCATTCATTCGACGCAAGCAGCACTGCGGCCACGACCACGACCAACGACGCTGGGGCGAGGCGCCGGACCCGGCGGGTCCAAAAGCGCGCCAGATCGACGTGACCGAGACCTGCATGCTGACTCAGCAGCATGCGCGTGACCAAGAACCCACTGAGGGTGAAGAAGAGCGAGACACCGATGAAACCGCCTGTCTGCAGGCGCAGCCCAGAAGTGGCCGAAACATGAAGCAGTACGACAGCGGCCACGGCCCATGCCCGAAGCCCATCGAGTGCCGGTTCGTACGGTGTGGAGAGGGGAGCGGTCACGATGAGTGCGGGGTGGCTTGGCGGATGCGCGGTGACTGTAGCGGAACCCGGTCGATGGAGTGCTACGACGACTATTGTCCCCGACCGTGGAAGGTGTGCTGTTGGACAGCGAGGTGAAGGGAGCAAGTCGCCGCGCACCTGATCCTCACGACGTTCTGTACCGTCGCCTCATTGCCGTGGTCACCGTGATCGGGGCGCTCTTGCGGGTGAGTTACCTGTTCGTCGCCAAGTGGCACCAGACGCTGATGCTGAACGATTCGTTTTACTTCAGTTCGCAGGCGTGGCAGAACGCCCACGGCAGTTGGTTCCGCGACTTTCTCGGTACTCATCCGGCTGCCGAACACGGTCCGCTCACGTCGGTATTGCTCACGCCGGCGAGCCTCTTGGGGCATCATGAGTTTTGGCAACGAGCCACCAATACCGCAATTGGCATCGCGGTGATTCCGCTCGTCGCAATGGTGGCGCGCCGAGTCGGCGGACGCAGGGTCGGCGTGATCGCGGCCGTGCTCGCAGCGGTCTATGCGAATCTTTGGATGAATGACTCGCTGATCATGAGCGAAACCATCTCAACGCTGATGGTCGTACTCGCGCTGTACTTCGCGCTCTCGCACCGCGACCGTTTCACACTGAGCACCGCGGGTGTCTGCGGTGTCGTGGTGGGCGTCGCAGCCTTGGGGCGCAGTGAGTTGTTACTGCTTGCTCCGTTGTATGCACTCATCGGCGTGCGCAGCCAGCCCATTCGTACGTGGTCAGGTCGCGCTGCAGCGTTGTGTATCGCGTCGGCGGCGGTCATCGCGCCGTGGGTCGCGTACAACATTCCCCGCTTCGACCACGTGGTGCTCCTCAGCACCAATGAGGGGGGCGCCCTGCGCGGTGCCAACTGTGACGACGCCTATTCCGGGCCCTCGCTCGGTGGCTGGTCCGTACTCTGTGTCGTCGACAACGTCGATCGTCCTGACGAGGATGCGTCTGAGCGAGCGATTCGTCTTCGCCATGAGGCGATCACATATGCCAGCAAGCACATCGGACGAGTGCCTATCGTGATCGCGGCGAGGGTGCTCCGCTCGGTCGATCTGTATGGCCTGAACGACCTCGTGCGTTTCGACGTGGGCGAAGAGCGGGCGCGCTGGGCATCGTGGGCGGGCATCGTGTCATGGTGGTTGCTCGCTCCGCTGGCCGTCATTGGGTGGTGGCGTCAGCGCCGCACCAATGGTTGGATACTGCTTGCGCCTGTCATCGGAGTCGCAATGACGACCCTCATTTTCTACGGAGCGCATCGACTGCGCTCGCCGATGGAGCCAGTCGTGGTGATCTGCGCTGCAGTTGCCATTGCCGGCTGGCAACCGGTGCGGACCGCAATCGACGGGCGACTCGCCGTGAGCACGTCATGAGTTCCGAGCAGCCGTACCGCGCGCACATGCCATATCAGCCCGCGATCGACGGCGTTCGTGCGGTCGCCGTGGTCATGGTGTTGTTGTTCCACGGCGGTGTGTCGTGGATGGGCGGCGGCTACTTCGGCGTCTCGGTGTTCTTCACGCTTTCGGGGTATCTCATCACCTCTTTGTTGTTCAACGAGTTCTCGTCGACCCAGCAGATTGCTCCCTCGTCGTTCTACGTGCGTCGCGCAAAGCGACTGCTTCCGGCGAGTGTGGTCTGTCTGTCGGTTGTCGCGATTCTCGGGGCAAACGACGTCTGGACCGCAGCCGAGCATCTCAAGCGTGATCTTCTCGGTTCGCTTGCCCAGGTCGCGAACTGGGTGAGGCTGTTCGCTGGCGAGAGCTACATCGATGTGCAGAGCAAGACGGCTGGGCTGCGCTCGCCGCTCGACCACTACTGGTCGCTTGCGATCGAGGAGCAGTTCTACTGGCTCTGGCCTATCGCATTCTGGGCGCTCGCTCGTTGGGCCCGCTCGCGCGGATGGAGTATGACCGCAGCCATCGGGGGATGCACACTCGTTTCCGCGGGGTGTGCTCCCGCCATAGCACTGATCTGGGGCGGCGATGCCGCGTACTGGGCCACACCGGCGCGGGCGAGCGAAATTCTGCTCGGTGCACTGATCGCTGTCGCGCTGGCCGAGCGCCGCATCCGGCCGGCACGATGGATGGCCCCCGCTGGGCTGGCCGCGGTCGTTGGCTTTGGCGTGCTCCTGCCGATCTCTGGTGGTCCGGCCTATAGCGGAGCGTTTCCTCTGCTCGCCCTGGCCAGCGTGGCGCTCCTGTTGGGTCTGCAACAAGGCGGTCCAGTGACCACCGTGCTGGGGTGGCGGCCATTCGTGGCCCTCGGCCGCATCAGCTATGGCGTCTATCTGTATCACTTGCCGATCTTCGTCTATATGACTGCCGATCGATCGGGCCTCGACGGAGCGGCGCTACTCGCCGCGCGCCTCGGCCTCACCTTGGTGTGCTCCGTGTTGTCGTACTTCCTGATCGAGCGCCCGATTCGTCGCGCCACATGGGCGGGCGCACGCACCGCAGCAATTGCATTCGGTGCGTCGATTGCGGTTGTTGTGCTGGCGTTGATCGTTCCGGCAACCGGAGCGACGTACTGGATGACGAGCGCCGGCGCGGGTTCGTCAGCGGCGATCCCCGTCGACCAGCCGGCGCAAGCGCTCGCGCCGATCGCCACGTCGACGTCATCGCTAGTTCCTGACACTGCAAACAGCGAGCCGAGTGCGGCGTCGACCATGCCGTCGACGCCGATGACTCCAGCGACCATCGCGGACGACAACACCATATCGACCGCACCCGTGATCATCCCGGTGCTGAATCGGCCCGTTCGAATCCTGGTCGTGGGCGACTCGACCGCCATAGCCACGAGCAACGGACTGATTGCATGGGCATCTGCAAACCCGACGCTGGCAAAGGTCTCCGTGGCGGCGTCGCCCGGCTGCGGCTTCCTTCGCAGTGGAGTAGTCGCCAGCGACAACGGAGTTGCATTTCAGCCCGCTTGTGATGACGTGCTCGACAAACAACTCCCGCGCGCGTTGCGCCGACAGCGACCCGACGTGGTGATGCTGATGGTGACCGCTCGCGATATCTCCCCGCGCACGTGGAACGCTGCAGAGGGCGAGCTGACAACTGCAGATCCGCTGTTCGTGTCCCGGCTCGACTACGACTTCAGCGCAATTCAACGAGTGATTACTTCGTCATCGTCTGCGCAGGTTGTGTGGATTCGTCCACCCCACGTGGATCCCTACTGGGCCCACGTCCTGTCGCCGGTGACCGATGACCAAGCTCACGCTGTCGTCAATGCTGCGATGACGACCGTGATTGCCGAGGACCCCAGCCGTGCCGAGTTGCTCGACCTCCGGGCATGGATGGAAAAGGCCGGCATCTCATATCTACACTCCGCCAGGCCTGACGGTCTGCACCTCACGCCTGAGGCTGCCACCGATGTCTCGACGCGTTGGCTTGGTCCCCAGTTGCTTCTTGTCGCGACTCGAGCAACGACGGCTGCGGCGGGCGTAGGTTCCTAGCCTCTACCGCGTTCGGGGCAGCAACGCAGTGGCGTGCTTGAGCAGGCCCAACACGCCCTGCTTGGCGGGCCGACGGTGATGCGACTGTGACTCGTCGTCCTGGTCTGCCATCGACAGCCGGTGGGACACGTACCAGTCGTAGCTCTCGGCGAACATCTCCTCGTTCGACCAACGAGGTACCCAACCGAGTGCCTCGGTCGCATGCACCGTGTCGAACCACATCGATTTGCTGTACATGATCCAGTGATACGGCGCGAATGGTGCAAGGCCAGCCGCTGCTGCCAGGCGCATGGCAATCGACGCCGGTCGAGCGGGGAGCGAACGCACCTGCGACCCAGTTCCGGCATGCAGACACACGGCCTCGAGGGTCTCGCGCATGGTCCCGAAGCGATCGGTTCCGGCGTTGAAGATGGCCGGCCCGCTGGTGGCTCCGGCGCGGATGCAGACATCGGCGAGGTCGTCGGCGTGTACGAATTGATAGCGGTTCGAGCCGTTTCCGAGTACGAATACATCGGCCCCATCGGCGATCCAATCGAACAAGATGCCGAAGATGCCGAGCCGGCCATGTCCCAAGATCGTGCGAGGCCGCACAATGCTCACGTCGAGACCGTGGGCTGCTGCGTTGAGGCATGCCCACTCGGCGGCGAGTTTGGCATCGCCGTAGGCCTCGCGTGGCGACGGCACGGTGGACGGAAGCACTGGATTGGATTCGGGAACGCCGAACACCGCGCTCGATGACGTGTGCACCACCTTGGCGACGCCAGCATCTGTACACGCGGCGAGCAAAATGCGCGTGCCGTCGACGTTGACTGTGCGCAGCAGGTGTTCGTCTTTGGCGAGGGGTACCTGAGCGACGTTGTGATACACCACATCGATGCCCTCGACAGCGGCGCGTACCGCGGCCGCATCGCGAATGTCAGCCTGCACGAAGTCGAGGTCATGTGCCGCGTCAGGCGTGTTGAGATCGAAGATGCGCACCTGCTGGCCGGCGGCGCGCAACTGTGCCGCGAGGAGCGCACCGAAGTAGCCACTGCCACCCGTCACCAGTGCGGCCGTCACAGCTGCAGGCCTTCGCGTCGGCACCACTGAATACTGCGGCGCATGCCCTCGTACAGCGCAACCTTGGGCCGGTATCCGAGTTCGGTCTGCGCAGCGCTGATGTCGCAGGCAATGGAGTGCGCCATCTCGCCCATCACGTGGAGTTGCTGTTGGTACCGACCAGTGGACTGGATGATGCGGTCGGCCTTCTCGGCAACCCGCCCGGCGATGACCGGCAACTTCATCGCACCTGGCTTGACCTCGTAGCCCTCGTCGGTGAGAGCACGGCCGACGGTCTCGATGATCTCGTTCACCGTGTAAGGGCGTTCGTCGGCAATCCAGTAGGCGCGCCCAGCGGGTCCGGGCGTGAGCTCCGCGCGCACGATGCCATCGACGAGGTTGTCGACGTAGACCATCGAGCGACGTTGTGTTCCGGCGCCGAACTTCGGGAATCGTCCACCGCGTACGAGGCGGAAGAAGGTCGTCTGTCGCAGTGGTTGGAGAGGACCGTAGAACCATGGTGGACGGACGATGACGGCGTCGAGGCCTGCATGAACCTGTTCGAGCACCGCGAGTTCACCCTGCATCTTCGACTCGCCGTAGCCGAGATACGGGTTGTACGGCTCGTGGGCGCGAAAGGTGTCCTCGTCAGATGCGTTTGTACCGAACGGCGAGTTGGACGATACGTGCACCATGCGCCGCAGCCCGGCGCGCTGCACTGCGGCTGCAACGTTGGCCGCACCGCGTGCGTTGACCGCAAAGAAGTCGCTGACCTTGGCAGGGTGGATGATGCCTGCGGTATGGATGACATCGGTGTCGGCAGGAAGGCCGGCCAGGAGACGAGTGAGCGAATCGGTGTCAGTGACGGAACCGATGATCGTCTCGACCCGATCGCTGACGGCGAACACGGCGTCGGCTTCGGCTTGATCCAGCACCAGCGCGCGGACCTGGCCATCGCGCGTGTGTTGGCCGAGGTCGGTAGCGAGATGCTGCACGAGTGCTCTCCCGAGCCAGCCGGCTGCCCCAGTGATCACCGTTGCGGCAGGGAGCGTGAGATCATCCATGAGGACGTTCCGTTTCGATGAAGCGTCGCGCGTTCCTGATGGCAAACGCCATCACTGAGCCTTGCGGGTTCACCCCTGGGGCGTCGGGCAACATGGACGCATCGTTGACCCACACGTTTCGCATGCCACGCACCTGTCCGAAGCTACCGGCGGCGCAGCGCGGGTGCTCGCCGATCGGCACCGTGGAGCACAGATGCACCGTCATCACTGTGGCCTTGGTGGTCGCGAACGAGCGTTGCAGCAAAGCGATATCAGCACGACTGCGTACCACTGGAGCGTTGTGGTAGCTGGGGTAGACCTCGTCGGCGCCTGCGGCGAGCATCAACAGCGTGAGCCGGCTCAGCCCGCTGCGCAGCAACTGCCTGTCGCGAGCGGTGAGGTTGTACGTCACCAGTGGGTCGCGTAGCCCGGGAATCGCCTTCACTCGGCCTTTGCCCTCGCTGGTTATCGCTGCGTAGTACACGCAGACGCGTTCCCACTCGTGCAGTGCGTGGCTGAAGTCGGGCCAGTTGTCGGCCAGTGCGAGTGCGACCAGACCGGGATGACTCGCCGAGCCGCCGAAGGAAATCTCTGGCGCGAACTCTTTGACCTGATGCACGGGAACGTCGTCCGGCACGTTGATCGGCTCGGCGAATCTGGCGGCCAGCTTCACCGTGGGATGCACCGCGAGTGTGTCGCCGATGCGCTCACGTAGACCGCTGCGTTGGAGCAGCGCAGGTGTATGGATGGCCCCGCCACAGACAAAGACGTGTCGGAAGCGGATCCGCCCGGGCGAGCCGTTTGCGAGCACGACTTCGGCGTCGCTGGCGCTGGTGCCCGAGATCGACAGCCTGCGAACACGACATTGGGTGAGCAGGCGCGCCCCGGCTCGTTGCGCGCGCGGCAGGTACGTGCGGGTCATGCTCTGGCGTTGTCCGCTCGACGCCGCCCCACCCGGTGGGTATGTCATCCAGCGTGGGCTCTCGCTGTTCTGCCACGCGAGCGCATCTGCTCCCCGTTGCAGTACAGCACTCGGCGCCGAGACTGATCCGGGCACCGTCGTGACGTTGATCGCCGACTCGATCTCGTTCGCGATGGTGTACATCTCGTCGGGATCCAGATCGCGGATGTGGTATTGACTGCGCCACCGTTCGAGCAACTCCGCAGGTGGTCGGCGGTAGAGGCCGCTGTTCACCTCGGTGCCGCCGCCAGCGCATCGTCCTTCGGTATATGCAATTGAGGGAAGGCCGAGCGCGACGGTGACGCCTCCGGAACGGTACTGGCGGTCCATCTGCTCGAGTGAGAACGGAACCAAACTGCCTTGGTCGATCCAGTCGCCCTCCTCGACAACGAGCACATCGAACCCTGCCTCGGCCAATAGCGCAGCGGTGGTCGCTCCACCAGCACCCGAGCCGATGATGAGGATCTCGGCGTCGTAGCGGGCCTCAGTGGCAGGGACATGGATCGGTGTGGTCGCAGATGTGGTCATCGTGATGCTGAACCGTCGGGCAGGGTGTGCGGCCAGCGCTCCCAGATGTAGGTGTACGCAAGCGAACGGATCATTCGTACGTATTCGCCGAGCAACGGCAGGGGATGCCGGATCAACCATGCGATCAGTCGGTCGGAACCGGGGGCGCTGACCATGACGCGCATCGGTGCAGCGATCAGGTGCACGCCGATCCGCAACACACTGGGCAACTCGTCGACGCGCTGTACGGCGAAGTCGGATACCTCGTCGCGCTGGAGGGCACTGAGTCCGGGGAGGTCGACGCGGAGTAAGTGTTGTGCGAAGGGGCGCACGAGACCCCGTGAGGATTGAACAGCCATGACGAAGCGCTCAGTCTAGTCGCGCAGGCCACTCGTATCCGTTTCAACGTCGCCGCTTCAACCGTTCACGCAGCGCCGAGTATCGCACTATGCACACCACTGCGCGCACGCCGTCGCGCCAGCCGATCTTCTTGCCCTCGGCGTAGGTTCGCCCTGCGTAGGAGATACCGACCTCGTAGATCTGCCATTTGCCCCGTGCCAGTTTGGCCGTGACCTCGGGCTCGAATCCGAAGCGGTCTTCCTCAATCTCGATCGACTGGATGACCTCGCGTCGGAACGCTTTGTAACAGGTCTCCATGTCGCTCAGGTTGAGGTCGGTGAACATGTTCGACAGCAGCGTGAGCATACGATTGCCCAACGAATGCCAGAAGTAGAGCACGCGATGGGGGCGCCCGCCGAGAAAGCGCGAGCCGTAGACCACATCGGCCATGCCGCCCTCGAGCGGTTCGATGAGATGTCCGTACTCGCCGGGGTCGTACTCGAGGTCGGCGTCCTGAACGACGACGTACTCGCCGGTCGCGGCCGCAAACCCTGTGCGTAGCGCGGCGCCCTTGCCTTGGTTGTATGGCTGCAGGATCACTCGCACGAGTGGATTGGTAACGGTGCTGAGCAAGTCCCGTGTGGCGTCGGTCGACCCGTCGTCGACCACGATCACCTCGTGGATCCACGGTGATTCGCAGACGCGATCGAGCAGCGTCAAAATTGTGGCCTGCTCGTTGTAGCAGGGCACAACGGCAGTGAGGCAGGAGCGAGGTGGCGCAGACACAACAGCGAAGGTTAGCTGCCGGCTCTATGGCCCGCGCTACCGCCCACGCAAACGCCCGCAACGAGCAGCACCACAACGGCCATACCAAGGCGATGCAGATCGCCGAAGACCAGGGGCCAGCCAGCATTCTCAAAAGGATGCAGCCTCCACACGCGATACACCATCGCCCAGCCGATGTAGATCACCATCCCGATCGCAACGACTCCGAGGAGGTGCGGCCTTCGCAGCGCACCAACGCACACGAGTGCAATGGTGCCGCAGATGACACCCCACAGCGGAGCGATGACCAGACCGCCGAGAATAGTCGCAGCCGCGATGGACGTGAGCCCTGCACTGCGAATCGAACGCAGGGGACCGATCGTGGGCGGACCCCACAAGTGGGCGAGCAGCGGTGGCGCGAATTCGATGGGGTCACGGCGTTTGCGATCGAACCAGATCAGCCCGAGACATGCGAGCAGACTCAGTGCAGTGATGAGCAGACCCTTGTTCAGCGTGCTCTGGCCCTGCCAGGTGAGCTGAACGTCGCGTCCCTGTGTGCTCGGCGGCAGGTACCAGCCATTGAAGCCACCGTCAACGGGTTGCTGTCGGCCCAGCGATGCGCCGTCGGCGTCGGCGGTCCAGCCGATGTTGAAACCCTCGCCAAACACCAGCCAGCAACCGCTCGGGCAGGCGTCGACGTGCACCGAACGACTCGAGCGCCCTGTGCTGACAACAGTTGCTTTCGATGTCAAACGCTGAGTACGTTCGACGGCCGTCGGCGCTGCGCTGCGCACCACGACGCGGTTGATGTCGATGCCCGTCTCGAGTCCGGCAACGCTGCGCAGTATGTGCTCAGTGGCGCTGAGTTGCAGCGTGGGTGCATCGCAGAGGGAGACGGTCGCGTCGTGGTCGGTGAAGAGATCGCTCGTGGATCCGCTGAGGCGAACCGCAAGCGCATTGCCGTCGACCGTGAGCAGATCGTTCACGCAGCCGGTGTCGAGCGTGCTCGGTAACGATGCCGCCACGATGCCCGCACCGGACAGTTCGGCGACACCCACCGGCAATCGAACGGGTAGCCCGTAGCGACGGTCGATCGTGCTGGCGTCGTTCGTTGCGGTGACCGTGATGGTGAGCACGTGTCCCGCAACGCCCGGAAAGACCAGTGTGCTGACGCCATCGGCGTCGGGGGTGGGCACGGGCACCGTGGTCGCGCTCGAGTCGCTACGAACCTCGACCTCGGTGATCGTGGCGAGTTGCTCGGAGACGGGCTGGCGCAGCGTGAGCGATGTCGTGGTCTGCGCCGCAGCCAACGGCACCGTGAGGGTGCTCCCGATGGCGTGATCGAACGGCGACACCCACGACGTATCGGCGTTGCCGTCGGTTGCGGCCCAGCCGCCCATTGCTGGCACGCCAGTGAGTCGACGGTTGGAGACGGTGCCGCTCCAGCCGAATAGCCTCGCCAGTGTTGAGTCGTCGGCGCGCTGGTCGATGCGGGCAGCGACCGAGGGCGTGAACGTTCGCCCGGAGCCGAGCACGAATGAGCGGGCAAGAGATGGCTCGGGATCGCTGCGAAATCTGTTCGTCGGACGGGTGCGAAGGCGCGTGAGCGCGATGTCGAGGGGCTGTTCGTTCCCGACTCTTGGGAGGACGTTGCTCGGCACCCTGACAACTTCCTCGGTACTGCTCTTCGCTGCGATTACCTCCGCGAAACCGACACCGTCGAGCCCTTCGCCCTGGTGCAAGGCAGCATGGTCCGTGCCGGCAATGGTGATCGTCACGACGCTCGAGGGTTCGCGCAGCACGATTGTTTGGCCACCCGGTGCTCGCGAAGCCGCACCGAGTTCCACCGGGTACGAGCCCGATGCGTCGGCAATGCTGATGTGTGTGATCCAGCGGTTTCGAAGGTCCTGTGGTTGCACCAACGAGATCGATTGCACTTCGTGATCCACCGTCAGTCGAAGGAATTCGCCGATGGGATCGGAGTGGTCGGCGACGAGCCAAGCAGTGTTCAGCTTGCCATCGACGGCCATCACGGCGCGATCCTCCGGCCGGTAGGCAAACGGCTCACCATAGGCACTGGCAGCGGCGTGGACCTGCCCGCGCTGCTCGGCAATGGTCATGTCAGCTGTTGTTTCGTTCGCAAAGATCGGTAGCCGCTGATCAGCGCTGTCGAACCTCAGCACGCCCCCGTTCGGCGTGCCATCCTCGGTGAAACCGGTGGCATCCTGCGACCCTCTCCACTGATGAGCGCGGTCGCGGTTGCTGTCGGTGAGGATGACCCGATCGGCTCGAGCGAGGGCGTCACGGCCGCCAGTTGTCGCCGGGAGATCGGCGGTGTATCGAATCAGCTCGGTGCCGTCGATCAGCCCGACAGCAGCGGCGTCGACCAGGCCGTCACCGCTGCCAGCGACAGCGACAGTGCCCTGCTTGATCCGGATGATCGGCAGTGGATCGACGACGGGCGTCAACGCAACCGGCGCAATTGGCGTGCCGATGGCCGCGTCGCTGATCGACTGTTCGTCGATCATTGGCACGGTTGGCGTGTTGACCGTGGGTGCTCCGTAGGTGACCACGGGTCCGAGTTGCGAAGTCGGGGAGCTGAAGAGCTGACTGATCGCCTCGGGCCGTGGCGAACGGAACCGCTCGAACGCCATGTCGCCAGGGAGCCAGATGGTGTCGGTCGCGAACAATCGCGCAATCGGCGCTACCGAGGCCAGCTCAGCCGTACCTTCCTGAAATCGATCGTCGAGCGAATAGATGGTGTCCATCGCTCCGGGGGTGCCAAGTGGGAGGAGATCGCGAGAGATGAACGGCTTCTTCGTCAGACCGGGCAGCGGCGGATCGACGGTGTATCCCCACCGAAATGCGCCGAACTCGTTACCAGGTAGCTGCATGACGCGGTGCTCCACCGGAGTGGCGTCGAGCGCGTTCGCGGCCTGTGTCCATGCAGCTGGTGGCTGCTCGTCACGCTTCAAGTTCGCATCGACGAAGCCTCCAGTGAACAGCGCAGGCAGATTCAAGATTGCGAGCGAGCCAACCAGCAATGGCGCAATCGCGCGCATGCGCCAACGTGTACGCCCAATGGCCACCACGAGCGCGCCGGCACCGAGTGCCAGTCCGAGTGTGCTGAGCGGAAGTGCGCGCGTGCTGCTTCGCATCGCGAGCGCCAATGCCGAGCGCGAGTTGTTGGCAAGTGGAGACATCAGGGGCGATGCGTTGCTGATCGGATGCACACCGACCGCGAGGACGACGCCAGCGAACACGAGCAACGCCGCGTAGCGACGGCTTGCCCATCGAGTGACCACCAACCCGAGTAAGCACACGAGAAGCAATGCGAACGAGACGGCGATGAGGCGCCCGGAGTGCATGTATCTGAATGACGCCGTCGTGGCAAACCCGATGGGGTCGCGGATGTAGAACAGCCAGTAGCCCATTCCGCGGAGCACCTCGCCGCTCGACGACGTGTAGGACACTGCCTGCAGGGTTTCGGAATACCCGAGCACGTCGGCACCGAAGCGACCTTGCACCGACAGCATCGCGATCCACCAGGCAGAGACGCCCAAGCTGATAGCTCCGAGTTTGGCGGCCACCCCGAGCGCACGTCGCCACGTGATGACCCGGCCCCACGCTGCGTTGAGCAACCACAAGACGGGTCCGGGAGCGATCATCATGATCGCAGTGGCGTTCGGAGCGGAAACGGTGAGCATCACCAGACCGAACAGACCGACATCTCGCCAGGTGCTACGTGTGGCCGCGCGGATGGTGAGACCGATCAGCCAGCCGAGACCTGCCCAGGGCAGCAGCATTGCCGACGTCCGCGACACGTAGGGAAGAACGTACGGTGAGAGCTGGTACAGAATGGCCGCGATGAGTGCACCGGTCGCCGGAATTCCGAGATGCTTCGCCGCCCACCTCGCTCCCAAACCGGCGACGAAAAGCAAGGTGCCCAACCACAGCCGCTGTGCGATCCAGTCGGGCACGCCGAGCGCACTGCAAACGGAGTACCACGGACCCGACGGCCAGAGATAGCTCAGCGTCTGATGCGGAACCCATCCGGCGAATTGGCGGCTGTCCCATGAGTACGGAGCATCGGATGTGAGCCGCGCCGGATTGAGATAGAGATAGAGCTTCGTGTCAGCGGGCATCTTGCCAGGCGCAGCCGTGAGCGCAGGGACATACGCAAGCATTGCCAGAATGCTGACGTGCATCCAAGTGCGTGAGCGCCGGAGTCGATCGAGGAAGTCAGAAGACGAGGCGCTCATAGTCACAGGGAGCCAACCGGTACCCGCGGCGGCAATCTAACACGGGATTTCGGTGGGACAGGATGCGGTGGCGCTAGCGTGACGCACCGTGCAAACGGTTGTCGTGGTCCCCACATATCAGGAAGCGGACAACATTGTCCGATTCCTGGGTGCCGTGCGAGCGGCGCTACCCGACGCGCACATCCTCGTGGTCGACGACAACAGCCCCGACGGCACGGGCGACCTTGCCGAGGCGACCGCGCTCGAGCTCGGCAACATCACGGTGCTTCACCGGGCGGCCAAACAGGGCCTCGGGAGCGCCTATCGCCATGGCTTCACCGAAGTGCTTGCCAGCGACTTCGACATCGTGGTGTCGATGGACTGCGACTTCTCCCATGATCCCGGGGTACTCGGTCTGATGGTGAAGCGCATCGAGCTGGGTGCAGATGCCGTGGTGGGCTCGCGCTACGTCCCGGGTGGCGGCACCATGAATTGGCCAGTGCATCGGCGCCTGCTTTCACGCTGGGGCAACCGCTACACCAGTGGCGTTTTGCGATTACATATCCACGACTGCACCTCCGGATACCGCGCCTACCGGGCGAGCGCGCTACGCGCCATCGATCCCACCAGTACCTCTGCCGAGGGTTACGCATTTCTCACCGAGTTGGTGCGACGTCTCGTACGCAACGGCTACACCGTTGTCGAGCAACCGATCACCTTCATCGACCGTGAATTCGGTACTTCGAAGATGTCAGGCAAGATTGTTGCAGAATCAATGATCCTCGTCACCCGCTGGGCAGCAGCCGATGCCTGGGCCTCCATGAGTGGCCGTCGAGCACGGACCCCCTAGGTGCGACCCCCGCCTCAGAACCCTGGCCATCCGACTCAAGGTATGGCGCCGAAAACCCCGTAGAGGGCGGTCAAAGTGACCAAGCCGGCCGCAGAGAGTGCAAGGACAACGGTCCACAGTTCGTGCCCGCTGGAGAGTTCTTCGCTGCTGTGTTCGTGGGCGATCTCGAGATCGCGGATCCATGCCGCCGCTGAGATGAACAAAGGAAACGCTGTGAACAGGAATCGGGGGCGTGCTGTCACGGTGCTGGGCGCAAGCATGAGTAGCAGTACGACTGCTGTGTAGGTGACCATCGGCCACGGGAGTCGCTTTTTGTACGCCATGTAGATGAGGACAAGCGTGGTGAGGAACGCGACGGCGGTGATGATGTCGGTGGGTGATGCGAGTGGTCGTTCAATTGCGTGCATCGTGTTCTTGAGCGCGGTGAGGCCGAAGCTGGTGCCCTCGTGCCACGCCTCGCTTTGCGTTCTGAACCAGGCGAGCTTCTCGCCGGTGCGTCGCCACAAGAAGAGATGGAAGATGATGAACCCCACAGGCGCGAGCGCTGGCGCAATGAGCGAACGCCACTCCCGCCGCTCGCGAATGGCCAACATCGCCGCAACCATGCATGCGGCGATGAGCGCAATGCCGTTGGGGCGGGTGGCGGCCGCGAGCGAGGCGAGTACCCCAGCGGCTAGCCACTGACGACGCTGGATGCACAGCAGGCACCCGGCTGCGAACACCAGCAACGTGGCCTCGCTATACGCGAACGACAACACAAAGCTGCCGGGGAAAAACGCCATCAGCAGCATCGCTCGGTAACCCACGCGCTCGTCGAACAGCGCGCGTGCAAGTGCTCCGACCAGATAGACCGCGATTGCGCCCATCACGAAGTTGAGGAACAGCCCGGCGAACACATCGCCGCCCGGCAGCACTCTGTCGAGCCAACGAACGAGGTCGGGATAGATCGGAAAGAAAGCCGTGCGGGCCTGATAGTCGTCCCACGTGATATGAGGTGGAATATGCGACGGGTAGCTGTCGCGCACGATGGCTAAATACCACTTGCCGTCCCACGACGTGAGCACGTCGATGATGTCGCGTACGGCGTTGTGGGGCCGAGGAATACCGTCCGTGCGGTCTTGCACGACGCGCTGAGCGGCGACGACGGCAGCACCTGCCGCCACACACAGCCTGCTGAGCACGTACGCCACCGATGCGCGCCGCACGAGCTTGGCCCATTGCCTGCTGCTGGCCGACGGAGCATCGTGATCGAGCGGTTCGATGGAAGTCGGGTTGGTCGTCGAATCGATGGTGTCAGTCATGGCGGCAGAGCCCGGCGCGCGAGCGGATCGAAGCTAACACGCTCTACGTCGGGATTCGTGGCGGATCACCGTCGGTACATGGGCTGAATACGCTGGCGCGGACCGAACTTCGGGGCGGCATGTCCGTCCATGCCCAGTAAGCGAATCACCTTCCCGCGCTCACCGGCGAAGGGCGCAAGGAGTTGCAGCATCTGCTCGTCGTTGCCACGTGCACGTCGGGCCAGTGCCCACGAGACCATGTTCGGGATGTGGTAGTCGCCGACCGGCACCGCATCGGGGTCGCCGAGCGCCGGGCCGAGTGCTGATCCGATGGTCCACGGCCCGATACCGCGGAGCAGGTGGAGCTTCTGTGCGGCCTGCACCGGAGCGAGCGCAGCCCACTCCTCGATCCGTTGGGCGTGACGTGCCACCGTGCGCAGAGCCTCGGCGCGTTTGGTTTCGATGCCGAGCGGATGGAACCACCATGCAGGTTGAGACCGAAGCCGCTCGGGCGCGGGTGGAAGGCGTAGATCGGGATGTGGACCGGGAGCGGGTTCTCCGAGCTGGATGCAGAGCCGGTGCCATTGGCCGATCGCTTCTCGCGCCGTCACCCGTTGTCCGAGCACGTTGGGGAGTAGCTCGTGGTACAGGCTTCGGCTGGCGCCGATGCGCAACCCTGCATGATTTCGGGCGGCGCGCACGACGACTGGATGGGTGCCCTCGGTACACGTGAACGGTGTGTCGTGCGCACCGACGAGGTCGGAGACACCGTCGAGCAACCAGCGGGCACCATCGCCCCACGCCTCGGCCTCGATCTGCCCGCTCGACCATCGCAGATGCAGCGTCCCGGGCCCGTTCGGCGTGATGGTGGCACGCCAGAATGTTGTGGCGTCGAGTCGCGTCGTTGGATCGTTGTGGCCGTAGCGGTACACCGACAACGTTGCCCTCATGTCGACCACGGGCGCGAGCTGTGCGGACGTCACGCTCGCACATTAGTGCCGATGCGCGCTCGGTAGACGGACGTAGGGCGGTGATGCGTCACGATGTACGCATGGCCGTCATCGACATCACCCGACCGCGCGAGGGCATTGCCCAGATCACGCTGAACCGTCCGGACAAACTCAATGCGATGACCACCGAGCTGGTCGAGACTTTGCATCGGTCACTCGACGAATTGGCCGTCGACCCTTCGGTTCGCGTCATCGTGCTCACGGGCGCGGGCCGAGGCTTTTGCGCAGGGCTCGACCTCGGTGGCTATGGCAGGGCGCCCCATACCGCTGGCCTCGGCACCATCCAGGCAGGCTTCGCGGTCCAAAAGCACATCGCCGGTCTGATCCCGCATATGCGGTCCATGCCCCAGCCCATTATTGCCGCTGTGAACGGCGCAGCATCGGGCGGGGGACTGGCGCTCGTGCTCGGGTCTGATGTGCGACTGGCTGCGCAGTCGGCCAAGTTCAACGCAGCGTTCATCCGTATCGGGCTCTCGGCGTGCGACATCGGCACCAGTTGGCTATTGCCGCGCATCGTCGGCGCGGCGAGAGCGCAGGAACTGATGCTCACCGGTCGCGTCTTTGCCAGCGACGAGGCCTACCGCATCGGCCTCGTGGTCGAGATCCACGATGACGACGCACTGCTCGCTGCTGCGTATACGAAGGCGGAGCAGATCATGCTGAACACCCCGATGGGGATAGCCCTCACCAAGGAGGGCATGTGGACCGCGCTCGAGATTCCGGGGATGCAGGCAGCGATCGACATCGAGAACCGCCAGCAGATCATGCTCGGTCAGACCGGCGACTTTCGCGAGGCAATGCTGGCCTTCATCGAGAAACGGCCTCCGACGTTCAACAACACCTGACAGGTGCGCGAAAAGCCGTCACTCCGACGAGATGCGGATCGTCACCGGCGCCTCGCCGCCGTGCACCGGATAGTGGCAGGCAACGAAGTGGCCTGTGTTGATCTCGCGCAACTGTGGCTCTTCGATCTGGCACCGCTCTTGCATCCCAGGGCAGCGCGTATGAAAGCGGCAACCCGGCGGTGGGAACACCGGCGAGGGGATCTCGCCCTCGATCGCTGTGCGCTGCACTGCGATTTCGGGATCAGGAACCGGAATGGAATTGAGCAGCACGTTCGTGTAGTGATGCGCCGGCTCACGATAGAGATCGTCGGATCGGGCCACCTCGCATATCTTGCCGAGATACATCACTGCGACCCTGTCGCTGATGTTCTTCACCACGGCGAGGTCGTGGGCGATGAAGATGAGCGTAAGTCCGTATTGCTGCTTGAGGTCCTCGAGCAGATTCAGCACCTGGGCCTGCACGCTCACGTCGAGCGCCGACACCGGTTCGTCGCAGATGATGAGCGACGGGCTGAGTACCAGCGAACGGGCGATGCTGATGCGTTGGCACTGCCCGCCGCTGAACTGATGAGGTTGGCTCTCTGCAGCGCGCTGCGGGTCGATGCCCACCTCTTCGAGCACTTGATCGACGCGGGAGTTGCGCTCGGCATCTGTGCCACGCTTCCAGATGTTGAGCGGCTCCATCACGATGTCGCGGACCTTGCGGCGCGGGTTGAGCGACGAAATCGGGTCTTGGAAGATCATCTGCATGCGCGTGCGCGCTTCGCGCATCATGTCGCCGGTCATGCTGGTGAGTTCGCGACCCTCGAACAGGACCGAGCCGCTGGTGGGTCGGGGGAGTTGCATGATGGCTCGCCCGGTAGTGCTCTTGCCGCAGCCGGATTCACCGACGAGACCGAGCGTCTCGCCTTTGAGGACATCGAGGCTGATGCCGCTGACGGCGTTGACGAACAGCCCGGTTCGCCCGACTGGGAACCGGACGACGAGATCCTCGACCCGCAGCAGTGCCTCTTCGGTGCGCAGATGCGCTTTGCCTGTGCCCGCCATCAGTCGAGTCCGCCCACGGTGACGGGCGTCTGTCCGAGACGCGCCTTGGCTTCGTGGTACTCGGGCGAGCCAACCGGGTACCAGCAGGCGTACGTGTGCTCAGGGTTGTCGGTGGCGCGCAGCGGTGGCTCCTCGGTCAGGCATTGGTCGCGGGCATACAGGCAGCGCGGTGCGAAACGGCATCCGACAGGAGGGTTGACCAGATCGGGCGGGCGCCCGCCGATCGCGAGGAGTCGGGTATGGCTGGGGTCATCGATCTTGGGAATGCTCTGCATGAGCGCTTCGGTATAGGGCATCTTCATGTCGGCGAACAGCACACGGGTCGGTGCCTTCTCGACGAGCTTGCCGCCGTACATGACCGCGATCTCATCGGTATGGCCGGCGACCACGCCGAGGTCGTGGGTCACCAGGATCAACGACATATTGCGTTCCTTGCGCTGGTCGTTGAGCAGGTCGAGAATCTGGGCCTGCACGGTGACGTCGAGCGCCGTGGTGGGTTCGTCAGCGAACAGCATCGTGGGACCGCAGGCCATGGCGATGGCGATCATGACTCGTTGACGCATGCCGCCGGACAATTCGTGGGGGTATTGATGCAAGCGCCGCGCGCCTTCAGGAATACGCACGTCCTGCAGGAGTCGTTCGGCCGTGGCCCAGGCGTTGTCTTTGTCCATGCCCAGATGAATCTGCAGTGGTTCGGTGATCTGCCTGCCGATCTTCATCAACGGGTTGAGCGAAGTCATGGGATCTTGGAAGATCATCGCCATTTCCTTGCCCCAGATATGACGCATCTGCTTGCGGTTGAGGTTGCCGATCTCGTTGCCCTGAAAGCGGATCGAGCCGTGTCGCTCGGTGCCCTTCGTGGGCAGAAGACCCATGATGGAACGCGACAAGATGGTCTTGCCGGAACCGCTTTCGCCGACAATGCCCAACGACTTGCCTCGCTCGAGGGTGAAGCTCACGCCATCGACCGCGCGGACCAGGCCGCGCCGCGTGCGAAAGTGGGTCTTGACATCGGTGAGTTCGAGGAGTGGGCCACCGATGTCGCGACTCGAGGCCTGACTGACGTTGCTCATATTGCTGCCTCACGAATGTCGAAGCGCCGGGCCAGCCGGTCGCCGAGCATGTTGAACGAGACCACGGTCAGGAACAGGAACGAAGCCGGGAAGACAGTTGCCCACCACGCTCGTTTGAGATCGGCCCGGCCATCGATGATCATTTTGCCCCAGGTGACTGGACGCTCGACGCCCAGACCCAAGAATGCCAGCGCACCCTCGGCGGCGATGAGAATGCCCAGACCGGTGATGGCCACGGTGACCATCGCGGGAACGAGGTTCGGCAGGATCTCGCGCAGGATGACCCGCCCGCCTTTTGCTCCGAGACTTCGCGCCGCGAGTACGAACTCGCGCTCACGTAGGCCCATGGTCTGTGCTCGCACGATTCGTGCGAGTGGTGCGGTGGCCAAGATGCCGAGCGTGAGCGTGATCTCCCACTTGCGGTCGAGCCAGCCGAGCCACGTGTAGACGTTCTTGAGGTCGTCCATCCGGTAGACCAGCAACAGCGCCAGGAGCAGCGCAGGAAGCGCCAGGAGGCAGTCGACGATGATCGAGACGACGCGGTCGACCTTGCCGCCGAAGTAGCCCGCGAGCACCCCTAAGATGGTGCCAAGCACCAGACCCATGATGGTGGCCAAGACGCCGATCATGAGCGTGACCCGCGCCCCGTGGATACTGCGTGCGAAGACATCGTGGGAGCTTGCGTCGGTACCCATCCACGCCGTCCAGCCAGGCCCGAGGTTGTATCGCCCGGTCTTTCCGTTGACCTTGATCTGCGTGTCGTAGTCGCGGATGAACGGGATGTAGGCGGCAAACAGCGTGAAGACGGTGAGCGTGATGAGCCAGGTGAACGCGAACAGCACGCCCAGCGTGGGCACCCTGCGTCGTCGGGGCGGCTTGGTCGCAAGCAGGACGTCTCCAGAGATGAGCTCTGCGGTGACACTCATGGGGGATCTTCCTTAGCTCAGTGCTCGGGCGTGGCGGATACGGGGATCGATCAGTGCATAGCTGAGGTCAACGCCCAGGTTCACCAGCACGACGCAGGCAACCAAGATGGCCGACACGGCCTGCACGGTGAAGAGGTCGCTCGAGAGGATGGCCACCACGAGCAGTGAACCCATGCCCTTCATATTGAAATACGCCTCCACGATGAGTGCACCACCGACGAGACCGCCGAGTTGGAAACCAACGCTGGTGACCAGTGAAAACACCGAGTTGCGCAGTGCGTGTCCCCAGAGCACCCGAGATGGCGGTACGCCCTTGGCGCTGGCGAGGGTGATGAAGTCGCTCTGCAACGTCTGCACCATGTCGGCTCGTAACAGTCGGGTCCACACTGCGGCGAGTGGGATCGTGAGCACGAGTACCGGCACGAAGAAGTTCTTGAAGTGACCCGCGAGATCGTCCCATGGATAGATCTTCGAGCTGAGCCGGGGGAACCACGCCAGCCAGTCGATGAACACGTACTTGAGCAACGGTGCGAGCACCACGGCAGGCACGGAGATGAAGAAGAACGTGGCGAAACTGCTGAGCTTGTCGAAGTTGCGGTCTCGCTTGTAGGCCTGGTACACGGCAAGCGGCACGGCGATGAGCAGCGCGAAGAAGATCGAATACACCCCGAGGAACACCGTGGTGAGCACTCGCGGCTTCAGGTAGGTAGTCACGGCCATGTTGTTGGGAGCCGAGTAGCCGAAGTCGAGCGTGAGCATGCCCTTCAGCCAGAACCAGTACTGCACGAAATAGTTGCTGTCGAGATGGAACTTCGCGGTCGTGCTGTCGATGAGTTCTTGGCTGACGGTTCCCCCGAGCATGGTTCGCGCCGGGTCGCCGGGCTTGTTGAGCCCGATGCGCATGAACACCATCACCCCGAATGTGACGAGGAAGAAGACGATGAGGAATTGGGTGAAACGTTGTAGCGCGTAACGCAAGAACAACCTCGACAATCAACGATTCGAACGACTGGGCAATGTGTCGGGTCGAGTGCTGCGTTGGGGCCGCCCAAGCGGGCGGCCCCAACCACACGGTATTCCG
>JAYUWK010000042.1:0-19922 GCA_043753895.1 Actinomycetota bacterium
GCTGAGGTCAGGCAAGGTTGCATGAGCAACCGTCATCGCATCGGTGTGTAGGTCTTGCGACTCTTCGATCAGCCGATCAAAGGCACGCTCATCGACCCCGTTTCCGGGTCTATGCAACATTGTCATCAGGAAGCTCCTTGGTAGTTCATGGGGGTTGGGGGCGCGCCGATTTGCACGGCTCTGACACTCGACGGACCAGCCACGTGGAGCGAGCTCCGCGAATGTCTGGGCTCAATTACCCGCTGATGGCGCGATGTATACGGTAAATGTTGACGACCTTCGTTCGACCACCAATTCGTGAGTTTTGCCGTAGAACGACGTCTCGACGAGACCGCAAATGGGTACACGGCAGTTCATGTATCGCCACCATGTTCGTCCTGTCACACTTCTTCTGAGCGGCGCTGTCGCATTGTTCGTGATGTCAGCCTGTGGAACCAGTGCGGCGAATCCGTCATCGCCGTCGTCATCGACAATCTCGCCCGTCGGCCCTCCAAACAGTTCCGGTAGTGGAATGAACACGCAGGGCTCGACCGTCGCGCCAGGCTCGCCGGCGGGGGATGTCGGCGGGAGCCTCATCCCCAACGGTGGCTGACCGACTGGCGTTGCGATGGATGGCTAACCGGCGGTGATGGCGGCGCCCGCACCGATATGGGCACGATCGGCCGCCGCGCGACCGGCGCGCCAACCGGCTGCATTGACCCGCCGGATCGGTGCCGTCACGGCGTTGGGAAAGCTCTCGGAGAATGCCACGTCGACCGCAGCCGATCGGTCCGCAAGAATCGGCACGAGTGCTGTGCCGTATTGCAGCTCAGCGTCGGCGGAGGCGTGTTCGCGAGTCGTCTCGAGGCGCTCGCCGATGCGGTCTGCGAACGCAATGAGAAACGCTCGGCGGAACGAGGGCGTCCGCAAACGGGGATCTGCTGCGGTCGCATCGGCGGACGCCCGCGTGGCCTGGACGAGTAGCGACGTGAAGAGCATGTCGGTGAGTTGGAGATCGACTGGAAAACCCATCACCGTAGCGATGCCGATGGTGGGCGCCCAGATGCAACGGGCGCTGTTGACCGATGCGATGACGGAGAGCAGGCCAGCCTTCTCGTCGGCGTAGGGGCTTTCGATATGGACTCGTCGCGACTCGATACCTGCCGTGCGCGAGGTGCCGGACCCCATCGCCGCAGCGGCAAGCACCGCCGCATCGATGGAATAGCGGGTCATCATCTCTTGTGCCTTGGCGGTGAACGTCTCGGCCTCGGCCTCAAAGTTGGTGGCCTCGGCCTTGGCGAGCAGCGCGCGGATGAGCTTGAGCGCCTTGGCGTCGATCTCGCCGGTCAATGCGCGAGGGGTGGGGATCACTCCTCGGTTGCTGGCGCCCCATGTGCTGGGTATTGGCATGAGCACCGATTGCCGAGGGGCCGTGATGAGGACCCCGAGGACCTGCAACGCGATGGCGAACATCTCGTCCGGATCGAGCTTCTCTGAACGGGTCCAACCGTCGACGACGTGGTCCTGGCCACCGACGATGACGTTGCGCGCGGTGTCGTACACCCCGAGATCGTCGAGTTGGGCCAGCCATGCGTGTGGTGCCCGGTGCACCGCATCGGTGCTGCGTGCGTGATGGGCGACTAGGGCCACCGCAAGCCGGCCGGAGCGCGCCGTGCCGTTGCGTCTCACGACGTGGGCGATGTCGGCCGGCTGCCACCCTGCTTCGCAGAGGTCGTCGACGCCGCGCAGCAACTGCTCGGCGAGGAGCCGGCTGGGCCGAGCAATGGACTCAGGCCCTACAGCGGTTTCGAGGTCGGCGAGGATGCCAGAGGTTGTGGCGAAAGAGGCCTTGTGTTCGTCGCGTCCGTAGGCGAAGTAGGCACCGACGGTGATCAGTTGGGCGATGTCTGCTTCGCTGAGGGCCGGTGGGGTACGGGACTGGCTGGGCGCGCCGTCCGAGCGCTGATGTTGCATCGAGCGATGTTGTTGCGCCGCTCGACGCTTTTGGCTGTTCTTTCCCATCTCCACAGTGTGCCAAGGGGGTGTATCAGCGCAACCGGTGTGTGATCAGCCGGCGTTGGGTGTGCCCCCGCTGAGGTACTGGTCGAGCAGTTGGTGGAACAGCTGCCCGCCACCCTCGTTGCGCCCAAAGAGGACCTCGGTCTTCGCGCCGGTGGCAAGGGCGCGCTGCTGACGAATGCCCGTGTAGTAATCCTCCTCGCGAACGACCATCTCGAAAAAGGCGGCTCGTTGCTCGGCTTCGGTGCGTTGGTGCTCGGTGGGTTCCTTGGCGACGAAGTAGTTCTGGATCGTGATCGACGTGCCTGGCGACGCGCCGGGGAAGAGTTGGCTGACCAACCCACCACTGTGGTTTCCCGCGAAGGAGATGTGCGGGAAGATGGTCCACACACCGCTGCACATCAGGTCGAGATCCCATTCGTCTTCGGGTACGTCGCGCAGGGCAAGCAGCTTCGGATCGGGTGAGGTCATCCGTTGATGCGGACCCCAGGCACGGTAGATGGGCTTGTTGCTGATCTCGGTGCCGAACGTGGCCCGGTGCAGGAACGGCAAGTGATAGAAGTCGAGGTAGCCGTCGTAGGCCACCTTCCAGTTCGGGCCTTCGATACTCTTCTGCGAGATCAGATGCCAGTCGCCGAACCCGAAGTAGTCGAGCAACTGGTCGTACCCGCACAGGTGGGCATCGATGTCGAGAGCTGCACCCGGGGTGATCACCACGAACACAAGTCCGGCGCGCTCGGCGCAGGGGAGTGGGGTGAGGCCGAGACACGACGTGTCGATATCGCCGAAGAACTCGCGATCGGTCACGCCGACCAATTCACCGGAACCGCTATACGTCCAGTTGTGATACGGGCACGCAAAGCGACGCGCCACGCCCGAACCATTGGGCACCACCACCGCGCCACGGTGGCTGCAACTGTTCACGAAGGCACTGATTGCTCCGTCGCTACCGCGTGTGATGAGTATCGGTGTCTCCATCACGGTCATTGCCTTGTACGAGCCTGGCTCGCGCAACTCGCCACCGAGGGCGAGCATCAGTGGCAGCCGACGGAAGAGATCGACCTCGCGCTGCCAGCGCGTCGGATCGAGGTAGTTCTCGACGGGAACCCGATACACACCATTGGCCTGCGACGGGGTATTGCCGGCCTCGACATGGGCGATGTTCTCGCGAGCCATGTCGATGAACTCGTGTCTGTTCACGAAAACTCACGATAGAAGCTGAGCTCGTCGCGTCCCATCATCAGGAGTTTGTGGTCGTGCATGTCGACAACGTCGGCCCAGTGGTCGCGCACGGTCTCGATGGTCAATTCGGGGCCGGCATCGAGTCCGGGCACACCCATGGTGGCAACGCGCGCGACGCGCCCGCCCCCGGTGCTGATGAGCTCACCCGTGCACGGTGCGCTCGGGTGGCACAACAGGGCCGCTGCCGGTGAACACAGGTGTGGCGGGAAGTTGTGTTCCATCCATTGGCGCGTGTCTTCGTTGGGGTTCAGCGACGCTGCGCGTGTGTAGCCCATCGGCAGGATCGCGTTGACGATTATGTTGTGCGGCGCGCCCTCCACCGCCAACGCACGGGTCAACCCCCAGAGTCCGGCCTTGGCCATCGAGTACACGGGCATGCCCGCGGCGCCCATCGAGCTTCCCGACGAGGTGAACACGATGCGCCCGCCGCCTGCGGCGACCATGATCGGCCACGCGGCACGAGCGGCGTAGAACGAACCGAGCAGATGCGAGTCGACGATCTTGTGCAGCAGCTCATCGTCGATGGTGTCGATCTCCCCGGTGGGCCCACCGTTGCCCGCGTTGTTGAGCAGTGCGTCGAGCCGACCGTGCTGCTCAACGGTGTGGTTCACGAGAGCGGCTGCTTCGCCAGGGTCGGCCACGGACGCGATGTATGCCACTGCGGCGCCACCCGCGGCAACGATGTCGGCCACGGTGCGATCGGCGTGAGTCTGCGAGACATCGTTCACCACCACAGTGGCACCACGTGCCCCGAGGAGGAGTGCGTGCTCGCGGCCGATGCCTCGCGCTGCGCCGGTGACGATGACGACCTGCCCGTCGAAGAGGATGGTGCCGGTCACGCTCGGGCCATCTTCAGAATACGTGCGGCCTCTTTGGCATTCACCGGTGTGACCGACAGGCGACTGCCCTTTTGCAGGATCATCAGATCATCTTCGGCGAACGTGTCGCGCAGGGTGTCGATGGAGACATAGGTCGTGAACTTCTCGACGAAACGCACCCTCACGGTCTGCCAACGCGGTGCAGCGCGAGTGCTTTTCGGATCGAAGTACTTCGAGTCGGGATCGAACTGCGTGGGATCCACCACATCGGCAGCGGTGATACGACACAGCCCGGCGATGCCCGGCGGTTGCACCTTCGAGTGATAGAAGAAGGCGAGATCATCCACCTTGGCCGCGCGCAGATAGTTGCGTGCTTGATAGTTGCGTACGCCGTCCCACACCGTGGTGCGAGCACGTTTGAGATGGTCGATGCCGAACGACTCCGGTTCGGACTTGAAAATCCAGTACTGCATGCAGGTCTGAATCTAGTGCACCTCCCTGCCGCGGACCGCTGGCGCTGTGCGCAGTGAGCTGACCACAAAGGTTCGCCGGGGTGCGGTGAGGTTGCCACCGTTACGGGGGCGAAGTGACCAAACCCCCATCATCGATCGCCCGCTGCTCCCGCTGCTCCCGCTGCTCCCCAAGCGCGTCTCCGCGACTGCGGGACTCGCGATCAACTGCATCCGTGACGTCGCGGACCCGTAACGATGGTGTCGCCCGACCGGGATACGTAGTCAACCAGTCAGAAGGTGGACGCGACCCACCAAAGTTGTTTCACAGGGCGCTAGCTTTCGCCGGATGAGTGAACGACCAGTTGCAGTAGTCACGGGATCAAGTCGGGGCATCGGCAGAGCCACCGCCATCGGCTTCGCCCATGCCGGCTACGACGTGGTCATCACCGCTCGGTCAACGACGTCGTCATCGGTCGCATTCGCCGGAACCACACGCTTCGATCCCGACGCCGGCGCCATGTTGACGGGTGGCCTACCCGAGGTCGCGGCAGCGGTGGAGGCATGTGGGGTTCACTGCGCGTGCGTTGCAATGGATCTCACCGACCGCGAATCCGTTGTGGCCGCCGCGCAGGCGAGCATTGCTGCGTTCGGGCGTGTCGATGTCTATGTGAACAACGCGATCTATCAGGGGCCGGGCATCAACGACTCGGTCATCGCCACATCGATCGATCTTGTCGACCGTGTGGTGTCGGCCGACGCAATTACCCCGGTGCTGTTCGTGCAGGCCGTACTCGACGGCATGCTCGAACGGGGTAGCGGCGTCATCATCCACCTCACCTCAGGCGCAGCCCTGCTCGCTCCACGGGCGCCTTTCGGCCAGGGCGGTTGGGGTCTTGCCTACGCCATTGCCAAGGGCGGAGCGCATCGCATGGCGGGTGTGCTCCATGCCGAACTCGCAGCACGTGGTATCCGTGCGTACAACCTCAATCCCGGCCATGTCGTCACCGAAGTCGGCCTCGCTCGCGCGGCTCGTATCGGCGCCGATCCCACGGGTCAGTCACCCGAGATTCCTGCTGCGGCAGCGGTGTGGTTGGCCAGCGAGTCCTCTGAGGCCAAGGCGTTGGCGGGCACCGATGTGGTTGCGCGAGATGTGGTGCGCGAGCACGGTTTGGTGGCCCAGGCCTGAGGCTCCCGTCGTTCAGTCCTTGAGGGACTGCCGCTTGGACTATTCCTCGTTCTGCTCGATTGCATCGAGGAACGAATCCACATCGTCATCCTCGCCACCGACGAGCCAGATGACCACGCCCTCGTCGCCTTCGTCTTCCCACGGAAGCACACCCTCGACCGAATAGCGATCGACCGTGATGTCTTCGTTGTCGTCGTCGACTGGAGCGACCACAGCAAGTTCCACCTCGGCGTCGGGTGGCTGATCTCGCAGAATGTCAATCAGTTCTCGCACACGCATAGTTGCTGCCTTTCCTCGTGCCCTTGAGTCTTACCGATGAGTCAGGGATCATCCAACCACGTCGGTGCTTGTTCGAGAAGAAACAGGCTGACATCTTTGCAACGGTCGAGCGTGGCACACAACGGCTCGTCGAGACTGGCGTACACATCGGCAAGCTCGATCGAAAGCCGGGCGACGATCGACAGGCTGCGCTCGGGAGCGTCGGTGACGCTTGCGAACGAGTCGATAGCAGACACCTCGACGGGAAGGTCGATGCCGCCGACACCGGCGAGCTCGGTGGCGAGGATGAGCAGATCCGGAGGGCGCACGAGCGGTGGCAGGGTCCACGTGAAGTGCACCGGGAACGCAAAGCCCGACGGCGGCTGATCGTCGGGATCTTCCATCTTCATGACTTCATCCTCGAACCCCAAAAGGGCCCGAGGATCGACCTCGAGGGAGAGATGGAGATCGATCGGCCCACTGCAGGCTTCCTCGGGGTGCAGGTCCACCTCCCACAACTGGCGCAGCGAGTATGTCTCCACAAAGTGGCGCTCGTCGTGTATGTGGAAGCCATGGTCGATGGCGTGACTCTTCACATCGGCGATGAAACCGGCAACATCGATGACAGCCAACATGGACCTTTCTGCAGCGAATCAACTCAACAAACCGTGCCCTGACACTACCCTGCAGTCGATGTATCAAGACGTGCTCACGTTGTTTGCGTCGATCGCCGATGCGGTGGGTGAGGGCCTGCGTGCGGTCAGCGATTGGGGGCCCTCTGGCCTGCGCGACGGTCAGTATGCGGCCGATCTGGTTGCTGACCGCATCGTCTTGAACGCCTTGGCCGAGGCGGGGCTCAGCGTGCTGTCCGAGGAGAGTGGGCTCACGCTGCGCGGCGGTGATGCAATCGTGATCGTCGACCCGCTCGACGGTTCCACCAACGCCAGCCACGGTGTGCCGTGGTACGCCACGTCGCTCTGCCTGGCAGACGAGCGCGGCGCCGCCGTCGGGCTGGTACGCAATCAGGCAAGCGGCGTCACCTACACGGCAACACGTGGTGGTGGAGCGTGGTGCGGAACGCTTCCAATTTCAGCGTCGGCGTGCATTGCCCTAGGTGACGCATTCGTGGGGCTGAGCGGTTTGCCACCGCGACACCTCGGATGGCGCCAGTTCCGCGCGCTCGGTGCGGTAGCGCTCGATCTTTGTCTTGTCGCGTCCGGTTCCCTCGATGGCTTCATCGATTGCAGCGTCGATGCGCATGGGGTGTGGGACTACGCGGCCGGGGTGCTCATCTGCCAAGAGGCGGGTGCCGACGTGCTCGATGCGCTTGGGCGCGAATTGTTGGTGCGCGATCCTGCGCTGAAGCGCACGCCCGTTGCCGCAGCGACTCCTGAGCTGCTTAAACACATGCTGACTGCTCGACGTAGCTTCGGCTAACCCACGGCGGTGCGACGTTGGCCCTCGCTCCACAGCCGGGTCACGCTCGGATGGCGGAGCTTGCCGAGCGCCCGCGCCTCGATCTGGCGGATCCGCTCTCGTGTTAGAGCGAAGGTCTCGCCCAATTCCGCGAGTGTCTGCGGCTCGAGACCAATGCCGAATCGAGCCGACAAGATCACGCGCTCGCGTTCGTCGAGCCGCGCAAGTTGCACATGCAACGACTGTCGCTCGAGGGCAGCTGCGGCTGAGTCGTACGGAGCGATGGCATCGAGGTCCTCGACCGTGTCGCCGAGAACCATGTCGCTGTCATTACTGAGAGGGCTCGACAAGGACATGATGTCGCGACGGTGCTGGCGAACCAGGGCGACGCGCTCGGCGCCGATGCCGGTGTCGGCCGACACTTCCTCGCTGGTGGGCTGACGATCGAGCTCGTCCCACAGTTTGGCTGTGCTGTGATCGATCAGGCTGTACTGGTCACGGACATGCGACGGAACGCGGATGGTGCGGGAGGTGTCGTTGACTGTGCGGCCGATCGCCTGACGGATCCACCACGTGGCGTAGGTACTGAACTTGAAGCCCTTGGTGTGATCGAACTTCTCGACGGCCTTCATCAATCCGACGTTGCCCTCTTGGATGAGATCGAGCAACAACACGCCGCGCCCCTCGAAGCGTTTGGCGACGCTGACGACCAGACGCAGGTTGCTCTGGATAAAGGCGCGTCGCGCATTCGCGCCGACCGTGGATGCCGACTGCAGCTCCGTGCGACGTCGCAGGCTGAGTCGTTTCGGGTCGACGAGCGCCGCATCTGCGGCGATGCCGTTCGCGATACGCGCCGCCAGCGTGCGTTCGTCGTCGGCGGTGAGGAGCGGGTATGCGCCGATTTCGTCGAGGTAGCGGCGAAGTATTTCGTCGCTACCAGAGTCACGCGTTCGCAGTGCCATCGCGGCGAACCGTACTTGTCGATGCCACGCATTCCGCGGATGTCGGTTCGGTCCGCGGCCGACCCGGAGTAGGATTCGCTCTCCGTTCGCGGGCGCATAGCTCAGTTGGTAGAGCACTGCCCTTACAAGGCAATGGTCGGGGGTTCGAGTCCCTCTGCGCCCACCGGTTGTTGCCAAAATTACAACGTTTCCCCAGTTCACCCTACATTTCGGGTGTCCGCTCATTTAGGGTGGTCCGTCGCGCCTCTTTCAAACCCCGAGGAACGTCCTACCCTCTGCGTTCTCGCAGGATCCGGGTTTCGGCGGGTGGGCATCATCGCTGCACCCACGCTGCGCATCCTTGCATGATATTGATCGGAGGCTCGGAGTGCCCCCGTCGAGCCGTCGGTCTGCCCGAGGTTGACCAGCATCGCCGTCTCACTCGTAGTGACGTGTGCGGTGACATTGATGATTTGACCCTGCAGCTGGATGAGTGACCGGTGCAAGGCGTGTATCGAGCCTGCGCCTGCGACCGATTGGTCGAAGCCCTGGCCGAGCGAGGTACGCGCTGCGAAGGAGCGCTACACACAAAATGGGCGAGGAGATTGACTGTGACCTTGTCGTACCAGACAGAAGGTGCCGTCGGCATCGACCGGCACTACGGACAGATTCGCGATCGCAGCTGCGGTGTCGTGGAGAAGAGTAGTGTTCGTGTCTGATTCCCCCTTGACGCCGACGGGACACACCATGCACCTCAACTCCACCTCGTTCCGACTCGCGGCGGTCGCTATCGCCGCGGTCACCGTCGTTGCGGCTTGCACGTCGCAGGACCGTACGATCCCTGGCGCGGCCCCGGCCGGCGGCAGCCTCGTCCAGGTGCTCGGCGGCAAGGACGTCACCCTGCTCAAGTCGCTGCAGCACGACGTCTCGCCGGCGTTGCGCGATATTGTGCCGGTGCAGCCCGGGGGCGGCGAGGGCGGCGACCGCGATAAGCAGGCAAATATTCGTACCTTTATCCTGCCCCACCCCAAGGGTGATGGAATTGACCGGGTCACCCAGAGCGGTCCGGTCAAGAGCGCCGGCCCGGTGCAGGCCGCGCCGATCACCGGCGCCGGCTTCGACACTGTGGGCAGGGGCTTCTCCACCTTCTCTGTCAACAGTGCTCCACCCGACACCGATGCTGCGGTCGGCCCGACGCAGATCGTCACCGTGGTCAATACCGGCTTTGCCGTGCAGGACAAGTCCGGGGCCATCCTTTACGGCCCCGCCGCCACCAACACCGTGTTCACCGGGTTCGGTGGGGCATGCGAGACCACGAACGACGGTGACGCCGTTGTCCGCTACGACCGTGCCGCTGACCGTTGGCTGATGACGCAGTTCGCTAACGTCAGGTCCTCGAGCGGCCCCTTTTACGAATGCGTTGCCGTCTCTACCACGGGTGACGCCCGGGGAACGTGGAATCGATACTCGTTCCAGTATGCGAACTTCCCGGACTACCCCAAGGTCGGCGTCTGGCCGGATGCGTACTACATCACCTACAACATGTTCAACCCAGCGGGCAGCGCCTTCCTGGGGACCAATGTCTGCGCGATCGACCGGGCCAGCATGCTCGCCGGCCAGGCGGCCACCCAGCAGTGCTACGCCACCAGCAACGTCTACGGCGGTCTGCTGCCGGCAGACGTCGACAGCGCCACGGGCCCACCTGCCGGGCAACCGAATCTGGTCATCGGCCAAGGCGCGACCGCCACGACGCTCGCATATTGGAACTTCCACGTCGACTTCGCCAATCCCGCCAGCAGCACGTTCACCGGGCCGAGCACACTCGCCGTGTCCGGCTACACACCCGCCTGCGGCGGCAGCACCTGCATCCCGCAGCCGAGCACCACCAACAAGCTCGACTCCCTCGCGGACCGCTTGATGAACCGCTTCGCCTACCGCAACTTCGGTGACCACCAGGCCCTCGTCGTGTCTCAGTCGGTCACGGCGGGTAGCAGTGTCGGTGTGCGTTGGTATGAGATCCGCCTCGACGGCACCACGACTCCGCCCACGCCCTCGGTGTTCCAGCAGGGCACCTACGCCATCGACGCCAACTACCGCTGGATGCCGTCGGCTGCACTCGACAAGGCCGGCAACATAGGGGTCGGCTACTCACTGTCGAGCAGCACGGTCCTGCCCAGCATCGCCTTCTCCGGTCGCCTTGCCGGCGACGCGGCCGGCATGCTCACCCAGGGTGAGACCATCAGCCAGGCGGGAGGTGGCTCGCAAACGGGCTCGCTCACCCGTTGGGGCGACTATGCGACGATGAACATCGACCCGGCCGACGATTGCACCTTCTGGTTCTCCACCGAGTACCTCAAGTCGAGCGGAACGTTCAACTGGAGCACCCACATCAACTCCTTCAAATTTCCCGGCTGTGCCGCACCGGTGGCCGACAACTTCACGATCAGCGCTACCCCGACCGGGGGCTCGGTCGTCCAAGGCTCACTGGCCACGACAACCGTCAATACCACAACAGTTGGCAACCCGGAGACGGTGACGTTGAGCGCCGGTGGGCTTCCCCCTGGTGCCAGTTGGTCGTTCAACCCGGCGAGCGTCACCTCGGGTGGCGCGAGCACGCTCACCATCACTCCGGCCGCGACGGCTCCCGGCACCTACCCGCTCACCATCACCGGCACCGGCAGCGCCACCGGCACTCCCGTGCACACCACCTCGTACGCCCTCACCGTCACCGCACCGGTAGTCGGCGGTGTGGTCAACGGTGGGTTCGAGGCCGGCGGCCTGTCCGGCTGGACGCCGAGCGGCGTCGAAGGCGTAGTCACCTCGCCCACGCCCCACGGGGGCATTTACAGTGACCGTGGTGGCGACACTGCGGCGACCAACGGTGACTCGACGATCGTGCAAACCTTCACTGCGCCGAGCGGTTCCACCACGGTGTCGTTCTGGTACCAGGTGACATGCCCCGACAAGGTGCGTCGCGACTGGGCAACAGCCACGCTGAACGACAACACCACGGCCACTACCACGACGGTGCTCCCCAAGACGTGCACCAACGGCGCCGGCTGGAAGCAGATAATCGCCAACATTGTAGTCGGTCATAGCTACACCCTCAGTCTCCTCAGCCACGACGACAACAATGCGGCCAACCCGACGTTCACCTTGTACGACGACGTCAGCGTCCAATAGTCGGCGCGCTCAGTTCGTTGCCTACGTCGATCGAATTAAGGCGCGCACGGCTCTTGCTCCTGGCGCCCGGGTTCGGTGATGATACGAAAAAGTCCCGGTGGCCAGACGATGGGCGTGCCCTATCCGAAACCGTCGTCTCCTGTCCGGCCGGGTAGATGTTGCAGTTGCACGCGAGGGCGGCGGGAGAATCACCTGCTTCGTATCGACGTGTTATGTCGGTGACGTCGACGTCGGTTATCTTGCGTTGGTGCGACGGCGGGCGACCCCTTGGCGTTGGAGGTGTCCGGCCACGGTGTGGTGGTGGACGCCCAGGAGTTTGGCGACCGTGCGGAGCGATTGTCCGGCTTGATAATTGCTGATGATCGTGTCGATCTCAGCGCGGCTGAGGCGACGTTGTACTGTTCGGGGAGTGGGGTTTGAAAGCCGTCCCGTTTCCTCCGAATAGGCCGGGCCGGCGGGCCCTTCGACGGCTTCAGACCCCTGCGAACGGTGTCTGAAGCCGCGAGCGACCTTCGCAACACAGCGATCTAGCAGGGGTTTGAGGTGTTCGGGAGGGTTTGAAAGCCGTCCCATAAGGTCCACTCGGTGTTGTGAACTCGACAACGGCTGGTCACTCCACGCGGTGTTCCTGGTCTGGGGTATCCTCGGGTCATGGCCGTCCCGATGTTGACCGACCTGCGGTCTCGTCGCAGTGAGATCCTGCGTGTCGCACAGGCTCGCGGGGCTTCGCGGGTCCGGGTGTTCGGCTCGGTGGCAAGGGGTGACGCGACCGAAGCGAGTGACATCGACTTCCTCGTCGATCTCGAGTCGAGTCGTGGGCTGTTCGACCTCGGTGGATTACTGATGGACCTTCGCGACCTGCTCGGTCATGAGGTCGACGTCGTCACTGAAGCTGGGCTTCGTCCCCGGGTTGCCGAGCGCGTGCTGGCCGACGCCATCGAGCTGTGAGGGGTGACCGAGACCGCCTGCTCGACATGATCGAGATGTGCGACCTTTTGATCCGGCATGCGTCGGATCGCGCTGCGCTGGCCAGCGACCCAGTGATCCAAGCGGCCGCGCAACGCTGGATCGAGGTCCTTGGCGAAGCGGCCTCCCAGGTCTCTGACGAAACCAGGCAAGCTCATCCCGAGATTCCTTGGCGCGACATCATCGGCACGCGGGTGATCCTGGCTCACGCGTACTTCCACATCGACCAGGACATCATTGGTCGGGTGGTCGATCGTGACGTTCCCGCGCTCAGGTCCCAGCTCCTGGTGGTGGCTGACGACGTTGTCGACGACTGATCCCACATAAAACCCGGGACGGCTCAGAGCCTCCATCAGACCCGGCGAGGTTCAAAGAGGCTTCGATCTGCTGGGCAGACAGCGGACCGCGAATTTGGTGATCTTCGCCGGCTACTTCCGGATGGGGCTCACGTTGCAGCGCATCTTCACCGACATGCCCCCACGGGCCGTTCAATGAGGACGTATGGCCGAAGTTCCTGTGCCACTACCATTCGCCTATGGACGACGATCTGCACCTTTCGCAGCTGGCCGAGCAGCTCGAAGCCACCTACATGGCTGACGTGTTTGCTGTGGCCCCACCGACTGTGCGTGACGAGCTCGGCATGTCTGTGCATCGCATCGCGGGTGGTGTGGCCACCGTCATGGCCAACGACCCCACGGGGGGCTATTGGAGCCGTGCCCTCGGGCTCGGATGGTCAGAGCCGATCACCGACGCCGTGCTGGAGCAGGTGATCGCCGCCTGTGACGATCACTTGGCGCCCGCCGTCTGCCTTCAGGTCAGCCCGCTGGTTGCCGGCGACTGGCGTGGGGTGGCGGCTCGCCATGGCTTCACGCCTGGCGCCACGTGGATCAAGGTCGTGCGCGATGTCGCCGAGCCTCCAACGGTTGACACAGAACTCGTGGTGCGCGCGCTCGGCGTCGATGACGCCGACGAGTACGCCCGTGTCTACTGGGAGGATTTCGGCTTCTCCCACCCCCTGTTCGTCGCCTGGACCCGTGAGCAGACGGCATTGCCGAAGTGGCGCTGCTACGCGGCTTTCGACGACAACATGATGGTCGCTGTCGGCGCCGTATACATTCACGATGGTGTGGGGGCGTTGATGGGCGCCGCAACACTGTCGGCGTCACGTAACCATGGCGGCCAGGGAGCAGTGATGGCTGCTCGTATCCGCGCGGCGCGGAAACTCGGTTGCGAGGTGCTGTTCACTGAAACCGGCGCCGAGACCCCGGAGGACCCGAACCCTTCGCTCCACAACATGCACCGCATGGGTTTCCGCGACCTCTACGGCCGCCAGAATCTGAATCTCAAGCTCGCGCGCTGAACCCAACGTGCCGGGCACGGGGGCCTGTCGACCCACGCAACCGAGCTGGCGCGAGTTAGCGTTTTTCGAGCGCGGCGACCCGGTCTGAAAGCTCACCGATGAGGGCTGCGAGTTCGATGGTCAACTCTCCCACGATAGCAAGCACAACAGCGGTGATTTCAGCGAGTTCGCCTTCTGTCGCTTTATGGCCACCGCGGTGCGAGCGGCTTCGGTGACGTCGTGGTCGCTTATCTTGCGGCGGTTCACTCGACGACAACGCTGCGTGCGTCGAGATGCGCGGCGACGGTCCGCGGATGGACGCCGAGTTCGCGTGCGAGATCGGCCAGGGTTCGCCCTGTCCGGTATGCGGACACGAGGTCATCGATCTCGACGTCGTTCAGGCGTCGCAAGACCGCTCGCCGAGGAGGGTTTGAAAGCCGTCCCGGAGTCTCTTGAACGGCCGGTTCAGAACCAGTGGGGGAGTGAATCGGTTCGTGGGGGCGCCGGTCGCGACTATTGCGGAAGCCATGGATCCCCTGTGGGGTAAGGGTTTCGAGGGGTTCTGGAGGGTTTGAAAGCCGTCCCATAAGGTCCACCAGGACCTCGATCGCCAACTCGGCGGCGAACGTGGACCGAGCGGCGAGCCGTCGACCAACGACTTCCAGACGTTCGAGCTGTTGGAGATCGTCGAACGCTTCGCATCTGGCTTCGATGATCTGCCCGAACTCATTCCTGGACGGCGCGACTACCGCGTCCTGATCTCGACCGGAGTGCTCGTGCGTGCGTACTCCGTCGTCGGCCAACTGGGACGGGACGGAGCGGTCGAACTGGTCTCGCTCGAGATCGACGTGGGGCAAGACTGGACGTAGCCGACAAGGGGGCCGCTGTCGGTCGCCGGGCTCACGTCGATCTCGTTGACTGCGATCGAATGGGAACGAGCGCACCGGCTATTGGGACACCCGAGCAACCTGCCGGTCAGTTCCCTGGCTCCTTCTGTGGCCATCCTCGGCGGGCGCGGATCGGAACGCCTGCCGTGAAGAATCGGTTGGCGACGGTGGATGAGTCCACTCCGAGCGCGGCACCGACGGGGGCGAGCGACCTGCCGCTCTCCTACAGGGCGGCAGCTGTGGTCCACGCATTGGCGATGCCGTCTCGCTCGACGCAGCGGCGTCCGAGATGGGCAGCCACCGTGGTTCGGTGCAGCCGTCAACACGCATAACGCCCAACGCGGAACGACGAGCGGAGACGGAAGCGATCACGCGCCAGATCTCAGGCGCATCGGGCGCGCCTCTGGCCTGGCGTTGGTGGCGCTCCTGTTGCGATTTTCGGGTGTGATCGTGCGGTGTGTGGCTTGAGCCGTGATGCGGCGCAGGCTCGGCGGGCGAGAGGTTGATTCTGCATGGGCGAACTCTGTGGTGTTGGCGGGTGTCCGTTGGCTCGCCTTCGGGATGGGTGGTGCGCTTGCTGGGGGAGGATCCCGAGCGACGGTGGGACACTTGCCGAATCAGTTGTCGTCGAGGGCTGCGAGTGAGAGGGCCACGATCTGATGGCGGTCCATCGCGGCGCCGCGGGCGCGGCGGACCTCGGCCTCGGGTATCGCATCGACGACTTCCGCGGCGAGGGCTCGGAAGCCGAAGCCGCCTTGACCCCATGGCGGTGGGGAGCCCTGGAGGTAGCCGTAGATCGTGGCGGCGGCCCTCGGAGCGTCTCCGGAGGGCAGCACGAGTGCTACTTCGAGCGTTCCGTCGACCGCCGCCCATTTTCGTTCGCCGTACATAGGCACGATTGCTTCGTTCAACGTGTCGCGCGCCCGCTTGTCACCGGCAACAGTTCTGGCCCAGGTGAGTGCGAGCCAGTCCCACATTGACGACGCGCCGACCGATTCGTGGAGTCGGATTTGCCTCGTCGAGCTCGGAGAACATCAGTTCGAAATTTCGGTGGATCGGTGGAGTACCAGCGAACGGAAGCCCTGCAGAGGACCTCGGCAATGAAGTGCGGGGCGCCAACCGCGCGTGCGGCAGTGAGCCCCGCGTCGGCGTCGACTTCCGGCGATATGTGCGAGCCGGGAACCTCGCCTGCTCGATCACGCTCGACGAGAGTTGGGCGATTTTGCGCACTCACGGCCTGACTCGCTGTACAGATGTCATCGTAGAAGTGGATGAGCTCGCGAGTGCTTGGTGGCCGATCGTGTGTTGAAGGCGCGGAGGTTCTGGGCGAAGTCCAGGGTGGCTGCCCAGAAGACGACCGAGCCAGGTCGGCACTACCGATGTAGCGCAGACCTGGCTCAGTTGGAACGCATCAGGTCACGGTGATCAGGCGAGATCGAAGCGATCGGCGTCCATCACCTTAGCGAATGCGGCAGCGAAGTCGTTGGCGAACTTGGCGCCAGCGTCATCGGCTGCATAGACGTCGGCGATGGCCCGCAGGATCGAGTTCGAGCCGAACACGAGGTCGTTGCGACTACCGGTCCACTTGAGGTTGCCGCTCGCGCGGTCACGGCCTTCGAACGTGTCTTCGGCGCCCGATGCAACAGACCACACGGTGTCCTGGTCCATCAGGTTGACGAAGAAGTCGTTGCTGAGCGTGCCAACGTTGTTGGTGAGCACACCAAGGTTGTCGATGCTGACACCGATCACTCGGAGACCACCGACGAGGGCGGCCATCTCCGGGGCGCTGAGGCCGAGCAGTTGCGCCCGGTCGACGAGCAGGTGCTCGGCAACATGGCTGGTGCCCTTGCCCAGATAGTTACGGAAGCCGTCGTTCTTCGGCTCGAGCCATGCGAAGGACTCTTCGTCGGTCTGCTCGGGCGTGGCGTCGCCGCGGCCGGTGCTAACGGTGACGCTCACGCTGTGACCGCCTGCGGCCGCTGCGGCTTCGATGGCAGCGACGCCACCGAGCACGATGAGGTCGGCCATCGACGCGTTGATGCCGACGCTCGACTGCACGCCTTCGAGGGCGGACAGCACGCGGCGGAGCTGTTCGGGGTGGTTGACGTTCCAGCCGTTCTGCGGAACGAGACGAATGCGGCTACCGTTGGCGCCACCGCGGCGGTCGCTTTGACGGTAGGTGGACGCTGAGGCCCAGGCCGTCTCGACGAGCTCGGTGATGCTGATGCCAGTCGCCATGATCGCGGCCTTGACGGTTGCTACGTCGGCATCGCTCAGCGCGGCGCCTTCCGGAATCGGGTCCATCCACAGCAGTTCTTCAGCCGGAACCTCGGGGCCGATGAAATTGGCCTTCGGGCCGAGGTCGCGGTGCAGGAGCTTGTACCAGGCGCGAGCGAACGCATCGTCGAGCTGTTCCGGATTGTCGCGGAAACGCTGCGAGATGGGGCCGTAAATCGGGTCCATCTTCATGGCCATGTCGGCCGTGCTCATCACCGGGGCGTGGAACACGTCGGGTCGCTGGGCGTCCGGCACCGTGCCGGCGAGCGCCGGTGCTGTCCACTGCTTGTGGCCGGCAGGGCTCTCGGTGAGTACCCAGTCGTTGTCCATCAACGTTTCGAGGTAGTTGTTGTCCCACTTGGTGGGCGTGGAGTTCCACGCGCCTTCGAAACCGCTCGTGGTGGCGTGGATGCCGACTCCGCTCTCGAAGCTGTTCTTCCAGCCGAGGAGCTGCTGCTCCATCGGGGCGCCCTCGGGCTCGGTGCCTAGTGAGGCTTCCGGGCCGGCGCCGTGCATCTTGCCGAAGGCGTGACCGCCGACGACCAACGCAACGGTCTCTTCGTCGTTCATAGCCATGCGACCGAACGTTTCGCGAATGTCCCGACCGGACCCGATGGGGTCGGGGTTGGCGTTCGGACCCTCGGGGTTAACGTAGATGAGGCCCATCTGCACGGCGCCAAGCGGCGCTTCGAGCTGGCGATCGCCGCTGTAACGCTGGTCGTCGAGCCACACGTTCTCGGGTCCCCAGTAGACATCTTCTTCCGGAGCCCACACGTCTTCACGACCGCCGGCGAAACCGAACGTCTTGAAGCCCATCGATTCGAGCGCGACGTTGCCGGTGAGGAGCATCAGGTCGGCCCAGGAGATCTTGCGGCCGTACTTCTTCTTGATCGGCTCGAGTAGGGCGCGAGCCTTGTCGAGGTTGCCGTTGTCGGGCCAGCTGTTCAAGGGCGCGAAACGCTGCTGACCGGAGCCGCCTCCGCCGCGACCGTCGTGGGTGCGGTAGGTGCCGGCCGAATGCCATGCCATGCGGATGAAGAACGGGCCGTAATGCCCGTAGTCAGCCGGCCACCACTCCTTGGAGTCGGTCATGAGGGCCGTGAGGTCGGCCTTCAGCGCGGCGTAGTCGACGGTGGCGAACTCGGCGGCGTAGTCGAAGTCGTCGTCCATCGGGTTCGACGCAGGCGAGCCCTGATGCAAGATGTTCACGTTGAGCTGGTTCGGCCACCAGTGCTGATTGGCGGAGCTGCCTGTTGCGGTGTGCGGGCTCTGCAGCACGGGGCACTTGGCCGTCGAATCGTTGATGTCGGGTGCTGACTTCTCGGGAAGTTGATCACTCATGTCTTGCTCCTTGAACAGTTACGGATGGTTGCTTGCTCGTGTGGATAAATTGCACTGCTTCAGCGGGCGACATATCAGGCGGATCGTCCGCTCGACAGGTCGGGCATCGGCCCCAATAGATGACTTCGGCTTCGTCGACTTCGAATCCGTGGTTGTCGTCGGCGGTGAGGCATGGCACCTCGCCAGCAGCACAGTCGACATCGAACATCATGCGACAGCTCCGGCAGATCAGGTGGTGGTGGTTGTCGCCGACCCGGCTCTCGTAGCGAGCTGCCGAGCCCGCCGGTTGGATCCGACGGATCAGGTTCTTGTCGACCAGGACGCCGAGCGAGTCATAGACCGCCTGCCGCGAGATCGCGCCGAGTTCTGAGCGCACGACGTCGCCCAGCTCGTCGGCTGAGGCATGTGGGTGCTCCGCCACGACACGCATGATCGCTAGTCGTTGAGCGGTGACCTGCACGCCGTGCTCGCGCAAGAGTTCTACTGCTGGTTGTGCCACGAGCCGTATCAGACCACACATTCTGGACTCTGTCAATAATCAGCTTCTGTTTGGCGCGTCGTCGCTCTCGCTTGTTCGCCCTGACCTCGCGGGTCAACGGTCGCAACGCCTCAAGTAACACCCGGTCAGAGCTCAGAGCCGATGACGGGATCCAGAGAGACCCCGTGACCGCAGGAGTGAGCGCATCGCGTCGTTCTCGACTAAGGGTACGCGGCATGGGGTGCAACGTTGACCGCAGGGGCAGCGCGCTGGTCCCCGTATCGCTGGATCGTCGCCAACATCCGTATCGGGGAACGATCGCGTTGCGACATGAGACCAACGACTTCACGATGCGGCTCGGCCATATCGGCTACGGCATCCGACCATCGGCGCGCCGGCAGGTCTCGCTCAGTTGCTGAGGGCGGCGGAGAGCGCTGCCAGTCGGTGTTGGTTCTCCGCGAGGTCGAGGTCACCGATGGCACTGGCTGCGGCATCGAGGTGCGCTTGCACGGCGGCCCGTTCGCCGCGGGCGAGAAGCGAAGTCGCCCAGTCGAGTTGTGTGCGAGCGACCCACGGCGGTGAGCCCATCTGTTCGTGCTGGCGGACAGCGGCAGCGAACAACTCGTCGGCCTGTTGGTGCTCACCCAAGCGGTCGAGCAGCAGAGCACGCAACCGATCGACCGCACCGAGGTAACTACCGCCCGTCCCGAGATGGAGCGTGGTTTGGGGCTCGAGCATGTCGGCAAGCGTGCGGCACTGCTCGTCGGAACCGATCGCAACCGCGATCTCACTCCACAATCCCACCGTCATCGGGTATGCGGCGTCATCGGGCAGCTCCTCGTCGCGGATCAGGTCAAGACCAGCGGCGGCCTCATCGACCCTGCCCTGTGCAAGTCTGATCATTGCGGCAATCGCCCGTGCCGAACTGGTGGCGTGGCCGAGCTGTTCGGCGACGTCGGCGGTCGAACCGAGTTCAGCGAGCGTTCCACGTTCGCGGTTGAGCATCACCCGGGTCGATGTGCTGAAGTTGATCCGCTCTGGCAGATCGAGCTGCTTCATCAGGCGCACCATTGCCCGCGATGATTCCTCAGCGAGGTCGAGTTTCCCGTCAACGGCCTTGAGCATCGTGTCGATGAGCAG
>JAYUWK010000043.1:0-6549 GCA_043753895.1 Actinomycetota bacterium
CCACCGTTGGTTCGCTGAAGGCTCGACTCAATGCGGACCGCCTTGCTTCGCGACGAATCTCCCCGACTGGCCGATCTATCGCCCCCATGTCGGTCACGACCGCAGACCGACGAGGTCAACGTCGGGAACGAGCGCCATATGGGTGACGGCACGACGAGGACAGATGGTCATCCAGTCGTTCGCTGCCACAACAATCGACGACGAGACCGCAGGCCTCTGCTTCCACCAGGCTGTCGGCCACGTCCGCGCCATCGCTCGCCACCAACCGTTGGGACCATTCTCCATAGAAGCAACCGTCCGCTGGCACGATCAGATCCGCAACACCTTCACGGGCCGATTCGTGGCTGCGAACGCAGCCATAGGAGCCGTACGCGTTGCCGCTCGTCTCTCTCGGGTCAGCCGAGCCACGACGCTGTGCCAGCCGAGGCCCGATGTCAGCAGCAATCGGTCACGAACGAAAGCAGAACATCGATGCGGGAACATATGACCCGCCATCATTGACGGCGCCCATTGCAGCACCTATCGTCACGGCCAGCCGGTCTGGACCTCGCCGCCTACCGATAGGGGGCGCTATGACGTTTGCTGATGCGTGCACAACCTGGTTCGATGGGTTGCCCGATGACCTCCGCCACGAGGTGCGCACCGTCGTCGGGCCGATGCCCGACTGGATGACCGAAAGCCTTGGACGTGCGGGCCTCGCTGTCATCGACGCCGAGATGGCGGACGGGTCGACCGGTCAGCTGATGCCGACCGCGTTGGCGGTGTTCCTGGCCGACACGAACGACGACCCTGCTGCCGATGGTGACGGGCGCGACCAACGTGACCGTGCTGCCGATGCACGGGATGCTGCGCTCGATCAGCGTGAGGCGCACCTCGTTGCCCGCGAGGCCAGGGTCAGCGCCAGGTTCTTGCTGGCCGACAGTGTGCGGATCGACGCCGACCGTCGCGACGAACTCGCAGATCAGCGTGACGCCGTGGCCGATGCATGGCAGCGTGCTGCCAGCTTCGATGCGTTGGTGCATCCCGACGACCAGTACACAGCGCTGCTGCAATCGTGGCGGTCGGCAGCGCTGGACCGGTCGCAGGGCAGGTTGGACCGGTCGTCGTCTGCTGATGACCGGTCTCGGCTCTGCGATTTCTGATCGGGGTCGAGGACGGTGCGTCGCACGCTGAACCTCCGACCACATTGCCCCCCGCTGCGGCGCCGAGGTGCGACCGACCGAACTTGAACATCTACCGTTGCTCCTCCGACCGTTCCTCCTGCCATATCAAGGTGAACTCGAACGGCAGCGGGTCCACCATGACGCCACCCGTTCTCATGTCGGCGGTCGTCGTCTGTTCCGGCGTCAACCTCCGGCCGTCGCGATGCCCACTATGCGCCCGGTGCTCTCGATGAGGCTGAGGGCGCTAGCGATGGCGGGTTCGTGGTTCTCCATGACGACCTTGCGCTCCCCGCAACCGACGACCAGGCCGAACTGCGCACCTACCACGACAACGCTTTCACCGAGGGCGATCCGACGAGACTGTGACTGGCGGACGGATAGCTCACGGAGTTGATGACCCCGTACACAGCCGTCGCTCGGCTAACGGGCGGGATGAGAGGGTTCAGGGTCTGCGGGACCGTGGCCCAAGTCCACGAACGGGTTCGGTGAATCCCGCGTCCAATGGTGCTCGTCTACGCGCCGGAGGCCAATCTGCGGCCACCGGTCGGGCTGGGCCACAGCGTCGTCGATGACGCTCACGAGAGCTGCGAGGCGTTCGCGCACCACCTCTAACTGTCCGAACATGGTGACCGTGCCGAGGCCGACAGAAATAATTGGATCATCGACCGAACCCGAGATTGAGCGCACCCATGCTGCTTCGTTGCCGTGGAGCCGAAGGCGCAGCTCCGAATGCTGCAGCAGGATGTTGGTGGTGACGGGCGCTTCGTGCTTGATGGCCATGGAACGAGCATCGCAAAAAGGTGTGACATCGTGTGCGCGCTGGTCGACGGAGGGCCACGAAGCCCCGGTTGACCTGACGTAAGGTGACGCATCGTCGTTGACGATCGACTCTTCGTCGCAGACCTTGGAGGCTTCACCGTGTCGAGCACACCCTTGCAGCGCGTGCACGCCTACTTCGAGGGAGACGCCGCCGATCTCGCCGTGACGGCATTGAGGTCGTACTACGCCGAAGCCGATGGGTCACCACACTGGACTGGGTCGGCGTTCGATCGATTGGCTTCGACAAGCGACCCGAATCGCTTCACCGCCCAGGACATGCTGGCTGTGTCGATGCTCTCTGTCACGGTCCCCCCTCGCGCCGCACTTTGGCTCACAGAGAACGAACTGGCGAACCACATGCTCGCCAGGCTTCCAGCGGGCGTGACGCTGTGGGAATCCCCGCAGAGCCTTGACCGGGATAGCAAGGCGTGGAACGTGTGGAAGGTGGTCGATGACCTCGCTGGCGTGGGCGCCACAATCGCCAGCAAAATCCTTGCAGCCAAGCGTGCTGCACTCATCCCCGTCTTCGATCAGCACGTCGACCGCGCCCTGCAATTCGGCGTCAGTCACTGGGCTTTCTGGCAATCCGTGGCCCGAGACGACCACGCGAGCGCCCTACTCGCAAGCGTTGAACAGGCGATGACGGAGGCTCGTGTTCCCTCCTACGTGTCGCCGCTGCGTTCGATCGATGTGGTGATCTGGATGCGCGAACACGGTTGGACGACTCACGAGTCTGCAAAGTGTCAGATTGGCTGCGACTTCTCCAGCTTCTAAGCGTGACGCTCTGCAGGGCCTGACTGTCAACATGGTCGCTGCAAACCTCGCCCCGACAGTCCGATGGCCGCTGCGACCTCGGTCTGCTTCGGATTGTCTCTGACCAGAGCGAGACGTGAAGGTGGGTGAACGAACGACGAGCGCCTCGGGGTCTCTGCGCCCGTCTGATGCTGAGGACTTCATCACCGATCAAACGTGCGGATCCAAGCGACGTCACGAACTCGCCGACACATCGTCGACGATGGGCAAGTTGATGTTGATCTTGATCGCAGCCTCGCTGAGATGGACCGCGAACTGACCGCGAGCGCACGAAGGTCGGCCTCCGCCGCCAATGGCGGGGCGGTACGCGCACCTCCGGGCCTCGGCGGGAAGCATGCTAGGCCGCCCATTCGGCTTCTCGACTCTGGTGTAACTGAACGTCGGCGATGCTGAGCTGCCTTGATCCGGAGCTGCAGGTCACCGTTTTACGTACGTTCGTCCGGTCAGGCGCGAGCGGTGCTCCAACCCGTTCTCCTACCCAACAGTAACGGGTAGCCGTAACATCAGGCCAGTGTTTTACTACTTCGGAAGGAAGGGTCGGTCCGCCGCCTCCTATCCCGCTCCGGACTACCCAATCGTGATTGAACCGTTTGCGGGGTCGATGGCTTACGCCCTGCACCATCGGCCCGCCTACGCCATTGGCATAGATGCAGATGCGTCCGTCGTCGCCTTATGGCATCGACTCGCAGAAATGACATCGGTGGCCATCCGTGACGCTGCTGGTCCTGTGTTGGGAGAACAGACGAACGACTTGTGGCATATTCTCGGTGAGTCGTCCAACACATCGTTGCTGCTCAACTACCGCACGGCCAATGAACTGCTGGTCGGCCGCTTCGAGTTTCAGCGTCGTCTCGCCTTGCGGCATCACGAGTACGCCAGCCGGTGTGTCATCTATCGTCACGGGGACTACACCGACGCGCCCGACATCGAGGCAACGTGGTTCATCGATCCGCCCTACTCCGGTCGCGATGGCTACCGTCATCGTCCAGACTTCGACCGCCTCGCTCGATGGGTCCGAACTCGTCGCGGTCAGGTCATCGTCTGTGAAGGAGAAGGCGCCGAGTGGCTGGACTTCATCGAGCATGCCCGGCCGAGATCGATTGGCCACACCAATCGTGCCGAGCTGATCTGGACTGCGAACACATCCCTGACCTGCGCGAGATGTGGCAACCGATTCAACGGCCGATCGGATGCCCGATGGTGCTCGACCCGGTGCAGGGTCGCGGCCCATCGAAGCGGTGGGTGAGTCATGTCTGTGTGCTTGCCAACCTGAGTGGGCGCACGGCAACGTAGCGCCGATGTGAGTGGCCACCAGAAATTGCCACTGGAGGCCAAGAGATCCTGACAAGAAGTGAGTGCTCAGCGTGGTCGATTCGAGGATGCTGCTCGGCTGTGGACCGTCCGCATCGCTGGCGGTATGGGGCAGTTCAGATCAGATGATCTGTGCTGTTCGTGCCATTGCCAACGACGCCGAGATCGGGCAATCTGCTCGATCGAGTCGCTGCCTGGTTGGGCGACGGGTTGCGATGGCTGGCACGCTCGGCGTCACACGATGAAGCTCATTGCCGCCTCGTCGTCGCTGGCAGGATTCGTCCTTTGAATGAGCCGTTGGCTCCCATGAAGTCGCTCGATGTGGGACCAATGGCCCTTGTTTCCACGCCAACGCCGACGTAACGTGGTTCTCATACAAAAGGAGAATCTCTATGAGGATCAAGCACCTCGTCACTGCGGTCGCTGCGTCGACCGTGGTGCTATTCAGTTCGGTCGGAATGGCAGGCGCTGCACCCGGTGACAGCGGCAAAGGCACCGGCGGCTGCATCGACAACTTCTATGGCAACGCCATGAACCCCCGCCCGAGCGGCCACGGTGTTCTGCCGTCGCAGTCTCCTGGACCGTTTGTCAACAATCCAACCGATCCAACCAACCCGACTCGGGGACCAAGTGTCGGCGACGTCATGAAGTACCTCGCAAACTTCGGTATAACCGGAGCAGACGCACAGGCGATTATCTGCACCTTCCCGTAAAGACGCGGAAAGCACTCGGCGCATGGATGGCCCTCACCCCGGTTACGGGTGAGGGCCATTTCGGTTTTCGCCCCATCCTCCGGCGTCTATGTCGAAACGCCTGTCCCAAGGCGGTTCGCTCCACCTGGCAGCTCCACGCGGCTCACCGTCCCACGCGGAGCCGCCAGCGGAAGAGTTGCAGCGCTACATCTGCCGTGATGCGCTACTTCGCATGAGCCCGCCGAGAGCGCATAACGACAGCCGTGGAACCGGCGATCTGTCCGCTGGATCACGGTCCCCGAGGTGCCGTTGAAGGGCGCGCCAGCAACTGAACAGCCGACCACGCTCAGCGCTCAAATGGCCATCAGCGGGCACGTTCAGATGGCCACCAGTGGGCAGATCCACCTGTCCGCTGACACCATCCGGTGATGTCCGAGGGCCGACGCGTCGTACTGCCGTATTGCAGCACACTGCCAGCGCCTCCGGGGCACTCACACAGAGAAGGGCAGCAGCGAGAGGCATGGCTCGTCGTTGCCCCAATCGACGTCTCGCTATCGTGCGAACGTGACCGTTGGCGAGACCCCACGCTCCCCTGAAAGCGGAGCCGGGCCGAGAATCGTCTTACCTGAGTCGGCTAGCGCATCGGCGCTGGTGCGCCTGACTACCGACATCTCCGAATGGCCGCTGCACCGCCCCACGCTCCCTCGCGCTGGCGAGCGGAGTCTGGCGGAGCACTCGGAGAGTTCGCTTCATGTGACAGCTCGACGAGGGTCAACGCTGGTTGAAGGCTTCGCTGCGGATTCGCTCGACGAGGGCACAGCTGCTTTTTGTTTTCGGCAGGCGGTGAATCACGTAACGGCGTTGGCTCGACCGGACCAACCGGGGCCATTCTCGGTCGTCATCGAGATCTGCTGGCACGATCATGTCTGGAATCGGTTCGCTGGACAGTTCGTCGGAGCCAACGCCGCAGTCGGAGCCGTGCGCGTGGCAGCTCGACTAGCCAACAACAAAGGTTCACTCATCCGTAAGCCTTGAAGCCGGTGCCCCGTCCGATGAGCTGGCTCACAAGCCTCTCCCTTGCGGACCGGCTAAGAATCTTCGCACTATCTCGGATGGGCTACGGGTGTAACGGCAGGTTCGGATGAGGCCATGGCGAGCCGTACGAAAGACCAGTCGAGATCTCGGTCGTCGAGTGGTGCAGCTCGATGAGTCGATGGAGCGGGTCGAGGTAGTACGGGATCTCCTCGTCGGTGAGCGACGTCGGATCGACCATCGGCCGACCGAACGGAACAGACGTACTCGTGCCCGATTCGTGCATAGCCCGCATGTGCATCTGGAGCACGACCTGATGCCGGTCCCAGATCGTCGGCTCGCCGGGTGGGAACCAGAGGTAGGCCGTGACCCGAGGTCGCCCTCGGGGAGGGCAGGAATTTCGACGCCGTTCGTAGCGGCCTCCAGAAGCGAGATCACGATGACGGGTGCGGGAACGGGGGTAGGGGCGACGGCCATCCTGCCATTCTCGCCGCTCGGTGCCTCCTGCCCCGACGGCTACGTTCTGGGCCGTGCCACGACCACAACGACCAGCGACACACCGTGAGTGAGTGGGCACGGTCAGGCGGCCGATCCATCGGCAGAACGGCGCTCGACATCCGAGGCCAGATCTCCGTCGACTCCCCCGGCGCACGGTCGATCCGTGGGACCGGCGTGGTGGCAGTGCTCGGTGGGACGCCGAATGGCATCGGGACCATCAA
>JAYUWK010000044.1:0-6511 GCA_043753895.1 Actinomycetota bacterium
GGCGAGCCGCGGCCGATTGGCCAACAACCGCACAGCCGGGATCGCGATCTGTTCGATGCGCATGGGCGAGTCTGCCATCAACACGCTGAGCATTCCATACCGACGAGATCCGCTCGGCGACACAACCACCTACCCGCCGTCCCGACCAACCGAGTGGAAGCTGTCTCGGTGACGACGCCGCCGGTTCGGCGATAACAGCTGGCCGCTATCGCGGTCGAACGAGCGCTGCTGCGCCGAGATGAGGATCGATGACGAATGCGTCGGTTGAGCCGAACTCGACCTCGCCGGTCATTGCAACCCTGACCGTCGGCCTCCTTGCCGCCACCGTGGTTCAACTGATGGCGGGACTGTAGGCGAACGCTTCGTCCTGGGTGTCGCAGCACGACCATTTGCCGTTTCCTTCGTCGCGTTGGACGCCGGCACTCCAAACGACGAGCTTGTCAGCGAACCAAGCCACTGGCGTGGCTTGGATGGTCTCGTTCGCTGGGAGGAACGTTGGGCCCATATGCCATGTGTTGGTGGATGGTGTGTAGGTCACCGGTCGCCCGTCAGCCTGGAGTGTGATCAGGTTCGCCCCTGTCCAGATGGCGTCTTCGTAGATGCCGACGCCAGCCGTGCTGAGCCCGGCGGGCGCTTTCGCGAGTGTTGCCCACGTCAATGTCAGCGGGTCGAGGGCTACGGCGTATGGCACCGGATTCCCGGAGAGGCAGTCATGTCCACCTGCGAGAATCAGGCGATCGCCGGCCCAGCTGAACAGGCCCGGCGTCCAATGCATGAACGGCGAATCGATCGCCAGGGACGTCCATGAGTTGGCGGTGATGTCGTATCGATAGATCGGTTGCAGGTCACCGCACGGATTCTCGTACGTGGACGCTGTGGTGAACATCGCGAACAACGCGCTGTCGGAGGCTGTCAGGCGGACCATGTTCATGCCGACGCCGACGGGAGCGCTCGACGACGATGTCCACGTCGAAGTCTTGATGTCAAGGATCTGGAGTTGCCCGGCATCGGAGCTGTCGTTCAACGTTGACAGCACTACACGACCGTCGATGGCGTACAGCCGACTCCCCGCACTCGTCGCATGCGAGATGGTCGCCGGTCGCGGCAACGATCGCCATGTGAACGAGGTTGGATCGAAGGCGGCCGCGTACACGCCGTCAGACCCATTCAGCACAACAACCTCGGAGCCGGTCCACACGCCGACAGCATCACCGCGCTTCGCGTCGAGCGGGGCGTCAGGAAGTGTGCGCCATTGCCCTTCATTGTCGAGGAACGCGCCATCGGCCTTGGCTGTGTCGGAGCCGGATCTGCCCCAGACGAAGAGCCCGCGCGGGGTCGGGATCGACAGGTACTGGACTCGCGGCGTGAGTGGAGGCGTTGTGAACGGCGTCCAGGTGTCCGGTGTTGCTGGGACGCCCGACGGAGCTACTGGAACCTCCGACGATGCTGCTGGAGCGTCGGTCGGTCGGTCGAGCAGCCGCACCATTCCAATTCCAGCAACGATCAACAGCATCGCAGCAGCGATAGTCAACCACCGACTGGTGCTCCTATTCCGGCCGTCTCCGCTCAACGACACCAGCGTGCCTATTGGTTCGTCCGTCGATTGACGGTCGGAATCCGCAGACCTGACGGTCTGCGCATTTTGCGAAAGGCGGGTCGCCGCGTCGTACACGTTGTCAGCCCCTCGAGGGATACCGCGTTCGGCGCGGGCATTGAGCAATTCGGTCAGTTCGTTCATTGGGCGTTCCTCTCAGGTTTTGCGTCGAAGTTCTGTTCGCCGTGGTTCTCTGCGCGTAGACGTCTGAGGGCCCGCGACGCGGTCGCACGCGCAGACGCTGCGGTGACGCCGAGCATTGTTGCGATCTCGTCGTAGCCACGCCCCTCGACCTCGCGGAGATACAGCAACGCCCTGGTCGACGGCGATAGCGAGGACAGCTCAGTCAAATCGGACGGATAGGTGTCGGACGTCAGCTCGCTCCATCCCGTCGCATACCTGGCCATCGTCCGACGCCGCCGACCCAGACGTCGACGTTCGTTCGAAGCGAGGTTGACGATGGCTCGCCGAAGGTACGCCTCGGGCGAGTCGAAGCGCGACAGCGAGCCGCCTCTCAACGCTTGAGCCAAGGCTGTCTGAACCAGGTCGTCAGGATCGATGTCAATCGCTGCTGCGGCCGCCGCGAATCGCCTGAGCTGGGGGTAGAGCCGAGCGAAGGTCTGGCGCTCGAACCGATCGTGCGCGAGATCACCCGGTTCGAGCCCCGGGTCGGGATGGTTCATTGCTCGGTCCACACCCTATATGACACCGCATCGAGGTGATTCGCAGCATGACCATCGTGCAGGGTGACGTTGCATACGAATCAGCGCGACGGTGGTTCCGGCATCGAGTTATGCGCCCTGGAGCGCCCTGGTCGACGGTGAGGGGATTCTCAGCCTGTCATTCCTATGGACGGGGGGTCCCAACTCGACCCTGGCCAATTCCTTCTTCGCTCCGATGGCACCGCAGGAAATGGTTCTGGCGGTATGGCTGATCGTCAAGGGCTTCGACGCGGCTGCGCTCGCCTCCGGGTCGGCGTTGGCCGAGGTGTCCTGAGGCGCGGTCCGAGTTCGAGCGGAGCGTGGCCCCTCTCGCGTTCGGGACGCCCGATATCACCGCTCCGTAACGCGGACGATGCCGCTGGATCTGAAGCAGCACTTCGGCCCGTATCGAGCGCCCGGAATCACGCTGGCGCCGGGCTGTGATTACCAGCGGCATCGCGACGGTGCACTCCCGCAATGCTTTTGTCACGCCTGTCGATTCGTCAGGTGTCCGTCCGCGTGTAGGTGGACTCGCGCCCGCTTCCCCCGGTCATAGCTACGGCTCCTTTTGCGCGGAGCGAGGCGAGACGCTTTTGTGTCGCGTTGACGCTTGCACCGAGTGCCGAGGCAAGTTGGTGGACGTCCATTTCCGTGACGAGCGCCGTCATCAGGTCACGTTCGGCAGGCGTGAGGCGGGTTGTCGGCGACGGTGGCTCTACTCGGTCCGCTTTGTGAGTTCGGTCCAGCGTGACGGTGAACATGAGTCCTTGATCGAAGAATCTCGGGTCGGGCATACCTGCGTCGCGTAACGAAGCGAGCGTTGCGGGGATGCCACTGGCGATGGCTTCGACCACATTTCCGTCGGCCGTTCGAACGTGCTTGCAGATCTCGATGAGACGGCGGTTCCTAGCGGAGGTCAAACGGTGAATGCCGAGTCGCTCGACGGAGATGCCGTAGAGCCCTCCCGGATTCACCAAGGTGAACATCGAGCCGGTCATCCGAAGTTCGACCGCACGCGACGAGGCCCACTCGCTGAGATCACGATGGACCAGCGCGTTGGAGATCAGCTCTCGGGCAGCGGTGACCGGTGGATCGAGTACCTCACTGACGTGCCCAGTGCGTTGGTTCGACACGAGGCGATGACGACTATTGCGAGCGACCCACGCAACAGCATCGTCGAGCATCGCAGGCAATGGCCCGGTGAACGTTGTGGAGTCGAGTGCACGTGTTGTCGGCGACGCACCGTCAGCGAGTAGTGCGGCACGAATGTTGCAGTGCGGAAGAAACTGTTGCGGGTGGACGCCGAGTGCGAGCAGACCTGCGATTGTGGGGACATCATCGGATGACACGATGCCGTTGCGGCGAAGTAGTTCTCGGTCGTTGGCGATCGCGGCGAACCGTCGATCGTTGGCTCGTGCTGTGGCGAGAAAGTCTTCGACGCGGTCCGGATCGAGGTCGGCGTAGCGGGCGCCGGGAACTTCGGCCTCGTCGAAGCGGGGCCGGGTTCGGTTGGCGATGAATCCGTCCATTTCCAGGCGAGACAGCGTGTAGTCACCGTCGAAGAACCGGAGATATGCCTGTCCCGTTCTTTTGACCACGCAGGGTTTCGCGGCGAGCGGCAGCTCGTGGACTCGAGCGACGACGAGTTCATTCGATTCGAAGGTCTCGACATCGACGCTGATCTGCAGCGGTGGTTCGAACGCGCTGCGAGCCATACTGGCAAGACCGGCTGCGAGCGTCGCGGCAGCCGACAGTGTCACGGTCGAGAATCGATTCGATTCGTCGAGCCCGAGGATGATCAATCCGCCACCAGGCAGGTTCGCAAACGCACACATCGTCGGGATGACCGATTGTGGAAGCCCTCCAGCCGCCGACTTCGCTTCGATTGCAGTGGCATCACCCCCAGTAGTTCGAAGTCGCTCGATCACGCTCGCCAGGTCGAAGTCCATAGCTTGAAACTAGCCGCCACGTAGGCAACTTTCAGGCAACTTTCAGGCAACTTTGGCAACTTTCGTTGTAGGAGCCAACGCGGAGGATTTGATGGCTCGACGCACGAAGACCTTCACCCCACAGCGTCTTCCAAGCCGGCACCCCGTCAGTGGTCCCGATATGTGCGCCGCTCAGCCGATGCCGACCTATACAGATCGCCGGCTGTGCGGGTGATCGGCAAGGTGGCCCGGATGGACGGTCGGCCACGCTGAGCGTTCAGCTCGCGGAGAGATCCGCCGGTTGATCGACCGCCCCCATGTCTACTGCTGGCGAGTCGTCCAGTAGTCCGGGCGGCGATGCTGGTGGAACACGGCAAGGACGATCACCATGTCCACCGCAACTTCGTAGCCCACCACCCAGGGAAATCCACCGATCCGCGCCTTCCTGTTGACGACCGCTCCGTCGTCGTCCACAACGACCGGCGTGCCGGCGTGGGGCCAGTCGCCTATCCGCTTCAACGTCGCCTCGAAGGCAGCCGAGAACCGATCGCCGAGTCCCAGGTTCTGCTGCTCGTACCAGGCCTGGGCATCGACGAACTCCTCCGCAGCAACCGGGTGGTACTCGACCCCGAAACTCACCGAGGGCTGCGGCTGGCAGCGACCTTCTCGAGCACCTCGCTCCACGTCAAGGTCTTGACTTCGCCTGAGGCGATCTGGCGGGAGCGTCGAAGCATCTCTGCGTCCCAGGCGCGGTCAACCTCGGCCGGATCGTCCTGAGAGACGCCCTCGTCGAGGCTGGCGAGCAGTTCGACCGCGAGGACGGCGCGCTCTTGTGTGGGAAGAGACAGAACTTCGCTACGAAGGGCCGCAGACTTCGCGTTCACGTCGAAAGCCTACCCCTGATCGGCGACCGGGGCCGGCGCAAGCAGCGACGCCACCGCCGTCGCCAATGCTCTGTCGGTCTCGGTCACTCGTCCGCTGTAGTGCTTGGCCGCGATGCTCGGGCCGTGGCCGGCGCGCATCGCGACCTGGGTGATGCTGAAGCCCATCTCCTGGCCGTAGGTCTCCATGAACTTTCGTAGGTAGTGGAAGTCGAGGTGATCGAGCCCGACTCGCTTGCGCATCCGTGCGAAGTACTGCGACACGGCGTCGGGCTTCCACGGGACCGAGCCATCGGCGGCGTCGGTGAAGACGTAGGGATCGTCGACCAGCGCCACCTTGGCGAGCAGGGCGCGCTGCTCGACATCGTCGATCTGGGCCCTCAGAATCGCCGCGGTCAAGTCATCGATCGCCAAGAGACGAACGCGGCGGTTCTTCGTGGGGATCTCACCGAGCGGCAGGTCTGGCAGGTTGACGACCGACGCCGACACACGAAGCAGGCTGCGCTCGAAGTCGACGTCGCGCCGACACCGCAGTGCACACAGCTCGGCGCGACGCAATCCGGTCGTCGCAGCGACGAGGATTGCGCGCGCCATCTCTGGTCGCTTGCCGCGCTCGGCCTCTTCGATCAGGGCGCGCACCTCTTCGGGCGAGGGCACCACCGGCTCGACATTGGGAATCGATGGCGGCTCGGCCCACTGCGCCGGGTTCGACTCTCGCCAGCCCCACCGACAGGCCTGCGTGAACATCGACGAGAGGCAGGCGTGGATCTGGTAGACGCTGCGTGGCGCGAGCCCTCTCCGTTGATGGGCGCCGTAGAGATCGGTGAGCATCTTCATCGTCACCTTCGTCACTTGCTTGGTCCCGAAGGTCCGTTGGATGTTGCGGCGGTAGACCTTCTCGTAGCCATCGACGGTGTTCGGCGAGCGACCCTTGCGCTGCAGCTCGACGATCCAATCGGCGAACAGATCGTCCACCGTGGCCCGCGAACCGGAGTGCCGACCCTTGGTCACCTCGACGATGAGCTCGGCTCGCGCCGCCTTGGCATCGTGCAGGTTGCCGCGGAACGTACGACTGACCCGGTGGGGCGGGTGGGTATCGAACCCACGACCCAGGGATTATGAGTCGACGTCGCTCCGTCCGGGTGGTGCCAGATTGTGCCATCTACCAGCGCTTTGTCCGCTGGTCAGTACGGCTGGTGATGCCCTGTGTCGCCGTATGTCGGCGAGTTTCTTGGATGGAATCTTGGATGGACCGACCGCCTTCACACGACGACCGACAGGACCAAGATTGATTCCTCGTCCGGGTCGGCGGACACCTCGAGTCGCTCGGCGCTCCCTCGCAACGAGCCACTCGATCGTCGAAGTCGCCACGTTGCCGACCACGCCTCCGGGATTGTCAGGAATTTT
>JAYUWK010000045.1:0-125571 GCA_043753895.1 Actinomycetota bacterium
AGGCCGTTGATGATGGCCTGGGTGAGCACGCGGTGCACGCCTTCCCAGTTTGTTTCGGGTGGGCCGGCGCTCTTGAGTTCCAGACTGACGGGACCGTGCTGGGCGGCCCAGATGACGGTGGCGGTGGCCATTGGATCGCCGCGCCGCAACTGACCCGCGTCCATGGCCTTGCGGACGCGGTCGGCCAGCATGCCGAGCGCGCGAATGGCTGCGGCCTTTGCATCGGGTGACGGTTCGTAGCCGGGTACGTAGCGATCGAACATCAACTCGTAGTGGGTGGGGTGAGTCAACGCGAAGGTGCGGTAGGCGCGCCCGCAGCGGCTGAGGTCAGCAAGCGGATCGGCGGTGGTGCGCACGCGGCTCATCGCATCGCCGAGTCCGGTGAAGCCCTCGACGTACAGCGCATCGAGCACGCCGTCCTTGCCACCGAATCGTGAGTACACGTTCATGGTGCTGCCGCCGGCCGCTGCCGCGATTCGTCGAACCGTGAGCGCGCTCGGGCCTTCTTCGGCCAGCAGGGTGCTGGCGGCATGAAGGATTGTCTCGGCCGAGGTATCGGCGGTGCGCGGGGCCACGGTGAAACCGTAGCGCGCAGTGGCCGATGTCACGGGCCATGTGTTCGCTATTTCTATAACGCCGTTATAGCGTCGTTCTCTATAACAGCGTTACAACAAGGAGGAGCGGTCGTGGAAGAAGTGGTCTCGCCAGAAGCCCAACGTCGTCGTTGGCTCATTCTCGGGGTGTTGTGTTTGTCGGTGTTCGTGATCGTGGTGGACAGCACCATCGTGAACGTGGCCCTGCCCACCCTGGTGGAGCAGTTGGGCGCGACCACGAGTCAGTTGCAGTGGATCGTGGACGCGTACACCCTCGTGTTCGCCGGCCTCCTGCTGGCCGCCGGCAGCCTGGGCGATCGCTTCGGTCGCAAGAGCTTCCTGATGGCGGGTATGGCTGTGTTCGGACTGTTCTCGGGTCTCGGTGCGTTCGCTACCTCGCCGGGGCAACTCATCGCCGCACGCGGATTCATGGGCATTGGTGCTGCGCTGATCTTTCCTGCCACGCTGGCGATTCTCGTCAACGTGTTCCGTGAGCCATCCGAGCGCGCCAAGGCAATTGCGTTGTGGGCTGCGACGAGCGGACTCTCGGTGGCGCTCGGCCCAGTGTCGGGCGGCTACCTGCTCGAACACTTCTGGTGGGGTTCGGTGTTGATGGTGAACGTGCCGATCGTGATCGTTGCCATTGTGCTGATCGCATTCGTGGTACCGACATCGCGTGACACCACCATCGCCCGTTTCGATCCGCTGGGCATGGTGCTGTCGATCGCCGGTATCACCCTGCTCGTGTGGGCGGTAATCGAGGGGCCCGTGCACGGTTGGCTGTCGGCCACGAGTGTGCTCGCATTCGCGGGCGCCGCCGCTGCGCTGTTCGCGTTCATCCAGGTGGAACGACGCAGCAGCCACCCGATGCTCGACGTCGGGGTGTTCACCCACGCCCGCTTTACTGCTGGCAGCGTGTCGGTGACCGTGGCGTTCTTCGGTCTGTTCGGCTTCATCTTCATGGTCACCCAGTACTTCCAGTTCGTGCGTGGTTACGGCACCTTGTCGGCCGGCGTGCACACGGTTCCGTTTGCATTGTTCACCGGCATCGCCGCACCGTCGTCGGCGAAGCTCGTTGAGCGTTTCGGCACCAAGCGAATCGTCACGATCGGTTTGATGATGATGTCGGTCGGGTTCTTCTGTTCGGGCCTGCTCGGTGTGGAATCGCCGTATGGCTACGTGGTCATCTGCATGTTCTTCATGGGTACGGGCCTCGGCTTGGTGAATGCACCGGCCACCGAGGCGATCATGGGTTCGCTGCCTCCCGAAAAGGCCGGCGTTGGCTCGGCAGTGAACGACACCACGCGCGAGTTGGGCGGCACGTTGGGTGTTGCCATGGTGGGCAGCCTGTTCTCGTCGGTCTACGCGGCATCGCTGGTAAAGGAGGTGCGTGGCATTCCGTTGCCCGCCGAGGCGTTGGCTGCGGCAAAGGACAGCGTCGGCGCAGCCGTGCGGGTTGCCCAACGAGCGGGAGAAACAGCAGGCCCGCAGGCGAGTGCAGCGGTGAAGCAAGCCGTGGACAACGCCTTCATGGATGGCTTTCGTATCGGATCGTGGACAGCAGCCGGAGTGGTGTTGCTCGGATCGGTCATTGCGTGGCGATTCCTTCCTGCCCGCGCCGCAGCCACGCAACACGCGTATGTGCACGTACTCGGATCATCGGACGTCGAGTTGCAGACCGCGTGACGTCGCTACCCGACATCCCTAACCTGAACCGATGAGCAACGAGGGCGATTACCAGCCAAGCCCATGGGAATGGGTGTCGACCCAAGTCGAGACCTACGAACGCACGGGCGGCGCAGAAGCCAACACCTTGATGGATACGGGCATGCCGATCATCATCGTCACCACCGTCGGGGCCAAGACCGGCGCCACACGCAAGACTCCTCTCATGCGGGTCGAGCACGATGGCGAGTACGCCTTGGTCGCGTCGATGGGCGGCGCACCGAAGCACCCGGTGTGGTACTTCAACCTGTTGGCTCACCCCGACAGCGTGCGCATCCAAGACGGTCCCGAGCCGTTCGATGTGAGCATTCGCGAAGTCGTGGGCGACGAGAAGGCAACGTGGTGGGAGCGCAGTGTTGCCGCCTACCCGCCCTATTCCGAATACCAGGAGAAGACCGAGCGTCAGATCCCGGTGTTCATCGCCACCCGTCGTAGCTGAGATTCAGACCGCTGCGCCCGCACGTTCGCCGTCGACCACAGCGGCGTGCGCGCGCCGCGGTGCCAGGCAATCGCCAACGCGTTGCACGCTCACGCCTGCAGCCTTGAGATCGTTGTACAGCCACTCCACCGGGTTTGCCGGCACGGCCAACACCACCCAATCGGGAGTGCGGGTCACGTTGGTGCCCGTGGGGTGATGCAACAAGTTGAGCGTGTTGCCCTCGAGACCCATCGGCACGAGATCGGTGGTCTGGGTGATGCCCTTCGCGCTCGCGCGGATCCACCAGTTCTCCATGTCGAGGGTGATGCCTAGGTCCTGGCCCACCACCATGCCGTTGGTGATGATCTCCACGGTGCAGCCGCGATCGGCCAGTAACTCGCCGACCGACGTGGCGTGGTGGAAGCCGATCTCGTCGATGACGACAACGTCGCCGAACGGTTCGGCGGTGCCCTCGAGCACGTCGCGTACGTCGCACACATTCGCCGCGTCGCCCGGTACCCACCAGGGTCGGTTGGCTTCGGCGCCCATCGCCACGATCACGTGATCGGGCTTCTTCTCATTGATGAAGCCGGGCCACACGCCAACGCCGTATTCGACGTTTACCCCGAGACGACGGCATTCGGTGAGTTGGTTGCGGATCATGTCGCCGAACTCGGCGCGGTTGGGCACGCTGGCAGCGAGACGCACCTGTCCGCCCGCCTGCGCCTCCTTCTCGTACACGGTGACGGTGTGCCCGGCGCGTGCGGCTGAGATGGCCGACTGCAGCCCGGCAGGTCCGGCGCCGACGACCATCACTCGCTTTGGTTTGCGCACCAGTTGCGCGGGCGCTGCCGTGGTTGACGCTGCGATCTCGCGGCGGATGTATTCGGCCTCGCGTCCGGTGCGCGGGTTTTCGATGCAACCGAGCCAACGGTTCAGACCCATGCGGCCGACGCACTCTTGATTGCAGCTCAGGCACAGGCGGGTCTCGTCGGTGGCGCCGGCTCGAGCCTTGGCGGCGAAGTCGGCATCGGCGATCTGGCCGCGCACGATGCCGACGAGATCGCAATGCCCCTCGGCCAACGCGCGCTCTGCCTGCAGCGGGTCCTTAAACCGACCGACACCCACGACCGGAAGGTCCACGGCCTTGCGGATCGCGCTGGGGATGAACATCGCATAGCCGGGTGGGATGTGCATGCTCGCTTCGATCATGAACAGGCTCGCCGTGGCCACGCCGATGGATGTGTTGATGTAGTCCACCTGTCCGGTGGCTTCCACGATCTGGGCGATCTGCACGGCGTCGTCGATGGTGGTGCCGCCCTCGATCAACTCGTCGCCGCAGATGCGAACACCGAGCGCGAGTCGATTGCCGATGACACGACGTACGGCGTGCACGATGTCGACGAGCAGCCGGGCGCGGTTGGGCAGCGAGCCGCCATAGTCGTCGGTGCGCTTATTCGTGGCCGGGCTGAGAAAGCCGCGCACGATCGATGAGTGGCTGCACTGCAGTTCGATGCCATCGAAGCCGCCTTCTGCACAGTGCTCGGCAACCAGTGAGTAGCCGGCAACGATCTCGTCGATCTCGGCATGGGTGATGGCCTTGGGCACCTCGCGAAAGAGCGGGTCGGCCACGGCTGATGGTGCCCAGACCGGCAGCCGGCTGAACATGCTGTTGGCCTGGCCGCCGTTGTGATTGATCTGGGCGAAGATCGGGGTGCGGTGGCGGTGCACGGCATCGGTGATGAGCCGGTAGCCGGGGATGACATCGCGATGAAAGCCGTGGATCAGTTTCTCGTACGGCCAGTCGGTGGGATGGGTGGAGTGTTCCTCGGTGATGATCAGCCCGGTGCCGCCCGCCGCTCGAGCCGCGTAGTAGGCGGCGTGCTGCTCGGTGGGCTTGCCATCACGCGCGTAGTTGGTGAGGTGCGCGCTGAACACGATGCGGTTCAGCGTGCTGACCGGTCCGAGTTGCAAGGGGGTCCACAGGTAGCGATACGCCATCGCCCGACACGCTAGCGGTGAGGCGTTCGCCAAGCCCTGCCCTGCCCCGTGGAACCCTGCCGTCCCGTCAACAGCCGCTTGGGCGCGCTGCGCGCCAGACGTGTGGTCTTAGCCGCGCCCGACAAGCGGGGTTTGTCAGCCTTCGTCGGACAGGCGGCGTGGGTCGAAGGTCAGCAGGCCGGCCGCCACGATCAGTTCGGTGAGGTGCTTGCCGGTGCCGCGCAATGTGAGTGCAGCGTCGTCGCCGAGGTCGAGATACGGAGCGAGCGCGCTCTGATCGGTGCGGTCCTCGATCCATTGTCGCTGGGCGCGACCGGCATCGGTGAAGCTGCCATCGGGGTTGACGATGCCTTTCAACACGAGACCCTCGATGCCGGCGTTCCACTCGTCGTCGCTCCACGAGCGCGTTGCCTTCAGCGCTGCGGCCGGCACATCGCCCGATGCGGCGTGGGTGATGAGTGCCTCGAGCCCGGTGAGACCTTCGAGCATGAGCGCGGCGATGTGGCCATCACCGCGGAACTCGCGCAGCAGCGTCTGCGAGTGCCACAACTCGAGATGCGGTTCGCTGGGCCACGGCAGCGACGCGTGCGCGGCGAACAACGGGCGTCCCTCCGGATGCTCGCACGCAACGAGTGCGGCACGCCGAGTGAGCCCAGCGGCCTCGGCAAGCTCGACCGAGTTCAGCACGTCTGACCCGAACGCGCGGGTGAGCGATGTATTCACCGCATTGAGCCGCGCGCTCAGCATTGCCTCCGGTGTCGTGACGCTCCATGCGTCGTGCATGCTCGCGCGCACGAGACCGGGATGGAAGTTGTAGAAGGTGGCGATCACGACCTCCACAGGCACCGGACCCATCGCCGCGACGCGTGAAGCGAAGTAGCCCATGCGGTTCTTCGTGACGCCGACAGCGGCGTAGGCGGGGGTGGTGTCGGGGGTGAAGTAGATCATCCCGTGCACAGCTTCCATGCTGCGCCAGGTCTTGCGTGCGGTGAGGGCGTCCATCTGGCGAACCGTAGGCCATCGACGCCTAGGGTGACGATCATGGAGAATCTCGCCGGCAAGGTTGCAGTGGTCACGGGTGCGGGCAGCGGCATCGGCAAGGCAATGGCCGAGCGGTTCGTCGCCGAGGGCATGAAGGTGGTGCTCGCCGATCTCGACGAGATTCGCCTGCGTTCCGTGGAGTCACAACTCACCGAGGCCGGTGGCGATGTGTGGCCGGTGGCCTGCGACACCGCGCTCGAGGAATCGGTGCAGTCGCTCGCCCAGCGCACCCTCGAGCGCTACGGCACGGCCCATGTGCTGTGCAACAACGCCGGCGTGGTTGGCACGGGCGATCCGTGGACGGGTCCGATGAGCGTGTGGGAATGGGTTGTCGGCATCAACCTCTACGGCGTCATCCACGGCATCCGGGCCTTCCTGCCGATCATGCAGGAACAGGGCGAAGGGCACATCGTGAATACGGCATCGATGGCCGGGTTGGTTGCCATGCCCGGCGCGGCGCCCTACAACGTGACCAAGACCGGCGTGGTCGCCCTCAGCGAGGGGCTGTTCATCGAACTGAAGGGCAGCGGTTCACCTGTTGGCGTGTCGGTGCTGTGCCCCGGCTTCGTACGCACCGAGTTGATGACGCAGATGACCTGGGCCGATCGTCTCGGTGACAAACCAGCGACCACATCGAATCCAACTGGACAGTTCATGGACCAGATGCTGCGCGAGGGTGTTGAGCACGGCATCTCGCCGGCCGAGGTGGCCGATCAGGTGGTGGCCGCAATCCGCGCCGAGCAGTTCTGGATCCTCACCCACGACGACTTCGGCCAGGCGCCGGTGGAACGCATGCAACGCGCCGTTGCGCAACAGAATCCCGCGTGACAGCCTGTGTCCATGGCTGACATGGACATGACTGTTGACGAGCGTGAGGCCTTCCTGGCCGAAGTTCACGTAGGTGTGCTCGCAATCGCTCGCGATGGCAAGGGGCCGCTGGCCCTGCCGATCTGGTATCAGTACGACGATGGCGATGTGATCATCGGGATGGACGGCAATTCGGTGAAGGCCAAGCTGCTGCGCGCCGCCGGCCGTGCAACGATGACCGTGCAGACCGAAGCGCCGCCCTACAAGTACGTGATGGTCGAGGGGCCTGTCGTCATCGAGAACACCCAGCGCGACAACCTCGCGATGGCCACGCGCTATCTCGGCCCCGAGTTCGGCGCTTGGTACGCGGACAACAACCCCACCACCGATGAGTCGGTCATCGCGCGGCTCTCGCCAGAGCGCTGGATCACCTGCGATTTCGGCAAGGGCATGAGGTGATCTCATGGCTCGATGAGCTGCGACTCGAGCCCGGCCCACCCTTTCTGGTGATGGGTACCCACGCGCTGCGGCTCGACCAATGGCTTGTCATCGACGACGATCGCCAAAGCGATCTGTCCCGCAAAGACGAACTGTTGGCGGCCGATCTCGCCGCGGTCTTCGCCGCACAGGAGTCTGCTCATGAAGCGTGTGCTGAGCTGCTCGCCATCGTGCGCGAGTGGTTGGTGGACCATGGCATCGAGCCCCCCGCCGCGACTGCAGACGAGCATCCGTTGATCAGTGCTGCGCGACTTGTGCAGGAGGATCTCGCGGTTCTCCAGAACATCGACGGTGCCTGGGTATTGACCGCGGGCGCGATCTGCTTTCCGACGCACTGGTCGATCGCCGACAAGATCGGCCTGCCGCTCGAGGGCGTGCATGCGCCCGTCGCGCACTACGAGAACGACCTGCGCGAGAAGGTCGACAGATTCCACGACCGACTCGCGGTGGATCGCCCGGTGTGGCGGCGCAACTGGATCATCGCGCCCACCGACGAACTGCATTTGCCCGCGTACGGCGGCTCGATGCACGGGCCAACCGAGATCCAGCCCGATGGATCACCGATGTGGCTTCGCAGCGAACGTCAGACCCTTCGTCGCTTGCCGCGCACCGACGCGATCGTGTTCACCATCCGGATCCAGCGGACGCCGCTCGGCGTGTTGCGCGAGCGCCCCGATCTGGCCGCGAAGATGCTCACCGCGACACGTTCGTGGGACGCGCGTAAACGGATGTACGCATCCACCGGCGGCGCGCTGGACCAACTCAACGATTGGCTCGAGCGTGTTGCCGCCAGCGTTGCCGTGACCGACGCCGACAGCGACACCACTACCCAAGTGTAGTGATGTCGAGATCGAAGCGGGCGTGGCGCCAGGTGTGTAGAGCCACGATCGGGTCCCCACCGCTGAGGAGCAGGTGTCGGGCGAGCTCACCCTTGGCGGCCTTGGCATCGTGACCCGCGACTTTGCCGTACCGTTCGACGAATACAACCCGAACACCGTCGCGATATCGGTCTGGTTCCGCAGTCCACGCGGCGCGGTGCTCGTTGGGCAGCAGGTCGATGACCACTCGACGCGCCAGTGCGTCGTTGAGGACGTCTGACAACGCGGGCCGCCACCACGTGCCCAACAGACCGAACGGGGCCAGACGAGCTCCCATCTTCAGCCGGTATTCCGGCGTCGGGTCGCCCACAGCGACCACACCCAACAAGCCCGAGAGCACGAAGATGCTCGTGCCCGCACGCCTGCGCAGCGGTGCGGGGAGCGATGCGAGATCGAGGTGATCCCACACAACGCCTGTGTATCGGCGAGCGGCTGGCAGTGTTCGCGAGTCGAGCAACGTGGCGTTGGCCTGTTGCGCGTCGGCGAGGTGCTTGCCGCCGACCCCCAGCAGCTTCTCGTCGCCACCTGCTGCGGCTGCGAGAGCGAGCGCAAGCGCGAGTCGGCGTTCACCCAAGGCTTCTCCGAACACGCCCGAGTCGGGTTGCCAGACCGAGTTACGAGTTCCCGCGGTGGCCTTGCCCTCTGATGGCGGCAGCAAAATCGCGAGGGGTGGCTTGGCCATTGCATGATTCAACCGCGTACAGTCAATACATGCGCACTCCGGCTCACGTCGACTGTTTCGAGAATTCATGACCAGCATCTATGGGCCTGTCACCGACTGGGCCACCGACTTCGACCACGCCGACCCGGGCTACAACGCCCATGCCCCCGAGATCTGGGCCGAGCTGCGGGCCTCCTGCCCGGTGGCGCACACCGATCGCTACAACGGTGCATGGCTGCCGGTCACCCACGAACACGTCACACAGATCGCCTACGACACTGACCACTTCACCTCGCGCTCGGTGATCGTGTCGCCCTTCCACCCCATCGCCCAAGCGCCCATTGGTAACGCTCCGCCGATCAGCAGCGATCCGCCGTTTCACCACGATGCGCGCCGCCTGCTGCTGCCAGCCTTCTCGCCCAAGGTCATCGATCCTTGGGAGAAGGACGTTCGTTCGCTCTGCCAAGAGCTGCTCGCCGCGATGGGTGACACAGACCTCGTCGATGCCGCCGTGCAGTACGCGCAGCACATTCCGGTGAACGTGATCGCACGCATGCTCGGATTTCCGCTTGGCGACGCGGACCTGTTTCGCGGTTTCGTGCACGATGTGCTCGAGGGTGTGAACATCGAACTCGAACAGCGCTTCGCCGCGTTTCAGCGGCTCGGCGAATACCTCGATGTCCAGATCCAGGATCACATCGACAACCCGCGCAACGATCTCACCACGTTCTTGCTGAACGCCACCATCTATGACCAGCCGCTCAGCCCCGAGCACGTGCGTGGGTCGATGGTGCTGTTGCTCGTGGCGGGTATCGATACCACGTGGAGCGCCATTGGATCCAGCCTGTTGCACCTGGCAACGCACGCCGAAGATCGCCAGCGTCTGCTCGACGATTCCACGCTGATCCCCACTGCGATCGAAGAGTTCCTGCGTGCGTACGCGCCGGTCACGATGGCGCGCCTCGTGAAGGAAGACGTCGAGATCGGTGGCTGCCCGATGAAGGTCGACGACTGGGTGCTGTTGCCCTTCCCCGCCGCGAACGTGGATCCGCTCGCATTCGAGCATGCCGACGAGGTGATCATCGATCGTCTCGAGAACCGGCACGCAGCGTTCGGGCTCGGAATCCATCGCTGCCTGGGTTCCAACCTGGCCCGCCTCGAACTGCGCGTCGCGGTCGAGGAGTTCCTCGCCCACTTCGGCAATTTCGAGCTCGCTGATCCGAACCCCGATTCAGTCACTTGGAGCGTGGGTCAGGTCCGCGGTCCGCGCAGACTGCCTGTGCGCATCCTGCGCTAGACCACCAGGTTCTCGGCGCACGTCGCACCCCGTCCGTAGGATGGCGGGGCCATGTCGCTGTTCGATGATCCCGCGCCCCCCTCACTGTTACACGGCCTGAACCCCGATCAACTCGACGCGGTGGTGCACACCAGTGGCCCACTGCTGGTGGTGGCCGGCGCCGGTTCGGGCAAGACCCGCGTGCTCACCCATCGCATCGCCCACCTCATCGATGTCGAAGGCGTTCACCCGCAGCGCATTCTCGCCATCACCTTCACCAACAAAGCCGCCGGCGAGATGAAGGAACGTGTCGCCAACCTGGTGGGTCCGATGGCGAAGAACATGTGGGTCAGTACGTTTCACTCCGCGTGTGTGCGCATCTTGCGTGCCCACGCCGATCTGCTCGGCTATCCGCGCAGCTTCAGTATCTACGACCAGGCCGATGCGCAGCGCCTCACCGCGTATGTCATTCGCGATCTCGCGCTCGACTCGAAGCGGTTCACGCCGCGCGGCGTGCACAACGTGATCAGCAAATGGAAGAACGAACTGGTCTTCCCCGACGACGCACTGCTCACCTCGGCCACGCCCATGGACCGTAAACACGCCGAGATCTACCGCGACTATCAGGCCCGTTTACTCAAGGCCGGCGCGATGGATTTCGACGATCTGCTCACCAATGTGGTGCTGTTGTTCCGCCAGCATCCCGATGTGCTCAATCAGTATCAGGAACGGTTTCTGCACATCCTCATCGACGAGTATCAAGACACCAATACTGCGCAGAACCAGATCGTGCTGATGCTCGGCGCGCTGCACCAGAACGTGACCGTCGTAGGCGATCAGGACCAATCGGTGTATCGATTCCGCGGCGCCGACTTCCGCAACATCTTGCAGTTCGAGGATGCGTTCCCCGACGTGACCACCATCGTGTTGAACCAGAACTACCGCAGCACGCAAATCATTCTCGACGCCGCCAATTCGGTCATCGCGAACAACCCCACGCGGAAGGCCAAGACGTTGTGGAGCGAACTCGGCCGGGGCGAGGGCATCACCCGTTATCACGCCGATGATGAGGGCGATGAAGCCATGTGGGTCGCCCGTACCGCACAGGAACTGCACGACAACCAAGCCGCGAACTGGAAAGAGATCGCCGTCTTCTACCGCACCAACGCGCAGAGCCGTGTGATCGAAGAAGCGCTTATGCGCTACGGCGTGCCCTACAAAGTGGTGGGCGGAACACGGTTCTACGATCGCCGCGAGATCAAGGACGCAATGGCGTATCTGCGCTCGGTGGCCAACCCAGCCGATGAGGTGAGCATCAAGCGTGTGCTCAACGTGCCCAAGCGTGGCGTGGGCGACACCAGCATCGCCAAGCTCGATATGTGGGTGCGCGAAACCGGCGGTGGGTTCATGGATGCTATGCGCCATGCCGACGATGCTGGCCTCGGCGGGGCAGCGGCGCGTGGCGTGACCGCATTCGTGGAGATGCTCGACTCCCTCGCGCACATGCTCGATGGCTCGCCTGCAGATGTGTTGCAGGCCGCCCTGAATCGCAGCGGATACATGGCCGAGCTCGAAGCCGAGAGCTCGGTCGAGGCCGCCGGTCGACTCGAGAACATCGGTGAGCTCATCGGTTCGGCGCGCGAGTTCACGCGCGTCGACGAGTTCATGGAGCAGGTGTCGTTGGTGGCCGACACCGACGAACTCGACGACGACAACCGGCTTGTGATGATGACCCTGCACGCAGCCAAGGGCTTGGAGTTCCCCTATGTGTTTCTGGTGGGTATGGAGGAAGGCATCTTCCCGCACGTTCGTGCGCAGAGCGATCCCGATGAACTCGAAGAAGAACGCCGACTCGCGTACGTAGGCATCACCCGCGCACAGCAGAAGCTGCACGTGTCGCATGCGTGGAGCCGCAGTCTGTTCGGCAGTACGCAGTACAACCCGTCGTCGCGGTTCCTCGACGAGATTCCCGACGAACTGCAGGACCAGCAAGGCAACGTGAGCGGGCGCAGCTCCTACGGCCGCCAGAGCTACCGCGACCGAGACGATGCTGGAAGCAGCCAGTACGGAGCCACCTATGGGAGTGGTCAGTACAGCGGGCGTCGTGGCGATCGCGACGAGGCGCAGAGCAGCGAGGCCGCCATCGCTCATCGCGAACGCGTCGTTGATGCTGCCTTGGCCGCGGGCAAGCGGTTGGCGCCACAACAGACCAATGCCCAGCAGATCGGCCTGCGCGTGGGCGACGACGTGGAGCATCCCTCGTTCGGCGAAGGTGTGATCATCAATATCGAGGGCAGCGGAGAGAAGGCCGAGGCCACCATCCGCTTCCGCGATGTCGGTACCAAGCATCTCGCACTCGCCTGGGCTCCGTTGAAGAAGCTGTAGGTTTCGCAGCGATGGACGGCATGGTGGCCCGCGGGCGCGACGAAGCGCGCGAGCAACTCGGTCTCCTTGTGCATCTGATTCGCTGGATGATTCTCGGTGCGCTGTCGGGAGCCTTGGCCGGCATGTCGTCGTGGGTGTTCCTCGAAGGGTTGTCTCGGGTGACGCATTTCCGAGAGGACGGCAGGCAGTGGTTGGTGTATCTGTTGCCGCTTGCGGGTCTGGCGATGGGCGCGACGTATCACTATGTCGGTGGTCGCTCGGGTGAGGGCAACAACTTGTTGCTCGACGAGATCCACGAGCCCACGGCGTGGGTGCCTCGACGCATGGCGCCGCTCATCCTTGTTGGTACCTGGGTGTCGCACCTGTTCGGTGCATCGGTAGGCCGCGAGGGCACGGCGCTGCAGATGTCCGGCAGCCTCACCGATGGGCTGTCGCGCCTCATCCGCCTCAGCGCGGCCGATCGGCGGGTGATGCTCATTGCATCGATGGCCGGTGGGTTTGGTGCCGTGTTCGGGGTACCGGTCGCCGGTGCAGTGTTCGCGATGGAGGTGCAGTCAATCGGCCGCATGCGTTTCGAAGCGATCGTGCCTGCGCTCACTGCATCGATCGTGGGCGATCGTGTGCTGCGCGGGCTGGGCTACAAGCACGGCGTGTTTGCGCAACTCACCCCGCATCTCACACCGTGGTTGTTGTTGCGTATCGCCGCGGCGGGTCTGTTGTTCGGGCTGGTCGGCGCGGCCTATTCGGCGCTGGCGCACAGCATCAAGTCCCTGATGGCCCGCCGTATTTCCTGGGCTCCGCTGCGGCCGTTCATCGGTGGTTTTGCGATCATCGCCCTGGTGCTCTTGTTCGGCCACGACTATCAGGGCCTCTCGCTGCCTCTCATCGGCCAAGCGTTGAATGGCGATCATCTTGGGTTTTCGGTGTTTGCGCTGAAGCTGGTCTTCACCGCGGTCACGCTCGGCACGGGCTTTGTCGGTGGCGAGGTCACGCCGCTGTTCATGATGGGTGCCACGCTTGGCTCGGCGCTTGCGCTTCCGTTCGGCGTCGATGGTCAACTCATCGCTGCGGTTGGTTTCTGCGCGGTGTTCGCCGGAGCCTCGAACACGCCCATTGCCTGCGCGATCTTGGGTGTCGAGCTTTTCGGTGGTGGCGCCTTCGTGCCCATCGCCATCAGCTGCGTCGTGGCCTACATCTTTAGTGGACACCGCGGCATCTATCTCAGCCAGCGGATGAACACCGCGAAACTTGGTCATCAGACCGACGGTGTGTTGCGCCTCGGCGAGTGGCGACACCAACGCGGCATATCGTCGGGACAGGCGGATGGTGAGTAGGCACTAGCCGAGCGCCTCGATCACCGGCGCCATCGTGAGCTCTGTCTGATCGGTGTGCGGTCGCTGTCCGAACACAGTGACCGACGTGATGCCGAGTCGTTCGTTCAACTCGCGCAGTCGCTCGGCAATGCCGGTGGCCGACCCCACCAAGACGAATGGCGATGCGCGCACGACCTCGATGGGCAGTTCCATCCGGGTGGCGATGCGGTCGAGTGCGACTTCGGCGTTGTTCGTGACCACTGCCATCTGCACCAACACATCGATGGGCAGCGGCCAGCGATCGCCGGCTGCAGCGCGCGCCACCGTGATTCGCTCGGCCAGCCCCACGTCGGTGAAGTGGGTGATGTCGCCGTCGGAACCATCGAGCGACGGTGTGAACCCGGTGAAGCCGATCACGTCGGCGAGCCGGCCGGCCGTCTGTAGCAAACGGGTGCCGTTTCCGCCGATGAGCAGCCGCACGGGTGGGGAATCGGCCCCGCGAATGCCGTGGCCATCGAGCATGTAATGCGAACCCGAGAACGTGACCATTTCGCCGGCGAGCAAGCGCTTCATTACCTCGGCCGACTCGGCCATGCGCGCGATGCGTACGACGGGTGGGTCGAAGGGCATGCCCACTTCATCGAACTCGAACTTCATGTGTCCGGCACCGAGGCCGAGCGTGGCGCGTCCACCGCTGAGATCGGCGAGCGCAGCGAACTCGTGAGCGACGATGCTGGGGTGGCGGAAGTCGTTGTTGAGCACGTAGGTGCCGACGCGCAATGTGGAGGTCACTGCGGCGGCCGCAGCCATCGCGGTGAACGGCGCAGCGCCACCACGGGTGAGGTGATCGGCCATCAGCAGGTGGTCGTAACCGATCAATTCGGCATCTCTGGCCAACTTGAGCCATCCAGAGTTCTCGGACTGGCTCGCCCCGAAACCGGCCGACAGATTCACGCGGATCGTCATGAACGCAAGCCTAGGGCCCGGGGCGTGCTTGAATCTGTGGGTATGAATGCAGCGATTCTTGTGGAGAGCCTCACGGGCAACACGTGGAAGGCGGCCGAACTGGTTGCGGCCAACCTGCAGCAGGCGGGTTGGGGCATCACTGGACTGTCGAAGGTCAAAGCGCCCGACCATGCCAGCATCCAACAGGCCGACCTCGTGCTCATCGGTACTTGGACCCACGGCCTCTTCGTGGTGGGTCAGGCGCCAGCGGGCGCAGCTCTCATCAGCCAACTGCCGGTGATGCACGGCAAGCAGGCCGCGGTGTTCTGCACCTTTGCGCTGAACCCGGCCAAGACGCTCGAGAAGATGACCGGCATCGTGTCGGGTCTCGGTGCCGACGTGATTGGTGGCCTGGCGATGAACCGCCGCCATCTCGATCGCAATGCCGAGGAGTTCGCAATGCGGCTCCTCGACGCCGTCCCCGCCCGCTCCTGACGCGTCGTCGCTGCTTCAGCGGGCGCGGAACCGATCCAGCTGACGTCTGTCGCGCTTGGTCGGGCGACCGGTGCCGCGCGCGCGCACGAATGGTGGGGCGAGATCATCGGGCAGCGGCGGTGGTGGGCTGTGATCGACCACACAGTCTGCGGCGATGGCAGCGCCGACTCGCTTGTCGATGATGACCGCAACCTCCAAGATTCGGTCGCGTCCGCCGGCGAACGCAGTGACGCGGTCACCGACGCGCACCGCGGTGGATGGCTTCGCCGACGTGCCGTTTACGCGCACCTTGCCACCCGAGCAGGCGTCGCCCGCCGAGGTGCGTGTGGGGTACAGCCGCACCGCCCACAGCCACTTGTCGATACGCGTCTGCTCCACTCGACAACGATGCCACATCGCACTCGTGAGACTCAGGGTCTGGTGGGTTTGCGACCGCTGCGGGGGCGAAGTGACCAGACCTGGCCGACGTGTTCCGTGCGTTCCGGCCCTCAGCCGCGGGTTTCGGTGGGGTCGCCGATGTGGCCGAGGAAGAGCACCGCGCCCGTGGGGTTGTCACGGATCGCGAACACGAACGGCCGATCGAGCGTGAGCGCCACTGGCTCGTTGAGATTTGCCGAGGTGGCGCGCATGGTCACGCCCGTCGCCGCGGCTGCTTCGGTGCCGGCTTCGTCGACGGTGATGTTGGCCTGATGTATCACGGCGCTGATGACGAGCTTGTCCTTGGTGGTCATCCCACTGAAATCCGCCGAGTCGGTGAAGGCCGTGGGCATACCCATGGCACCGAGCAACGTGGAGAGCTCGGCCGTCGTCTCGATGTCGAACTTGGGCATCGACAGCGTGACCTGACGGGTTGCAGCGGTGGTCGCAACAGTTGGCACCGCTGCAACGGCGGAGTCGAGTGCTTCGCCATCGTCGGGGAGCACCAGCACCATGCTCAGCTCGTTGCCGACGTAGGGCAGTTCCACCGCCTGCCAGCCCGCACCCTTGGAGTACTTGAGTTCCTCTGCAAGTTGCATGAACGGCGCCTGCACCGTTGAGCCGGCGAGCGTGGTGAACGCCGCTGGCGCGGTGCGCTCTTTGACAAACGCATTCAGCCACGGTGCCTTCATGTAGATCGCGTTCACGAGGGTGAGCCGCGACTCGGGAGTGATGACTCCCTGTGGGATGAGCTCGCGGATGCGTTGCTTCGTCGCGTCGTTCACCCACGCGTTGATCAGCTTGCGGGCACCCTCTGGGTCGGTCGTGTAATCCACGAGTTGCAGGCCGGCGCCGTACTCGGTGGCCAGCTGATCGAGAAAAGCCTTCTCGAATGCCAGGTCCTGTTGACCCCACAGCGAATTGGCGACATTGAGGGTGACATCAACCGGGTCGCTGCCTGGCATCGCCACCTGCTGGGTGCGGCTGTCGAACGCGGCGGACAACGCGTTCATCGAGTGAGGCAGCGCCGTCGCGTCGCCGACATGAAGCACGGTGTCCATCTCGGTGGCTGTGGTGCCTCGTGCCCCGGTACGGGTCATTGCGAGCGCGATGGCGATGCTGGCCGGCGAGAACACCAAGTTCTGCTGCGGTGGAGCTTGGTCGACAGTGGCGTTCCGTGTCCGCGAGGGGTCAGTCAACATCCGATACAGGTCGACGCCGAAGTCGTTGACCAAGGTGGTCGCGGCGGCCGCGTCAGCAAGCGTGGTGACGGTTCTCGGCTTCGCGGATCGAGCCACGCCACCTGCGCCCGAAGGCGTGGAGGTGGGCCCAGATAACGATCCGGGTGTCACGCCGCTCCCCGATGAGCATCCCTGTAGCGAGCCGGTCGCGGCAGCGACGGCCGGTACGGCGAGCAGGGCCAGGAAACTTCGTCGATCCATGGTGGCGTCCTTGCGTGGGTGATGACTGGTACCTCTACGACGTTGCGGTGGTGCCTGTTGGTTCCGCCGACGTGGGCAGCAAGTCGAGCGACAGCAGTCCGTCGGGCGACACCACCGGGTTCACCCCAGGCGGCGGCAGGGCAAGATCGGTGACCAGAATCGTGCGACCGTCACAGTCGGTGAACTGACGAGTCCTCTGAATCTGGGTGACCTTGCACGACACGTCGCGGTCGGCAGGGTAGGCCATGTAGATCGCCCAGTTGGTCTGCGGGTCAGCACCCGTGTGGTCGAGCACGATGGTGCGTCGACCATTTGATTGCAACAGGTCGGGGAAGATCAGCGGCCCGTCGGCCACGATCGATTTGGCAATCGCGCTCGTGCGACCGACATCGAACACCGTGGGCGCAAACCGATTCGCCGTGGACTCGCTGTTGCGCGAGATGTAGCTGGCGATGCCCCACAGGAACAGTCCGAGGACTGCGAAGAAGGCAATGCCCGCCAGCACTGGTGCGACGGCGCGCGCCAGCGGAGAACGAAGTTGAGGACGGTGCATCGTCCTCAGTCTGCCGCGTCGATACCCGCGAAACACAGCGTCGTTCCGGCCGCTCGGTGCGGCGTGGGTTGGGACCGGTTGTGAGAATTGGCTGTGTCCCGCCTAGGGTTCGATACTCGTGAAGCGGACCTACCGTGTTGTCGTTGCCAAGCCCGGCCTGGATGGGCATGATCGTGGCGCAAAGACCATTACCCGCGCCCTGCGCGACCATGGCTTCGAAGTCATCTATACGGGTCTGCACCAGACCCCCGAGCAGATCGCCGAGACTGCGCTGCAAGAAGATGTCGATGCCGTGGGGCTCTCGCTGCTCAGTGGCGCGCACCTCACCCTCTTTCCTCGGGTGATGGAAGAACTCCGCACCCGCGACCTCGGCGACGTGCTCGTCTTCGGCGGCGGCGTGATCCCCGACGCCGATGCTCGTGCGCTTGCCGCGCAGGGCGTGGCCAATATCTTCGGACCGGGCAGCTCGCTCAAGGCCATCGCCGCCTGGCTCGAAACCGAACTCGACAACAGAGAGGACTGATCTTGGATCTCTTCGAATATCAAGGCAAGCAGTACTTCGCCCGCTACGACATTCCCGTGAGCCCCGGTGGCATCGCCGACACGGTCGATGAAGCCGTCGTGCAGGCCGACGCCGCCGGTTACCCGGTGGTCGTGAAGGCACAGGTGCAAGTGGGTGGTCGCGGCAAGGCCGGCGGCATCAAGCTCGCCAACAACGCCGATGAGGTGCGTCTCCACGCCGGCAACATCTTGGGTATGGACATCAAGGGCCATCTCGTCAAGCGCGTGTGGGTGGAATACGCCAGCGACATCGCCGAGGAGTACTACGCCAGCTTCACGCTCGACCGTGCCGCCAAGAAGCATCTCTTGATGCTCTCCGTCGAGGGTGGAGTCGAGATCGAGGCCGTGGCCGAGAGCAATCCCGATGCGATTCTGTTGCGACACATCGATCCCGTCGATGGCATCGACCTCGACTGGGCCCGTCAGGCTGCGTTCGACGCGAAGATGCCCGAGCAATCGGTCGAGGGTGTGGCCTCGATTCTTGTCAAGCTCTACCGCTGCTTCACCGAGGGCGACTGCGACCTGGCCGAGATCAATCCACTCATCCTCAAGCCCACGGGCGAGATTCACGCGCTCGACGCAAAGGTGAGCCTCGACAACAATGCCGACTTCCGTCATCCTGAATGGGCCGAGTATCACGCCACCGAAGAACTTGATGAGCGCGAACTGATGGCCCGGGAGAAAGGCCTGCAGTACATCGGCCTGCAGGGGTCGGTCGGCATCATCGCCAACGGCGCCGGTCTGGCAATGAGCACGCTCGACGTGGTCAATCAGGTCGGTGGCTCTGCCGCCAACTTCCTCGACATCGGCGGCGGGGCGAATGCCGACCTCATGTCCGCGGCGCTCGAGGTCATCAACTCCGACCACAGCGTGAAGAGCATCCTGATCAACATCTTCGGCGGCATCACCCGTGGCGAGGAAGTGGCCAAGGGCATCGTCGAGGCGCTCAATCGCGTCGAGCTACGCGCGCCGATCGTGATACGCCTTGATGGCACAAACGCCACCGAGGGCCGCCAGATCCTCGAGAGTGCGGGTATTCCCGAGAGCGTGCTGCAGAGCAAACCCACCATGTTGGAAGCCGCTCGCGCGGCCGTAGCAATAGCGAACGCGAACTGAGGCAGACATGGCAATTTTTGTTGATCAGAACACCAAGGTCATCGTGCAGGGCCTCACTGGTGGCCAAGGCAAGTACCACGGCCTTCGCAACCGCGCGTACGGCACCCAGGTCGTTGGTGGCGTGACACCGGGCAAAGCCGGCCAAGACGTCGAAGGCATCCCGGTGTTCAACACCGTTGCCGAAGCCGTGGCCGCCACGGGAGCAGATGCGTCGTTCATCGCGGTGCCGCCCAAGGCCGCCTCGGCTGCGATTCTCGAAGCGGCCGCCGCTGGCTTGCGCTTCGTCGTGTGCATCACCGAGGGCATTCCAGCCCAAGACGAGGCGCGTGTCTACAACACGCTCATTCGTGAATACCCCAACACCCGCCTGCTCGGCCCCAACTGCCCGGGCATCATTAGTCCCGGTAAGTGCAACATCGGCATCACCGCCGGTGAGATCGCCGAACTGCCAACGGCCACGGGCCCCAATGTGGGCATCGTGTCGCGTTCGGGCACCCTCACGTATCAGGCGTTGTACGAGCTCAAGCAGCGCGGCATCGGCGTCTCCACGTGCGTGGGCATCGGCGGCGACCCTGTGCCCGGTACCAACTTCATCGACTGCCTGCGCGAGTTTCAGGCCGATCCCGAGACGCACGCGATCATCATGATCGGCGAGATCGGTGGCTCGGCCGAAGAAGAAGCCGCCGAGTTCATCAAGGCCAACGTCACCAAGCCGATGAGTGCTTACATCGCTGGCGTCACTGCACCTGCGGGTAAGAAGATGGGCCATGCCGGTGCCATCGTCAGCGGCGGCAAGGGTACGGCGCAGGGCAAGATGGATGTGCTCGCCGCGGCCGGTGTGCGCGTCGGTCTGAACCCCACCGAGGCCAGCGATCTGATGGGTGAGATCATCGCCGGGCTGCGCTGATCCTGCTGCGCTGACCTCACCTGCGGTCAAGAATTGAAAGAGCCCCGGGCCGGTGGTCCGGGGCTCTTCGTTGTACTGCGTAGTGCCGATTGCGTCAGCCGGCGGGCGGTGGGGGAGGTGGGCTCATGTCGGCGGGCGGCGGGGGTGGCGGGGGTGGCGGCGGCGCATCGCCACCACCTTGGTTGAACGATGCCTTGAGCTTGTTCATGTCCTTGAGGTCGTCCATGGACCCGCCGGACTCCTGGAAGACGAGGAACCCGCCGAACGCAACGGCGATGGCCGCGATGGTACCGATGTAGAGGCCGATCGAACGGTCGAAATAGGTCTCGCCGATGAGCAGTTTCAGCACGACGAAGAACGTGCCGAGCACGCCCACGGCCAAGAACGCGACTGGTGGGATTTTCGGAGCAGCGACGCCGAACGCTGGGAGGGCAAGGATCACCGCCCCGGCGAGGAAGGCGATGAACCACAGGGTGCACCACAGGAAGCCGACGTCGAAACCGTTGGCACTGCCGTCGATGCCGAAGCCGATGGAGATTGAGAACCAACTCAAGAATGATGCGATCGCGAAGAGAATGCTCCCTCCGATGAACACCATCCCACCTTTACTGATCTTGCTGACATCCATAGTTGCCTCCGTGAGTACCGAATGTTGATCTTGGCCTGACCATACACCCCGTTTACATCTTGTCCGAGTGATCCTTTCGGCCTGTTCGTGTCGTCCTAAGGTCATCTCGTGCCCACTGCCTTACTGTCCGTATTCGACAAGACCGGCGTCGTCGAGTTCGCTCACGGTCTGCACGATCTCGGCTGGCGTCTCGTCAGCAGCGGCGGCACTGCGAAGGCGCTCGCCGCAGCCGGCCTGACCGTTACCGATCTGGCCGAGCTCACCGGGTATCCGGCCATTCTCGGGCACCGCGTGGTCACGCTGCATCCGGTGATCCACGGGGGTTTGTTGGCCGATCTCGATAAGGCCGAGCATGTCGACGAACTGGCGCAATACGGCATCGAGCCGTTCGCGTTGGCGGTGGTGAACCTGTATCCGTTCAGCAGCGAACCCGGCATCGAACTGATCGACATCGGCGGGCCTACGCTGATTCGTGCCGCGGCGAAGAACTACGCACACGTCGGCGTGATCATGGACCCGGCGCAGTACGACGGCGTGCTCGCCGAACTGTGCGCCGAGGGCTCGTTGACGGCGTCGACGCGCCGGATGCTGGCGGCCTCGGCCTTCGCCCGAATCGCTGCGTACGATGCCGACATCGCCAACTGGTTCGCGGCCCGTGATCAGGCCGGCGATCAGACCGCTGATGCGGCCAGTACCGATGATTCGGTGCTGCCGGCCACGCTGCACCTCTCACTCGAACTCGCACAGCCCCTTCGCTACGGCGAGAACCCGCATCAACAGGGTGCCCGGTACCGCCGTATGGGTGCAACGAGTTGGTGGGACACGGCCACGCAGCACGGTGGCAAGGAACTCAGCTATCTCAACGTGTACGACGCCGAGGCCGCGTGGAAACTCGTGAATCGTTTCGATCAACCAGCGGTGGTCATCGTGAAGCACGCCAATCCGTGTGGTGTCGCGGTGCACGCGGATATCGCCCAGGCGTACGTGCTGGCCAATGCATGCGATCCGGTGAGCGCGTTCGGCGGCATCGTTGCGGTCAACCGCACCGTCACGGCCGCGCTCGCCGAGGCCCTTGCACCGGTGTTCACCGAGGTCGTCGTCGCCCCGGGGTTCGAACCCGCAGCGCTCGACGTCCTCACCGTGAAGAAGAACCTTCGCGTGCTGTCGGCATCGGCGTGGCCGTCGTCGACGCTCGATCTGCGCGCGGTCGATGGTGGTCTGCTCGTACAGCAGGTCGACTCGGTGAACCTCGATCGGTCTACGTGGAGCGTTGTCACCGATGCCGAACCCACCGATGCACAATGGGACGACCTGGTGTTCGCTTGGCAGGTCTGCGCAGTGGTGAGTAGCAACGCCATCGTTTTCGCAAAGGATGGGCAGGCGTTCGGCATCGGCGCGGGTCAACAGAATCGGCTCGACTCGGCCCGCATCGCCAACGAGCGCAGCGGCGGCCGCGCCGATGGCGGGGTGTGCGCCAGCGATGCCTTCTTCCCGTTTCGCGACGGACTCGACGCGGCGGCAGCAGCAGGCATTCGCGCGGTCATCCAACCCGGCGGCAGCGTGCGCGACGACGAGGTCATCGCCGCGGCGAACGAGCACGGCATCGCCATGGTTTTCACCGGCGAGCGGCACTTCCGTCACTGACGGCACTGACATCGCGGTCGCGATGCGATTGACAAAATGCAAAGGGTCGCTCCTCGGACGCTGCCGCTCGGCCCTGCCGCTCGCCGGACCCGCTTGGCCCTGCCGCTTGGCCCTTCCGCCGCTTGGTGAATGCTGAGCGCAACGTTGACGTGCGGTGAGCATTCACGGAGCCGTCGCTCGCGCGCTCTGTTGGGTAGCCTGCCGAAATGGCAAAGATCGGCGACCTGCTGAGAGCTGGCCGAACGTTCTCGTTCGAGTTCTTCCCACCCAAGACCGACGATGCCCAACTGACGCTCGGCCGGACCATTGCCGAACTCGAGCCGTTGCATCCAGCGTTCGTGTCGGTCACCTACGGAGCTGGTGGGTCGACGCGGGCGCGTACACGCGATGTCGTCACATGGGTGCGCCGCGAAACCGACATCACGCCGATGGCACATCTCACCTGTCGGGGGCACACCCGCGCCGAGATCACTGAGATCCTGCAGCATTATCGCGATGCCGATGTGTGCAACATCATGGCTCTGGGTGGCGATGTGCCGAACGATCCAGCCGAGGTCTTGCCCAGCGACTACACCCACGCCAGCGAACTCGTGGCCGATGTAAACGAGTTCGGGTTCTTCTCGGTCGGTGTGGCAGCGCATCCCGAAGGCCACCCACGCTCGCCCGATCGGGCCACCGATCGTCGGCTGCTCGCCGACAAGTTACGCCACGCCGATTTTGCGATCACCCAGTTCTTCTTCGAGGCCGACCACTATGTACGTCTCGTCGACGAGCTGCGCGCGCTCGGCGTGGACAAGCCGGTGCTTCCCGGCATCATGCCGGTCACAAACAAGGGCCAGATCGTGCGTATGGCCGAGATGAGCGGCACGGCCCTACCGCAGTGGCTCCTGGATCGATTGGCCACCACCGATGATGCCCACGAGATCCGCAAGATCGGGGTCGAAGTGGCCACCGAGTTGTGCCAGGCCCTCCTTGTGGCCGGCGCACCGGGGTTGCATTTCTACACCCTCAACCGCAGCACGGCGACCCGCGAGATTTACGCAAACCTCAATCTGTCCAGCACCCATTGAGTGCGCCGTCGAGTCAGTCGGCGCGATGACGGGTGCCGCGCTGCCCCCGGCCACGAGCGGTGATCGGCAATAATGAACGACATCGCAAGTCGGCCCACTTCCCGCGCCCCCGCGCAGAACATCAGTCGTGTGCCGTATCTTCCCGGCCTCGACGGCATGCGCGCGGTCGCCGTTCTTGCCGTGATGGTGTATCACGCCCATCTGTGGCTGTCGGCTGGCTTCCTCGGCGTCGAGGTGTTCTTCGTGATCAGCGGGTACCTGATCACGCTGTTGCTCATTGCGGAACACGAACGTGCCGGTCGAGTGCACCTAGGTCAGTTCTGGCTTCGACGCTTTCGCAGGTTGTTGCCGGCGCTGTACGTGGCGTTGCTGATGGTGAGTCTGTACTGCCTGGTGTTCTTCCGCGATGCGCTCGGCAAGCTGCGCGGCGACGTCATCGCGGCCTTCACCTACAGCACGAACTGGTACCAGATCTGGAGCGGCCAGAGCTACACCGCCGAGTTCGACTTCGTGCCATTACGGCATCTTTGGTCGCTCGCAGTCGAAGAACAGTTCTACCTGTTCTGGCCGCTGGTGATGCTGGTCATCTTGCGCAAAGGACGGGCCCGCCTGCCGCGCGTTGGACTGTGGCTTTTTGGTATCTCGATCGCCATCACGATTGCGACGGCGATGTTCTTTCATCCCGGTGCCTCGCCTGCATGTGCCATTGTGGTCAACGGACGCGAGACCCTGGGCCCACCATGCACGTTCGAGTTCCTCGGGCGAGCGATCGAGAAGAACAACTTCCTCTACCTAGGCACGTTCAGCCGGATGAGCGGCATTCTGCTCGGTGCCGGGTTCGCAATGCTCTGGCGGCCGATCGCGATCATGCGGGGACCGTTGCGAACCAAGTCACGTCAACTCGATTTGTTCGGCCTCTGTGGCCTGGTGCTGTTCGGCTTTCTGGCCTACAAGTTCGATCTGTTCTCGTCGTTCACCTCCAGCTGGTACGGCCCGGTGTTCCGTGGTGGCTTCTTTCTCACCGGGATGGCAACGCTGGCCATCATCGCCGCGGTCACGCACAGCCGGTCCGTGCTGGGCAAGGTGCTCGGCAACCCTGTACTCCACTGGATCGGAACTCGTTCCTATGGGTTGTATCTGTTCCATTGGCCGATCTACCAGCTCATTCGCAAGGAAGCCGGCGTCCAGCTCACGGTCCGCCAGATGCTCATTGCGTGGGCGTGCTCGGCGGTGGTGGCCGAGGCCAGCTACCGATTGGTGGAGACGCCCATCCGCAAGGGCCGACTCTCGCAACTGTGGCGCGAGCGTCGCACCATGGGTCGTGTGCAACGTCAGCGACTGATGGTCGGCGCCACCAGCGGCTGTGTGGTGCTCGGTGTGTTGGCGGTGAGCCTGGCCGTCGCTCCCGCGAAGTGCACGAACACCAACGAGTGCTCGTTCGAGGCGGGACAGAAGGCCACCGAAACCACTACTACTACGACGACGCCCGGTGTCACCCCCGCCACCGGAGTCGTCACGACGCCTCCCGTGTCGGCCGCATCGACGATTCCGGGCGAGACCACCACCACGACCGAGCCGGCAACCACGACCACGTTGGCGCCGGTGAAGTACCCGATCTATGCGATTGGCGACTCGGTGATGCTGGGCGCCGCGCCCACGATGCAGGCGGCGGGCATCCAGGTCGATGCCGCAGTCAGCCGACAGGCATCCACCGGTGCCGATATCCTCGACGGTGTGGTTGCGCAGGGCTCACTGGGCGATTACGCCGTCATCCACCTCGGCACGAATGGTCCGATGACCAGCGCAACCCTCGATCGGCTGATGGCCGCCACCGCCACTGCAAAAGTGGTCGTGGTCCTCACCGTCAAGGCGGCGCGCGGTTGGACAGAACCAAACAATGCATTGATCCGCGACCTGCCCGGCAACCATCCGAATGTAGTGGTGGTCGATTGGCAGGCCGAGGCAGTCGCGCATCCCGAGTTCATCACGAGCGATGGCATCCATCTCAAGAATGCTGCCGCTCGGAAGTTCTACACCAACCTCGTTCTGGCCGGTCTTGGCTTCCCGCAGCTCCCGTAGCCGGTGGGCTTTCTCAGGGCACCTGTTGCGGCCTACGCTCGCTGTATGACATCCCCTGTTCGTGTTGCAGTGTCCGGCGCCGCCGGCCAGATCGGTTACAGCCTGTTGTTCCGGATTGCCTCGGGCGCGATGCTCGGGCCCGATACCCCGATCATCCTGCAGATGCTCGAGGTCACCGCGGCGCTCAAGGCGCTCGATGGTGTTCGTATGGAGCTCGAGGATTGTGCTTTCCCGTTGCTCGCCGACATGGTGTGCACCGACGACCCCAACGTTGCCTTCGGTGAAGCCGGCGTGGTGCTGCTCGTGGGCGCAATGCCGCGCAAGGCGGGCATGGAGCGCGCCGATCTGCTCAGCGCAAACGGTGGCATCTTCAAGCCGCAGGGCAAGGCCCTCAGCGACAGCGCCAAGAAAGACGTGAAGATCCTCGTGGTCGGTAATCCGGCCAACACCAACGCGCTCATCGCGATGCACAATGCACCCGATCTCGACAACGGACGCTTCACCGCAATGACCCGGCTCGATCACAACCGGGCCATCTCGCAGTTGGCCAACCGCGCCGGCAAGCCGGTGAGCTCGGTGAAGAAGATGACCATCTGGGGCAACCACTCCACCACGCAGTATCCCGACCTCTTCCACGCCGAGGTCGACGGCCAGAATGCGTACTCCTTGGTCAACGATCACGCGTGGGTCGACGGCACGTTTATCCCTACCGTTGCCAAGCGCGGCGCTGCCATCATCGAGGCGCGCGGAGCGTCGTCGGCGGCGTCAGCTGCCAACGCTGCCATTGGTCATGTTCGCTCGTGGGCACTAGGCACCGACGACGGTGATTGGGTGTCGATGGCTGTTCCGTCTGATGGTTCCTACGGTGTGCCCGAGGGCCTCATTTCATCGTTCCCGTGTGTCTGTAAGGACGGCAACTACAACATCGTGCAGGGCCTCGAGATCGACGACTACAGCCGCGGCAAGATCGATGCCAGTGCTGCCGAGCTCGACGACGAGCGCAACGCAGTTCGCGAGCTCGGCCTCATTTGATCCCAACGCGGCCGTGCCTGATCGCTCGGGTCGCCCACTGGCCCCGCTCGGCCGCTCGTTAACTACGCGGTCAGGCGCAGGGTCAGGATCTGGAAGGGCTGCAAGCGTACGTCGATCACCGCAGAGCCTTCCCCCTCGTTGGTGAGTGTTGCCGCGCGAGTCGCCGTTGGATATTCGCGTTCGAGGAAATCGCACGTAGTTATCGCGTTCGCAGCGAAGGCCGTACTCAGCGTTGCGTCGGCGCGGCCGCCGCTGGATTCGTAGCAGCGAATGATGACATCGCCGCTGCCGTCCTCGGCCTGCTTCACGGCGGTGACGACGACGGCTGGATTCGATGATGCAACCGCGCTCATGTGTTGGCCGCGAGCGGTGCCGGTACCTGCAAGGGCGACCACGGGCTGGTTGAGACGTGCGGCCTCGGCGACGACGTGACTCTCGGTACCGCGACCCAGGTGGGCGAGTAACGAGTACGTGAAGTGATGCTCGCCGCGATCGGCCCCGGGATCGGGGTAGTTGGCGGCGCGCAACAGCGTGAGCCGCAATGCACCACGGTGGAGATCGTGGCCGTATTTAGAGTCGTTGAGCAGGGCGACCCCAAAGCCCGGTTCGGAGACATCGACCCAACGATGCGCGCAGACTTCGAACTTCGCTGCGTCCCAACTCGTCGATGCGTGTGTGGGCCGCAGCACGTGACCGAACTGGATGTCGCATGCGGCGGTATCGGCATGCACGTCGACCGGCATTGCAACCTTGAGCACCTTCTCGTTCTCATACCACGACACATCGTTGACGATGTCGACGCGTGGTGAGCCTGCACTGAGCACGACGCGTTGCACGATGCGTGAGCCACCGAACGAGCGGGTGATGCGCACCGCAGCGAGTAGGGGACCGCGATCGACGATCTCGATGGAATCCACCTCGGTGAGTTCGCGCGTGTTCTGCGCGTAGTACTCGTCAAGGTCCCAGGCGTCGTATTCCACCGGGTGATCGGCCGACAGTTCGAGCAGGTTGGCGCGGTGGCCGGCCTTGATGACCTCTCGCCCGGCGCGGAGTTCGACCAATGACGAGATCAATCCATCGCTGTCGATGGTGAGGCTGACGAACTCGTTGGTGAGCTGAATCGAGTCGCCGGTCTGTTCGACCCATACCCGCGAGTCGGCGGGTTGGGCCACAAGGCCATCCCACGCGAGGCCGGCGATGCCCATGGCGGGGAGCTCGGCCCACACCGCGATGCATCCGTCGTGCAGGGTCTGGGCCGCGTCCGGGGGTGCGTCGCTGAGCGTCTGCTGTGCGAGCTCGGCCGGGATGGCCACCACACCCAGACGAGCATCCGGGGCAGAGTTGGCGAGCAGAACGTGACCCCCCACCGACGATGCGAGCGATGCGAGCGCTCGGTCGCGGAGATCGGCGAGCGCCGGTTCGAGTCGCTCGTACGCGGCCTCGGCGTCGTCGTGCACCCACGCGATCGATGAGCCCGGGATGATGTCGTGGAACTGCAGCGTGAGCACTTCGCGCCACGCCTGTTCGAGTTCTGCGAATGGATACGACGCAATGCCGATACCTCCTGCGTCTGACGAAACGGCGGCAGCCACAGTGGACCAGAGTTCGACCTCGCCGAGCAGCACCTCACTTCGACGGTTTCCTGCTTTGGTCTTTGCCTGCGAGGTGTAGGTACCGCGATGCATTTCGAAGTACAGCTCACCCACCCACGTGGCCGCGTCGGGATAGTCGACGATCGCAGCCTCGAAGAAATCGGCGGGAGACTCGATAGTGATGCGCGGCAGACCCTCGAGGTCGCGGATACGCCGGTAGCGCTCCATCATGTCGCGGGTGGGTCCACCGCCGCCGTCGCCGAAACCGAACGGCGCCATCGACATCGATCCTCCGCCATGGTCGGCGTAGTTGCGTTCGGCGTGAGCCAGCTCGGCCGGCTGCATCGACACGTTGTAGGTATCGATCGGCGGGAAATGCGTGAACATGCGTGTGCCATCGATGCCCTGCCACCAAAACGTGTGATGGGGCATACGGTTCTGCTTGTTCCAACTGAGCTTTTGGGTGAGGAACCACTTCGCTCCTCCGAGCGCGAAGATCTGCGGCAGGCTGGCCGGGTAACCGAAGACGTCGGGGATCCAGACCTCTTCGCAGATCGTGCCGTAGTGCTCTTCGAAGAAACGCTGCCCGTGCAGGAACTGGCGCGCCAGCGATTCGCCCGATGGCAGGTTGGTATCGGCTTCGACCCACATACCGCCGACCGGGATGAATCGGCCCTCGGATGCGCTCTGCACCATCTGCTCGAAGATGTTGGGATAGCGCTCGCGCATCCACTCGTGTTGCTGAGCCTGACTGCACACGAACTTCAGCTCGGGCTCGCGGGTCATCAGGTCGAGCACGTTGCTGAACGTGCGCGCGCACTTGCGCACGGTTTCGCGCAGCGGCCACAACCATGCGGTGTCGATGTGCGCGTGGCCGATGGCGCTGACCCGGTGTGCGCTCGGCACTGCCGGACGGGCAAGTACAGGCGCGAGTCGGGCTCGTGCTGCTTCGGCCGTGCCCATCACGTCGGTGAGGTCGAGCGCGTCGAGGCCCTGCTCGATGGCGCGGGTGATCTGCGGGCGGCGCGGTGCATCGAGGGGGAGTTCCTTGATGAGGTCGCCCAGAATGTCGAGGTCGTACACGAGTGCAGCTACCTGGGGATGGAACACCGAGAGCTCTGCTCGCTTCAGCCTGTAGAGCAGCGTGTCCGGCAGGGTGTTCGGGTCGCCCATCGGCGACGGGGGATACAACGGCGCGAACACCATGGGGTTTGCCGCGGCCTCGACGAGGAACTCGAACTCCTCGCCCCCGTTGGCCGAGATCAGCAGCGGGATGGCATGGTTCAGCGGGTTGAGCGCGCGCAGTGGTCCGTTCGGTCCCCACACCAGCCCCTCGGCCTGAAAGCCCGGCGCCAACCCGAAACCCAGGTCGATGCGCGCCTCCACGGTAGAGCCACGCCAGTCGTGGGGTACCGAGCCAATGCAGTGGAACCACGTCGTGCTCCACGGCAGGCCGTACGCGCTGCCGATTGCGAACGGTTCGAACAACCCATCGACCATCGCCAGCATCGCATCGTCGAACGAGATGGGCTCGCCCGGGGCCGAGTAGGCCGTGACGCTGAAGTGAACCGACTCGCTGTAGCGGGCGGGGCGGATGCGGTCGCGCAGGAACCGATCGAGGCGCCGTTCGACGATGAGATGGTTGTCGTGCACCGTGATCCGATCAGGCGACGGCGACCCGGCAGGCCACCCGTGTCATTGCGTTGACGCCCAACTTCAGGTCGTCGTCGGAAATGCGCTCGGCGGTGCCGTCGTCCTCGATGAGATCGCTGACCGTCATGATGGCCAGCGTCTCGATGTGATGGATCGCGCCGAGCGTGTAGAGAATCGACGCCTCCATCTCGACGCCGAGGTGACCGCGCTCGCGCCAGCGCTGCATCAGTCCCGCCCGAGTGTCGTAGAACAACGCGCTGCTCACGATGGGGCCAACGTGCACGCGTGCCTGCTGCTCGCGAGCGAGGCCCACGGCGATCTCGACGAGTTCCCATGTGGCCGTCGGTGCATGCGGCTCGCCGTGGGTGAGCAGTGCAGTGGTCGGGTCATCGGCCGTGGCGCTGATGGCAATGAGTGTGTCACCCATACGCAAGCCGGGTTTCAGGCCACCAGCGGTGCCGACGCGGATGATGCGCTGCGCGCCGAGTTGGATCAATTCGCTGTAGTAGATGGCGGCGCTGGCGGCTCCCATGCCCACCGACTGCACGCTGATGGGTGAGCCCTCAAACGTGCCGGTGAAGCCGAGCATGCCGCGTTCGGTGTTGACGCAACGGAAGCCTGTGTCGAAGAACGTCTCGGCAATGTGCTTGGCGCGGTTGGGATCGCCAGGCACGAGCACGGCAGGGGCATAGTCACTGGGTTCGGCGCGAAGGTGAACAGGCATGGCTGCAGCGTAGGCGGCAGCGTGATTACTTCAGGAACTTGCTCGTGGTGTTGTCGGCGAGCACCTTGCCACCGGTCTGGCAGGTGGGGCAGTACGCCACGGTGTAGTTGTTGTATGACACCGAGGCGATCGTGTCACCGCATTCGGGGCACGGTTCGCCGACGCGTCCGTGCACACGTCCGGGTCGATCCTTCGATGAGCTCATGTCGGTGCGCGTTCGTTCATAGGCCAAGCCGTCGTCGATCGCATCGCGGATGGCAGCAACGACGGCAGCTGCGCCGGCGGCACCGAGTTTGGAGGTACTTGCAAACGGACTCAGTTTGGCGCGATGGCAGATCTCGTTGGCCAGCGTGCGCCCAAGCCCGGCGATGAGATGCTGATCGCGCAGGAACCCGTGCAAGCGCATGGAATGTTCGGTGAACACGGCCTGCAGCGAATCGGCGTCGAACGCAAGTGCATCCGGCCCGAGTTTGTTCAAGGGTGCATCGGTCAACATCGTCGCGCTGCACATGCACCACACGCCGGCGCGTCGCTCGGAGCCGGCCTCGGTGAGCAGCAGCGCAGGACCCTCGGCGAACACGAAGCGGGCTTGGCCGTTGCGTGGCTTCGGCGACTGCTTCTCGTCGACCAACAGCCGCCCACCCTGCATCAGGTGCACCACGAACGTGATCGGTTCGAACTGCAACAGCAGGTACTTGCCCCTTCGCCCCACCTGCTGCAATGCCAGCCCATAGGCATCGCTGGGCGGGGGCGTGGCGGTCTTCAGCGCGGTGAACGCAAGCGGCGTGAACCGTTGGAGCACCTTGCCCGCGAAATGATCGGTCAATCGCTCGGCATGCGCCTGGACCTCGGGGAGCTCGGGCATGCGGCTATTCGTAGGTGGTGCGCGCCCGCACGCTGTCGAACACCGCGCTCATCGCACCGAATACGGCCTGATTGTCCATCAGCTTCTGCTGGTCGCCAGTGAGCAGGATGCGCCCTTGGATGAACGCCTCCTGTGCATTCAAGGCGCCGGTGGCAACACCGACAGCGGTGTCCCAGGTCTGCTCGAATCGGACGTCTTCGGGGAAGGCGGCACCCGCGGCGAAAAGTACCTGACCGTCGAGCACCTGCATGGAGTAGATGATCACCCCGTCGGGCGCCTCCGTGACCACCTGCGTCACGCCGATGCTGCACTCTGCGGCGGCCACCGCCACGTGGGCATTGGTGGCGGCCTCGTCGGCGACGGCATCGATCCAGTCCAAACTGAGATAACGCACACCGTCAAGGTATCGCGCACGGCGTACAGTGCCAACGATGCTGGAACCTCGACCCATCGTTCCCGAACCCCACATCTGGCACGCGTTCGACGAGGAACGGCACGCGTCGGCTGCGGTGGAGGCATGGTGGTGGTGGGGCGCGTCAGATGATGGTGACGCAGGAGTCTTCGTCGGCCTCGAACTACGCAGCGATCGCTTCGACTATTGGGCCGGTCTCGTCCGTGCCGGCGAGCCCTATCTGTACATCGAGGAACTCGACGGAAGTGGATTGCGCGAGGGTCTGGAGATCAAACCGGCCGAGATGTGGGCCGACCACGACTGTGATATGGCCTTCGAGCAATGGAGTCTCGGCAACGAGGCCCACGGTGTGTTGCTCGATGATCCCGAAGAGGCGTGGCGACGGGCGTACGGCGCATTGGTGCCCGTGACCTTCGACATCGAGTGGTATGCCACAGAGGCCCCAGAGCACTTGGACCAATCGCGCCGAACATCGGGTTATCGCCAGAGTGGCGAAGTGGATTGTCAGATCGAACTCGCAACCGGACTGATCGAATTCGTTGGTCCGTCCGAACGGGTGCACCTGTGGGGCGGGCCGTACCTGCCATCATCATTTGCCATGCCGATTGCTCGATCAGGTCTGCGTGCGCCGTATCGGCGCATCGACGGCGTGCACGTCGATCAGGTGCTCACCGATCGCTGGTGGGTCAATGCCGTTGGCCGATCATCGTGACCTACGAACGCGACATCCTCGACGAATTCGCCGAGCGAAAGACGGCACCCGCCTACCGCCAGGTGATTGCCCAGATGGGCATGGTCGTGGAGGACCGTGCGAGCGGTTTCTGCGGAGATGTCGTCAAAATCACGTTCGAGGCGTTGACCCTGCGTGACCGCAACAATCAATTTCGCCACTTCCGATGGAAAGAGGGTGGCTTCCTCGTCGAGGGCAAACCGGTCACCTTGACGCGTGCCGTTGCGTCGCCCGCTGCGGCGACACCGCGGGCGACCAACAGTGGTTCGGTGGCAACGGCCGATGCCGCTCGGGCAAAGGTGGCGCGTGCCGCGCGTATCTGGGTCGAGGGCAAGCACGATGCCGAACTGGTCGAACACGTGTGGGGCGACGACCTGCGCGACCTCGGCATCGTGGTCGAACCGCTCCACGGCATCGACGATCTCGCCGGTGCCGTTGCCGAGTTCCAACCCGCACCTCGACGACGGCTCGGCGTGCTCGTCGATCACCTCGTGCCGGGCTCGAAGGAATCACGCATCGCCGCGACCGTACGCGACCCCAACGTCTTGATCACCGGCCATCCGTTCGTCGACATCTGGGTGGGCATCCGTCCGCAGTTGATCGGCCTCACCGAGTGGCCCGACGTGCCCCGCGGCCAGCCGTGGAAACAGGGGTTGTGCCTCGCGCTCGGAACAGATCTCGCCACGTTCTGGCCTCGGCTGCGAAATCGAGTCTCCACCTATGCGGATCTGCGTCCCGAACTGGTCGGATCGGTCGAGCAGCTGATCGACTTTGTCGCCGAGATGCCCGACGAGGATGTGTAGCGATTCAGAGCGGCTGCCCAGCTGAAGCCCCCGGCGCCGAAGCAACCGAATTTGTCGAGCGACGCCGACGGACTCCCCAGGCGATCAGCCCGCCGAGGCCGGCGACTACCAGGAACGGGACGGCGTAGGCGAAGCCGACCGCGATGCCGTGGATGATCTCGGTGAAGCGATTCCAACCGTCGTGCCACGCACCGCCGACGCTCTGCTTCGACGAGTCGGCGACGGTATGCAGATGCTCGGACTGCGGAGTGAGCGTGATCGTGAGGGTGGCCAGTTGTACCCGCCAGTCGAGGTTGCGCTGCTGGGCAAGGAGTTGCTCCAGCGTTGTTTCGCGCGCCGTGAGTTCGCTCTCGATCGCGGTCACGTCCTGCAGGTTCTTCGCATCGGCCAGCAGTGCGCGAATGCGATCCACACTGGCGGTCGCGGTGGCGATACGAACCTCGACATCGGTGATCTGTGTGCTCACGTCCTCGGTCTGCTGGGTTCGGCTCACCAGCGTTCCGACGCCGCCCAGCCCTGCGATCAGCGGCTCGAGGTCGGCCGGAGGTACCTTCAGGGTGATTGTCGCCGTTGCGGATCGCGGATCGCCCACCTGGATGTCGGTGTTGTAGATCGCCCCACCCTTGCTCTGCACGAGTGTCGGGATGTCGAGCACGGCGTTGCGCACGTCGACCACCTCCAGTGTGACACCGGCAGTGATCGCGAGCGCTCCACCGAATGGGGTGGTGGCTGGCAACGCGCCGCTGGCGTCGGGCACCGCTGCGGTTTGTGCCCTACCGCTCAGCGACACCTTGCCCGTGATCTGATCACCAGCCTGTGATTGGGCTGCCTGTGATTGGGCCGCCTGTGGTTGGGCTGCCTGTGGTTGGGCTGCCGGTGACGGGTCCGCAATGCTCGACGACTTGCTGTCGCTTGCGCAGGCGCTGACACCGACGATCATGATGCCGACGAAACCGAGTGCGAGGAGCCGTCGCGGCGTCGGCGCCTGCCGGTGGCGGGTGATCGCCCCCGCCCGGGATTGCGAGTGTGACGGTCGTTGCGAATGTGACGGTGTCGTGCTGTGTGTCCCCATGTGCATCCGACGCCGTCCGGTCGTCATCGGTTCCCGCTGTGTGCGATTTGTGTAACAAACGCCACGCCCGCCGGCGCGCCCACCTGTCCGCTCGGGCGCGTGTCGCGCCACGGGCTGGCGCGTTCCGCGCCCAAGAATCTGGCGGGTGTTCTTCTCGGGCGCGTGTCGCGCCAGCAGTTGGCGCGCAGCGCGCCCGCGAATTTGGGGACGGGGCGCTGGGTCAATCGCGCGGACCGGGTGGTGAGACGGCGGGACTGCCGATAGGACGGGGGTGCACGTTCGACTCGGATGATCACGGAGACCCCCATGACCAAGCTCGGCTACCAGATCCCGAACTTCAGCTACCCGGGCGTGGGCCCCGCAGGTTTGTACGACGCGATCAGCCGTCAGGCGCGTGAGGCCGATGTGTCGGGCTTCGACACCGTGTTGGTCATGGATCACTTCTACCAACTGCCCATGCTCGGGGCGCCCACGGAGCCGATGCTCGAGTGCTATTCGCTGTTGTCTGCACTGGCCCGCGAGACGACGACCGTACGCCTCAGCGCGTTGGTCACGGGCAACACCTATCGCAATCCTGCGGTGCTCGCCAAGACGGTGACCACGCTCGACATCGTCTCCAATGGTCGCGCCCAATTGGGCATCGGCGCCGGATGGTACGAGCTCGAGCACACGGCGTTCGGCATCGAGTTCGGTAGCTTCACCGATCGTTTCGAAAAGCTCGAGGAAGCCCTGCAGATCATCATTCCGATGCTGCGCGGCGAGCGGGCTACCCTCGCCGGCAAGCACTATCAGGTGGTCGATGCCTTCAACAGCCCGGCCGCGGTCTCACGCATTCCCGTGATGATCGGTGGGAGCGGCGAGCGCAAAACCCTGCGAATGGTCGCGCAGTATGCCGATGAGTCAAACCTCATCTGCGAGGCCAAGGACGTTTCGCGCAAGCTCGATGTGTTGGCCGCTCACTGCGACGTGCTGGGTCGCGACCGCGACGACATCACCGTTTCGTGGCAACGCTCCACCTGTATTGCTCCCACCATGGAGGAAGCTGTCGACGATCTCACCGCGTTCTTCGCTCGTCAAGGCGTCGACCTCGGCGCTCTCGCTGATGAGAAGCGCAACGCTCTCACGGCGCGCTTCATCGTGGGTGACCCTGACACGGTGGGCGAGCGTCTGGCCGCCGATCTCGCAACCGGTATCGATGGCTTCACGCTCAACGCGCCGGCCAACGGTCACATGCCTGGGCGCGTCGCGCTGCTTGGCGAGACAGCGGCCAGAGTCATCGTTTGATCGACCACGCAGTACCCGACACACCGGCGAGCGGGTCAACTACCGTGTTCCGATGACGCTCAATGCCCGCCAAGTTGCAGATGCGATAGGGCCACTGTCGCGGGCAAGGTCGATGCCGGCAGGCGTGTACACCGATCCGGAGTTCTTCGCGAGCGAGCGCGAGCACGTGTTGCTCGGCGGCTGGATCTTCTTGGCCCGCGATGACCAACTTCCGAACGCCGGCGATTTCCGCACGTTCGAAACGGTGGGTGGTCCGGTTGCCCTGATTCGTGGAGCCGACGGCGAGCTACGCACGTTCGCCAACTTCTGTCGACATCGCGGATCGCTTCTGCTCGAAGGTGCTGGCAACTGCAGCCGCATCGTGTGCCCGTACCACGCATGGAGCTACCTCACCGACGGCAGCCTGCACGGTGCTCCCGACATGAACGATTCGCTCGACTTCGACAAGGCAGACAACGGCCTCGTCGCTCTGCGGCTCGAGACCTGGGCAGGGTTCGTGTTCATCACCTACAACGAGATGGCGCCACCATTGCTCGAAACGCTGGGAGATTTGCCGCAAAGAATGCAGTCGCACCGTCTGCACGAGATGCGGTGCACGTGGACCATCACACTCGAAACTCGTTGCAACTGGAAGTTGATTCTCGAGAACGCGATGGAGACATATCACACCGGCGTCGTGCATCGTCGGTCCGTTGGTGCGCAGCAGTCGCGCACGCTCAAAACGTTTGGTGACTGGCATTGCATCCAGGTCACCTCGGGGCGCTCCATTGCTACATTGCCGGGCACACCACCACCGTTCGATCCCATCACCGGCCTCGACGACGACGCCCGACAGGGCACCTACTTCACGGTGTTACATCCAGCGTTGCAGTTCGCGGTCGCGCAGGACTGCATGTGGTGGCTGAACGTCACCCCGATCGCGCATGACCGTTCGATGCTCGAGATCGGCGGATGCTTCCCGGCTGAGGTGGTCGCATCCGAGGGGTTCGCCGTAAACGCCGCTCCGTACTACGAACGCTGGGAGGTCGTCGGTCGCGAGGACGTCGGCATCCTCGAAAAGCAGCAGCAGGCACTGGGCTCGGTTGTCTACACGCCCGGTCGGCTCTCATGGCGCGACGATCAGGTGCAGGCAGTGACGACCTGGGTGCTCGAGCGCCTGCCCGAGCACGGTCAGCCTGCTGGCTGAGTCTCCTCGGTGGTCGCCGCGATATCTGCGGTTGCGGCGACGGCGGCGGCGGCGGCTTGAGTGCGCCGGCGATGCAGCACGAACTCGATCAACATCGGTGTGAGCGACAGCGCCACGATGATCACGCTGGCGATCTCGATGTTGTTCTTGACCCACTCGACATCGCCGAGGAAATGGCCGAGTGAGGTGAGCCCGGCGCCCCACAGAATGCCGCCAAGGATGTTGAAGATGACGAAGGTGCGGTAGCGCATCCGCCCGACGCCGGCCACGATGGGCGCAAAGGTGCGCACGATCGGCACGAAGCGAGCCATCACGATGGTCTTGGAGCCGTGGTGCTCGAGGAAAGCGTGAGCGCGCTCCACGTGGGCAGGCTTGAAGAAGCGACTCTCGGGCCGGTCGAACAGTGCTGGTCCCACCTTGCGCCCGAACATGTACCCCACCTGATCGCCCAGGATCGCGGCGATCGACACCACCGACGCGGTGACGAACAGCGAGTGATGGAATGTGTTGTCGGCGGCGGTGGATGCGGTGAAGAAGCCGGCCAAGAACAGCAGCGAATCACCGGGGAGGAAAAAGCCGATGAGCAGCCCGGACTCGGCGAAGACGATGAATGCCAACAGCAGCAGTCCACCGTTCTGGATCCATGATTCGATGTTGAAGAGCGCAAGCACGGCCGTAAAACTAGCGGGGAAAAGCGCAACTGCCCGGGCAGGTTGCCCGAGCAGTTGTTCCGATTGGGTAATGCAGCGGATCGCTGGGAGATGGGCGATCAGTGAATGACCCCTGCGACATTGATCACTGATCGATGGCGGCACCGAGGGTGTTGCTCTGGCGTGCGCTAAAGGTGAGCGCACCGATCAACACCACCAGCGCAGCGGCGGCGATGGAGTACCGCGCGCCGTCGTTGTTGCGCAGGCCGATGATGGCGGGCAAGATCAGCAACGACACGAGGTTCATCACCTTGATCAAGGGGTTGAGCGCCGGGCCGGCGGTGTCCTTGAACGGGTCGCCGACAGTGTCGCCGATGACGGCGGCCTTGTGCGGATCGCTGCCCTTGCCGCCATGGTGGCCATCTTCGATGTATTTCTTGGCATTGTCCCACGCCCCACCTGAGTTCGATAGGTAGTTCGCCATGAGCTGACCGACAAGAATGACGGCGGCAAGGAAAGCGCCGAGCGCGGAGAAGCTGATGCCGAAGCCGACGATGACCGGGGTGAGCACGGCGAGCAGTGCCGGGGTGGCGAGCTCGCGTAGCGAGGCCTCGGTGCAGATGTCGATGACGGGGCCGTACTCGGGCTCTTTCTCGCCACGCATGATCTTGCCGTCGGCGAACTGCTTGCGCACTTCTTGCACCACGACACCCGCTGTGCGACCGACGGCGCGAATGGCCAGCGAGCTGAACATGAACGGCACGGCGCCGCCGATGAGCAGGCCGATGAATACCTTCGGGTCCGCGACGTTGATGGGGATGAGGTCAAAGACGCCGCGTGAGGTCTTGAGCGCCTTGTCGATGACTTCCTTGGGAAGGGTCTCGTTTGCGGCGGTCTCGATGAAGCTTGCAAATAACGCAACGGCGGCGATGACCGCCGAGCCGATGGCGAAGCCCTTGGTGACAGCCTTGGTGGTGTTGCCGACAGCGTCGAGGCTGACCATGATCTTTTCGGCTTCGCCGTGGAACTCGCCCGACATCTCGGCGATTCCGGCAGCGTTGTCACTGACGGGGCCGAAGGTGTCTTCGGAAACGATGATGCCGGTGGTGGCCAACATACCCATACCGGACAGCGCGACCAGATAGAAGGAGAACTGCAGGTTGCCGTCACCCAGGATCAGCGCCGCGGCGATGGCGATGGCGATGGCGATGATTGCGTAGACCGAGCTCTCCATACCGCTTGCGGTGCCCGAGAGCACCACGGTGGCAGGCCCCGTCTCGGCGCTCGCCGCGATTTCCTGCACAGGTTTGAAGTGGGTCGCGGTGTAGTACTCGGTGAGCCGGCTGATCAGCTGCGCGAGCACCAGGCCGATGGCGACGGCGCCGAAGCACTTCCAGCCTGCGTTACTCCTGTCGTTGCCCACGTACACAAGGGCCACGATGAACGTGCCGATGAGAGTGAGCGTGCCGGCCACCAGGAAGCCGCGGTTGATGGGTTTGAGCGCATTGGTCTCGTTCTCCTTGGCCTTCACGAAGAAGATTCCGATGATCGATGCGACGACACCGATGGCGCGAGCGGCGAGCGGGAAAATGAGGCCGAGTGCGGGGTTCGCATCGATGCTGCGGAACGCAGCTACACCGAGGATGATCGAGGCTACGAGGGTGACCTCGTAGCTCTCGAACAGGTCAGCGGCCATACCGGCGCAGTCGCCCACGTTGTCACCGACGTTGTCGGCGATGGTGGCGGGGTTACGCGGATCGTCCTCGGGGATACCGGCTTCCACCTTGCCGACGAGGTCGGCTCCCACATCGGCGGCCTTGGTGAAGATGCCGCCACCGACGCGCAGGAACAGGGCAAGCAATGACCCACCGAAGCCGAAGCCGATGAGGATCACCGATGCGCTGTTTTGGAAGATCATGATGATGGCAGTGGCACCGAGCAGGCCGAGACCGACTGTGAACATGCCGGCAACGCCACCTGTGCGGAAGGCCACGTCGAGGGCCTTGGGCATGCTGTTGGTGAGTGCCGCGGCCGCCGTACGCACGTTGCCACGGGTGGCCAGAGTCATGCCGATGTAACCAGTGAAGCCCGAGGCCAGACAGCCGAGGATGAAGGCCACTGTTCGCCACAGCCCAGCTTGAGCAAACGGAAGCGCAACGCTGCCATCGGCCCGCACGATTGCCTTCGACGTGACGAACACGATGATGGCCAACGGAACGAGGATGACGGCAATGGTCTTGAACTGACGCTTGAGATATGCCAACGCACCCTCTTGGATGGCCTTGGCGATCTCTTGCATCTTGGGGGAGCCAGCATCGGCGGCCATGACGCTCTTCGCGAGGAAGAGGCCAACGGCGATTGCGATGAGAGCTGCGGCAACCGAGAGCAGCAACACTGCCCACTCACCGCCCCTGAGTGTGAATTCCTGATAGCCGCCTTCGGCGAAGATTCCTGACACGGGTGAACCTTGTCTTTATGTGGGGGCGCGCACAACATTGCACGTGCCGTTGATGGAAACGGAAAGAGTGTAGGGAATAAACGGTGTGACCGACGAAACGTCCGCGCGAAAGGAAACACCCCCCGACGATTTACCGTCAGGTACCATACGGGGAGTACGGTCGTGATTGCCCCGATTGAGGCAGCGGACATCCGATTCACGAAAGGCCGTCCCCACTGATGGCACAGGTAATCAACTCCCGGCGAGGCCCTGTCACGGCAACCGCCCGACGAGCCAAGAAGCGCAAGCCCTTCCTGCTCGATCTGTACTCCACCGCCGTTGGCAAGAAGTACGTCATGGCAATCACCGGAATCATCCTCATCGGGTTCGTCATCACGCACATGATCGGCAATTTGAAGATGTACCTCGGCAAAGAGGACTTCAACCACTACGCCGAGTTCCTTCGCAATCTGCTCGTCCCGATACTGCCGCGCACGGTATTCCTGTGGTTGTTCCGTGGGATGTTGCTCGTGGCAACCGTCTTGCACGTGCACGCTGCCTACGGGCTCACCGTGATGAATCGCAATGCCCGTTCGGTGAAGTACCAGTCGCCCCGTGACTATCAGGTGGCCAGCTTCGCCAGCCGCACGATGCGCTGGACCGGGATCATCGTGTTGCTCTTTGTGTTCTGGCACCTTGCTGACCTCACGTGGGGCACGGTGAATGCGCTGGGTACGACGACTGCGGATGGCAAGTTCGTGCGCGGCGACGCCTACGGCAACGTGGTGCGCAGCCTCGAACGTCCTCCTGTTGCGCTGTTCTACATCGTTGCCAACATCGCACTAGGCACGCACCTGTTCCACGGTGTGTGGAGCCTGTTTCAGAGCATTGGCTGGAGCAATCCCCGCTTCAACAAGTGGCGGCGTTGGCTCGCCACCGGCATCGCGACGGTCGTAGTCGTCGGCAACGTTTCGTTCCCCATCGCCGTACTCGCCGGCGTCGTTGGTCAGTGAGGACCCATGAGCGCAGCTACTGATCCCCGTCTCGAATCGAAGGTCCCCGCAGGTCCCATAGGCGACAAGTGGAGCACCTACAAAGAAGACATGAAGTTGGTGAACCCCAACAACAAGCGCAAGTTCAAAGTCATCGTTGTCGGTACGGGCCTTGCGGGCGCATCCGCCGCGGCCACGCTCGCCGAGTTGGGCTATCAGGTCGACGCGTTCACGTACCACGACTCGCCGCGTCGAGCGCACTCCATTGCGGCCCAGGGGGGCATCAACGCTGCCAAGAACTACCACGGCGACGGCGACAGCGTGTACCGACTCTTCTACGACACGATCAAGGGTGGCGATTTCCGTTCCCGCGAGGGCAATGTGCATCGTCTTGCCGAGGTGAGCGTCGACATCATCGACCAGATGGTGGCCCAGGGCGTTCCGTTCGCTCGTGAGTACGGCGGCCTGCTCGACAACCGCAGCTTCGGGGGCTCGCAAGTGAGCCGCACGTTCTACGCCCGCGGTCAGACCGGCCAGCAATTGTTGCTCGGGGCATATCAGCAGTTGGCCCGCCAGATCGGCCTTGGAGGGGTCACGCTCTACAACCGCATGGAGCTGGTCGACACGGTGAACATCGGTGGCCGTTGTGCCGGCATCGTCGTGCGCGACCTGCTCACCGGCGAACTGCAGTCGCACGCCGCGCATGCCGTGGTCCTGGCCACCGGCGGCTACGGCAACGTGTTCTTCCTGAGTACCAACGCGATGCAGTGCAATGTCACCGCTGCCTGGCGCGCCCACCGTAAGGGCGCGATGTTCGCGAACCCGTGCTACACGCAGATTCACCCCACGTGTATTCCACAGAGCGACCCCACCCAGAGCAAGCTCACGCTGATGAGCGAATCGTTGCGCAACGACGGTCGCGTCTGGGTGCCATTGAATGTCGACGACACCCGACCCGCGGCGCAGATCCCCGAGAACGAGCGCGACTACGTTCTGGAGCGGCTGTACCCGAGCTTCGGCAACCTGGCCCCACGCGACATCGCATCTCGCGCAGCCAAACGCGCCGTTGATTCCGGTCACGGCGTAGGCCCTCTGCAGAATGGTGTCAACCTCGACTTTGCCGCGGCCATTGCCCGCCTCGGCAAGGACGTGGTGCAGGAGCGCTACGGCAACCTGTTCGACATGTACGAACGCATCTCCGGCGAGAACCCCTACGAGACTCCGATGCGTATCTACCCCGCGAGCCACTACACCATGGGCGGGCTGTGGGTCGACTACGAATTGCAGACTACGGTGCCCGGTCTGTACGCAGCCGGTGAGGCCAACTTCAGCGATCACGGCGCCAACCGCCTCGGTGCATCGGCACTCATGCAGGGTCTTGCCGACGGCTACTTCGTGCTGCCGTACACCATTGGCAACGACCTCGCCCCAATGCTCAACAAGCCCACACCCGGCGTCGATCACCCTGCCTTCCAGCAGGCCGAGCAGGACGCGCGCGATCGCTACACCCAGTACCTCGGCATCAAAGGCACCCGTTCGCCTGACTGGTTCCATCGCGAACTCGGTCGCATCATCTGGGACTACTGCGGTATGGAGCGCACCGAGCAGGGCCTCGAAAAGGCACTGTCCGAACTGCCCTCGCTGTACGAGGAGTTCCAGAAGGATCTGCGCGTCACCGGCGATGGCGAGAGCGTGAACCAGACGCTCGAAAAGGCTGGCCGGGTCGACGACTTCTTCCAGCTCGGCATGCTGATGTGCCGCGACGCGCTCGAGCGTCGCGAGAGCTGCGGTGGGCACTTTCGGTCCGAATATCAAGATGACGAGGGTGAGGCCAAGCGCGACGACGAGAACTTCGCGCACGTGGCCGCTTGGGAATGGAACGGCGACCCGATGTCGTCGATCCGCAACATCGAGCCCCTCGAATTCGAAACTGTCCACCTCGCGACTCGGAGCTACAAGTGACCGCATCACACGGTACGCAACTCACCAATCTCACCCTCACGGTCTGGCGCCAGAAGGGTCCCAACGATGGTGGCGCGTTCGAGAGCTATCGCATCGACTCGATCAGTGATGAGGCATCGTTTCTCGAGATGCTCGACGTACTCAACGAAAAGCTCATCGGCGAAGGTCGTGAAGCCGTCACTTTCGATCACGATTGCCGAGAGGGCATCTGCGGTACGTGCTCGCTGATGATCGATGGCCAGGCGCATGGCCCCCAGCGCGGTACGGCAACGTGCCAGCTGCACATGCGCAAATTCGAGAGCAATGCCACCATCGTCATCGAACCATGGCGGGCAACGGCGTTCCCGATCATCAAGGACCTCATGGTCGATCGGTCCGCGTTCGACCGCATCATCGAGAGCGGCGGATACATCACTGCGCCCACCGGTGGCGCCCCTGACGCCAATCTCATCCCGGTGGCCAAGCCCGCAGCCGACGCCGCGATGGACGCCGCTCAATGCATCGGTTGCGGCGCGTGCGTTGCGGCGTGTCCCAACGGCGCAGCAAACCTGTTCACCGCCGCCAAGGTGGCGCACCTCAACCTGTTGCCCCAGGGGCAAGCCGAGCGATACAGCCGCGTCGAGGCCATGGTTGAAACAATGGAGGAGTACTTCGGTTCGTGCACCAATCATGGCGAGTGCGAGGCGGCGTGCCCCAAGAAGATCTCTATCGATGTCATCGCGTTGATGAACAAGGACTACCGCAAGGCCAAGTTCGCCAATCGCAAGGAACTCGCTCGCTCGTAGCCCGTTCGGCTGCTTGGATACTCGGCCGCTCGTGACAGTCGGCCGCTCGGCATGTGTCGGCTCGCACGGGCTGCGCCCTACTCGCCCGCCGACACACCCCGACCGTCCTTGACCGGACGGGGTGCTTCGTGAATGCTCAGCGCACCGTAGACGTGCGCTCAGCATTCACGGAGCCATCGCAGCGGCGACTGTTCTCGTACATTGATCCGCTCGTGCTCACGAAATGCTCATAACTCTGACGCATGATGCCTCGTGTGGATGATCGTGCGGCAGTGTGTTGGCTAGCTCGGCGGGCCGGATTCGGTTTGACGCCCGAGGAACTCGATGCCGCGTCGCGTCGCGGACCGCAGGCCGAGATCGAGCGCTTGCTCAGTCCTGAGCAGATTACATCGGCCGTATCCAACCCCATCTGGAACGATGCGGACCTTCCGCTCACGTCGAAGGACCGTAAAGAGGGCGCAGCAGCCATTGGATTGTGGACCATCTATATGGCCTCGACGCAGACACCACTCGTCGACCGTATTGCTTGGATGTGGCACGGCCACTTCGTGAGTGCCCTCGGCAAGGTGAAGGTTGCGCGATTGATGGCGAACCAAGTCAGGTTGTTTCGAAGCGCCGGCCTTGGTGGATTCACCGAGCTGTTGCGGGCCGTGATCATCGATCCAGCCATGCTCGTGTACCTCGATGGCGCCCACAGCACCGGCGCCGAGCCGAACGAGAACTTTGGCCGCGAGTTGCTCGAACTGTTCACGGTGGGCCTCGGCAACTTCGACGAGAACGACGTCAAAGCCGGCGCCGCTGCGCTCAGTGGGTGGACGGTGGACCGACAGACCGGGCTCGCCGTCTTCCGACAGCGTCAACACGACGACACAGCCCATACCTACCTCGGCCGTGAAGGCGTCCACGATATCGACTCCGTTGTTGGCGCCGTGGTGGTCCATCCCCAACTGGCTGTGCGGATTGCGGCGCTCGTTGATGGTGAGTTGCTCGCCTCGACCGACGAGGCGTTGCTCGCGGAGTTGACAGCGGCTTTCACGGTCAACGATTTGAACCTGGCCGATCTGGTGCGAGCTGCCCTCACGGCTGGCATCAGCGGCCGGTCCGAGCCGATGGTGTTGCCACCCGTGCCGTGGCTGGTGATTGCGATGCGTCTCACCGGAGCCGCTCCTCCCGCACGCGCACTGGGTCTGGGTCTGCGCACTGCCGGTCAGATACCCATGATTCCGCCGAACGTCGCCGGGTGGCCTAGCGGCGTGGCATGGTTCGCCACATCCACCGTGGTGGCTCGAGCGAACCTGGCGGCACTGGTGGCGAGCAACACGCCAGCCTCGAGCACCGTGTTGCGTGCCGCCGGCTCGAGCGACCTCACGGAGTTGACTCACGCGCTCGGGCTCGTGAATCTCGCCTTCGGCGAAGCATCGTCCGCGGCCTTGTCTCTGGCCAAGCCCGGCGCTCGGCGTCTGGCCCTCGCGCTCTGCACTCCCGAATTCGTCGTGGCATAGGAGCCTGAAATGTTGTCCCGTCGTCATTTCATCCAACTCGGTGCCGGGCTCGCTGTGGGGGTGGCCCTCGACGGTTGCGCCTCAAACCGGCGAGATGTGAGCGCCCCGGTTGCGTCACCTCCAGGCTCTCCGCCGGGATCCACGCCGGCGTCGACGCCGGGCCACGCGGTCGATACCTCGGTCGCCGAAGATGCCGCGAGACATGTGTTGGTCATCGTGCAGTTGAACGGTGGTAACGACGCGTTGAACACGCTCGTGCCGTCCGATGGCCGCTATCGCGATGCGCGACCGACACTCGCGATCGCAGAAGCCGACCTCGTAGCGCTGCGCGGCGTCAGCGAATGGTCGTTGCATCCTTCCCTCGCAGCGCTCGCGCCGTACTTCGCAGCCGGCACGGCGTCGTTCCTGCCGGGAATCGGTTTCGACGATCCCGATCGTTCGCATTTCGTGGCGATGGATCGATGGTGGCGCGCCGACGCAATTGGAGCGACCACCGGGTGGCTCGGTCGGGTGCTCGATCGCGATCGAGCCAGCGTCGATGCACCACTGCTTGCGACGGCCCTCGGAAGTGGCGCGCCGCAACTCCGCGGCGAGTACTTCCAACCGGTCACGGTGCTGCAGCCGTCGTCGTTCGCGCTGCCTCGGCTGCTCGATGCCTCTCTCTTCACAAGGGCGGCGCGCCCCACGAGCGCGTCTGCACTCGCCGCGCAGGCACAGGAGGCGTTTCTTGCCAGCGTCGGGGCAGTTGGGTCGTTTGTCGAACTCCTCGGCGACTCACGTTCGCAGAGCAGCGATGTGCCGACCCGCGAAGGCGGGTTCGATCTGGTGCAGGGTCTCGATATCGCTGCCAAACTCGCGGTCAGCGACCTCGGTGTACGTGTGGTAGTGGTCTCCGTCGGTGGGTTCGACACCCACGCGAATCAAGCGGCGACACAAAAGAGTCTGCTCTCTGATCTCGGTGCGGGCGTCGACGCATTCATGAAGTCCGTGGCTCTGGCCGGGGCGTCTGAGAGCGTGCTCTTGGCAACGACCACAGAGTTCGGCAGACGGGTCCAGCAGAACGGCAGCGAGGGCACCGATCACGGCGCTGGCGGTCTGTCGATGATGTTTGGGCCGATGGTCGCGGGAGGTATCCATGGCGCGGTTGATCTCGGTGATCTACTCGATGGCGACATTCGGCCCTCGCTCGATCCTCGCACCCTCTACACGGCGTGTCTCGACTGGCTCGGTGCCGACGTGGAGGCCTCGCTCGGCAAACGGTATGAGCAGGTCGCTCTGTTGGCCTGAGCCGGCCAGCGCGCTATTGGACAATGAGCGTTTGGTCGCGGTTCGTGGCGGCGGCGATGCTGCCGGCGTCGAGGGTGAGATCGAGCCAGAGTTGACCCGGCGAGTCGGGCACCACGAACTGCAGGGTCGCAATGCGCGTGCAGCCGTCGTCGTCGGCGGTGCCGACGAACGTCCACTCGTGTTCACCGGTGGCCCAACGCAGGTGGGCGCGCAGCACGGCATCGACCAGTGGTTGGCGAAGATCGTTGACGACATGCACATCGACGGCGATGCCCTCACCTGGTTTCACGCTCGGCGGCAGCCGATCGACAACCACGATCACGGGCCGACATGCCTCGATCACGGCCTGGAACGCCAGCTTGGGTCCGCGTTGATGATCGAGCACGCTCCAGGAGATCATCGGGCTCGAATCGTTGAGCATGAAGAAGCAGAACCCACCGCTCGGGTGGTACTTCAACCGGCGGAGCGTCTCGATGTGGTGACGCAAGAGCATTGCCTGGTAGCGCTGCGTAGCCTCGCTCCACAGGTCGAATGTTGCATATGCATCAATCGGTACGTGGGCTTCCATCATCGCCCGCTGCAGGCCGTGCGATTGTTCGAGCGTGTCCCAATCGAGGTCGGGCCAGCGAGTGGTGTCGATGAACTCATGGTGTGGGGGAACGGCCTGCGCGCCAAACTCGCTGACGAAGCGAACCATGCGCGGGAAGGCCGCTGCGAATGCCGGGAGATCGCGTTCGCTGCCGTGGTACCAGCCGAAGTAGAGGTGGCTGTCGGAGCCGCCGAACTCGGGCACGTTGGGCATGACGCCGCTATGAGCCAAGGTGGGTCGGGTGTCATCGGCTTTCTCGAACGCCCGCTTTACCCATCGGTCGAGGATGTTCTTGTTCCACGAGGGGGCCTGTTGGCGAAACAGATAGCGCGTCGCGGTCTTCCAACTGCGCTGGGGCTGGTTGAGATCTACCGTGGCGCCGGCGGGCTCGTTGTGCGAGCACCAGGTGATGATCGACGGGTGATGGCCGAGCTCGAACACGGCCTCCTGCGCCTGTGCCACAGCCCTGCGGCGGACATCGCGGGCATACGACCATTGCAGCGGGAAGTCCTGCCACAGCAACATGCCCAACTCATCGGCCGCGTCGTACAGGGCCGGCGGAGCGATGTGTCCGTGCACACGCAGCAGGTCGAGCCCGGCATCACGAGCGAGTTCGATGTCGCGGCGAAACATTTGGGGGTCCGCACCGGCGAGGTCGAGTTGTGTCGGTGCAAGGTTGGCACCTTTCAGATACAGGCGTTCGCCGTTGATCGACCACACCCAATCCTGCATCGCGACCTCGCGCATGCCGGTACGCACGCTGCGTGAGTGGCTGACGACACCTTCGACCACCACGTCGATCTGCACATCGGTGAGTTCTTGCGCGCCCAATGACACTGGCCACCACAAACGCGGGTTGTCGACATCAAGGTTCCAGTCGACCTCGTTGATGCCGCGCGCGAGGGATTGCTCAATCTCTGCGGTGACGACACCATCCACCGTTGTGCGGATGCGTACTGAACGCGGTGCGTCGCTGTCGAGGCGACCGTGCAGGCGCAGATGGGCGCGAGCATCGTTCACGTCGCGGCAGAGCACTCGCAGCCGGTCGAGGCGCACAGGCCCGGTGGTCTCGACTCGCACCGGCCGCCACAGCCCGCCGGGGTTCCACCCAGGATCAGCGGCGTCCCATTGCTGCAACACCCCGGTGATGTTGCGCCGCCCCTTGTGCGATGTCTGCGCTGCACACGCAACCTCCACAGCGAGGACGTGTTCGTCGCCCAAGCGGATGAGCGACGACACGTCGAACGAGTGCGGGAAGAAGTACCCCTCGGGGTCTCCGATGTAGGCGCCGTCAAGCCACACATCGGCTTGGTAGAACACGCCGTCGAGCACGATCCACGAGCGCTGATCCGGGTCGGGTTGTGGTGCGGTGAAGGTCGTGCGATACAGCAATGGGCCGTCGCTGTTGGCAAAGGTGGGCGTGGATCGCCAATGGCTTGGAACCTGAATGTCGGACCATTCGGTATCGTCGAAGTGCATGCCGACGGCACTGCGGCGGAGTTGGTCATCGGCCGCCACCGCCCGCCATGTGCCGCTGAGATCCATTGGTGCCACCCTAATAGGCCACTCATCATGGGTGCTCGACGTGATGCGGAGTTGCGCGCGCCTACGACCTGTCGGGCCCGCCTGAGCGCGTTGCGCCAAACTTCGATAAGTTCGACTCATGGCGCAGATGGCAACAACTCTTGGTGAACTCAAGGCTTCCGGCTGGCAGTCGTGGCCAGTGAAAGAGGAGATCCGCCGCAACGCAGTCGTCAAGATCTCTGCCGGCGAGCCGTTGTTCGATGGTGTGATGGGTTACGAAGACACGGTCATGCCGCAACTCGAGAACGCCCTGCTGGCCGGTCACGACGTGATTTTCCTCGGCGAGCGCGGCCAGGCCAAGACGCGTATCATTCGCTCGCTCACCGGCCTGCTCGACGAATGGATGCCCATCGTTGCCGGTAGTGAGATCAACGACGACCCCTATGCGCCGGTGTCCAAGCACGCCCGCGATCTTGTGGCCGAGAAAGGTGACGACACCCCCATCAGCTGGGTGAATCGCGCCGATCGCTACGGAGAGAAGTTGGCCACCCCTGACACCTCGATTGCGGATCTGATCGGCGAGGTCGATCCCATCAAGGTCGCCGAGGGTCGTTACCTCAGTGATGAACTCACGCTGCACTACGGACTTGTGCCGCGCACCAACCGCGGCATCTTCGCGATCAACGAGATCCCCGATCTCGCCGAGCGCATCCAGGTCGGTCTGCTCAACGTGCTCGAAGAGCGCGACGTGCAGGTGCGTGGATACAAGATCCGCCTTCCACTCGATGTCATGCTCGTCGCCTCGGCGAACCCCGACGACTACACGAACCGCGGCCGCATCATCACGCCGCTCAAGGATCGCTTCGGCAGTCAGATCCGCACGCACTATCCACTCGAGGTGCACACCGAGGTCGAGATCATGCGCCAGGAGGCCCGCCCCGCGAGCGTGGGCGATGTCACCGTGCGCGTTCCCGATTACATGGAAGAAGTCATCGCCACGCTCAGCCATCTCGCTCGTGCGAGCAGCCAGGTGAACCAGCGCAGCGGCGTGTCGGTGCGACTTTCGGTGAGCAACAGCGAGGTCCTCGCCGCCAACGCACTACGGCGTGCACTGCGCGCCGGCGAGCGCGCAGTGGTTCCGCGGATCTGTGACCTCGGTGCCATTGCCGCGTCCACCTCCGGCAAGATCGAAATCGAATCCCTCGAAGATGGTCGCGAAGGAGCGATCCTCGAGAACCTCGTGCGTTCAGCCGTGCTCACCGTGTACAAACAGCGGGTCTCACCCGATCAGGTGCGCGATGTCATCGCTGCATTCGACGAAGGAGTCGTGGCGCACACCGGCGAGGACATGACCTCGGCCGACGAGGTCGCCCTGCTCGACGCGGTGCCTGCGCTGCGTGCGCCGGTGCTCGCGCTCGCTGGTGGTGACGAATCTCCTGCGGCGCTTGCGGCTGCGGTCGAGTTCGTGCTCGAGGGTCTGCATCTGTCGAAGCGGCTCAACAAGGATTCCGCCGGCTCGCGGGCCACCTACCGCGGCCGCTGAGCCCACCTCGACTGACGATACAGCGTCGCCCTATTCGGTGATGCCGAAGTAGAGGCGCCCGCTGTCTTTCAACTCTCGGTCGCGGCTGATGATGCCGCGTCCGGTGTTCTGCTCCGTAAAGTCGGTAACTGTTGCGTCGAACGCCGGGCTCACGCCTATGGAGATCAGCGGCAGCTCGGTGGCCGCTTCGGTTGTCTGTTGGAGGAAACGCTCCACCACCAATTCGCGATCTGCGTCGGTGCCGGCAGGCAGCAGCATCGTGACAGCCATCGGGCGGTCGATCCCCTGCTCGGCGGCGCGGTGCAGCAACCCCAGCGCATCGCGCTCGTGGCGTACGGTGATGCCCAATACATCGCATGATCCGGCTAGGTCGGCGACGTCGGAGTCGGCACGCCCGGGGATGCTCACCACGCCGTCGCGCAGGCCCTGCAGCCAGAGTCGCCAGCGGATCTGATCGAGGCGTTTCGCCGCGTGTTCGGCCGGGATGGTCTGATCAACGGGGCGCACGATCTCCATCCCGAACGAGGTAATCACAGGGGGTCCACCGCGCAGGATCCTCCAGGCATCACGCCAACCGGTGATGACGGTGTCGAGCACCTCACCGTGGCGACGCGGGTCATCGGGGAACAATCGGTTGGCGACGGCGAGCGGATGGTCGATGGGCACCCAGCCGGCCACACTGTCGCCGAACGAATCGGCGCAGACCTCGACCCAGCGCGGCCACCAGTGGCCTGCCCATTTGGCATCCGAAAATCCGCCGTCGTTGTCGAACCACTTCGGAACGTCGCGCTCGAGCAGCGTGAACTGCAGTGCAACATTGCACGAACGCGCCGTCTGCGTTACGCCGGTATAGAACTCCACCGCATCGCCGTTCACGGCCCCTGCGCTGGGCTGCATCCACGACCAATCGATGCCGATGCGAATCTCAGCCGCACCCAACTCGGCAAGCAGCGCGATGTCTTCGTGGAGGCGAGCGCGATCCAGCGTGGCGCCCGGGATCACCACGTTGCGTCGGGGCAAACCAGCGGGGGCGCCAGAAGGGGAGTCGGTGGAGGTGCCGGGCACTAGAGGCCGAATGGGGCGCGAGTCCAGAGTTCGCTGGTATCGGTGCGCTCGGCTTCGGTGAGTTCGCCGGTGAGTTCGAAGACTTCGATGGCGCCGGGGAACCCACGCAGTTCCAACGCCCCGTGGGCGGTTGCGTGGATACCTGCGGGCAGGCGTTCGAGTTGCATCGAGGGGATCAGCACTTCGAACGGCCCGGCGGCATCGCACAGGCGGGCCGCCATATTGACTGCTGACCCGATGTAGTCGTCGCCCTCGAACAGCAGCGCGTGCCCGGTGGCAATGCCCACGCGCAGCGACAGCGGTGCGCACACATGCGAAGCCTTGGCTTCGAGTTCCATCGAGAACGCCACGCAGTCGGTCTGATTCATGGCCACGATCATGCAGCCATCGCCCAACCACTTCGCAATGCGCACTCCATGTGCACTGGAGACATCGCGCGCAATGGCCCGAAACGCGCTGAGGATGCGGCCTGCGGCATCGTCGCCAAAGGCAGCGGTGTAGTTGGTAAAACCGGAAAGGTCCACAAATGCGAACGTGCGGGGGACACGCATAACAAGGTCAGGCTAGCGTGCGATCATGGCTGCACGGTTCACCTATTCACGATGGGATGGCACGCAGAAGGGCTTCGAGCTCGACGCTGAAACCGTGTTCGACGCGATGACCGACGATCTGCTGTATCACGGCGACGTGAACAGCGCATTGCGTCGCATGATGCAAGAGGGTTTCAAGAACCGCAACGGTGACCGTCTTCAGGGCATGCGTGAGATCATGGACCGGTTGCGCAAGGAACGTCAGGAGCGTCTCGATCGTGGCGATCTCGGCGGTGTCTTCCAGGAGATCGCCGACGCGCTCGAGGACATCGTCGACGAAGAACGTCATGCCGTCGAGAACGCAACGAACGCCGCTGAGGCCAGTGGCGACGAGCGCCGCGCCGAAACCGCTCGCCAGACCGCCGAGGATCGCAACTTCCGCCTCGACATGCTGCCCGACGATCTTGCCGGCAAGGTACGTGAACTGCAGGCATACGACTTCGAATCGGCCGAGGCGAAGCAGCGTTTCGACGAGTTGATGGACAAGCTCCGTCAACAGCTCATGCAGCAAGCGGTCGATCAGATGAGCGGCGCAATGCAGAACATGTCGCCCGAGGACATGCAGCACATGAAAGACATGCTCGCCGCGCTCAACGAGATGCTCGACAAGCAACAACGCGGTGAGGATCCAGGCTTCGAGCAGTTCATGGAGAACTTCGGTGACTTCTTCCCCGAGAACCCCGAAACGCTCGAAGAACTGCTCGAGATCATGGCCCAGCGGATGGCTGCGATGCAGGCGATGATGAACTCGATGACGCCCGAGCAGCGTGTGCAGATGCAACAGCTCAGCGATCAGCTGATGGAGGACATGGACCTGCGTTGGCAGATGGATCAGCTCGGTCAGAACCTGCGCGGCATGTTCCCGCAGATGAATTGGAACCAGAGCTACGACATGCAGGGCCAAGATCCCATGGGATTCGGCCAGGCGATGCAGACCATGCAGGAACTCGGCGAACTCGACCAGCTCGAGAACCTGTTGCGTAACGCCACGACGCCAGGCGCGTTGGCCGAGGCCGACATGGATCGTGTGCGCGACCTGATGGGCGACGACGCCGCGAAGTCACTCGCACGTATGGCCGAACTCACGAAGATGCTCGAGGAAGCCGGCCTCATCCAGAACAAGGAGGGTCGCCTCGAACTCACGCCAAAGGGCCTCCGCAAGATCGGTTCCAACGCGCTGCGCGATCTGTACAGCAAGCTCGCCAAGGACAAAGCCGGACAGCATCAGATGGATCGCTTGGGGCAGGGCCACGAGCGCACCTACGAGACCAAGCCGTACGAGTACGGCGATCCGTTCAACCTCGATCTCCAACGCACCTTGCGCAACGCGATCCGTCGTGGCGGGTCAGGAACGCCCGTGCACCTGTCGCCCGATGACTTCGAGATCGAGCGCACCGAGCACGTGACCCGGTCGTCCACCGTGCTCATGCTCGACCTCTCGATGAGCATGCCCATGCGCGACAACTTCCTGCCGGCGAAGAAGGTTGCGATGGCGTTGCATTCGCTGATCACGTCGCAGTTCCCGCGCGACTACATGGGCCTCGTCGGTTTCGGTGAAGTGGCTCGTGTCATCACCGCCGAGCAACTGCCCGAGGTCAGCTGGGACTTCGCCTACGGCACCAACATGCAGCACGCGATGATGCTCAGCCGCCAGCTGTTGTCGCGACAGACGGGCACCAAGCAGATCATCATGATCACCGACGGCGAACCCACGGCCCACATCACGCCAAGCGGGCATCCGTATTTCAACTACCCACCCACACAGGAGACCATCGAGGCCACGCTGCGCGAGGTCGTGCGCTGCACGAAGGACAACATCCGTATCAACACCTTCATGCTCGATGCCGACCGGTCGCTGAAGAGCTTCATCGAAAAGCTCACCGCCATCAACCGCGGCCGCGCCTTCTTCACCACGCCCGACACGCTCGGCGACTACGTGCTCGTCGACTTCATCGAGAACAAGAAGAAGATGGCCTGCGGTGGCGGCCGCGCCGCCGGCTGACCGTAGCGAATCCTTCCGAACAAATCTCTGCAAGAAATCTCGGTGTAGCGGGAACCAAACGCCGATCTCGGGGCTCTTTACACATGGATGTTGGAACCTGACGAGATGACCGCGTACGAACCACCCGCAACTGGAGTAGCCGATGGTGGCACCCAGTGGGTGCCGTTACGTGGCGACGCCACCGACACCTATCAGCGTTTGTACGAGCCGTTGTGCCGGATGGCGTTTCTACTGGTGGACACCCGCGAACAGGCTGAGGAAGTGGTGCAGGAGGCATTCGCCAAGGCACTGCCGCGCTGGACCAAGCTCACGAACCCCGATGCATACGTGCGCGCCAGTGTGCTCAATGGTTGTCGCCGGGTGCACCGTCGGCGCGCGTTGGCGCGGCGACGTCCTCTGCCGCACGACGGACTCGAGACCCCCGCCGCGACCGATCACGTGATCGACGCATTGCGTCGCCTGCCATCGCCTCAGCGCGAGGTCGTCGTGCTGCGTTTCTACCTGCAATCCACTGATGCCGAAATCGCGGAAACGCTCGGCATTGCCATAGGCACCGTGAAGTCATCACTGAGCCGCGCCAAGACCCGCCTGAAAGAGGAACTGCAATGAGCGAAATCGATGATGTCCTGGCCGAGAGCATGCGCCGCCGCGCCGCAGAGGCCCGACTCGGCGGAGGGTCGATGGCCGACGTGCAACAGCGCGTCCTGCGCCGCCGTCGACGCGTCGCCACGGTTGCCTGCGCCGTGCTGGTGCTCCCGGCGTTGGTGGGCGTGGGCGTCGTGATCGGCCAATACTCGTCAGGCGACAACATCAGTGCAGCCGCCGAGGGCGGCGCGACACAGTCCACTGTTGCCTCGTCGGGCGTTCCGTGCACGGCCAGCTTCCCAGCCGGGGTGACAGCTACGCCGTGCGCGATGAGTAACGGATTGGTGGTGTCCTGCGCCGTCGGAAGTGGCAGCGGCACCATGAGTGTCGGTGCCCCCGACGCTGCACCGCCGGGCACAGCGCCGGCGGGCACAGTTCCAGCGGGCACAGTTCCAGCGGGCACAGCTCCGCCCGGCTCTGCCTTCGTCGTCACGCCCGACACCGGACCGACGAACTCCTATGCCGTGATCGATATGCCGCGCGTCGACTGCTCGATGCCAGCGTGCGTCAGCGGCGTGATGAGTACCTCGACCCACTCCGTCGAGGTCGGCGATGGCGGTTACAGCACCGCTGCCGACGGGGCAATCCGCGATGCCACGAACGTGCCACCGGCGGTGATCGTCGCTGCGCCCGCGGCAACAGTGATGGTTGCCCCCGGCTCGGTGCCTCCCGATGCCAGCACCAATGTTGTCGGCACCAATGTTGTCAGCACCAATGTTGTCGGCACCAATGTTGTCGGAGTCACGGTCGGCGGCCCCAACAACTGCGGTGGCCCGACGAGTTGGACGTGTACCGGCGAGATCACAACGTCGTCCACCCAGCCCGGCTGGCGTGACTTCACCGAGTGCGTGCCGGTGTTTACCATCGTCGACGGCACGACCACCATCGAATCCGGCACGATCGTGGTCTCGCCCACCGCAAGCACGTTGGAGGAACCGGCAAAGGGCGCCGTGGTTACCTCGACCATCCCGATCCCGTAGACGATTTCCGCGAAGTAGCGCTGTGCAGGCCCCTCATGGCCCGCTACAGCGCTACTTCGGCGCGTTCGGGTAACGGGAGCAGGCAAGCATGGGCACGCATGGCGCACGCGGTGTGGATCCGGACGTACGAGGCGCGGCTTCGCGCGCAACGCGCGAGAAATCTCACAAATCTGAAATCCCCCCTTGCGCGAACGTGATGTGATAGGGGACAATGACACCCATGTAATTACAGGGGTGCGATCGAGCTCTTCACCGAGTCGATGGTGCCGCTGTGAGACGCAAGGTACAGGTGAGCCCGGTTCGGGCCACTACGGCCGCCAGAGCAGGGAGGCCTCTACATGAGTTTCAACAACACACAGGACAACCGGGACAACCGACAAGACGACCGCAGTTGGCAGGACCAGGCCAACTGTCTGGGCGTCGATCCCGACCTGTTCTTTCCCGAACGCGGCGCGAGCACTCGCGAGGCCAAGGAAGTCTGCCATGGTTGTGTGGTGCGTCTCGATTGCCTCGAGTTTGCGCTCGTGAACGGCGAGAAGTTCGGCATCTGGGGTGGACTCAGCGAGCGTGAGCGTCGCCGTCTGCGCCGCCAGCGGGCTCAGTCGACCCGCCGCACCGCCACTGCCTGAGCACTCGGGCGCGCATCGTCGCCAACGCCTAGAAACAGCACGAAACCCGGTGGGGCGCCTACCGCTGATGCACCAACCGATGCTATGATGGCCCCATGCTTTCTTTCCTTGATCCTCCCGAGATTGGCTTGCTGGTCATTTTGGTCTTGGTGTTGTTCGGCGGCTCGCAGTTGCCGAAGTTGGCCAAGAACCTGGGCAAGGCCCAGCAAGAGTTCAAGAAGGGCCTCGATACCGGCGCCAAAGAGGCCGAGATCGAGACCGACGCTGACAAGCTCAAGCGTCTCGCTGAAATCGACAAGGCTGCCAGCGAGGCCACGCAGACCAGAGAGAACAACTGACCGTCAATCCCCCACTGGGTTGATCGGGAGTCGCTCTCAGCGGCTGCCAGTCATCGAACGCTGTGTTGAACTACGCAGACGAACAAGCGCCGTCCCTCGGGGATCGGCGCTTGTTTCGTTGTTGAGCTGACCGGCGGTTGAGCTGACCGGCTGTTGAGCTGACCGGCGGTTGAGCTGACCGGCGCGACGTCAGGCGGGGCTGACGGCAAGGCGGCGGCGCTTGAGGATGCGGCGACGCTCGCGCTCGCTGCACCCACCCCACACGCCGTGCTCGATGCGGTTGTAGAGCGCGTACTCGAGGCACGTGTCCACAACGTCGCACGTTGCGCAGATCTTGCGAGCGCGGTCGACGCCGACGCCATCGCTGGGGAAGAAGGCTGCAGGCGGGTAATTGCGGCAATTACCTTGCGCCATCCATATGGTTGCTGCATCTTCTGAGGTGTGGTCGTGCATCGACGAGCCTTTCGTTGTTCCACGTTGTACGTGGTCCGCCCGCACGAGCCCCGAAGGGCCACGGCAGCCGAACCACACGATTGTCTCTCTTCAGACGTTCGACGTAGCCAATTGGTTCCCGCTTGAGTATGTAGTCAAACAGATTTGCCCCGTGATTCCAAGCATCTCCGGTACAATCAGGTCTTCGTCCGCCAGGAGAGTTCATGACCGATATCAACGTCCAACCGCGTGCCCATGCGCGCATCGTCTATCTCGGCCCCGTGTCCCCCCATTGGGAGGTCTACGGTGATTATGGCGACCGCACCGTGCTCGACGAGTTCCGTAACCGCGTGTTGGCCCGTCTGGTATTGCTGCCACGCGACGATCCGCAGTTCCGCCGCAACCGTGAACGCATCGTGCGTGACGCCGAGCGTGAGGCCATCTCGATCGAATGGCATCTCGGCCTGCCCGACGACGACGAGCAATAGACCGTCACCGCCATGGTGGATGAGCGTCACCTCAATCGTGAGCTCAGTTGGCTCGACTTCAACCGGCGCGTGCTGTCCTTGGCCAGCGAGCCGGGGATCCCGCTGCTCGAGCGGGTGAAGTTCATTGCGATCTTCTCGTCGAACCTCGACGAGTTCTTCCAGGTGCGCGTTGCCGCGCTGCATGACCAAGTTGCCGCCGGTATCACCACCCCCACACCCGATGGCCGCACGCCCATCGAGCAACTCGCTGCCATCGCCGACGAAGTACGCTCGCAGATCGCCATCCAAGAAGACATCGTTGCCAACGAACTCCGACCCATGTTGGCCGCCGAGGGCATCACGATCCTGGCGTGGGATGAACTGACCGCCGACGACCAGCGCTACGTGGTCGAGATCTTCCAGCAGCGCATCTTCCCGGTGCTCACGCCGCTAGCCGTCGACCCAGCGCATCCGTTCCCGTACATCTCCAACCTCGCCTTCAGCATCGCCGCGATGGTGCGCGATCCCGAAACGGGCGAACGTCGTTTCGCTCGACTGAAGGTTCCGTCGGTCTTCCCCCGATTGCTGGCTCTGGCCGACGGACTGCGCTTCGTTCCTGTTGAACAGGTGATCGCCGCACATCTGCACACCCTGTTCATCGGCATGAACATCGAGGAATGGGCCGCCTTTCGTATCACTCGTAACGCTGATCTCACGGTGGAGGACGAAGAAGCCGACGATCTGTTGGCGGCGGTAGAACTCGAACTCCGCCGACGCCGTTTCGGACGTGCAGTGCGGCTTGAAGTCGAGACCACGATGAGTCCGGAGATGCTCGAGTTGTTGCGTCGCGAGCTCGAACTGGAATCCGACGCCGTTACGTTCCATCGTCAGTTGCTTGACCTCACCTGCCTGTTTGCCGTGCACGGTGTGGAACGACCGGCCTTGAAAGATCCTCCATGGCCCCCGATCACCGCCGGCCGAATTGCGCGCGCCGAGGAAGCCGAGCGCAGCCTGTTCTCGGTGATCCGCGAGCGTGCCCTCTTGGTGCATCACCCCTATGAGTCGTTCTCGAGCTCAGTCGAGGCGTTCATCGACGAAGCCGCTGCCGATCCCCGGGTGCAATCGATCAAGATGACGCTCTATCGCACATCGGGCGACAGCCCGATTGCGCGCAGCCTCATTCGCGCCGCTGAACGTGGCGTGCAGGTGGTGGTGCTCGTGGAGTTGAAAGCGCGCTTCGACGAGGCCACGAATGTGACCTGGGCGCGGACGCTCGAGCGCGCCGGTGTGCACGTGGTGTACGGCGTGGTCGGGCTCAAGACGCATGCCAAATGCGTGCTCGTGGTCCGCAACGATGCCGATGGTCTGCGCCGCTACGTGCACCTCGGCACTGGAAACTACAACTCCAAGACCGCGCGTCTCTACGAGGATCTCGGCTTCATCACCTGCGATCCCGCCATTGGCGAGGACGCCACGCAGTTGTTCAATCACCTCACGGGCTACAGCCGCGGACAGGATTACAACGCGCTCATCGTGGCGCCGCACAGCCTCCGCCCGCGCCTGCTCGAACTGATCGCCAACGAGATAGCCCACGGTGAGGCCGGCCACATCACCATCAAGACCAACTCCATCGGCGATCCGGAGATGATCGAGGCGCTCTATACGGCGAGTCAAGCCGGGGTACGCGTCGATCTCCTGGTACGCGGTATCTGCTGCCTGCGCGCCGGTGTACCCGGACTGTCCGACAACATCCGAGTGCGCAGCGTGCTGGGTCGCTACCTCGAGCACTCGCGGATTTACCGGTTCGCGCACGGTGCCATCGGCGCGACGCCTGTTCACCTGATTGGTTCGGCAGATCTCATGCCGCGCAACCTCGATCGACGTGTCGAGTTGTTGGTGCCGGTGGTGCATCCCAGGCATCAGGTATGGCTTGATCAGGTCATCGATTTCTACCTTGCACCCGATGTCGTTGCCTTCGACATGCAGGCTGACAACAGCTTTCAGCGTGTCGGACCCGTCGATGCGTTCACACCGCACAGCCAGGAACGCATGTATCACTGGGTCGGCGACAAGCAGCGACGCTGAGTCGACGCCTGCCAGCAAACCCCTCGGCCCAACCCGCCAACGATGGTGTTGTTCACCTGTTGTTCACCTGCGGTCAGGGTCTCGGCTACCTTGATGCCCTACCGTTCGCCGTGTTGGTGCCCGACCACACGGCGATATCCGTGCGAATACGGGATGAACCGATCACGAAGGAACATCTGATGATTGTCGCAGAGGTGCACACCGACACGCTGGAGCATGGCGACGCGCGCGTCGGCGACCCGCACGACATCTTGGTGGCCACAGACCTTTCGGTTCACTACGGCTCGCTCCTCGCTGTTCGCGATGTGAACCTGAGCGTGCGTGAACACGAGATCACGGCATTCATCGGCCCCTCGGGTTGCGGCAAGTCCACCGTGCTGCGCTGTCTCAACCGGATGAACGACCTCATCGACGTCGCCCGCGTCGAGGGCTCGGTCAGCTATCACGGTGTGAATCTTTACGACCCGCAGGTCAGCGCTGTGCAGGTGCGCCGCCGCATCGGCATGGTGTTCCAGAAGCCGAATCCCTTCCCGAAGAGCATCTACGACAACGTAGCGTTCGGCCCGCGGTTGGCCGGCGTGAAGAAGAAAGCCGACCTCGACGCTGTCGTCGAGTCGTCGTTGCGCGGCGCGGCGCTGTGGGAAGAGGTCAAGACTCGCCTGAAGACCTCTGGGCTCGGCCTCTCGGGTGGTCAACAGCAGCGGTTGTGCATCGCTCGCACCATTGCGGTGCAACCCGAAGTCGTGCTGATGGACGAGCCGTGCTCTGCGCTCGACCCCATTGCGTCAGCACGTATTGAGGATCTCATGCAGGAGATGAAGTCGAGCTACACCATCGTCGTGGTCACTCACAATATGCAGCAGGCTGCGCGGGTCAGCGATCGTACGGCGTTCTTCACCACCGAGGTCAACAACGAGAGCGATCGCCGCACCGGCGTCCTTGTTGAGTTCGGTACGACGAAGGCGATGTTCGCCAATCCGACCGACGAACGCACCGAGCAATACATCACCGGGAGGTTTGGCTGATGGACGAGCTTCGCAAGAGCTTTCATCATGACATCGAGGACGTACGCACGGAACTGGTGCACCTCGCCGCGTTCGTGACCGAGTCGATTCCGCGCGCCACTGCAGTACTGCTGAACGGCGACCTCGAGGGCGCCGATGAGATCATCGGCGGCGACGACGAGATCGACGCACGCTCGCTGGATCTCGAGGACCGCTGCGTGCAGATCTTGGCGCTGCAGGCGCCAGTGGCCGGAGATCTTCGACAGATCGTTGCTGCGTTGAAGATGGTGGCCGAGGTCGAGCGCTCAGCCGATTTGGTGTGCAACATCTGCAAGGCAGCGCGCCGCATCTACGGCCACGCGCTCGACCCGACGCTGCGTGGCATCATTACGCGCATGGGCGAGCAGGCCCAGCAGCTCTACATCGCCGCCATCGAGTCCTTTGTCGAAAACGACGCTGCGAAGGCGGCTGCCATCGACGATATGGACAACTACCTCGACGCGCTTCAGAAGCAGTTCGTGCAGGCGATTTTCGAGAGCCACGCCGCGGGTCGTATCGACCTGCAGGTCGCGGTGCAGCTCGCTGTCGTCGCCCGGTTCTACGAGCGCATCGGCGACCACGCGGTGAACATCGGCGAACGCGTGCGTTTCGTTGTCACCGGCTGGCTTCCCGAGCATCGCGGCGCAGCTCGGTTCCGTTCGCGTTCCGACGACACCGGCGAGATCGTGCGTCAGGTCGTCGAAGGTTCTGGCAGTTAACCAATGACCCTGCTCGGGCTGTTCGTCGGCGGCGTAGTCGGTGCTGCAGTCGGTATTGCGGTCGCAATCGTGATGATGCGCCGCGACGACGCACGTCGCCGCAACGAGTCAGACGCCGCTGAGTCGATTGCGGCTCGAACAGTTTCTGAGTTGTCGGCCCGTGCCGATCGTTTGCAGGCGGCACTCGATGCAATGCCGTACGGCGTCATCGTCACCGATAGTGATGGCCGGATCCTGGTGCGCAACCAGGCGTCCGATGATGCCGGTGCCGATGCGCACAACGAGGTGCTCGTGCAGGCCGCGGTGCAGTACAACCTGCGATCGGCCCAGCGCGGCGAGGCCAGGTCGCAGACCGTCGAACTCTATGGTCCACCGCGCCGCGTCATCGTGGTGCACGCGCAGCCGCTGGGTTCCGATGGTGCCATGGCCACGATCGAGGATGTCACCGAGCGATCGCGGCTCGATGCGGTTCGCACCGACTTCGTGGCAAACATCAGCCACGAACTCAAGACACCCATCGGCGCGCTGGCCGTACTTGCGGAGACGCTCATCGACGAGACCGATCCTGCGGTGATCAGCCGACTTGCCGACAAGACCGTGAACGAGGCGCATCGCGTCGCCAAGATCATCGACGATCTGCTCGAGTTGTCACGTATCGAACTGAGCGGCGACCTGATCATGAGCGAATGCGATGTTGCATCGTTGGTGCTCGAGGCATCGTCGCGCAACAGTTATGCCGCCCGACAGAATCAGGTCGGCGTGAACGCGGACAACATTGCCGTGGGTCTGAAGGTGAGCGCCGATCATGCTCAGATTGCATCGGCGCTGGGCAACCTCGTCGACAACGCCGTGAAATACACCGAGGTCGGCGGCAAGGTCACCGTGAGTGCCTATGCCGATCAGCAGGGTGTCACCTTCGTGGTCGCAGATACGGGCATCGGTATTCCCTTGCGTGATCTCGATCGCATCTTCGAACGGTTCTATCGCGTGGATCGTGCGCGCAGTCGTGGCACGGGTGGCACAGGCTTGGGCCTGTCGATCGTGCGTCACGTTGCGAGCAACCACGGTGGTGCCGTCACGGTCGAGTCCCGTGAAGGCGAAGGCTCGACATTCCGCCTCTACATTCCTGATCGGCTGGTTCCACAGACATGACCACCCCAACCATCCTCCTCGTCGAAGACGAGGACAGTTTCGTCGAGGCCCTCACCGTGGGGCTCAATCGTGAGGGCTTCCTGGTCGAGGTGGCCCAAGACGGTGCCACTGCGATTGCACGGTTCCACGAGGTGAAGCCCGACGTCGTCTTGCTCGACCTGATGCTGCCGCGCATCTCGGGTATCGACGTCTGCCGCGAGATCCGCAAGCACAGCACGGTGCCGATCATCATGGTCACAGCCAAGAGCGCCGAGATCGACATGGTCGTGGGCCTCGAAGTGGGGGCCGACGACTACATCACCAAGCCGTACCGCATCCGTGAACTCGTCGCCCGGCTGCGTGCGCTCCTGCGTCGTGCGGCGATGGAGCAACCCGTGGGTGCGGCGCCCGCCACGAACGCTCGATCACTGGTGATCGGCGACGTCTCGCTCGACTCCGACGAGCACATCGTCACGGTGGCCGGTGAACCGGTGAGCTTGCCGCTGAAGGAGTTCGAACTGCTCCATCTGCTGCTCCGCAACGTCGGTCGGGTACTCCCGAGAGAGCTGCTGATCGATCGCGTGTGGGGCGCCGACTACGTCGGCGACACCAAGACGCTCGACGTGCACATCAAGCGTATTCGCAGCAAGATCGAGCTCGATCCGTCGAACCCGCAGCGAATCGTCACGATTCGAGGACTTGGCTACAAGTACGAACGGCCGACACCTAACATGCGTTCGTGAGTTCTGAGCGACACCGCGAACCGGGCAATCAGGTTCGGGTGTTGCGAAGCGGCGATGTCACCTCCGGTGGCCGCCGGGCTCCGATTCGACGCCCGAAGGCACCCGGACCGGTGATCTCGCCGTTCACTCGTCTGGCGCGTGTGCAGGCCGTGAGCGCTGCGGGCGACGGTTGCCTGGCCCTCGCCTTGGCGGTGTCGGTTTTCTTCGGGTTGAGCCCAACGGCGGCGCGCCCCAAGGTGTTGTTGTTCCTCGTGATCACATTCGTGCCCTTCGTGGTCGTGGCTCCGCTGATCGGACCGATGGTCGATCGGGTTGCCGGTGGGCGCCGGTTGGTGATGCAGATCGTCGCGCTGCTGCGCGCCGCAAGCCTGTTGCTGATGGCGTTCCATCTCGACGATGTGTTGTTGTATCCGATTGCTTTTGCCGCACTGGTGCTGCAAAAGACGCAGGGAATCTCCAAGTCAGCGCTCGTGCCATCGGTGGTGCGCAGCGAGTCCGATCTGGTGGAGGCGAACTCAAAGCTCGGTCTCATCGGCGGGGTGTTCGGTTTCATCGGTGCCGCCATTGCCGGTGTGGTGAAGGCTGTCGCGGGAGTGGAGGGTGCCCTCATCGTCGGGGCGGCCTTTTTCGTCGGAGCGTTCTTCATGGCCACGATGCTGCCGAGCGAGGTCGTGGCCGCCAAGCGTGCCAGTGCCGAAGAACGAGCAGAACTGCGCTCGGCCGGCATCACTCTGGCCGCAAGTGCGATGGCGCTGCTGCGCGCGTCGGTGGGGTTCTGTTTCTTCCTCCTCGCATTCTGGTTGCGCACCAAAGAGGCAGGTCGGGCATTGGTGGGCTTGTCGATTGCCATGGTGACGGTGGGCGTGATGATCGGTAACGCCATAGCTCCCAAGGTTCGTCGGCATATCCACGAGGAGCCGATCTTCATCGGCGCTCTGGGCCTCACCGCGGCCGCAGGCATCGGAGCCACGCTCTTTGGCGGCGTGGTCTCAGGCGTCCTGTTGGCGCTTGTCGTGAACTTCGCCGCGGCACTCGCCCGCCTGTCGTTCGACTCGATCGTGCAACGTGATGCTCCCGACGCAAACCAAGGTCGCGCCTTCGCACAGTTCGAGACGAGGTTTCAGTTGGCGTGGGTACTCGGCGGGCTTCCCGCAGTGTTGTTCACCCCGCCGGGCGAGGTGGGGTTCGCCATCGTCGGCCTCATCGCGCTGTTCTCGGCCGTGACCTATGTGATCGGCATGCGCAGCGTTCGCGCGGGTAAGGCGGTGCCAGAAACCATCAGCAAGCGGGCGCGGCGCACGATGCTGGCCGAGGTCGAGCGTCGTAAGGCGCGACGCGAGGGAACACCCACTGATGGCACGAATCGTCCGCTGCCCCCGCCGAGCGCCCCCAACCGGGCGCCCGCTTCCCCGCCGGATCCGTTGTCGCGTCAGCAGCCCAAATCGTCGTGACGAAGGATCTGCCCAGACGTCGCGGGTGAGCCGACCTTTGTGCGCTATGTTGCGCGCACGGGTCACCGGCCAGTCAACGACGGAGGAACGACATGTGGGCACAGCTGATTACCATGACCTTAAAGCCCGGTCGGCAGGCCGAGCTGGCGATGTTGATCCAGCAGTTGTGGGCGACCGAACAGGCCGACTCGGGTCTGCTTCGCTCGACCGCGATGCAGGATCAGTCGGACCCCACCAAGGTGTACATGATGGTGGTGTTCGAGAGCGAGGAGAAAGCTCGTGCGCGCGAAAACGATGTGCGACGCCATGAAAGTCTGCAGGTCGCACGGGCGACGATGCAGGACATCTTCGATGGCCCGCCGTCGTTCGTAGACCTCACCGTCGTTGACGAGTTGACGACGTAGCTCTTCAGCCCGCGGTGTCGCCCGACGGCAGGTCAAGGCGGGCGAGCCACAGTCCGGGAGCATCGAGTTCTGCTGGTGTTGGCAGCGAGCCTGGCTGATCGAGCAACAGGTTCGCGGCGGTGGTTCCACCGCGTTCGAGGACGCCAGCAATGAATGCCCGTCCACGCTCGACCTGCTGACGATTGAGCTGCAGACCGAGCAGACGCTCGACGAAGATGCCGTCGGGTGATGTCTCGATGCGGCGCCTGCGAACGGCCTCGCTGATGCGCGCGGCATCGCCGCCGATGAGCCGCGACGCAATCGTGTCGACCACGTAATCGACATAGCCCACGACCGCGGCGAGCGCCGCGTCGATTTGCGGCTGCATGGCCTCTTGGGCCGGGCTGCGGACCGCACCGAGCAGGATCTCAGGATCGCCGAGGGTCTTCTGTAGGGCCTGCATCGGGTCGTCGCCGTCGAGCTCGATGGAGCCCAGTTTGTCGGCGACGGCGTTGGGATCGGGCTGGAAGGCGCCGACGTGAGCGCGCACCAGCTCGCTGAGTGCCTCGCGGATATGCGCAACCGAGAACACCACATGTGTGGTGAGTTCCTGAACCAACACCCACAGTCGCATGGAGTCGCGGTGCAGACTCCAATCGTGGGCGAAGGTGTCGATGGTGCTGGGGATGACCGTGATCTGATTGCTTGCCGCGCGGGGTATGGGCAGGTCGTATTGACCGAATGCACGCGTGGCGAGCCGACCAACCATCGACCCGATGGCCATCCCCAACATCGCCGGTGCCATCATCTGGCTGAGGCCCAGCATCATGGCGGCCATGGGGTCGTTGTGCGTGGAGTCGTCGGCGGGCTGATCGACATCGGGCCGTTTGCCGAGTGACACCGCGAGCTCGGTGAACAGCGGTCGGTATGCCTCGAGGGTGTGCTGAGCCCATACGCCCGGAGTGACCGTGGTGATCTCATAGCCGCCGACGCTGTGGCCGGTGACATCGAGTACGTGCGGCTCGATGATGCCGCCGAGCGCCGCCAGTGCAAAACGGACACTGGGATCCACGTTTGACTCGGGTGCGCCCTCGGTGGCGGCGAGCTGGGCGAACTGGCGCGCCGCATCCCAATTCAGCGGGCCCTGTCCGGAGAGCGCCCGCGCCAGATCGCCGAACATGGGTAGGCCCCCGAAGGGGTTGTCGGCGGGGTCGCCCGCGGTCATGACGTGGATGCTACGGCCATTCCATCCGTTATCGTCGCTCACATGACGACCGTGCTGGTGACCGGTACCGAGAGCAGTCTCGGCACTCGCGTCGTGAAGGGACTCACCGGTGACTGTGGTTTCGAGGTCGTGTCCTCTACCGCCCATACCACCGCGTTGGAGACAGCAACAGAGACCGATCCAGCCGAGCCCATCGACATCGCCGTGCATCTGAGCGCGGGCGATCATGACACACGCGCTCGCCGTCGCGAGAGCGTCACCAAGGGAGCGGCTGCGCTGCTCGAGCTCGCCGAGAACTCAGGCGTCCAACATCTCGTGCTGGTGTCGTCGGCCATGGTTTACGGCGCGTGGGCGAACAACCCGGTCCCGCTCACCGAGGATGCACCATTGCGTCCCGACCTCGATTTCGTCTTTGCGCGCCAACTCGCCTCGGTCGAGCAGATGGTCGACGACTGGCGTACCGGCGCGCCGGGTCGCACTGCAACGGTGTTACGGCCCGTCGTTGCGATGGCCGCCGACGGCACTTCGGGCCTCGCTCGTGCGCTTGCAGCGGGCATGGGACAACGTTCGGGCGAGGACGATCCGGGCGCGCAGTTCCTGCACCTCGACGACCTTGCCTCTGCGGTCACGCTCGCCGCGAAGAAACGACTCGACGGCGTGTTCAACGTGGCCCCCGACGGTTGGGTTGCCGGCGATCGCGTGCGCGCACTCGCTGGCTCGCGGCCGAAGGTGAAATTGCCCGATCGCTTCGCGGAGGTGATGTCGCGCGTGCGTTGGCGCTTCCAGCGCGGTCCCATCCCACCGGGTCTGCGCAGCTACACCCAATCGCCATGGTTGGTGGCCAACGATCGCCTCGAAGCCGTTGGTTGGCATCCAACCGTCACCAACGAGCAGGCCTATGTCGAGGGCACCGAGGCCAAATGGTGGACGATGATCACACCCAAACGCAAGCAGGAACTTTCTCTCGGCGCAATGGGCGTGGCAGCGTTGGCTCTGTTGGTCGGGGTCACGGTGGTCGTGCGTCGTGCGCGTCGCCGGCGTATCGGTTGAACCGCGATCCCATTCGGCGTCCTCCTGGACCGTACCGCTTGCGGTCTACATGGAGTCGGGACGCTTCGACAAGGTAATCGTGATGGATGTAGTTGTCGACGACCCGCGACGCGCGACGGTGATAGTCACTGACTGACCGGCGGTATGTTCGGCGATGATCTGGCCAAGCTCGTCGAGGCTGGAGATGGGGATGCCATTGATGGCGCGGATGACATCGCCGGGGTGGATGCCGGCGACGGCAGCCGGACCCTCGGCCATCACCGCACTGACGCTCACCTCGCCCGTCGCCGCTGCGTCGGGCTGAATGCCCAGCCATGCGGGCGCGTCGAGCGCCTCGGCCTGATCGAGTGCCTTGAGCATGGTGTCCACCGAGACCAGCGATGCGCCCTGTGCGTTCATGGTGCACATGCCGAGGAGACGACCCTGTTGATCGAGAACCGGCGAACCTTCGCCCGGCTCGGTGTCGCGGTCGTACATGAGATGCACACCTGATGCGTCGCTGACCACGCTCACCCTGAGCGGAGCTGGTGATGTCATCACGATGCCCGTGACCTGTGAGGTTTCCGGGCTCAGCTGCACGACCGATGCATCGATTTCCGAGGGCACAGACAGCACCGCGATGCCGGCGGCTTCGTCGACCATGACCACCGCACCGACCACGGACTCGCCGGTGGGCAACAGCACCTCGAGCCCCTGCCTGCCGCGCACCGCGCGAGCGGTAGTGACCACGAAGTGGCCCGGCGTGAGCGCCAGCGCAGTGGCCGGATTTGCAGATGCCACCGGGCCTTTGCTGATGAGCAGCGTTGGCAGCGGGGTGGAGGCCGGGGTCGGACTCGTGGAGGCGGTGACATCGGCGACGGAGGTGGCCACCGCGGTGTTGCTGGGCACGGAGTCGGGATTGCGCGCGGCCGTGCCCGACACCAGGAAGCCTCCGTTGTCGTCGTCGGTGGCGGTGCTCTGGCGAAGCGACGTGACGCTGGCCTCGGCGGTGACGCCGCTGCGGCTGTGATGGGGGACCATCAACCAGAGCAGGCCGACCGCAAGGGCGACACCAACCGTGCCGGTGGCGATCGAGAGGCCGCGGCCGACCACCAGTGGCGGCTCGCTGGCCGCCCACTGCGTGGCACCGATCTCGGACGGATGGCGCCACTGACGTTCGTGGGCAGGCAGGGGCCCACTGGGGTATTCAGGATCACTCTCCCACTCACCTCGCTCCACAACGGGGCATGGTAGTGAACGCTGGAGGGCAATGGATGTCGCGCGATCTGCTTCGCCGGACGATGAGATGCGCATGGCTCGCCCCGGCGAGGGGTTCCGCGACGAGTCACGAATCGTTCACGAATGGGGAATGCCCCGCTCACGGCTACGCTGCCTCTCGATGCATGCTCCAACGCGCGGCGACACATGGGTGGGCATCACCGCGGAGACCCTTCCCATCGGCCCGGCGTACGAGTGGGCGGTCCGTCCCGACTGCGGCGCGGTCGTGCTGTTCTCCGGCACGGTGCGCGATCACGCCGAGGGCCGCAACGGCGTGCAGCACCTCACCTACGAGGCCTACGACGAGCAGGCGCCAGCGAAGATGAACGACATCGCGACCGAGGTACGCGAGCGGTGGCCCGCAACCGGGCGCATCGTGTTGCTCCATCGCACGGGTCGACTCGAACTCGGAGAGAGTTCAGTGGTCGTCGTGGTGTCGTCGCCGCATCGCCCCGAGGCATTCGAGTCGGGTCGATATGCCATCGATGCGCTCAAGGCGAGCGTGCCGATCTGGAAGCACGAGGTCTGGGACAGCGGCTCCGATTGGGGCACAGGCGCGCACGATGTCGTGGCACCTGACTCGGTGCCCAGCCGTGCCGGGGGTGCCGGGTGATCATCGCCGTTGTTGTCGTCGTCGTCCTCGTGGTGATCGGCGCCGTGGTGTTCCTCGTCTTTGGGCATCACCAACCCGACGACGGCGTCACCAGTTTCCGTCGTCACATCGATGCGCTGTCTCCCGAAGCGCGTCGCGAAGTCATCGAGCGAGTGCAGAATGCCCGCGAGACCGGCAAAGGCAAATAGGTAGCTCATGGCCCGCGACTTGGCGATCGACCTCGGTACTGCAAACACGCTCGTGTACATGAAGGGCCGCGGCATCGTGCTCAACGAGCCGTCGGTCATCGCGCTCAACCGTCAGACCGGAGAGGTTCTGGCGACCGGGCGTGAGGCATGGCAGATGATCGGACGCACGCCCGGCTACATCGTTGCCGTGCGTCCGCTGCGCGGTGGGGCCATCACCGACTTCGAGATCACCGAGCGCATGATCCGCCTGTTGTTGCAGCGCGTCGGCGTCAGTCGGTTCACGCGTCCGAAGGTGGTCATCTGTGTGCCGTCGGCCATCACCGAGGTGGAACGGCGCGCGGTCACCGACGCAGCACGCAGAGCTGGCGCAGCCGATGCGCAACTCATCGAACAGCCCATGGCCGCCGCCATCGGTGCCGATCTTCCGATCGATGAACCCGTAGGCAACATGGTCATCGATGTCGGCGGCGGTACCAGTGAGACAGCCGTCATCAGCCTGGGTGGTGTGGTGGCGCTTGAAGCGGTGCGCGTCGGCAGCTTCGATATCGATGCCGCCATTCAGAACTATGTACGACGCGAACACGGCATCGCAATCGGCGAACGCACGGCCGAGGAGATCAAGGTGGCCATCGGTTCAGCCGATCCCATCGGCGACGAGAACGAGGCCGAGGTCCGCGGTCGCGATCTGATGAGTGGCCTCCCCAAGACCGTGTTGTTGAATCCGGAAGAAATCCGCTTCGCCATCGACGATGTTGTGTCGAGCATCGTTGCCTCCGTGGTGCGTTGCCTCGCCAAGGCGCCACCGGAACTGGCTCAAGATTTCTTGGTTCGTGGTATGTATTTGGTAGGAGGCGGCGGACTGTTGCGCGGGCTGGCGCAGCGAATCGAACGCGAGACGCGGGTGCCGGTGCGCATGTCGCCGATGCCACTCGAAGCAGTGGTGCTCGGGGCCGGGCATTGCATCGAGCACTACGACGCACTCAAGGGCATGTTCATGGGGGCGCGTCGGTGACCGAATCCCACACAGTGGGTTCCGGGCACATGCCGGATACGGATGTTCGCTTCGAGGTCACCGATGATCACATCGGATTGATCACGCTCAATCGTCCTGAGGCGCGCAATGCACTCACCTGGGGCATGTACGCCGCGCTTGAACAGGCGGTGCGCTCGGCCCCGTCACAGGGCGTGCGCTGTCTTGTGATCACCGGGGCCGACCCGGCCTTTTGCAGTGGCGACGACGTGCGCCAAGTGATGGGTGGCGGGCAGCAGGGCAAGGTGCCCGCCAGCGTGACCGTGCGCGAACCGCGGCTCACCCCCGCGGCCGACGCGCTGTTGCACACGGATATTCCGGTGGTTGCCGCAGTCAATGGCGCCGCGGTCGGATGGGGCATGGAACTAGCGCTGATGGCCGATCTCCGTGTGGCAAGCGAGCGGGCCAGGTTCGGCGAACTGTTCGTGCTACGCGGTCTCGTCAGTGATGTTGCCGGACTCGCCAGATTGGCCCAACTGGTGGGGCGCGAGAACGCCGCCGAACTGCTCTTCACCGGTGAGATAATCGACGCCGCCGAGGCGCTTCGCGTCGGTCTGGTGTCGCGCGTCGTCGCCCATCATGAGTTGCTCGACACGGCGATGCATCTCGCCGCGACGATTGCGGCGAACCCACCACTCGCGGTGCAACGGCTCAAGGCCGGACTCCGCGAGGCACTCGATCCTGATTGGACCGCACTCGGAGCGTGGGTCTCGTCGTCGCTTGGTGAGTTGTTCCAGACCGACGATCATCGCGAAGGCGCACGGGCGTTTCTCGAGAAGCGTCAGCCGAACTTTCGGGGCAGCTGATGGGCCGAGCGGTGCATCTGCCTGCTGACGCGGCGGCGGTCTTCGCCACCGGGCTCAGCCAGATACGCGCGGAGAACGAAGTTCCTGCCTCGTTCCCGCCGGCCGTGCTCGAGGCCGCCGACGCGGCCGCCAAACGACCACTGGGTTCCGAACACTTCGATCGTACGGACCTCGGTTTTGTCACACTGGATCCGGCAACGAGCACCGATCTGGATCAGGCGTTCACCATCGAACAGGCTGCTGGCGGCGATCTGCTGCTGCGCTATGCGATTGCCGATGTGTCATGGTTCGTGCGCGACGGTGACCCGCTCGACAACGAGGCATGGACACGGGGTGTCACCACCTACATGCCCGACGGCCGTGCCGGGTTGTATCCACCGGCGTTATCGGAGGCAGTGGCGAGCCTGCTGCCCGACGGTCCGCGACCGGCCGTCGTGTTCATAGTCCGTGTGCGATCGAATGGCGATGTGTCGCTCGATGGTGCCGAGCGGGCGCTCATTCACAGCCGCGCCAAACTCGCCTACGAGACGGCATCTGCTGATCGGCTCCCCGCAGCGTTCGACGAGTTTGCGGCGCGAATCGCGCACGCCGAGGACCGCCGTGGAGCCAGCCGAACAGAGACCCCAGAACAGGAGGTCGTGGCCGACGTCGACTCCGGCTATCACATCGAGTTCCGGCCTCGACTGGTCAATGAGGATGCCAACGCAGCCATGTCGCTGGCGACAAACATGGCAGTCGCCGCCGCCCTGCTCGCCGCACACTCTGGCTTGTTCCGCGTGATGCCAGAGCCGGACGATGCACGCGTCCGCAGCCTGCGCTACACGGCGCGGGCGTTGGGCCTGCAGTGGCCCGAGAACGTGACACTTCGTTCGTTCGAACGCACGCTTGGCGTCAACAGCCCGGCGAATGACCCCGCAACAAATCCCGTGAATGCTGCGTTCCTGATCGCCGCGCGTCGTGCGGCAGGCGGCGCGAGCTATGCGCCATACGCGCCGGGCGTCATCCCGTGGCACTCGGCCATGGCGGCTACGTATAGCCACGGAACCGCACCGCTGCGACGCCTCGCTGATCGGTATGTGGTTGCCGCGGCTTTGGCGGTCGCGAACGGCCGACCGGTGCCCGACGAGTTGCAGCAGGCGTTCACTCGACTGCCGGCGGTGATGGAACACGCGGAGACGCGAGCGTCGCGTATCGAGCGCTCGGTGATCGACATGGTGGAGGCAGTGATGCTGCACGGTCGTGAAGGGCAGAGCTTCGACGCGGTCGTCGTGGATCACGATGATCGGGGCGCACGTATCCAACTGTGCGATCCAGCAGTGGTGGCTCGCGTGTCTGCCCACGGCGTGAGGCCCGGCGACAACATCCGAGTACGGCTGGTGTCCAGCGATACGTCGCGTCGAGTGTTGACCTTCGAGCGCGTCAGTTAGACGGTTGCACGGAGAACACGTTGCCGCTCTCCACGGACGGCACGTAGAGCTCACCGTCGGGACCCTCGGCCACCGAGGTAAGACCGGGGATATCGCTAGCGAGCACGATCAGTCTGGCGGCAGTGAGATCGGCGTTGATCTCCAGAGCACGGAGCTGGCCACTGCAGTAATCCCCGAACACGTACCACCCGAGGAGTGCCGGGATCTTCGTGCCTCGGTAACGAATACCACCCGAGATCGAGCAGCCGGCATCACCGTGTTGGTATTCGAAAATGGGCATCGTGACGCCGTTGGTTGATTGATCGCTGTTGAATCGATGCGTACCCTCGTATGCGCTCCAGCCGAAATTGGTGCCGCGCCCAGCGCCGTCGGCCGCCGCAGCCACGTCGACTTCTTCCCACTGGTCCTGGCCGACATCGCCAATCCAGAGGTCACCGCTGGTTCGATCGAAGCTGAACCGCCATGGATTGCGCAGGCCTATGGACCAGATCTCGGGTCGCGCACCGCGGACACCGACGAACGGATTGTCGGGAGGAATGCCGTACTGCTGGCCAGACGAGGGTGTGGGGTCGATACGCAGGATCTTGCCGAGGAGACTGCCGGTGTCGAGCGCTCGCCGCTCAGGATCGCCACCCGACCCACCGTCACCCATGGCGATGTAGAGGTAGCCGTCGGGGCCGAAGCGGAGCGCGCCACCGTTGTGGTTCGGGTAGGGCTGGTCGATGGTCAGGAGTTGGCGCCGGCTCGACGCCGAGAACACGCCATCGGCGTCCACTGTGAACTCGGCAATGACGGTGTCGCCGTCGCTTCTGGTGTAGTCGACATAGGCGTGCTTGCCATCTGCTGCGAACGCAAGGCCGAGCAGGCCCTGCTCGCCGCCCGACACGATGAGCCCACTGATGTCGAGCATGTGGTCATCGGCGAGAACGCCGGCGCGAATTGCCGCAATGAAACCATCGCGGCTGACCACGAACTGGGTGGTGTCGCCGTTGCGGTACGCGATGTCCAACGCGCCGTGCACGTTGCTGATCTTCGACAACGTCACCTGTGGGTCGCCGAAAACCGCTGTGCCGTCATTCGGTGTCGTGCCGGTGGGCGCTGCGGAGCTGATCGGCGCTGCGGAGCTGATCGGCATCGTCGTATCGATGGCAGCGGGTGAGCTGCTGCATGCGGATGCGCCGACAATGACCGCAATGCACACGCCGGGGAACAATCGCATCATTGACCGACCCGCGCGAGGCCCTCCTGCACGACCGTGACGGCGAGTGTGCCGTCCTGGCGGTAGATGGCGCCACCTGCGAGACCGCGAGCACCACCGGTGGAGATGGCGCCCTGATCGTAGAGCAGCCACTCGTCGGCCCGGAACGGGCGATGGAACCACATTGCATGATCGAGGCTGGCCATCTGCAGGCCGGGGCTGTCCCACGACAGACCGAACGGGATCACCGTGGTATCGAGCAGGGTCATGTCGCTCGCGTAGGTGACGATGCAGGCATGCAGCGTGGGATCATCGGGGAGCGCGCCGTCAGCACGCAGCCACACCTGCTGGCCCACGGCCGGCTTGCCTTTGCGGCTGATTGGATCGTCGTCGACATAGCGCAGGTCGATGGGTCGAGGTCGGTCGTACCAGTCGCCCATCTGTTCCTTGTAGGGCTCCATACGCGCCTTGAAATCGGGCAACGTGTCCGGATCGGCAAGACCGGGTGGCATGACGATCTGGTGGTCGGGCCCGTTCTCGGCCACATGGAAACTCGCCTGCAGGTTGAAGATCACTTTGCCGTGTTGGATGGCCACGACGCGACGGGTCGTGAAGCTGCGGCCATCGCGGAGGCGGTCGACCTCGTAGAGGATGGGCACGTTCGGGTCGCCGGGACGCAGGAAGTAGGCGTGCAGCGAGTGCACCATACGACCGGGGTCATCGACCGTGCGCGCCGCAGCCACCAGTGCCTGTCCGGCCACCTGACCACCGAAGACGCGTTGACGATTCTCGTCGGGGGATCGACCCCGGAAGATGTTGACCTCGATTGCTTCCAGGTCGAGCAGCTTCACGAGATCGTCGAGGGCTTCCTGCATTCGCACATGTTGGCATGGAAATGTGAAACCCACCCGTTCGATCACGGGGTCTCTGGCAGATTATGGTTCGCCCGATGGCCCTTCTTCCGCTCAACCCCGACGAACTGCTCAGCACCACCCGTGCGGTGCGCAAGCGACTCGATTTCACCCGTGCAGTGCCCGACGATCTGATCCGTGAGTGTGTCGCCGCGGCGATGCAATCACCGAGCGGCTCGAACAACATGACCATGCAGTTCGTGATCGTGCGCGACGAGGCCAAACGCAAGGCCATCGGCGAGGTGTACCGCCAGTGCTACAGCATCTACCAGAGTATGGACGGCATCTACATCGGCAGCATCGACAAGGGTGAGCCGGTGGGCCGGGCCCAGCAACTGCGGTCGGCCAACAGCGCCGATTTCCTCGGTGAACATATGGGCGATGCGCCGGCGCTGTTGCTGGCGTGCACGGCCGGTGCGCGCGTCGATGGTGCCCCGGCGATGATGGCTGCGTCGATGATGGGCAACGTCTTGCCGGCCACGTGGAGTTTCATGTTGGCCGCCCGCGCACGCGGCCTCGGTACCGCGTGGACAACCGTGCACCTGATGATGGAACAGACGGTTGCCGACATCGTGGGTATCCCGTTCGATTCGGTGCAGCAGGTCTGCCTCAGCCCGATTGCGTACACGATGGGAACCGACTTCAAGCCGGCGGGACGTCCAGCTCCCGACACCATCATCCACTGGGATCAATGGTGATCCCCACTGTGTTGCGGGCACATGCGCTCGCAGCGAAGGGTTTCATGCCCGAAGGCGAGGGTGACGCACTCTACGAAGCCGCCGTCGCCGCCGGTGGCGATTGTCCGGGCCTGCCGTTCCTGGAGGTGGGTTCGTACTGTGGCCGTTCCACCGTATGGCTGGGCGGCGCGGCGCGAGCATGCGAGACGGTGCTCTTCGCAGTCGATCATCACCGTGGCTCCGAAGAGAACCAGGCCGGCTGGGAGCATCACGACCCGAGCGTGATCGACGCGCGCATCGGCCGCATGGACACGCTGCCCATCTTCCGCGCGGCCATCTATGACGCTGGCGTGGAGGACTTCGTGGTGGCCGTCGTCGGCCAATCGCCGACGGTAGCTGCGTATTGGCGTGCGCCGTTGGCGTTGCTCTTCATCGATGGTGGCCACGGGGTGGCACCGGCTCGTGCCGACTACCTCGGCTGGACACCCCATGTTGGCGTTGGCGGCACCTTGGCCATCCACGATGTGTTCCCCGATCCGGCCGATGGTGGCCGAGCCCCCTACGAGCAGATCTTCCTGCCTGCGATCGAGAGCGGCCACTTCGAATTGCGGTCGGCCACCGGTTCGTTGCACATCTTGCGACGCGTGAGCTGAGCGCTGGCTACACGAACTCCACACCCTGCGCGAGGGGCAGGTCGTTCGAATAGTTGACCGTGTTGGTGGCTCTGCGCATGTACGCCTTCCAGGCGTCGCTGCCACTCTCGCGTCCGCCGCCGGTGGTCTTCTCGCCGCCGAACGCGCCGCCGATCTCGGCCCCCGATGGCCCGATGTTCACATTCGCAATGCCGCAGTCGCTGCCATCGGATGCGCAAAAGCGTTCGGCTTCGCGCACATCGGTGGTGAAGACGCTGCTCGCCAAACCCTGTGGTACGCCGTTGTGCAGCGCAATGGCCTCGTCGAAGTCGTTGTAGCGCATCACATAGAGCAACGGCGCGAATGTTTCCTCAGCAACGATCGCGGTTTGTGCTGGCATCGTGACGATGGCGGGGCGGGTGTATGCGGCGCTCGGGGCATCGTCGGCGAGGAGCCGTTCGCCGCCCACCACGACAAGGCCGCCGTCGTTGATGGCCGTCGCGATGGCGGCGCTCATCTTGTCGAACGATGCGGTGGTGATGAGCGGACCCACGAGCGTGCTGGGCTCGAAAGGGTTGCCCACGGGAAGCGATGCATACGCCGCGGCGAGGCGCTCGATGAGTTCGTCGTGACGACTGTGGTGCACGATCACGCGCCGTAGCGTGGTGCAACGCTGGCCTGCGGTGCCGGCCGCCGAGAAGGTGACGCCGCGCACTACGAGCTCGAAGTCGGCCGAGGGCGCGACGATGGCGGCGTTGTTTCCGCCCAACTCCAGAATCGACCGACCGAAGCGAGCAGCGACGACAGGCGCGACCCGAGCGCCCATCGCGGTGGATCCGGTGGCACTGATGAGCGCCATGCCGGGGTGTGCCACAAGTGCTGCGCCGACGTCGGCGCCACCGAGCAGCACCTGGCTGAGGTGCGCAGGTGCCCCAGCTCGCTCGGCGGCACGCTCGCACAAGGCCTGTGACGCAAGTGCAGTAAGGGGCGTGAGCTCGCTCGGCTTCCAGATCACCGGATTGCCACACACCAGCGCGAGCGTTGTGTTCCAGCTCCATACGGCGACGGGAAAGTTGAAAGCAGAGATCACTCCCACAGGACCGATCGGGTGCCACGTCTCCATCAGGCGATGGCCGGGCCGCTCGGATGACATCGTGTGGCCGCCCATCGTGCGGCTGAGTCCGACCGCGAAGTCGCAGATGTCGATCATCTCCTGTACCTCGCCGAGCGCCTCGCTGCGGATCTTGCCGGCTTCGATCGAGACGAGTGTGGCCAGATCGCCGATGTGTTCGCGCAGCAGGTCGCCGAGGTGACGTACGACCTCGGCGCGTCGCGGTGCCGGTGTGGTCCGCCAGACAGCGAACGCGGCAGCGGCGCGCTCGACGGCAACATCGACACTGAGATCGTCAGAGGGGCTCGCTGCACCGACCTGACCGAACGTCAGACCAGTGATCGGTGACCGGACCGGATGAGTGCCGGATGTGAGCGAGAGCGTGGCCCCGCACGCAGCAAGGGCCGAGCCGGCCAAGGCGGATAGGTTTGCAGATGTCGGCAGCGATGTCACGCTACGGGTTTAGTCGGTTGGTGGCGTCGGTACAAACAATCGGCTACCGGCCGAGGCACCACAGATTGCATCGGCAGCCAAGATGACCGCCGCGCCGGTGTAGGCCGAGCGTTCGCCCGCAGGGAATCGTTCGAGCGACGGATACACGATGCCGGTGCTGTAGGCACCATCGTCGCAGCGGTGGGCGCGGGTCCAACGCAGCAGATCGGTAGCTGTGGCGATGTCGCCGATTCCCGCAAACGACAGCGACGCCTCGGCGGTCTCGGATGCCGTGACCCACGGTTCGTCGCTGACACAGCGGATACCGCGGCCCTCCATCGCGAAGATCTCCCAGCCGTCGGCCAAACGTGTCTTGGCGTCCTCGCCCGTCATCGCGCCGCTGAGCACGGGGTAGTACCAATCCATCGCCCATCGGGTCTTGGGCTCGAATGCGGTTTCGGCCTGCGTGGCAATGACCTCGCGCAGCGTCTCTGCCGCCTCGATCCACTCGGGGCGGGACTCGTTGATGAGCTCGGCCAGTTTGGCCGCGCACTGCAGAGAATGCATGATGCTGCTGGAGCCCGTGAGGAGCGCATAATCCCAGGGCCGTTCGTCGGGTTCGCACGCCCACAAGATGGTGCCGTCTGGCCGGCGCATCCCGAGCACCCACTCGATGGCCCGTTCGACCGTTGGCCAGAGGTGATCGACAAAGGCGCGGTCCCATGTACACAGCCAGTGGTGCCATACACCGGCGGCGATGTAGGCACACACGTTGGTGTCGAGCTTGATGTCCTCGACGCTGCCATCGGGCAGGTAGTAGTTGTTCCAGCTGCCTTCGGGGCGCTGCATGTCGACGAGCCACTCGTAGGCAGCCTCGGCGTGGGTGTGCATGCCGGCTACGTCGAGCGCCATCGCGGTTTCCACGTGATTCCACGGGTCGCAATGTCCGCCCTCAAACCACGGGATCATGCCCGTGGGGAGTTGCAGGTCGGCTATCGACTGCGCCGTGAGTAGCACCTCCTCGCCGGTGAGCACATCGTCGATATGGGGAACGCGACTCATGAGGCGGTCACCAGCGTGTGTACCGGTTTCGTACCGTACACAGCCAGGCTCTTGCCGAGCACCGGGCTGAGCACGCGCTCGGCCACCTTGGTGGAACGCGGTTGTTTGACAATGTCCCACTCGAGGAACTTCTTGTATGCGTTGACGGCGTTGCTGTCCTCGCGGCGCGGGCCAACGGCACACTTCAGCCACCAGTACGGCGAGTGTAGCGCGTGCGCATGGTGACTACCGGTGACCTCGAGCCCGGCTGATCGCAGCTTCGCCTTCAACTCGGTCTCGGTATAGATACGCACGTGCCCGCCCGCCGCTTTCGGCGCGTGGTATTCGTCGCTGAGCATCCAGTTGATCTTCTCGGGGAACCACGTTGGTACCGTGCCGGCAAAGCGGCCACCCGGCTTGAGGACGCGAACCATCTCGGAGATGGCGGCTACGTCGTTCTGGATGTGTTCGAGCACCTCGCTCGTGATGACGACATCGAAGGTGTCGTCGGCAAACGGCAATTGCGTGCCATCGCCACGCAGCACACCGACGTAGCGCTTGAGGGTGATCTCTCCGGCATCGACCATGCCGCCGAGTGTCGCCCGAGTGCCGAGCACCTCGTCGGCTGCGTAATCGAGCGCAACGACGCGTCCGCCGCGCCGAGCAACTTCGAAACAGTGCCGCCCGAAACCGGCACCGACGTCGAGGACGAGGTCGCCGGGCTGCATGCCGAGTCGGTCGAAGCGGATGGTAAGCACGTAATCAGATCCGCCCGTTGGCGCGCAGCTTGGCGACGTTCGCGGGCATGGCCAGTACCTCGCGGTACTGATCGACGGTGAGTTTGGCGCAGTGGATCCAGCTCCAGCGCTCGACCACGCGCTGGCGACCGGCTGCACCGATACGGAGTCGCAGGTCAGGGTTCTCGAGTGCCAGACGGATCTGCGCAGCGAGGCCCTCGGCGTCGCCCGCCTTGCACTGGAACACGGTCTCGCCGTCTTTTCCGGTGACCTCGGGTAGCGCGCCACCATCGGTGGCCACGAGTGGCGTTCCGGTACACATCGCCTCGATCGCAGGCAGACTAAACCCCTCGTACAGGCTGGGCACGACGGCGACCTCGGCCTCGGCGTACAGCTCGACGATGTGTTCGTCGGTGACCCCGCTGACGAAGTTGATGTACGGACGCAGGCCCAGACGATCGATGAGGTCGGAGCTGTGTCCCTCGCGCGGTTTGCCGATGATCGTGAGGGTGACGTCGCGCTCGGTGCGCAGTTTCGCCATCGCCTCGAGCAGGTAGGACAATCCCTTCAACGCAACGTCGGCAGACGCCGTGGTGATCATTCGACCGGGAATGCGCGCGATGTTCGGCAATGCCTTGAACAGCTCGGGGTCGACGCCCACGGGGACGAGGCGCATGCGGTCGAAGCTCACGCCCATGTCGGCGTTGATGTCCTTGATGCTGTTCTCGCTGACGACCACGATGCGAGGCATGCGGCTCGCCACGCGACCTTGCATCTTCACGAAGCCGTACCAGCGCCCGACGCTGTGGCGCTTCCATCGCGACGCGGCATGGCTCATCTCGAGCTCGCGGTCCTTGGTGATGGGATGATGCAACGTGACGATTGTCGGGATGATCTTTTCGATTTGGAGGATGCTGTAGCCGAGGCACTGGTTGTCGTGGACGAGATCGAAATCGCGCACCCGCGTCTTGAGTTCCTTGAACGCGCGGGCGCTGAACGCAAGCGGCTCGCTGAACGTACCCGTGAGGTACTGCAGTGTTTCGAGGACGTCTTCTTTGCTCTTGAGCTCCCAATAGGCAGGGAGTCGACCCGGGTACATCTCGTTGAAGATGTCGAGGCTGGGCAGCTTGTGCAGGGGTACGCGCGGATCGAGAATGGGGTAGGGCTGTCCGCCGAAGACCTCGATGTGGTGACCAAGATCGGCCAGTGCTTTGGTGAGATGACGCGTATAGACGCCTTGACCACCCACATGAGGCTTGCCCCGGTAGGTGAGATAGGCGATGCGCAGGGGCCCGTTCGGGTCCAAGGCGGTAGACATGGAAAACAACGCTATCGGTCGACGGTGAGCGTCCGGTAGACGGGAGGTCGGTTTTGCAGAACCGTCATATCGATGGAAGTGCTTTGGCAGTACATTCGTGCCCTCGAAGGCGCTGTTCTACTGCCAGTGACGATAAGAACCGAGCAGCCGATGGCCGGTGATCACGACCAGCGGAGCGTCATTGTTCGTTGCAATGTCTGGCCGGCTTCGAGGACATCTGGTCCGAGGCTGAAGGCGTCGGGTGGACCTGATTGCGGTTCCACACACGTGGCATGCGCTGGTTGGTCATAGACCACCCAATGGGCGCAGTCGCTGGCGACGGTGACGGTGACGGCGTCGTAGTGCAGTGCGATCGGAGCGAGAGGCTCGACGAAGCAGTCGTCCCACGGGCCGGGTGGCGGTGTCACGAGAGCACCTGTGGGGATGCCGTCGTGATCCCGAACGAACATCCGCTCGAAATGCAGGTCGGCTGAATTAGGTTTCACGAACCACGGATGCCAGCCGATGTGGGCGGGCATCGCCTGATCGCCGGCGGTGACTGCGAGGACGCACTCGAGTTGGCCAGGGCTCAGCGTGATGCGCTGCGAGGCGAAACCACCGAAGGGCCATTGTGGACCGAAGTCGCAAGACAGCGAAGCGGTCACGTGCTGACCCTGATGATCCTCCACCAGGTCGAGGTGCCACGAGCGGTTGAAGACGGTGCCGTGGATCGAATGCGGGGCGAGGTTGATCGGCAGTGCATGGTTCGTGCCGCGGAACGTGAACTGTCCGCGACGGACACGGCCGGCCCATGGCGCCATGGGGTAGCACCCCCACGACATCGGGTCGGTTTCGCCCTCGGTGACGCCGGCGCGCTCGACCAGCACCTGTTGCGTACCAACATGTAGCGAGGCCAGCCGACCGCCGTCGTCGGGGCTGACGGTACAGCGGGTGTTGCCAGCGTATAGCTCGATCACAGCCACGAGTCTGCCCGCGATCGATGTCGCGGTGCCATGATGACGTGATGCGTGCGTTGGTCCAACGGGTCCGTGAGGCATCGGTGACGGTGCATGGAGAGGTCGTCGGTGCGATCGGTCCCGGGTTGTGTGTACTGGTGGGCGTGACCCACGACGACACCGCGGCGCAGGCGAAGAAGGCGGCCGACAAGATATGGAATCTCCGCATTATCGATGACGACGACGGTGTGATGAACCGGTCAGTTGCCGACACTGGTGGCGAGATACTGATCGTCAGCCAATTCACGCTGTATGCCGACACCAACGGCGGTCGGCGCCCGAGCTACGTGGCCGCGGCGCGCCCCGAGCATGCCGAGCCACTGGTTGCCCACGTCGTTGATGAACTTCGCCGTCTCGGGGCGACCGTGGCTACCGGTCGGTTCCGCACCGAGATGCAGGTGTCGCTGGTGAACGACGGTCCGGTGACAGTGTTGATCGAGCTCTAACTGTTCGAGTTCTCACTGATCGAGCTCTTGTCCGAGTGTTTGGGTGCGGCGCTTGGGTGGTCGCCAGCCCGACTGGACCAGCGCGATCACGAAAACGAGCGCGATCAATCCAACCCACGGCAGATCGCCGAGCGATACGTACCACGTGCGACCCGTGCGTAGCGCAACATCGTGGATGATCACCTTCTGTTCACTCACGCTCGTTCGATCGATCACGTCGCCGTCGGGGGAAACGAATGCGGAAAAACCCGTCGGTGATGCCTGCACCAGCCAGCGCCCGGTCTCGATGGCGCGCAATTTCGACGATGCCACCTGCTGGGTCTGTAGCACGGTCCACGTGTAGCTCGAGCCGTTGGTGGGGTTGATGATCATCTCTCCACCATGGCGAATACCGTCGCGGGCGCGTCCGGCGAAGAACACCTCCCACGAGATGACCACCGCGACACGGGTGCCGTCGGGCAGCGTCACAAATGCCGGACCCGTGCCCGCTACAGCGTTGCGAGGCACGAGATCGGTGGGCGCGCCTAGGGCTTCGAGCAGCCCTCGCATCGGCATGTACTCGCCGAAGGGTACGCGGCGAACCTTCTCGTAACGACTCACGATCTCACCCGAGGGCGAGACGACCGCATGCGCGTTGACGAAGTGATTGTCCTGAGTTTCTTCGGTGATGCCCACGGCGAACGGTGCATTCAGCCGCTTTGCTTCGGCGGCGACCTCTGCGAGTTCGGGGCTGCCGGAAAAGGAGTAGACGTCGATGACGTTCTCGGGCCATACGACCAGATCCACCTTGTCCGCAGGCTGGATTTTCTGTGTCGCGGCGAGGTGTCGGCTGAGTACGACGCCGGGTTCGGTGGAGATCGCACGCGTTCCCTGCGGCCCGCCGCCCTGCACGGCAGCGACGCGGAGTGATCGACCTGTGTCGTGACCGGTCGGTGCGACCGCCGCAACGGTGACGACGACAATGACGGCCGCCAAGGCGAGCACGCCGTGCGCAGCACCGGATGCGTTCGGGCGCCGTCGCTTTGCGAATTGGGGAATCGCTGGTGACGGGCCGGCCAGCGCGAATCCGATTTGGAAGGTGATCCAGGTGAGCAGCAGGGGCCCGCCGACGCGAACGACACCTACCAGTGGGCCGCTGCTCTGGCTGATCGCCAAACTCGCAAGCGGTACTCCACCGAATGGGAAACAGAATCGAAGGGCCTCGACCAGCGTGTGCGCCGCTGGACGCCCGATGACCCGCCAATGCCCGCCCGGCGAGACCGTGGCGGCCAAGCCATGCAGTGCCGCGAACAACGCTGCAGCAAGCAGATAGCCGGGCGCTGAGAGGAACCACATCCAGACCATGCCGGGCAAGAGCCAACCGGCACCGAACAGCCAGCCGCACCGGAACCGTTGCTGCCGAGTCGGTGATTCGCCGAGCGCCGTCTCGAACATGATGATGCCCAACAGCGCGAGCGGCCAGAACCCCCACGGCGGGAGCGAGAGAGCCACCAAGCACCCGCCGGCGAGTGAGACGACGCTGTGTTTTCTCGGCCGACGCGGCCTGCTGAAACGTGGCATGCCTGTGCGGCTATGCCCCGGAATATACGAGATGAACCACGATGCGCTCGCGGGTGGATCCGGGAGGGTTGCACGCAAAGAGCGTCGCGGTCTTTGACGAGGTCTGATTGATGATGTCGACCTGGGTTGGAAGCACGATTTCGGTGGACACCACGTGATACGTGAACTGACCGTTCGGCATGGAAAAGATCACCTCGTCGCCGGGTGACAACGCATCGAGATGGCGAAATGGCTTCGAATGGCTGGTGCGGTGTCCGGCGATGACCACATTTCCGACCTCGCCGGGCATTGCGGTACCGGGCCAGTGGCCGGGGCCCTGATCAAGGGTCGTGAGGCGGATGCCTTCGAGCATCGTCATGCTCAAACCGATTGCGGGGATGGCAATGGTGCCGAGTGCGTTGCGGGCTTCTGCACCGCGAGTATCAGCTGGTGCTGAACTGGGCCTGGGTAACGCTGCGCTCGGTACGACCACCGGCGCGACTGTGGTGGTTTCTTGCACCGTGGTCGTTGTTTCCGCAACAGTGGTCGGCGGGATCGTGGTGGGTGCCACGGTGGTGCTGGTTGTCGTGATGACCACGGCCACTTGGCTGAGGGAGGTGGTGCTGCCGCACGCGCTCAACAGCGAGGTGATCGCAGCGAGTGCACAGATCGGTCGCAGGAAACGCACGGCGTTCAGTTTCGCACGTTCGCGAGGTATTTTGCCACCACGAGCGCCGTTGATTTTCCCTGTTGTATACACGCCGGGATTCCGATGCCGTGGTAGCTCGCGCCAGTGACGAACAGTCCGGCGGCATCACGGGCGAGCGCAGACTCGATCCCATCCACCCGCTTCGCGTGCCCCGGGCGGTACTGCGGGAATGCCATCGGCCACCGTCCGAGCCGGATCTCTGTGGGCTCGAGGTCGAAGCCCACGTGCTGGCTGACCTCGTCGAGCGCAGCCTTGGTGAGGGCATCGTCGCTCTCGTCGGTGACGTCTCGGCCGTCGCGGCCCAACGAGATGCGCAGGATCACGCCGCCGTCGGGCGTGGCCGGCTGCCAGTGCGCCCACTTGCTGCTCGCGAACGACGCTGCAGTGACCCACTGCTGAACGGGCTTGGGCACCAGATAGCCGCTCTTGTCGCGGAATTCGTGCGGCCAGTTGCCGCCCGGGAGCGCAACAGTGATCATCACCACGCCGGCGTGATCGAACGAGGCGAGCACACCGGCTGCGTCGCTGCTGAGGCCGGTGAGCAATGGTGCTGTGGTGCGCGCGGGCGTGGCCAGGACCACGGCATCGGCCGCGTGCCCATCGACCAACCAGCCTGCGCCTGATCGCTCGATCGCCGAGACCGGCTGACCGGTGCGGATGGTGACCCCCGACGTACGCAGCGATTCGGCGAGGGCGTCGGTGAGCGTGGCCATGCCGGTGCGCGGACTGGCGAAAATTGGTCCCGTCGGAGGCGGCGCGTTGCGTCGGGCCCTGCGCGCGCCGAGCAACAAGCTGCGATTGTTGTTGGCGAGATCGAAGATTTGCGGCACGCCGGTGAGCGCGAACCGGTCGGTGTCTGCGGCGTAGATGCTGCCCACCAGTGGGTCGACCAGACGCTCGTGCACCTGTTTGCCGAAACGCTTGCGGATGAGCCGGCCCACTGAGTCGGCCCCGACACCGGTGGCCGGCAGGATCGGCTCGAGTGCGGCGCGGAACTTGGCGCTCCACGTGAGGAGATCGGTGCGGGCGAGTTTGGCGAGATCGGTGGGCACACCGAGCATGAGCCCTTCGGGAATGTTGTGCATGCCGTTCCACCACACGAATGCCGCGCCCACGGCGGGTGATGTGAGTTGCTCGGTGAGCCCGAGATCAGCAACCAACTGCATCGCGCTGGGCACGCGCGTGAGGAACGCGTCGGCTCCCTCGTCGATGCCCTCGATGCCGGCGAAGGGCGACGACTTGATCTTGCCGCCGAGACGGTGGTCGCCCTCGAGGAGCGTGATTGTTGCGTCGGGCATCGCTTCATGCAGCCGATACGCCGTGGTGAGACCGGTGATGCCACCGCCGACCACGACGATGGAAGCGCTCACGAGCCGCTCTCGGTTGCCGCAGCAACGACGCGTGCAGCGAGTGCGCGCATGACGCCGGCGTCGTCGTTCACGCAGGCGGTGCGGTCGAATGCGAGGCCACACTTCGCGGCGTGGGCTTTCGCCTCGATGTCGAGGTCGTACAACACCTCGAGATGATCTGCCACGAAACCGCATGCGGACACGAGCACCCCTGCGGCGTTCTCGCTCTCGCCGAGTTCGTCGATGACCGCAAGGATGTCGGGCCCGATCCATGGCTCGGGCGTACGTCCAGCCGACTGCCATGCGATTGCCCACTGGCTCCAGTGGGTCAGCCCGACCTTGGCTGCGACGGCAACAGCAGTGGCACGGAGTTCGTCGGGGTACGGATCGCCTGCGTCGATGATGCGCTGGGGTAACGAATGCGCTGTGAACAAGACCTTGGTGTTGACGGGCATTGCATCGAGGCGCGTGCGCAGGTCGTCGGCGATGAAGTCGATGAACGCAGGTTCCGTGGCCCAGCTGTTGATGGCCGACACGGCGATGCCGTGTGGCGCCGCAGCCGCACGGACGCGATCTTGATACTGCCCGATCGAGAAGCTGCTGTAGTGCGGAGCGAGCACCAGCCCGACGATGTGACGAACACCGATCGCCTCGAGGTCGTCGACGGCGGTCTCGATCATCGGCGCAGCGTGCTTGAGCCCGAGCGTGACCATGTATTCATCGGGCGCCAACTCGTTGAGGGCGCGTTGGAGGGCATCGCGCTGGCTCTCGGTGCGCTGCGCAAGCGGCGAGATGCCGCCGATGGCTGCATAGCGGTTGGTGAGGTCCTGCAGTTGCTCGTCGGTCGGTACCCGACCCCGGCGTATGTCGGTGTAGTAGGGCAGTATCTCCTCGGGGGTACGCGGCGTGCCGTATGCCATGAGGAGCACAGCGGTGCGAGGTGCGTGGTCGGGAGTGCTCATCAGCGTTGCGTCCGTTCGTGTACGTAGGCCACGACATGTTCGAGCACGCCAGGATCGGTGTTGGGTTGCACGCCGTGACCAAGGTTGAAGATGTGCCCGGGGTGCCCGGCGTTGTCGGCGAGTACGTCATCGCATCCCGCCCGGGCGACGTGCCATCCGGCGAGCACCAACGCGGGGTCAAGGTTGCCCTGCACCACAGTGTTCGCGCCGAGCCGAGTGCGGGCATCGGCGATGCGCGTGCGCCAATCGAGGCCCATCACTGTGGCGCCCGCGGCGTACATCGGCTCGAGGATGTGATCGCAGCCGATGCCGAAGTGGATACCCGGCGCGCCGGGATGGCTGGCAGCGAGTTCGGCAAACACCTTCGCCGAATGTGGCATCGCGAAGCGTTGGTAGTCGATGCTGCTCAGCGCGCCCGCCCAGGAGTCGAACAGCTGGAACGCAGCGCCGCCTGCGTCGAGTTGGCTGCGGATCGAGGCGATCGCGTGATCAGCGAGGCGGTCCATCAACGCGTGCCAGGTGGCTTCATCGGTATGCATGAGCGCCTTGGTGTGTTCGTACGTACGGCTCGGCCGACCCTCGATGAGATAGCTCGCAACGGTGAATGGTGCACCGGCAAAGGCCAACAACGGAACCGTGAGTTCTGCCGCGAGAATGCGACACGTCTCGATCACGTACGGGGTGTCGACCTCGGGCTCGAAAGGACGCACACGGGCAAGGTCGGCCACGCTGCGGAACGGCACCGTGGCTACGGGACCGGTGCCCGGAGCGACGTCGATACCGAACCCGATGGCGTGCGCCGGCACGACGATGTCGCTGTACAACACTGCGGCATCGACGCCATATCGCTGTACGGGTTGCAGGGTGATCTGCGCGGCCACGGCAGGGTTCGTGATGGCGTGCAGGATGCTGCCCTCGCCGCGAACGGCCTTGTATTCGGGCAGGCTGCGGCCGGCTTGGCGCATGAACCACACGGGTGTATGCGCTCCTGTTCGGCCATGAGCCGCATCGAGAAACGTGGTGTTCGAGGGGCGGGTCATCACCGTCGAACGCTATCGGTGAGTGTGCCTCGCCGCCCCACGCCCACGTACTCTCTGGCTCTGCGTCACATCGGATAGCATTGCATGCAAACTGGTGTACGAAGGGAACGAATCGAGATGGTGGTCCAAGACGCCGCTGCCCGCACGCCCAACCTCGCGGGCGCCGTCAGCATGCCAGGCACGCTCACTGACGAGGTGTACCAGCGCCTGCGCGCGTCCATCGTGACGGGTGAGCATCGTCCGAATGAGCGCCTGATCGAAGCCGAACTCGCCGAGCAGTTGCAGGTGTCGCGCACCCCGATTCGCGAGGTCCTGCAACGTCTCGCTACCGACGGTCTTGTGCAGAGCCGTCGCCGCGGTTGGGTGGTCACCGAGCACTCTCCCGACGAGATCCGTGAGATCTACGAGATCCGTAGTGCACTCGAGGGATATGCCGCCCAACTCGCTGCCACCGCCGCCGATGACGCAACACTGCAGCACATTTCGCGCATCTACGCCGACAGCGTTGCCGGCCTGCAACAGGGTGCGCGCGATCGATTGGTGAGCCACAACGATGCGTTCCACGATGCGATCATTGGTGCCGCCGGAAACCGGCGACTTGCCCAGCAGATCCGCCAGAACAGCGAGTACTACTTCAATTTCCGTATTGCGGCGCTGTATAGCGACGAGGAAGCCGAGTCGTCACTGGCAGGTCACAAGGTCATCCTCGACGCGTTGCTCCGCCGCGATCCAGAAGCGGCCGAACTCGCGGCGCGGGCGCACGTCGATGAAGCACTGAGCGTGATGATGGGCAAGCTGCGCTGACCTCGCAATGGTTTCATGAATGCTGAGCGCACGTAGACGGTGCGCTGGGCATTCATGGAGCCCGGCTGCCCGAACGGCGGCTCAGCGCGGCCGGCCGTCGAGGAGGCGTACCGCGTTGAGTGACTCGATGCGACGCTCGGCGATTTGATCCGCGGCGCGGTAGAAGGGGATGCCCTCGGCGTCGGCGATGTCGAAGACCTCGAGCGTGCGGTCGTACACGCGGCGCACGTTGGCCCATGCACGTTCGGGTTGGAATCCACCCTTGCGGAAGCGGTCGGTGTCGAAGATGGTGCCGCCGGAGTTGGCCACGTAGTCCACTGCGTACACGATGCCTTTCGCTTGCAACTCGTCACCGTGGTGTTCCTCGGCAAAGATGTTGTTGGCTGAGCCGGCAACGATCGCGCAGCGCAGGCGGCCGATCGTGTCATCGTTGATCACCGCACCCAACGCATACGGCGCGAAGATGTCGACGTTTTGGTCGTAAATCTGATCGGGCGCTACTGCGGTCACGCCGAACTCGGCGATCGCGGCGGCAACCTTGGCATCGTCGACATCGGTGACGATCACCGTTGCGCCGTCGTCGACGAGCAACTTCAACGCCTTGTAGCCGCAGACACCGAGACCCTGCAGCGCCACGGTCTTGCCGGCGAGCGACGGGCTGCCCCACACCCGCTGCGCACACGCTTGTGTGGCGAGCACCGAGCTCAGCGCTGTGGCCGGAGAGATGTCGCCCGCACCGCCCGCATGTGCTGGGAGCGTGACGACGTGATCTGTCTCGGTGAGCAAGAGCTCCATGTCGTCGAGCGTGGTGCCCACGTCTTCGCCGGTGATGTACTCGCCACCGAGCTGATTGATGAACTTGCCCATTGCGCGCATCAGCGCCTCGGTCTTGTCCTTCTTCGGATCGCCGATGATGACGGCCTTACCGCCACCCAGGTTCACGCCGGCCGCCGCGTATTTGTAGGTCATGCCGCGCGCCAGGCGCATGGCATCGAAGATGGCGTCTTCTTCTTTCGCGTACGTCCACATGCGCAGCCCGCCGGTGGCGGGTCCGAGTGCGGTGGAGTGAATCGCGATCACGGCGCGCAGACCGGTATCGGTGTCGTTACAGATCAAGACTTTCTTGAATCTGTAGCGCTGCATGTAGTCGAGAATCCGTGCGTCCACGAGTGGCTCCTTCGTTTGGCCGGCGAGAGTTGGGCGGCGAGAGTTGGGCGGCGAGAGTTGGGGAACTATTGAGCGGTGTATCCCCCGTCGATGAAGAGCACCGCGCCGGTGACGTAGCTCGACGCATCCGAAGCGAGGAACACCACGGGCCCCACGAGTTCTTCTGGTCTGCCGCGCCGGCCCATGGGCGTGAAGTTGAGCACCTGCTGCTGCTTCTCGGGCCGCTGGTGCTCGGTGGTCGCGCCGCGCATCACGTTCTCGAAGTACCCCGGCGCGAACGCGTTGACGCGGATGCCGCGCGACGCCCACTCGACTGCCATGACCTTGGTCAGTTGGTTGACGCCACCCTTGGCCGCGGCGTACGCGGCGAGGCCAGCGATGCCAACGCCCGAGGCGATGGAGGAGTTGTTGGCGATGGAGCCCCCGGTGCCCTGCTTGAGCATCTGGCGTGCGGCGAATTGCGAGCAGCTGAAGTATCCCTTGAGATTGACGTTGAGGATCTCGTCCCATGCCTCCTCGCTGGCGTCTTCGGCCGGCTCGATGATGTCGATGCCGGCGTTGTTGACGAGCACGTCGAGCTTGCCGAAATGTGCCACGGTGTCGGCGATGAGCTGCTTGCAGCTCTCCCGCTTGCCGGTGTCGGCTTGTAGGGCCACACTGATGCCGCCCGCGTCGCTGATCTCGGTTGCGGTGTCTCGTGCCTCCGATAGCGTGCGCGAACACACCACCACACTGGCGCCTGCATCGGCCATGCCTCTCGCGATCGCCCGCCCGAGGCCGCGACCCGAGCCGGTGACGATGGCGATCTTGCCGGTGAGATCGAACAGATTGCTCATGTGTGCCTCCATGTGGACCTGAGGGTGGTCCATTTCTGCATGCGTTGCAGGATGCCATATTGCATGCAAGATGTCAACCGAGTAGCGTGACCCCGTCCGAGGCAGTCTGGAGACGCACCATGGCCGTTGTCATCAGCCCACAGTTCATCCCCGATTCCGCCGCGCCGAGCCCCATTTCCCATCTCGGCGCCGATGGAGCGCTGCTCGACGGCGTCACGCCGTCGCTCGACGACGCAGCGGTGCTCGAGGCGTTGCGGTGGATGATGCTCACACGCATCTTCGACGCCAAAGGGATGAGCCTCCAACGTCAGGGCCGATTCGGCACGTTCTCTCAGGTCACTGGTCAGGAGGCCACGATCGTGGGTTCGGCGACGGCGCTCGACCCGACGACCGATTGGGTGGTGCCGCAGTATCGCGAACTGCCGGCGTTGCTCCGACAGGGACTTCCGTTGGAGAACTTCATGCTGTACTTCATGGGCAATCCGCTCGGCGGCCAGATCCCCGATGGCGTGAACATCCTTCCCATTCAGATCTCGCTCGCGGCGCAGATCCCCCAGGCCGTGGGTCTCGCGTGGGGTTTGCAGCTCCAGCGCAGCGGTGGCGTCGTGATGGCGTATTTCGGTGAGGGTTCGTCGTCGGAAGGCGATTTCCATGAAGCGTGCAACCTTGCCGGGGTGCTCAAGGCCCCCATTGTGTTCGTGCTCTCGAACAACGGTTGGGCCATTTCCACGCCGCGCAGCAAGCAATCCGCCGCGGTCAGCCTTGCCGCGCGAGCCCCCGGCTATGGCTTTCCGGGCGTCGTGGTCGACGGCAACGATCTGTTGGCGGTGCACGCGGTCACCCAGCAGGCCGTCGAACGGGCACGGGCCGGGCACGGCCCCACGCTGATCGAGTCGATGACGTATCGCATGGGCCCGCACAACACCGCCGACGACCCCACACGCTATGTCACCGAGGCCGAGATCGCGCCGTGGCGCGAACGTGATCCCATCATCCGCGTGCAGCGGTATCTCACCGGCCAAGGTCGATGGTCCGAGTCCGACGAGACCACTGCGACCGCAGAGCTGGCGCAGCAGGTGGAGGAAGCGCTCACCCGAGCGCGAGCCTACCCAGCGCCCCATGCTGGACAGATCTTCGATCATGTGTACGCGAACCCGCCACTGCGGCTGATGCGCCAACGCGCCGAATTGGTCGGTGATTGCTGATGGCCGTGATGACGATGATCGAGGCCATTCGTGATGCGCTCACACTCGAGATGCGACGCGACGAGCGCATGATCGTGCTCGGTGAGGACGTGGGCGTGCTGGGTGGAGTCTTTCGCGCCACTGATGGGCTGCAACGCGAGTTCGGCGCGCATCGCGTCGTCGATACTCCCCTCGCCGAGGCAGCGATCATTGCTGCATCGGTAGGACTCGCGGCCGCTGGCATGGTGCCGGTTCCCGAACTGCAGTTCCTCGGATTCGGGCATCAGGCCTTTCATCAGATCGGCCAGCAAGTGGCCCGGTTCCGTTTCCGCAGTCAGGGCCGCCATGGGCTGCCCATCACGATCCGGTCGCCCTTCGGTGGCGGGGTGCGTACGCCCGAGTTGCATTCCGATGCCTTCGAAGCGTTCTATGCGCACTGTCCCGGTCTGAAGGTGGTGCTGCCGTCGAATCCCTACGACGCGAAGGGCATGCTCCTCGCCGCGATTCGCGACCCCGATCCGGTGCTGTTCCTGGAACCGCTGCGCGGCTACCGGTTGGTGAGTGGCGAGGTGCCCACCGACGACTACACGGTGCCGCTCGGTTCGAGTGTGGTGGTGCGCCAAGGCACCGACGTCACCCTCATTGCCTATAGCGCGGCGGTGCAGTTGTGCACCAAGGCCTCCGATGTGCTCGCCGACGAACACGGTATCAGTGCGCACGTGCTCGACCTGCGCAGCCTCGTGCCGCTCGATGTCGAGAGCCTGGCCGCGGCAGTCGAGCACACCGGGCGAGCCGTGGTCGTGCACGAGGCGCCTCTCACTGCGGGGTTCGGCGCCGAGATCGTGGCAACGATCCAGGAGGAAGTCTTCTATTCGCTGGAGGCACCGGTGGTGCGGGTCACCGCGCCCGACACGCCGTATCCGCTCGGGGCCATCGAAGACTTCTATGTACCGCAGGTGGAACACGTGGTGCGCGGCGCGCTGAAGGCGATGACGCGCTGATGACCGAGATCGATTTCACAATGCCCGACGTGGGTGAGGGCTTGCACGAGGCCGAGATCGTCGAGTGGCTCGTTGCCGTGGGTGACGCGGTGCGCGAGGACCAGCCCGTGGTGGTCGTTCAGACCGACAAGGCCGTGGTCGACATTCCCTCACCGTTCACGGGCACGATCCTCGGTTGGGGTGCGCAGGTCGGTGAGATCGTTGCGGTCGGCGACGTGCTGTTCCGGGTGAGCACGGCCGCAATTTCAGCGCCCGCTCCTGCGCCGTCGCTGGTCCCATCGCGACCCCAGTCGCTGGCTGTCGTCGCCTCGCCCGACACGCGCCCGAAGGCTTCCCCCGCGACGCGCAAGCGAGCGCTCGATCTCGGCATCACGTTGTCGTCTGTCGCGGGCAGCGGGCCCGGTGGGCGCATCGAGTCGTCCGATGTCGAGGCCGCGGCGCGGCCGTCTGCTGTGCGGCAATCCGCTGTGCAACCCGACCCGTCCGTGCGTCCCACACCGCTGCGGGCGGTCTCGGCGACGGTCGTGCCAATGGGCGACGATCGTGTCGAACCATTGCGCGGCGTGCGACGCCAGATCGCGCGAACGATGACCGAGTCGTGGCAGAACATCCCTCATGTCACCGAGTTCCGCGAACTCGACGCGACGTACCTGGTGCGCGCCCATGCGACGTTGCGATCAAAGCTTGAACCGAGCGGCGTTCGACTCACGTTCCTTCCGCTGTTCGTCAAAGCGGTCGTGTCGGCGTTGCAGCAGCATCCCGAGTTCAACGCGAGCCTCGATCTTGCGAATGAGACGATCACCTACCGCCACCGGTTCAACATCGGCATCGCAACATCGTCCGACGACGGTCTCATCGTGCCGGTGATCTCCGATGCCGACCGTAAGTCGCTGCGCCAGATCGCAGTGGAGATCGACGCGCTCGCAGCAGCAGTCCGTCAGCGCACCATTCGGGCCGATCAACTCGCTGGCGGCACGTTCACCATCTCGAACTACGGCAGCTTCGGCACCTGGATGGGCACGCCAATCATCCGCCCGCCGGAAGCCGCCATTGCCGGTTTTGGGCGCATCCACGACGCCGTCGTGCCGGTGAATGGCCAGCCAGCAGTGCGTACGGTGCTGCCCCTTGCCATCTCGGCCGATCACCGTCTGCTCGATGGACATCAACTCGGTGCCTTTGTCGCCACGCTCGCCGAAATCCTCGGCGACCCTGTGCTGCTGCTTGCGGAGGGCTCGTGGTCGTAGGCGAGATTCCCGTTCTCGCCGACTTGTTGGTGCTCGGTGGCGGCCCGGGTGGTTACGCGGCTGCGTTGCGCGGTGCGCAACTCGGCCGGCAGGTGATCCTCATCGACAGCGACGGTGAGGCAGGCGTCGGTGGCGTCTGCCTACGGGTCGGGTGCATCCCCAGCAAGGCCTTGATCGAGGTCGCCGATCAACTGCACGGTCTGCGCACGGCGACCGATACCGGCATCGTCGCCGGCCCGGTGGGATTCGATCTCGCCGCATGGCAGCGACACAAGGCGGATGTTGTCAGCGGCCTCACCGATGGCGTCTGCCATCTACTGCGCGGCGCCGGCGTGAGTGTGTTCGCCGGGGTCGGGCGGCTCAGCCGACCGGACCAGCTCGTGGTCACCGATCCACGCAATCCCGCCGCACCCGCGCAGTACTTCCAGTTCCGCGATCTGGTCGTGGCGACTGGGTCGCGACCGACAGGGTCCGCCAACCTTGCACGCGACGGTCAGCGGATTCTCGACTCCACCGATGTGCTCGCGCTCGAGGAACTACCGCGATCGATGGTGGTCGTGGGTGGCGGGTACATCGGTCTCGAGCTTGGCACCGCACTCGCCAAGTTGGGCACCAAGGTCACCATCGTCGAGTCACTCGACCGGCTGCTGCCGGCAATGGATGCGATGTTCGGCGCGCAGATTGCGCGTCGCGCCAAACGCCTCGGTATCGACGTCGTCCTGAATGCCCGCGCGATGGATTTCGATGGCACCTCGCTGCGCGTGCAGCAGGGCGATACCGCCATCTCCATCGCCGCTGACAATGTGCTGGTTGCCGTCGGCCGCACGCCCAATACCGACGAACTCGGTCTCGACGCGGCTGGCATCGTGCTCGACCGAGCGGGCCTGATTCCGGTGGGGAGCGATTGTCGTGCCACGGCGCACATCGCCGCAATCGGTGACATCACGCGAGGTCCGGCATTGGCGCACAAGGCGATGGCCGAGGCCGAAGTCGCGGTTGAGGCGCTGTGTGGGCATCGCGTGGAGTTCTCGCCTGCGGCGATTCCTGCGGTGGTGTTCTGCGATCCCGAAGTGGCGACGGCAGGTCTCACCATTGCCGACGCGACGACACAGGGTGTCAAGGCCGTGGCCACCACCGTGGCGCTTGCTGCGTCGGGCCGGGCCGCCACCATCGGCGCGCGCGATGGCTTCTTGCAACTCGTCTGGGAGCGTGCCAGTACCACGGTGTTGGGCGTTCACATCGTTGGTCCGCACGCATCTGAGCTCATCGCGGAAGGCGTGCTGGCGATCGAGATGGCAGCCGCTCTCCACGACATCGCCACGAGCATTCACGCGCACCCCACCCTGAGCGAGCAACTCGGCGAGGCGGCGCGTCTCGCTCTCGGCCGTCCCGTTCATGTGTTGGTGCCACGACAGCGCCACGCCGGCTGACTCATCGCTACGGCTCGGCGGGTGCACGCAACGTCGACGCGATGCAGCAGAATCGGGTCATGTCATCTGACCTCTTCTCGCTCGCAGGAAAAACAGCTCTGGTCACCGGTGGCAGCCGCGGCATCGGTGCGATGATCGCTCGGGGTCTTCTCGATGCAGGCGCGTCGGTGATCATCAGCTCGCGCAAGGCTCAGGAGTTGATGGCCGCTCGGGCAGAGCTTGCCGACCACGGTGATGTGCACGCGATCCCCGCCGATGTCAGCACGGTCGAGGGTTGCCGCACCCTGGCGGCGCACGTGGTTGAGCACTTTCCGGTGTTGAACATCCTCGTCAACAACGCAGGTGCCACTTGGGCCATGCCGCTCGAAGACTTCACCGAAGCGGCATGGGACAAGGTGATGGACACCAATGTGAAGTCGCTGTTCTTCCTGACCCAGACGCTGCTCCCGAACCTTCGTGCCGGTGCCACCACCGATGACCCGGCGCGTGTCATCAACATCGGCTCCATCGATGGCCTGCACGTCAACCCGATGGATACCTATTCGTACGCGGCGAGCAAGGCGGGTGTGCACCACCTCACCCGTGCGCTCGCCCGCAAGCTCGGGCCGCAACACATCACCGTCAACGCAATTGCGCCGGGCCCTTTCGAGAGCAAGATGATGGCGGCCACCCTGTCGGTCTTCGGTGACTCCATCGCCCGGTCAGCGCCGCTCGGTCGCATCGGTCGTCCCGATGACATGGCGGGTGTTGCTGTGTACCTCGCCAGCCGCGCCGGTTCGTACGTGACCGGCGCCGTGATCCCCGTCGATGGGGGCATCGCAACAACGTCATAGCGCCGATAGGATTTTCAGACCTTGTTTGAGGCCCCCCGTCCCAGCTCGGCCCCACCTCCCATGACGCACCAGCACCCCGATCTCGCCGACGAACAGGCCTACATCGATCACGCCTATCAATGTCTCGAAACGAGCCGCACCGACGCGTGGAAACTGCGCAACATCCACGAGGGAACCCTCGGCGGCACGGTGCAGGCGCGCTACGAGCGCGATGTTTTCGACGAGACGCTGGTCAACCGGCTGACGCAGCTCGACCTCGGTGACGCAGCGCTCGTCTTCGGTCGTATCGATCGGTTCGCAACGGCTCCATCCGGCGGCGATCCCGCCGGCGCCGATGCACCCAACGCAGACCCCACCGACCCAGCGCCCTTCGAGAGCTTCCACATCGGTCGTCTGGCCGTGGCCGACGACAACCGCGAGCCCGTCGTCGTCGACTGGCGGGCGCCCGTGGCCGAGCCGTTCTATCGTGCGACCGGACGCGAGCCCATGGGCCTGGCTCGACGTCGTCACTTCGCGGTGCAAGGCCGCAACCTGCTCGGCATCGAAGACGAACTGTTCGGTGATGGTCACCTGGGCGTCGGGCAAGAAGACGATGTCGACACGAGGCCGGGCGCCGGTCTGCGTGGGTACAGCACGCTGCTTGCGGTACTCGAACGCGGACGCACGGGCCAACTGGGCGACATCGTCGCCACGATCCAAGGTGAACAGGACGAGATCATCCGCTCGCCTCAGGCCGGCGTGCTGGTCGTTCAGGGTGGCCCCGGCACCGGCAAGACCGTGGTGGCGCTGCACCGCGCCGCGTACCTGCTCTATACATTTCGCTTCCCGCTCGAGGATCAGGGTGTATTGGTCATCGGACCGAACCGCGTGTTCCTTCGTTACATCGAGCGCGTGCTTCCGTCGCTCGGCGAGGCCGGCGTCGAACAGGTCGTGCTCGCCGATCTCGTGCACGATGTCACCTGGGGCGGACACGATGCGCCGCTTGCGGCTCGCACCAAGGGCGACCTGCGTATGTCGTTGGTCATCGACAAGGCCGTCACCGATCGTGAACGTGCGCTGCGTGAAGACGTCGTCGTTGGTTTCCGTACCGGCTACCTCCGTTTGCGAGCGCAGGAATCGATACGCATCGTGCGCGCTGCACAGCGTCGGTTTCGTCGTCACAACGCAGCGCGACGCTGGGTCGAGGGCGAAGTCTGGGCGTCGATGGCAGCCACCTGGCGCGACGGCGATCTCACAGCCGCGAAGGCCAAAGAGGGCATTCGCCATCTGCCCGAGATTCGCCTCGCGCTCGAGCGCATGTGGCCGGTGCTCACGCCAGCCGAACTCCTGCACGATCTGTATGGCTCGAAGGCTCTGCTCAAGCTCGCCGGCGAGAAGCATCTGGGCGAGGCAGAGTACCTGTCGCTGTACCGCCCGCGAGTTGACGACATCGACTCGGTGCGATGGAGCGACTCGGACATCGCCCTGCTCGACGAAGCGCGCAGCTACCTCGGTTCGCGGCCCGTGAAGAACGGCGCGCCCGAGGAAGCCGATGAAATCCGTACGTACGGGCACATCGTCATCGACGAGGTGCAGGACCTCACTCCGATGCAATTGCGCATGGCGTCGCGCCGTTCACTCAACGGTTCGATGACCGTGGTGGGCGACATCGCTCAAGCCACCGGTCCGCTGGCACCGAACAGTTGGGACGATGTCGTCAAGCACCTCCCCGACCGCAAGGGCAGCCGCATCATCGGCCTCAGCGTCGGCTACCGCATCCCGGCCCAGATCATGGATGTCGCCAACCGAGTGATGAAGGCGGCAACGCCCTCGCTGCGCCCGCCTACCGCGGTGCGTCAGGGTGAGGATTTCCCCGACTACATCGAGGTGTCGACCGCTGATGCTCTCGGCGCAGCTGTTGCTGTCGAAACCGCCCGGCTCGTGAGCGAGATCGTCGACGGAAACATCGCCGTGGTTGCTCCGGACCCGATGGTCGAGATGATTTCGGCTGCACTCACTGCCGCGAGCATCAAACACGGCAGGGCTACGCGTACCGCCCTCGAAACCGGTGTCACCGTGGTGCCCGTGAGCGTGATCAAAGGCCTCGAGCTCGATGGTGTGGTGGTGGTTGAACCCGCGGCCATCGTGGCCGACGAGATGCAGGGTCTGCGTGCGCTCTACGTGGCGCTCACGCGCAGCACACGCCGGCTCAGCATCGTGCACGCGCAGCCGCTTCCGGCCGCGATGCTCGCCGACGACTGAACCGACGGCTTTTCCGGCTGCTGTCCGACGACTGAACTCTCGCACACGTCCATCGGTTTGCCCACGCACTCGTCGCGTTGTCTCCGTGAATGCTGAGCGCACGTCTACGGTGCGCTCAGCATTCACGAAGCGAGCGGTGGCGGTGACTCAGCCGAGGTAGTTGTTGGTCAACGCGGTGAGGTTGCGGAAGCACTTGTCGGCATCGGCCGGCCGATTGAACTGCCGACCTTTGTCGCACAGATCGACCGCAAAGTCGAACGTCTTGACGAGGTCGGGATTCTTGGCGGCGATCTCAGGCCGAGCGGCGTTCCACAGGTTGGTGATGGCGTGCATCTGGTCGTTCTTGGCGCCTTGCGAGCCGATGATGTTCGAGAGCTTGCCCGCCTGGATCACGAGCTGCGGCAGCAACTCGGCCGCAGTACCGGTAGGCAAGGTGGTGGTGCTCGCGACAACGGGTGCCTCGGTGATGGAGGCGTCGATCGTGGTCTTGGCGCACCCGGCGACACCGAACAGAAGCGTTGGCATGGCAACAAGCACGAGTCGGGTGCGATTCACATGCCCAACCCTAGGCAGTGACGAGGATGCGCGCGCTCGCGAACGACCCGACGCCGACGTGACTTCCGTCGAGCAGAACGGTCATGGCGCCGTCGGGTGACGTTCCCATGACGGTGCCGCTGCGACCCGGGAGCAGGGAGACGCTTTCGAGGAAATCGAGCAGGCCCGGCGTGAACTCCAACTCCTCGGGGATGCGGCTGACGGTGAATCCTTCGCCCACCGAAAGATCGACCAGACGGCGCGACTCGGGCGCTTCGTACTCGCTGCCCGGGATGGGGTTGCCGTGCGGGCAGGTGGTGGGACTGCCGAGCAGACGGTCCATTGCGACTTCCACGTTGGTGCTGATCACGTGTTCCCATCGGCCGGCTTCGTGGTGTGCCTCTGCCCATGACAGCCCGAGGATGTCGGTGAGGAAACGCTCGGCGAGACGGTGCCTGCGCACCACCTGCTGTGCGAGAGTGGCGCCAGCCGCCGTGAGGCGAATGCTGGTCCCCGTGAACGCGATGAGTTCTTCGGATTCGAGTCGTCGGATCATCTCCGATACGGCGGGGCGACTGACGTGCAGGCGTTCGACGATGCGCGCCTGGATGACATCGACGTCGTCTTCCTGTAGCTCGAAGATGCACTCGCAGTATTCCTCGAACGCAGGATGATGCTCACCGGCGCTGGCCATGGCCTGAGCCTACCGTGGGGCAGGTGAGGTCAGTCCTCGTCCGGCGTCCGCGATGGCGCACATCATTGAGGAAGGTTCGAACGCACACCCACCGACCGGCGGGCAGGAGAGGTCATCAACCGAAGCCGGAGCCGACGATGATGGAGAGCTCGTTGTATGGCCCGTGCAGCGACCGCGCCGCTGCGGCGGTGACGCCATTGATCACCTTGCTCATGCCGGTTGGTGACCACTCCCACAACTCGAAGGCGCTGCCCGCAATCGTGTCGGGTGAGCGACTGTTCACGAGCAGCCGATGCCCGGGTAGCCAACCGATGGGGTCGGAGAGGTGATCACCCTCCGGCGAGTTCGCCCCTACTTCGGTGGCAGAGTCACCCAGAAGCACATGCGCGGAGGAGTTGATGGTGGAATACGACTGCGTCCAGGCCACATCGCCCTCGTTGACAGGGCTCACTGTGAGGTGGGTAGGTGTCACGTCTGGCAGGTCGGCCAGGGTCGACAGCGACGAGTTCGCGAACGAGTAGCGATGCAGGTGCGAACTGCCGTCGGCATGTTGGTGCACGAACACCAGCGAGTCGCCACTCATGTCGAAGGCCACCTCCGTTGCGGTGGTGCCAGCCTCGAGTGTTCCGATTCGTTGTGCGTTGGCACCGCGGTTCGATGCGACGAACACACCGGGACCCTGGCCGTCGCGACCGAGTCCGGCAGCGGCGACGTGCATGCCTGCCGGGTGATAGGCGGCGCTCGAAATGTTGTCGGCAAACGACACGTCGATGCGGTCCGTCGAGTCGTGTGCACTCCGCCAGATCAACTGCCCGGTGGCGGCCTTCGGGGCGATCAGGGCTTTGCCGGTGGGAGAGGACCAGCGCACGTTGGTGTTGGTCGCGAAGTAGCCCGTGGACGCAAAAGTGCCATCCGCGTGCAGCACGGTGTCGGGTCCAACGAGCAGTTCGTCGCCGTCAGGGCTCCACTGCAGCCACGTTGGCGAGCGACCACCCAGGTCGGCGAGACACTGCACGGTTGCGTCGGGTCCAACGGCGTACAGCCGACTTGCCACAACGAATGTGATCTGCCCATCTGCCGGGGGTGCCCCGAGTGCGCAGGAACCGCTGCTGGGCAGGTTGGCAATGCTGAACTGCGCAGTGGTGTCGACCGATGTGTTGTCGATGGACGTGCCCGGTGCCGAGCCAGGCGTTGAATTGGGTGTCGTTTCCGGCGCCTTGCTTGGTGTCGTCGACGGAATGCTCGCAGCGGCCCGCATCGACGGCAGCGGCGTGGAGGCATCGGGACTCGTGGCGCATGCGCTCACGAGCAGGAGGGCTGCAGATACAGCGAGTCGCCGACGGTTCATCTTCGCGACTGTACGCACATCTGCGGCACCGGCGCGTGGAAGTTGGCTGCGTCTGACGGACAGGCGAGATGGTTCGTAGAGTGGTGCGATGCGCTACGTGAAGCTTGGGTCCACCGGTCTCGATGTGTCGAAAATCTGTCTCGGTTGTATGAGCTACGGCGTGTCCGACCGTGGCGCGCACGAGTGGACCTTGGGCGAGGACGAAAGTCGCGTCTTCATCCGGCGAGCGATCGAAGCGGGCATCAACTTCTTCGACACCGCGAATGTGTACTCCGACGGTACGAGCGAGGAAATTGTCGGGCGTGCGCTGATCGACTTCGCGAAGCGAGAGGAGATCGTTCTGGCCACCAAGGTGTGTGGCTCGATGCGGCGCGGCCCCAACGGAAGCGGCCTGTCGCGCAAAGAGATCATGTTCGAGATCGACCAGAGCCTGCGCCGTCTGGGCACGGACTACGTCGATCTTTTTCAGATCCACCGGTGGGATCCGCGCACGCCGATCGAGGAGACGATGGAGGCGCTGCACGATGTCGTCAAGGCCGGCAAGGCGCTTTACATCGGGGCATCGTCGATGTGGGCGTGGCAGTTCGCAGCGGCGCAGTATGCGGCCGAACGAAACGGTTGGGCCAAGTTCGTCACTATGCAGAACCATTACAACCTCGTGTACCGCGAGGAAGAACGCGAGATGCTGCCGCTCTGTCTCGATCAGGGTGTTGGCGTGATTCCGTGGAGCCCGCTCGCCCGAGGACTGCTGACGCGCGATCTCGCCGAGAGCACCAGCCGTAAGGAGACCGACGAGTTCGGCAAGACGCTGTACCCCGGGGCCAATACGGCCATCATCGAGCGCGTGGCCGAGATCGCTGGGCAGCGGGGCGTGTCGCGTGCGCAGATTGCTCTTGCGTGGGTCGCCAAGCATCCGGCCGTGAGCGCGCCAATCGTGGGTGCCACCAAGATGCAACACCTCGACGATGCCATTGCGTCCGTCGACATCACGCTCACAGCCGACGAGATCAGCGCGCTCGAGTCGCCCTACACCCCACAGGCCGTCTCGGGCTTCTGACCGGGTTTCTGACCGGGCTGCCCACGCTGACGGAGCATCGCCCACACGTCGGGGCCGCCGCCGTCGATGACACGATGGCCGACGACCTCGAAACCAAGCGTGGCGTAGTACGCGACGTTGGCGGCTGAGGACGTCTCCAGAAAGGCACCGACGCCCTCGCTGTCGGCCGCTGCGAGCACCGGCGCCAAGACGCGCGCGCCGAGGCCTTGGCGTTGCACCGCCGGTGCGGTGCCGACGGTGGCCAAGTAGTAATGACGACTCATTGGCCGCCAACCGTGCAGTTCGTTGCCTGCTGTGACGGATGCCCGATGGCGCGAACCCTCGAGCTCGCTCATGCGCGGATGGAGTTGTCGATGGACCGTTTCGGGCACCTCGACGCGGCTGTCCATCCACACCGCCACTGACTGAATCGTGCCGGCGACAAGAGCCACCCAGACCTGCCCGTGCGCCAAGCCGTAGTGCTGCAGCGCGAGGCGTTGGAGCTCGGTGATCCGACGTACGTGATTGTCGGCGTCCACTGTCCACTGCGTCCAGGGGTATTCGGTAAATGCCTGTCCGAGCACTTCGGCCGAGCGATCGAGGTCGGCGTCGTGTGCGCTTCTGATCTCCACGGCCGAGAGGTTCATGTCACGATCATTGCCGACCGCCATCGAATTTGCGCAGGGGTGTGGTGAGAAAACCGCGTGACGCGTGGGGAATCCACCACCCCCCTTGAGTATGGAGCGCCCGTGGGCCGTTCTACCCGCGTCGTTTGCGCAACTGCGTGAGCCATTCGTCGGATTTGCGCAGGCGGCGCTCCAACTGATCGGTCGTCGCGCTCGACACCGCAGTCACGTTCGCAAGCCGATTCATCTCGCCGTTGACGCGACCGTGGCTCCAACCGGTGATGTCGACCAGACGTTTGGCGAGCACCGCATTGCGCTCGCGGAGTTCGTCTTTGATCTCGAACACGCTGCGGCCGGAGTCGGGGCCCCACCCTGCGTCGGTTGGTATCTCGGCGAGGTCGAGCTGTAAGAGCGGATCGTCGTCGAAGTCGGGCTCGTCGAGTTCGGGCTCATCGACACCCAACTCGTACGGAATGGCGATGCCAGACGGTGTCATCGCGTGGATCTGCATGCCCGTGGCTACCGCCGAGAGCACGCTGAAGAGCGAGAGCTGTTCGGGCGCAAAATCCTCCGCCACTGCATCGAACGGTGCGTCCGTTGCGGGGTCGCCGGTGTCGAGCAACTCGTCGCCGATCTCGAAGCGGCGCAGCACGTGCCGGCGCGACTCCATGATCTGAAATGCGTGCGAACGCAGCCGGGGGTCGTCGGGCAGATACACGAACGCCTTCTGTGAGGTAAGGCCGGTTTGCCAGCGCACGAATCTCCCGACAGCTTGGCGAAAGAACAACTCAGTGGAAACAGTGCTGGCGTAGACGCCGACGCGTAGACGCGGGATGTCGACGCCTTCGGACACCATGCGTACCGACACGAGCCACGGTGCATCGGAACGCGCGAACTCGGAGATCTTCTTCGAAGCTCCTGGGTCGTCGCTCACGACCACATCTGCCGGTGTGCCGAAGCGAACGCGGATCAGCCGGGCGATCGCGTGGGCGTGTTCCTGATCCATCGCCATCACCAAGCCACCCGCCGTTGGCTGATCGTCGCGCAGGTACATCAATCGTTCGTGTGCCTGCTCGAGCACGTGCGGCAGCCACTCACCATCCAGGCTGAGCGCGGCGCGCAGACGCTGGCTCATGCCATCGCGGTCGAGTTCGTCTTGGAACGAGGCGGACAGTACGGCGCCGTCTGGCGCACTCCATTCCATGTTTCCGTCGACGCGCGGGAAGTACACCGGGCGCACCACACCGCCGTCGCGCAACGCGTCGCCGTAGCCGTACTCGTAGTCGGCGAACGCCTGACCGTCGTCGTATCGCACAAACGGAATGGACGCGGTGTCGCTGCGGAAGGGTGTGCCCGACAAGCAGAGCCGGCGGTGAGCCCCTGAGAACGCAAGCCGCACAGCATCGCCCCAGGCCTTCTCGTCGCCTGCATGATGCAGTTCGTCGAGGATGACGAAGGCGTCGTGGGCCACCCCCTTCAGCACGTTCGCCGTGTCGCCGGTAGCCACCTGCTGGAATGTGGTCACGATGCCGTGCACGTCCTTGGCCACCCCGCCGCCGGGAGTCCAGTCAGGGTCGAGCTGTAGGCCGAGTCGATGCGCGGCCAGACTCCACTGCAGCTTCAAGTGGCTCGTTGGTGCCACGACCACCATGCGTCGACGCTGCTGTGCGAGCGCCCATCGAGCGCAGGTGAGAGCGAACGTAGTCTTGCCGGCCCCAGGCGTGGCGACGGCCAAGAAGTTGGCGTCGTCGTCGTCCAGTGCAGCGAAGGTGTCGAACGCGGCACGTTGCCAGGGTCGGAGTCGAATGGCAGTCATCGCTGCGCGCAGAGGGCTGTCATGGAGCCTGCGATTGTGTCGGCCAGCCGACGGAGACACAACGCAGCGGGCGAAGAGAGCGCTGAGCACGGCCGATGTGACAGGCGTGGGACATGTCGATGGTGAGCGCCGACCTGATCGAACAGTTCCAGCGCAACGGATTCGTCGTGGTCCCCGATCTGCTCAGCGCTGATGAACTCGCCCACGACGGCGCCGAAGTCGACATCGCGGTCGCCGAACGCAAGTCCCACGACACCCGGACTATTGCGGAGAAATCGCGCTACGAGCAGAGCTTCATCCACTGCATCAACTTGTGGGAAGACCATCCGGGGGTTCGTCCACTCACGTTCAACACCAGCATCGCTCGAGCCGCAGCGGAGTTGTTGGACGTACCTGCAGCGCGGTTGTGGCACGATCAGGCGCTGTACAAGCAAGCCGGCGGTCGTCCCACCGACTGCCATCAGGATCAGCCGTACTGGCCGGTCGCCGAAACAAACACCATCACCGCGTGGGTCCCGCTCGACGGGAGTACCTTCACCACGGGGGCCATGGCCTATGTACCCGGCTCGCACCGCGCCGGGCTGCAGGAATACGTGCACATCTTCGGCGATGATGAGCCGCCGAGCCTGCTCGATCATCCTGCGTTCTCGGGTGCCGAACCGGCGACGGTCGAAGTGGCCGCTGGCAGCGTTGCCTTCCATCACGGACTCACCGTGCACCTGGCCCATGGCAACACATCGGCGCGCACCCGACGGGTGCACACGATGATCTATTTCGCCGACGGCGCGACGCGCGGCAGCGCGCGCTGGCACGACTCGGTCGATCGTGTCGGTATCGGCGTGGGCGAGGTCATCGCCAGCGACCTGACCCCGATCATTTGGCCACGCGAACCCGGAGCGCCGATTGTGGAACCACCGCCGGCGCCGAACATCGCCGCGATCTTCCCCGCAATGCGTGGTGCCATGCCATCGCCTCGCGCTCGTTGAATCTGTCAGGGGCCTCGCCGGACACGTTGCTATAACCCCTTCGATAGGGTTGCGCCATGGCCGATCACGAGGTGCTGCAGCGGTTCTCGCCCGCCGTACGCGCGTGGTTCGCCACCTCGTTCACCGAGCCGACACCACCACAGGTACAGGGTTGGCCGGCCATCACGTCGGGCCAACACACACTGATCTGTGCCCCCACGGGCAGCGGCAAGACCCTCGCAGCATTCTTGTCGTCCATTGATTCCTTGGTCACCACTCCGTTGCCCGACAAGGCCGCACGCACGCGGGTGCTCTACATCTCGCCGCTTCGCGCTCTCGCGTTCGATGTCGAAAAGAACCTGCGCGCTCCGCTGATGGGCATCCAGCTCGCGGCCGAGCGCCTCGGCGAACCCTTCGTGCAGCCCGTGGTGGCCATGCGCACCGGCGACACCAGCGCAAAGGACCGTCAGGCGCTCATCCGCCGTCCACCCGATCTGCTCATCACTACCCCCGAGAGCCTGTATCTCATGCTCACGTCCTCGGCCGCCGCCACGCTCACGGGTGTCGACACGGTGATCATCGACGAGATTCATGCACTGGCACCCACCAAGCGCGGCGCGCACCTCATGCTGTCGCTCGAACGCCTCGAGGAAATCACGCTGCAACCTCCCCAGCGCATTGGTTTGTCGGCCACGCAACGCCCGCTCGAGGAGGTCGCGCGGTTTCTCGGAGGCTTCAGCGAGCCGGGTCGGCAGCGACCCGTTGCCATCATCGATTCGGGTATTCGCAAACCGCTGCAGGTCGAGGTCGTGGTGCCGCTCGAGGACATGGGCGTGGTGGGCCAGGTCGTCACGCCGGGTCCCGGCGACATGCGCTCTGGTCCTGCATCCTCGGCGCTCAGCCCACAACGCAACAGCATCTGGCCCAGCATCTATCCGCGCATTCTCGAGCTCGTGCTCGAACACCGCAGCACCATTATCTTCTGCAACGCACGGCGTCAGGCCGAGCGGCTTGCCGCCCGGCTCAACGAAGCCGCCGAGACCGCAGGAATTGGTGTCGATCCCGACACCGGGCTGCTACGCGAAGAACTGGTCAAGGCTCATCATGGTTCCCTCGCTCGCGAACAGCGCGTGGTCATCGAGGACCAACTCAAACGCGGCGCGCTGCGCGCCATCGTCGCGACGAGCAGCCTCGAGCTCGGCATCGACATGGGCGCGGTCGATCTCGTGATCCAGGTCGAGTCGCCCGGGTCGGTCAGCCGCGGGTTACAGCGCATCGGTCGCGCCGGTCACCAGGTGGGCGAGCCGAGCCGCGGCAAGATTTTCCCCAAACACCGCGGCGATCTGCTCGAGGCTGCGGTGGTCACCCAACGTATGGTCACTGGCCAGATCGAGGCCACGCACTACCTACGCAATCCGCTCGATGTGCTCGCCCAGCAAATCGTCGCGCACACGGCAGCATCGGGCCTCGAAGTGCCGGTGGCATCCCTGCGTGCGCTCGTGCGTCGCTGTGCGAACTTCGCTGACATCTCTGACGAACTACTCGACAACACGCTCGATCTGTTGGCGGGTCGGTACCCCAGCGACGAGTTCGGCGAGCTGCGCCCGCGCATCGTGTGGGACCGCATCAATAACACCGTGCGCGCCCGCGATGGCAGCAAGCGACTCGCGGTCACCAGCGGCGGCACCATTCCCGACCGCGGTCTGTTCGGCGTTTTCATGCCTAACGGCACCCGTGTCGGCGAACTCGACGAGGAGATGGTGTACGAGTCGCGGCCCGGCGAGACCTTCATCCTCGGTGCGTCCACATGGCGTATCGAGGACATCACCTTCGAGCGTGTCACCGTCACTGCGGCACCGGGTCAGCCCGGCAAGATACCATTCTGGCACGGCGATCGGCCCGGGCGCCCACTCGAGCTGGGGCGCGCTCTCGGCGCTTTTCAACGCGAGATGCGTGCTCTGGCCGAGCCCGAAGCGTTGCAGCGCCTGCGCACCGAGTTCGCGCTCGACGAGTTCGCCGCGAACAATGTGGTCTTGTATCTCAGCGAGCAGGCCGAGGCCACCGGCGTGGTGCCCGACGATCGCACGGTGGTCATCGAACGCTTTCGCGATGAGATCGGCGACTGGCGGGTCTGCATTCTCAGCCCCTTCGGTACGCCCGTGCACGCGCCGTGGGCGATGGCCATCGAACGTCGGCTCATCGACCGCTTCGACATGGCCATCGAGACGATGTGGGGCGACGACGGCATCGTGATCCGCCTACCAGAAGCCGTCGACCAGGTGCCGCTCGACGAGTTGCTGATCGACCCGGAGGACATCGACGAACTGCTCATGTCCACGCTGCCGCAGACATCGTTGTTCTCGGCGCGATTTCGCGAGTGTGCGGCTCGCGCCCTTCTGCTGCCCCGGCGTCGCCCCGACCGACGCACACCCCTGTGGCAACAACGCCAACGCGCTGCCGACCTACTCGCAGTTGCTGCGAAGTACCCCAGCTTCCCGATCCTGCTCGAGACCAGCCGCGAGTGCCTGCAGGATGTCTTCGACGTGCCGGCGCTGCGCGAGGTCTTGGGTCAACTGCGCAGTCGGGCGATCCGGGTGGTCAGTGTCGAGACCGCCAAGGCGTCGCCGTTTGCGCAGAGCCTGCTGTTCAACTGGATCGCTGCGTACATGTACGAGGGTGATGCACCGCTGGCCGAACGCCGCGCGGCTGCGCTCGCCCTCGACCGCGATTTGCTGCGCGACCTGTTGGGTGCCGAAGAGCTTCGCGAGCTGCTCGACGCCGGCGTGCTCGCCGATCTCGAACTCGAGTTGCAATGCCTGGGCGATGGACGCCGGGCCCGGTCGGCCGACGAACTGCACGATGTGTTGCGCCGCATCGGCGACCTCACTGCAACGGAGATCGATCTGCGTTGCGAGGCGCCGTCGGCGGATTGGTTGTCCAGCTTGCTCGCCGAGCGGCGTGCCATCATGGTGCGCGTCGCCGACGAGGACCGCTACATCGCGGCCGACGATGCCGCGCGGTATCGCGATGCCCTCGGTTGTTCATTGCCGATGGGCCTACCGATGGCATTCACCGATCCGGTGGTCCGGCCACTCGAGGATCTGCTGCGTCGTTACGCACGTACGCACGGACCCTTTGTTTCGCTCGACGTGTCGCGGCGGTTGGGGTTACCCATCGAGCGTGTCGTCGGGGCGCTGAGCGCGCTCGAAGCCGACGAGCGCCTCGTACTCGGCGAGTTTCGCCCCGACGGTGTCGTGCGCGAATGGTGCGACGTCGATGTGCTGCGTCAGCTGCGTCGCCGTTCGCTGGCGTCGCTGCGGCGCGAGGTCGAGCCTGTGGAACCCGAGGCACTCGCCCGATTCCTCACGGCCTGGCATGGCATCCCCAGCGACCGGCGCGGGCCCGATGCCTTGGTCGAGACAATCGGTCTCTTACAGGGTGCAGCGTTGGTTGCATCCACGCTCGAATCCGAGATTCTGCCGCTGCGCGTACGCGGGTATCGCCCTCCCGATCTCGACGAACTCTGCACCAGCGGCGAGGTTGTCTGGATCGGCGCCGGTGCCATCGGTGCGGGCGATGGCCGTATTCGGCTGTACTTCGCGGATCAGCTGGCCGTACTCACCGCCAGTCTCGAACCTGCGCTACCGCCCGATGGCGCTCTGCATCACGCCGTTCGCGCGTTGCTCGCGGAGCGTGGAGCGAGCTTCTGGGGGCAGCTCCGCGCTGGCGATGCGGTGGCCACCGATACCGAACTGCTGAGCGCACTCTGGGATCTCGTCTGGGCTGGTGAGGTCACCAACGATTCGTTGGCTCCGCTTCGTGCCGTGATCGCCGGTGCCGGCACGGCATCCAAGCGTGGCTCGGCTGCTGCATCGCGTCAGCGCTCACGCCCGCGACCCGGGCGCCTGAACCGGCTCGGTCCACCGGCGGGTGCCGGGCGGTGGAGTCTGGTCGCACCCCTGCTGTTGCCCCGGCCCGCACCTACCGCAGCGGCCCACGCCGCAGCGCTGCAACTGCTCGAACGCCATGGAGTGCTCACGCGCGAGGCAGTCGCGTCCGAAGGCGTGGTCGGCGGGTTCAGTGCGGTGTATGGCGTGCTCAAAGTGCTCGAAGAACGCGGGGTGACCCGGCGCGGTTATTTCGTGAGTGGACTCGGCGCTGCACAATTCAGCCTGCCGGGCGCGGTCGATCGGCTCCGTGCTGTTCGCGAGGGCACTGATGCATTGCACCCCGAATTGGCCCCCGCGCCGTTGGTGCTCGCAGCCACCGACCCCGCGCAGCCCTACGGTGGCACGCTCCCGTGGCCGCCCAGCGAGGGTCGGCCGTCGCGCTCGGCCGGTGCGCTCGTAGTGCTGGCGGCGGGACAACCGCTGGCTTGGTTCGATCGTCGCAGCCATCATCTGCTGCTCTTCCCAGCCGCAGCGTCCATCACTGGTTGGGCCGACGCGCTGGCCTCGTTGGTCAAAGACGGTCGGGCGCGCAGTGTGGAGGTGCGCAAGCTCGACGGTGCGCCGGTGCCCGCAGCGGCCGCGGCGGTCGATGAACTCAAACGCGTCGGCTTCATCGAGGGCTATCGCGGTCTGGTTCTGCGCCCCTGACGCGGCGCTCCCTCTTCTCTGGCTGCCATATTCGATTGCGCAGCGTCGAAATGACGGCTCAGATGGTGGCGTGAAGAACTACGAGCCGGCGATGAGCTTCGATACTGAACATGCGGCGGCGTACGACATCGTCTCCATGCGCGGTGATGAAGACGATGCAACCTCGTTCCTGGCCGCGCTCGCCGGTGATAGGGCCACGCTCGAACTCGCCATCGGCACAGGTCGCATCGCGCTGCCACTCGTGGCACGGGGCGTGCACGTAGAAGGCATCGATATTTCGCCTGCGATGGTGGCCCAGCTGCGCGCCAAGCCGGGCGGTGCCGAGATCCCGGTCACACTTGGCGACTTTGCCGACGTCGCGGTCGTTGGCTCGTACCGGCTGATCTACGTGGTCTACAACACGCTGTTCAACCTGTTGACCCAAAACGATCAGGTCCGCTGCTTCGAGAACGTCGCCGCACACCTCGATGACGGCGGCTCTTTCGTGGTCGAGGCGTTCGTCCCGAGTTACCTGCATCGGTTGCGCGACAACCAGTACGTCGATGCCGAAGCAGTGGGCGTGCGGTCGGTGCGCCTCGACGTGGGCCGCCACGATCCGGTGGCCCAGACCCTTGATGAGAGCCATGTCACGCTGTCGGTCAAAGGCATCACCGTGAACCCGATCGTGTGCCGCTATGCGTGGCCCGCCGAGCTCGATCTGATGGCTCGCATTGCCGGGCTCACCCTGCAACATCGCTGGGGTGGATGGAACAACGAACCGTTCACCGCTGCGAGCCCGCTGCACGTCTCGGTCTACACCCGCTGACCCCTTCCCGCGCCGCCGTCCCGGTCTTGGTCCCGCTCGTAGCGGCCGCTGCGCATGTCGTCCCGTCGCCCCTCGTCGCCCCGATTCCGGTTTCTCGGGTGCGTTGCGCGCCAGCAGTTGGCGCGAGACGCGCCCAAGCGGGCCGGAGGGTGGGGCTTCTCGGGCGCTCGAGCGGGTGTCGGGGCTGGTTGGGTCAGCGTTCGGCGGGGCGACCGACGGCACGTAGGCCGGCCCAAGCCAGATCACTCACTTGGCGGGCCAGCACGTCAGGGTCGAAGTCGGTGCCGTTGTCGACGAGGCGGCGGCTGGCGCCCTCGGCGAGGCCGACCAAGCCGTGCGCCACCGTGCGCTGGTGTTCGGGATCGATATCGGCTGCGATGAGTGGCTTGATCGCCTCGGCCACCTGTGAGGTGACCTTGCGCACGGCGTCGTTGAACTCCTCGTCACGGCGGGCACCGCTGCCGAACAGCAGCAAGAACGCATCGTGGTCATCGGCCACCCAACGAAAATATGCTTGGAAGCCCAGTTCGGTCTGGTGCTTGCCGTCGGTGGCACCGGCCGTTGCCTTGTCGATGGCAGTGAGCAGACGGTTGCCCACCTCGTCGAGCAGGGCCAGATACAGATCGCGTTTGGAATCGAAGTGCTGGTAGACCACCGGCTTGGTGACTCCTGCGGCTTCGGCGACGTCGTTCATTGACGCACCGTGGTAGCCCTGACGGGCGAAGACGCCCAGCGCGACATCGAGCAGCTGCTCGCGGCGGGCTGAGGCGGGAAGACGAATCGACATAGTGCTGAGTACAGGGTAATCGCCGCGCGCCGGCAATTTGCCAGTGTGTCTCAGCGGGATGTGCTCGGCTACAAACCGCGCGAGATGTCGTCCTTCTCGGCGGCCTTGACGGCGTAACCCACCACGATCGCAGGGGCGAGCAGGATGGAACCGATGATCATGCTCGTCGTGATGATGGTGACCTTGCCCTGCGAGAAACTGGTCGTGAGGGCCACGAAAAACATCACGATGGCGACGAGGAAGAGCAGATACCCGACCCGGGTGGCGATCTGGTTCCACTTGGCAATCGTGGCGCGACGTGCCCGAACGGGATCGTTTGCTGCCGGCTCGGTCGTAGCGGGTGGTTGGTCGGTGGAAGCCATACAGTCTTCGTGCATGGTAGAGCGGAGTACCCAATGACCGTGCATCTCACATTCCACGACTCCATTGCATTGGTCACGATCGATCGACCAGATCGACGCAACGCGGTGGATCATGCAACGCTGCTCGCGCTGCGCCAAGCTCAGATCGATGCCGTGGCCGAGCACGCGCGCTGCCTGGTACTCACCGGCGCGCCGCCGGCGTTTTGTGCGGGGGCCGATCTCACCGGCGTGGAGAGTGGTGAGTTCGTCGATGCGCTCGTCGGCGCGCTGCTCGGCTTCACCGAGTTGCCGATCCCCACGATTGCGGCCGTCGACGGCCCTGCGCTCGGCGCCGGCACGCAGCTCGTCATCGCGTGCGATCTACGCGTTGCCACCGAGCGCAGCGTGTTCGGCATCCCCGCGGCCAAGCTCGGACTGGTGGTGGATCACTGGACTGTCGAGCGATTAGCGCGTGAGATGGGGTGGTCCATCGCCCGCGCGATGTTGGTTGCTGCGCAGACCTATCGCACCGAGCAGCTCGTCGTGGCGGGTGCCATTCACCGCGTCGGCGGTCTCGACGAAGCGCTCACTTGGGCGGCCGAGCTGGCCTCACTTGCGCCGCTCACGATCGCGAGTCACAAGCTGGCGCTCGAACAATCGGCCCCCTCGCCGGCGTATGACGAACTGTTCGAGCAGGCACGTGACGCTGCCTGGGCGAGCCGAGATGCCGAAGAGGGTCGACTGGCCTTTCTCGAGAAGCGTCCACCGAAGTTTCAGGGGCACTGAGACAGCAACCCGACGAGTGTTGCCGACGCGATCAGATCGCGGCCGGCAGCATTCGGTTGACGTTCTCGAAGAAGAAGTAGAGAACCACGACGAAGGGCACGACGCCGACGACGAAGCCGAGCCACAGGCGGCGGAACCGCTTGGCCAGTTGGTACGCGCCGAGGGCCACAGCGAGCAGGAGCAAACCCCAGCCAAGAACGTGTGGCCATGCTCGTCCGTCGGAGAACCAACCCTGATTGAACGCATCCGTCGGGATGGCGAAGCTCTCTCCCCCGGGAGTCGACGTCCCCGTCGGAGTACCCGCTCCACCATTAACGCTGTTGCCCGGCACCGTATCGGGGGTATTGGGAAGTTTGCTCGCCGGGACCACGCTGTCGGCGACGCTGTTGCCGTCTTCTACAGTGCCACCGTTCGCGGTGTCCCCGGGCAGCGTGGGGGCAACAACCGTGGTTGGTTCTTGACCATAGAACAGCTTCGACTTGCCCACCTTCGATGACTTTGTGGGGTCGAGGTCAGCGTGGACGACGAGACGACGGCTGGCAGTCCCGATGGGTGTGCACGTCACCAACGTGAGCGTTGCCTTCTTCGGATCGGAGTCACTGATGACGTGGTAGTCGTTCTTGCCGACTTCCTCGCTACCGGTGACCCGATACACATACGAGCCGCCGAGGATCGTGGAAATCTTGATCTCGTCGCCCTTGCGGAGTTTGTCTAAGGAGTAGAAGGGTTGCCCGTAGGTGGTGCGATGGCCCGCAATGGCCGAGTTCCCCAACTGACCGGGGAACGGTGTGTTCGGGAAGTGCCCGACGCCTTTGCGGAGGTCCTGCACGCTCACGCCAGCGACGACATACTTATTGACACCGATACGCGGGATGCCGATCGTGGCGATTGCGTCGCCGGGGGCGATGTCTTGCGGAAAGACCTGTTCCTGCGCCGCAGGCTCGGTGGTCGAGGTGGTGGTGGCCGAAGGATCGACGGTGTCGGAGCTGGCAATCGTGGTGGTGGTCGCTTCGGTCGTGGTGGAATCGAGCCCCGCAGCAGCAATGGCCTTGTCGAAGTCCTGCGCCAACTGGTCCTGCGAGCGGGCTTCTTGAATACCCGTACCCCACAGCTGATATCCGACGAACGCAAACATGAGCAGGCCGATTGTGATGAGCGTACGGCCGATGTTGCCGACCACCCAGCGCCAGTCGTGGGGCTCGGGCGGGCGATCCCATCGGCTGGGCTTGCGGGCAGGATCCATTGATTCGAGACGTTGCATTGCGCCACTCGCGGGGCTCGACGCAGAAGGCTTGCTTGCGTCGGATTCGGGGTGCTCGGCATCGGTCACAAGGTGCGACGTTAGCGGCCAGAATGCTTGAACAATGGGCGGGCCAATGGGCGGCTGCGCCGCAACGTCGCTAGCGTAGCGGTGCCTCATGGATCACGTCGTCCACCTTTCCAACGCAGTCGCTGTCCTTGGTCAGTTCCCGGTGCTGGCCGGAGCCAACCTCACGGTAGACCGCGGCGAGATCGTTCTGCTGCAGGGGCCAAACGGTGCCGGCAAGACATCACTGCTGCGTCTCTGCGCCGGCCTGCTTCCCCTTGCGCGGGGTGAGGCCAGCGTGCTGGGTTGCGATCTGCGCACGAACCGCGAATCGGTGCGGAGTCGGGTCGGTCTACTGGGTCATGCAAACGGTCTGTACGCCGATCTCACGGTGGCCGAGAACGTTCGCTTCTGGGGAGCCACCGTCAGGGCGAGTCGGTCCGAAGTCAGCACCGCGTTGACCCGAATGGGTCTCGCTCTGCGGCTCAGCGATGTGCCAGTCAGTCGCCTGTCGGCGGGTCAGAAGCGGCGCACCGCGCTCGCCTGCCTGATGGCGCGACGCGCCGAGTTGTGGCTGCTCGACGAGCCCCACGCCGGCCTCGATGCTGCTGGCCGTGACGAACTCGACACCACACTGCGCGAGGCGACTATTGCAGGTGCCACGATCATCGTCGCCAGCCATGAGCTCGAACGTGCCGGAGCGCTGGCTACTCGGGTGGTCGAGGTGACCGGTGGACAGATTCGCGAGATCTCGACCGGTACAGAATCGACGGGTACTGAATTGACCAGTACCGAATCGACCAGTACCGAATCGACCGGTACCGAATCGACCGGTACCGAATCGACGGGTACTGAACCTTGGGAGACCGACTGATGCTGCGAATGGCCCGTCTGCTCGCCGCCAAGGACCTGCGCATCGAAGCGCGCAGTCGCGTGGTCACCAATCAAGTCCTACCGTTCGCCGCCATCGTGATGGTGATGTTCGCGTTCGCGCTCAACAGCGATGCGGTGGTCAGCCGAGTGGCGCCGGGTCTGGTGTGGCTGGCCACGCTCTTCAGCCTGCTCGTGTTGGTGCAGCGGTCGTTTGCTATCGAGTCTGGCGATGGCGCCACCGATGCGTTACGCGCAGCCGGGGTCGACCCGGCCGGCATCTTCTTGGGTAAGGCCATCGCGCTCGCTGTGCAGCTCGCCGTGCTCGAGTTCGTGCTGCTGCTCAGCGCGGTCGTGCTGTATCGAGCGCAGCTGCGTCTCAGCGGGATGGTGCTCTTGGTCACTACCTTCGTTGCCGCGACCTGCGGCCTCGCACTGGTCGGTACGCTCTATGGAGGCCTTGCTGCCGGTGTTCGCGGACGGGAGACGTTGCTCCCGCTCCTCTTGCTCCCGGTTGTGGCGCCCGTGCTGATTGGTGCCACCCGCGCAACGGAAGCTGCGCTCGGTACCGGCGGTGCAGCGGTGGCAGATGGTTGGCCCTGGGTGGGTCTGCTGGCTGTGTTCGTTGCCCTGTTCGGCGTGGGTGGCACGCTGGCATTCGGACCCCTGATCGAGGAGTGACGCATGGCAACCCCGAAAACCCGGATCACGACAACCCAGATCACGACAACCCAGAGCACGGCCAGTCAGAGCAACGGTGATCACGGCAACGGTGATCACGGCAACGGTGATCAGCGCAGCGACTCAACGCCCGCACGTGTGCGATCCACGGGCACACCCTTCACACGCGCGATCGGCATTGCCACGATCATCAGCATGGCCGCTCTCGCCGTTTTCGGGCTTCTGCTGTCGCCGGCCGATGTGCGTCAGAGCGACAGCGTTCGCATCCTCTACATTCACGTTGGCACGGTCTGGGTTGCCTACGTGGCGTTCACCGTCACGGCACTGTCGTCGGCGGCATATCTGTGGAAGCGCACGAGATCGCTCACCTGGGATCGTTTCGCCGGGGCCAGTGCCGAGATCGGTGTGCTGTTCATGGCGCTTACCTTGTTCGCCGGGGCGTTGTGGGGTCGGCTCTCGTGGGGCAAGTTCTGGGTGTGGGACGCGCGTGTCACCACCACCGCATTCATGTTCATCACCTACATCGGATATCTCGCGGTACGCGGCCTCGGTGGTAGCCATCAACAGCGCGCCAAGCGCTCGGCTGTGGTTGCGCTGCTGGCCGTGCTGCAGATCCCATTGGTGCACTTCAGCGTCAAGTTGTGGCGCGGCCTGCACCAAGACTCCAGCGTCGCCGACCGCACCCACGTCACCCTGCACGGGCTGATGTTGTTTTCGCTCTTCGTGTCGATGGTGGCGTTCTCGTTGCTCTACGTCTGGCTGCTTGTCCATCGTCAACGTGTCCTCGCGATGCAGGACGCTCTCGACGATACGGGCCTCGACTATGCACTGCAGCAGCGTCGCGACGAAGGTGATCTGTAATGGAAGATATCGGCTTCATCCTCACCGTCTACGTCGCCACCTTCGGTTCCGTGGCGGCCATGGCGTTGTTCATCGTTCGACGTGGTCGCCGGCTCGGCGCGCAACTGCCCGACGAGGACAAGCCGTGGATCTGACACCGCGTCCGGCGCCGCCCGCTGCTGCGCCCAAGGCCCGCAATCGACGCAAGCTGGTGTCCATTGGCCTGCTCGTCATGGTGCTCGTCGTCGGCGGGCTCGTGATCACCAAGTTCCTCACCAGCTCACTCGACTACTACTGCAACGTCGATGAGGTCGGCCACAAGACCGGTTGCGAGGCGGGTCGTCGGCTGCGCATCCAAGGCGTGGTCGACAAAGGGTCGATCGCGTCCAAGAACGGCGTGACCACCTTCGACATCAGCTTCAACAAGGTCACGGTCCCGGTGGTGTACGACTCGGGCGAGCCCGGCGGGCTGTTCCAGGAATGCATTCCCGTCGTGGTGCACGGGGTGCTGAAGGCCGGTGTGTTCGAGGGCGACGACGTAGAGGTCAAACACAGCAACGAGTACGACGCGAAGAACAAGGATCGCATTGACAAGGCCAACTCGGAGGCAACCACGTGTTCGCAGTCGAAGTAGCGGCCAGCGTCAACGGCACGCTCGGTCGGTCGATCCTGCTGATTGGCCTGGTGTGCGCCACCTTCGGAGCACTCGCCACGGTGTACGGCATCATCACTCGCGACGAGCGGCTGCTGCGCAGCACGCAGCGTTACGCATGGGGCGTGGCGGCGGCGGGAGTCGGTGCGTTCATGATCATGGAGCGCGCCCTGATCCAACGCGATTGGTCGCTGAAGTATGTGCAACAGGTTGGTTCGGCCGACACGCCGTTCCTGTTCAACGTGACCGCCATTTGGAGCGCGCTCGAAGGCAGCATCCTGCTGTGGTTGTTGATCCTCGTCGGCTATACCGCGGTCATCGCGCATCGCTTCCGCAAGCGGCTGAGAGACCCGCTCGTTGCGTGGGCGCTTGTGGTGATGTTCATCGTGTGCATGTTCTTCTTCGTGCTCACGCTCGGCCCGGCCAACGCGTTCAAGCCCGGCGCTGTAGGTGTCACCAGTGGTCCGGGACCAAACCCGTTGCTGCAGAACCACATCCTCGTGTTGTTCCACCCGCCCATTCTGTATCTCGGCTACGTCGGCATGACGGTGCCGTTTGCCTTTGCGATCGCTGCGCTCATCACTGGGCGCGTCGGCGAGCGGTGGCTCACCGAGACCCGTCGATTCGCTCTGTTCGCATGGGGCTTTCTCACCATCGGCATCATCCTCGGTGGTTGGTGGAGCTACGAGGTGCTCGGCTGGAGCGGCGTGTGGGGATGGGACCCGGTCGAGAACGCAAGCCTGTTGCCCTGGCTCACCGGTACGGCCTATATCCACTCGGTGCTCGTGCAGGAACGCCGCGGCATGTTGCGTGTCTGGAATCTCACCCTGCTCGTCTCCACCTTCGCACTCACGATCCTGGGCACCTTCCTGACCCGCAGCGGTGTGATCAAGAGCGTGCACGCGTTCAGCAATGGCTCGATCGGTCCGTATCTGCTCACGTTCTTCGGGCTCATCATGGTGGTGTCGCTCGGCCTCATCGCGTGGCGAGGCGATCGGCTGAGATCACCAGGTGCGATCGACTCTCCGCTGTCACGCGAGGGCGCGTTCTTGGCCAACAACGTGCTCTTCACTGTGTTCGCATTCGTGGTCCTGCTCGGCACGGTCTTCCCGCTCATCGTCGAAGCGCTGCAGAATCGCACCATCAAGGTCGGCGCTCCGTACTTCGAACGCCTGTCGGTTCCGTTTGGCCTCACGCTGTTGTTCCTGATGGCGGTGGCACCGGTCTTGCCATGGCGTAAGGCCAGTCTCGAACTGCTGCGCGACCGCCTGTTCTGGCCGGCGTGGTGTGGCGCTCTGGCGATCATCGTTCCGCTCATGTTCGGCGCGCACGGTCTTGCTCCGCTGCTCGCCTTCGGTATGGGTGGCTTTGCTGCTGGAGCGGCATTCCGTCAGCTCATCCTGGCCACGCGTCGTCAGGGTTGGCGCGGTCTGGTGGGCCGGGCCAACGGTGGCATGATCGTGCACATCGGTGTCATCATCGTGGCCGTCGCGCTTGTGGCCTCCACGAGTTACACCCATTCGTCGCGGCTCGTGCTCGAGGTCGGCAAGCCGGCCAACTATGGCGGGCACACCTTCGAACTCGTCGAGGTGCAGTCGTTCACCACGCCGCGCAGCAACGGCATCAAGGCGCCGATCCGCATCGATGGCGGCAAAACCTTCGCGCCGGCCATCACCAAGTTCACGAACTTCGGTACCAACATCCCCACGCCGTCGGTACGCAGCGGACTGCTCAACGACATCTATCTCACGCTCGAATCCGGCGCCAAGGCCGGTGCCACGAGTGCCCCCGTGAAGGTGTTCATCAAACCGCTGATCATCTGGTTGTGGATCGGTGGGGCGCTGATGGTGTTCGGCACGTTGTTGTCGGGCTTCCCTGGCCAGCGCCGCCGACTGCCGACCCAGCCCACCTCTGCGCCGGTGCCGATCGATGGACCCGGCGATGGGCCGCGCGATGGGCCTGGCGATGCGCCCGACGCGTCGTCCGACAAGGAAACTGTCGATGCCTGATTCGCCCAGCGAGGCTGTTTCCCCCAGCGAGGCTGTTTCCCCCAGCGCGGCGATGCAGCAATCATCAGATGTCCCCGCCGCCGTCGCCGCGTCGCCGCCGTCGTCGCGCCGTGTTGCGCCCTTCGTGGTTCTCGGCGTCGCCGTCGTGGTGGCCGGGTTCTTCTGGATCCTCATCGGTGCCAAATCCGGTGAATCCGATTCCGCTGATTCACCGCTGCTCGGACGTCCGGCGCCGGTGGTGAAGACCACCACACTCGACGGCAAACCCTTTGATCTGCAGCGCCGCAAGGGCAGTTGGGTCGTCCTGAACTTCTTCAACTCCACATGCGTGCCCTGCGTGCAGGAGCACCCCGAGTTGCTGAAGTTTGCCGACGAGCAGGCCAAGCTCAGCGATGGCGCCGAGTTCTACACCGTGGTCTGGGACGACAGTCATGGAGCCGTTCAGAAGTTCTTCGCCGACAACGGCGGCACATGGCCGATCCTCACCGACGAGGACGCCAGCATCTCGGTCGCGTTCGGCGTGGCCAAAGTGCCCGAGACCTGGATCATCGACCCCAATGGCTTCGTCGTGCAACGACTCATCGGCGCCACGACCGACGATCAATTGACGCGGCTCATCGCGCAGGCCAAGGCGGGTTGATGAGTAGCCCGTTGAACAAGCGACTGAAGCATTGGCCCGGCTGGCTTGCACTCGGCTTGGTCGTGGTGATTGCCCTCGCGATCGGTACCAGTCGGTCGACGGGTCCGATGACCGACAGCGACCGCATCGACAGCATCTCGCAGCGCCTCGCGTGCCCTACGTGCGATAGCGAGAGCGTGTACGAATCGCAGGCATCCGCAGCGCGCGGCATCAAGCAGCAGATCAAGCGATTCGTCGAAGAGGGCACGTCCAGCGACGATCAGATCATCCAGTACATCCAGACCCAGTTCGGAACCAAGACCCTGCTCGTGCCGAACGCAACGGGCTTCGATGCGTTGGTGTGGGCACTGCCGGCGTTCGCGCTCGTGATCGCCATTGCGTTGCTGACGGTAGCGTTCCGTCGATGGAAGATGGCAGGCGACACCGTGCCCACCGAGGCCGACTTCGCCTTGGTGTCGGCGGCAATGCGCAACGAACGACAGACCGAACGAGTACACAGCCAGAACCCGGATTCAACGTCTGAGCGATCGCCGGAGACGGAGTTCGAGCCTGAGTTCGATCCAACGTCCGAGCCAGAGTTCGAGCCAGAGCCAGAGTCAGACTCGGAGCCATCGCGTGGATCCTGACCGGCTCGCAGAACTCGAAGAAGAGCGTCGGTTCCTGCTCCGCTCGCTGGCCGATCTCGAACTCGAGCGTCAGGCCGGTGATGTCGAGCAAGCCGATTACGAGGTGTTACGCGACGGCTACACCGCTCGGGCGGCCGCCGTGTTGCGCGCCATCGAACAGGGCCAATCAGCGCTGCCGCAACGCCCGCCGCGTCGGTGGGGGCGTCTGGTCGGTGTGGCCGTATGCGTCGTGCTCGTCGGGCTCATCGCCGGATTCCTGGTGGCGCGCTCGTCGGGTCAACGTCTGTCCGGTGACAGCATGACCGGCGGTACCTCGCCCGATCAGGTGGCCGTGTTGCTCAGCGAAGCCCGCGCCCTGTTGGGTACCGACCCTGCGGGAGCATCGCAGCGATACCTCGCGGTGTTGAGCATCGAGCCCGACAACGCCGAGGCGCGCACCTACACGGGTTGGCTGCTCGCCATCTCCACGCAGAATCAGTCCGCTGCCGATGCGGCCGGAACGCTCGCGGCAGCGAAGAGGGACCTCGAACGCGCGATCGAAGTGGATCCCACCTTCCCCGATCCGCACTGTTTCCTCGCCGTCATCGCAGCGCGGTTCGAAAAGGACACTGCCACGGCGAAAGTGCGCGCCCAGGAATGTCTCGACAACAATCCGCCGGCCGACATGCGCGGCATGATCGAGTCCTTCGCAAGCAACCTCACCAATCCCAGCACCCCATCGTCGGAGACCTCCCCGACTGGCTGAGCGCAGTTCCACCACTGGCTGAGCGCGGTTCCGGCACGCGCTAGCGTTGCGCTGTATGAGCACGACTCCGCCGCCGCCCCCTCCGCCGCCGCCGCCGCCGCCGCCGGGCCAGACGCCACCGCCGTACCAGCCGCCCCCGGGTGCCGTGGCGCCGGGGTACCAGTCATACGGCCTGCCGCCGGCGGCCCCGCCGCAGGGCACTAACGGCCTTGCGATCGCCAGTCTGGTGCTCGGCCTCGTCAACGTCATCCCATGCTTTTGGTTCTTCCCGATTCCCGCGGTCTTGGCCGTGATCTTCGGCTTCGTCAGCCGCAAGCAGATGAAGAAGATGGGTTCTGACAAAGGATCGGGGCTCGCCATCGCAGGTCTCGTCATCGGCCTCGTGTTCCTGATCATCTCCGTCGTGATCTGGATTGCTGTCGTTCGTAATGGGCATTGCGTTCGCGATGGCTCCAGCTGGAACTGCACCAGCTTCGACAACTGACCCAGTACTGGCCCAGGGGTTTGTCGAAAAACCCACGCCACACGTGGACAATCCACCACACCCCTGCCGTCGAGAAGACGCGCCAGCGCGAGTGAGTTCAATCGACGGGTGGCGGCCAGCATTTCGCAGTGGTCACATTGCCGCTGCTGTCGCGATGCAACATCCACACCGAGGCCTTCTTCCAGTTCGGCTCACCGATGAACCGACAGCCGCGCCTCTGCAATCCCGCCATTGCATCGGGGATCATGTCGCCATGGCTGCACAGCACCGCACCGTCGGGAACCCCGAAGATCAGATCGAGCAACGGGATCAACTGCTGCTCCTCGGCGAGGCGATCGTCGGTGATCACCTGCAGATCGAGGCGCGCAGCGAGAGGCTCGAGTGTCTGTCGGCAGCGCACGTACGGACTCGAGAGCAGCGGGGCGCCGGCCCCGGACTGTACGAGTGGCTCTACTAACGCGTGCGCCTGTGCCCAACCGTTCTTACTCAGCGGACGCTGTGTGTCATCGCCGTCGTCGAGGCGCGAGCCCGCCTTCGCGTGACGAACGAGAAACAGCATCAGGCCTCGTGGATGACGATCTTGTGACGGGCTGTCAGTTGACGCACGAGCATCAGGTAGGCGACGCCCGCAGCGATCTGCACGATCGATGACAGGGTGGAGGCGACGAAGGTGTCGTCGAGATTCTTGGCCGCGTTCAGCGTGGTCTGGCCACGGATGTTCGACGTGCCGAAGGTGACGGTGATGAACAGGATCGGCAGCAGGCCGTAGAGCACCCACCACACGGTGATGATCGGCGCGACCGGATTCTTCTTCCAGTCGGGCTCCGAGTCCGGGTCGGAGCTCTTCCACAGATCACGCATCATCAGATAGGGAATGACATAGAGCACACATGGCGGGAGGAACCAGCCACCAATCGCCCAGCCGGGTACCCACGTGCCGGTGCGTCCCATCGCCTGCTGGTTCTTGGCCATGCGGAACATCCACACGATGGTGAGCACGAAGGCAGCGAGCATGGCCAAGCTCGTTGCGCTGCTGATCACCACGCTCAGACCGAATGATCGCTTGAACGCTGACTCGGTGATCACGCCGTCGAGGAAGTCGCGAGCTTTGCTGCGCAGACCGAAACCCACAAGGACGGACGCAGCATCCAGCGGGATGATGATCATGATCAAGATGCCGAGGGTACGGGCGATGCCACCAACGTTTTGCAGGTTGGCGAAACCGCGGTAGTTCGGATCGCCGTACGCCACGTAGTTGGCAGGCGGCACCATGTTGAGCGGTGGAGCGGGGGGAATCGGCGTTGCAGCGGGGGAGTCAGGCGGCTGCGCATCGCCCGGCCCCGAGGCGAAAGGATCGGAATCGCTCATACGCAGAATCTACTGCGGCCATGCCGTTGTGGGCAGCCGGTGCGGATGATCGCTGGCAGAATGGACACATGGGTTTCTTCGAACGCAACCGCAATGAGTTGAAGGACAAAGGCATCGATCCAGCGCGGCTGCCGCCGGGCCAGTACCTCACCGATCGATTCCCGGTGTTGCACGTGGGCGATGTGCCCACCTACGAGTCGGGTGAATGGTCGCTCACGGTGTTCGGAATGGTCGATGAACCGTTCACGCTCACGCTCGACGAGCTGCGCGCGCTGCCGGCGATCACGCCCACGTTCGATATCCATTGCGTCACCAAATGGTCAAAGTTCGACACCACCTGGACGGGCGTGCGCGTACGAGACCTGTTCGAGCGAGCCGGTGTGCAGGCTGGTGCCACGCACGTGATGGAGCATGCCGAGTTCGGCTACACCACCAACATTCCTCTCGCCGACATCACCACCGACGACGCCATCGTCGCGTATGCATTCGAGGGTGAGGACATCGAGCCCATCCACGGCGGCCCGGTGCGCATCGTGGTTCCTCACCTGTACTTCTGGAAGAGCGCCAAGTGGGTGCGCGGCCTCGAGCTGCGCGATCGAGACACCCCCGGCTTCTGGGAGAAGAACGGCTACAACATGTACGGCGACCCGTTCAAGGAACAGCGCCACTGGGGCGAGTGAGCCCGTGAGCCGAGGCATGCTCGAGCGGATCTCTGTGGTGGGCAATTCGGGGTCTGGAAAGACGCGCCTCGCGCAGCGCCTCGCTGAGGTACTGGCAGTGCGATACGTGGAACTGGACTCGATCCACCACCTCCCGAACTGGAAACCGATCGCGCCGGACCAGTTCCTGGCCGAGGTGGCGGCCATTGCGGCGACCCAGCAATGGGTCATCGACGGCAACTATCGGGCGGTCGTCTGCGATGGCCCAGTATGGCAGCGGGCCGACACGGTGGTGTGGCTCGACCTCCCTCGGCGAGTGGTCATGCGTCAGGTGGTCACGCGCACGATCCGCAGGCTCGTCACCCGCGAGGCACTGTGGAACGGGAACCGTGAGCCGATCCGAAACGTGCTGTCGGGGGCTCCGGAGCGCTCGATCATCCGGTGGTCATGGACCCAACACGACAAGTACCGGGACCGCTACACCAGAGCAATCACCGCGCCCGAGATGGCCCTCGTGCACTTCGTCCGGCTGCACAGTCACGACGAAGCAGAACTCTGGTTGAGCGGGCTACCCGATCAACCGCGTGAAGTCAGAACGACGTGACGCAGTACTGATCGCCGAGCGGCAGCGAGGTCTCGATCGACGGATCGGTGTCGCCGTAGAGCGCCTTCAACATGCCCTTGACCATGCCGCGGTCGACGGCACAGATGACCGGGTTGTCGATAGCCACGTCGCCGAACGGACAATGGTTGTTGACGATGCGCAACTGGTTGTTGCGTTGATCCGCGTGCGCTGCGAATCCGTGCGCGGTGAGCGCATCGGCCACGGTGTGCAATGCGGAGCGGAACGACCGTTGCACGACCTCGCCATCGGCGGCGGCACCCTGCAGCGCCAGCGCCATCGTGCGACCGTATTCCATGCCGACTTCCTCGGCCATTGCCTCGGCCTGTTCGCGAGGCAGCATCGAGAGCGTGCGCCCAAGCAGAGTGAGTACGAGGTCGTCGCTGCGCACCGGGAACTCGAGCGGCTCGGCATCGGCAGCGGCGCGGTAGCGTTTGGAGGGTCGGCCTGCGCCGCCGCCCTCGGTGCGCTCGACGGCCACTTCCACGTAGCCGCCGGCAGCGAGTTTGTCGAGGTGATGGCGGGCCACGTTGGGGTGCAGGCTGAAGTGCTCGGCCACCTGCGCGGCAGTGACACCGTTGGCGGATTCACGTGTGAACAGATAGATGCCACGCCGGGTTGGATCGCCAAAAGCCGACGTGATCGCTGTGACCTGCGCGCTGAACGCACCCGGCGTGAGCCCGGAGGTGGGTGCGGTGGAAGTCATGGCGGTATTCTACCTATCGAGATAGTGGTAATTACCGCATCGCTCAACCCGCCCCTCACCCCTCGCCAAACCCACCCCACCCCTCACGAACATCCCGCCTGGAGCGCACATGCCCACAACCGATCAGATCATCGACGCCCTGCGCCCAGTGGAAGATCCCGAACTGCATCGTTCCATCGTCGATCTCGGCATGGTGCGCAACGTCGATGTGCGTGCCGATGGTTCGGTGGCCGTGCTCATCGCGCTCACCATTGCCGGCTGCCCGCTGCGCAACGAGATTCAGAACCGCGTCACGGGTGCACTCACGCCGCTCGGTGTCACCAGCGTCGCGTTGGACTTCACGGTGATGACTGACCAAGAGCGCGAGGACCTTCGCGTGAAGTTGCACGGCAACCCTGCCGGCACCGCCGGCCAAGGCCAGGCACATGGCCATGCCGAGGGTCGCAAGATCCCGTTCTCAGAGACCGGCTCCAAGACCCGGCCCCTGCTCATTGCCTCGGGCAAGGGCGGCGTCGGTAAGAGCACGGTCACCACCAACCTCGCCGTGGCGCTTGCCGCGCAGGGCTACACCGTTGGCGTCGTCGACGCCGATATCTACGGCTACAGCATCCCGCGCATGCTCGGCACCGACCGCGATCCCGTGGCCATCGACCAGATGCTCATCCCGCCAGAGGCGTGGGGTGTGCGCTGCATCTCCATTGGCTACTTCGTGCCGGAGGGCCAGGCCGTGATCTGGCGTGGGCCCATGCTGCACAAGGCGCTCGAGCAGTTCCTCACCGACGTGTTCTGGGACGAGCCTGACTTCTTGCTCATC
>JAYUWK010000046.1:0-6473 GCA_043753895.1 Actinomycetota bacterium
GATGACGGTGGAGTTGGGTAAGCCGATCGCGATGGATGAGGGCTTACGTTTCGCTATCCGTGAGGGTGGCCGTACTGTTGGCGCCGGCCGCGTCGTCAAAATTCTGAAGTGAAACCCCGCTGGTGATGATGGCGCGCTGCTCAGGCAGCGCCCCATCGCACCGCTTCCAGAGAGAAAATCTCAAGAGAGACAACCGAGACAATCATGGCAAAGAACGACAAGCGGGTGAAGATCACCCTCGAATGCACCGAGTGCAAGCGACGGAACTACATCACGATGAAGTCCAAGGTCAACGACCGCGAGCGCCTAGAAATGAAGAAGTACTGCGCGTTCGACCGCAAGCACACGCCGCACAAGGAAACGCGCTAACGAACACAACCCTCTGCAGCGCCTTGGTAGCCTTACCCTTCCGCTGAATTCAGAGGGCAGTAGCTCAGCTGGTAGAGCATCGGTCTCCAAAACCGACGGTCGGGGGTTCGAATCCCTCCTGCCCTGCCCGAACCCCCCACGTGGGAGCACGAAATGTCAACCGCATGTCACTAGACGATCTCAACCGGGAACAGAAGCGTCAGCTTCGCAAGATGGGTGCCCTTGACGACAAGGGTCAGCCCGCTCGCGTTGCGCGCCAAGCCCCGACGCGCTCGGGTGACGAGCGTGTCGGCCCGGTGCAGTACCTCCACGAGGTCGGCGATGAAATGCGTAAGGTTGCCTGGCCGAAGTGGCCGGAAATCCGCCGCATGGCTGTGATCGTGCTCATCACCGTCGTGCTTTACACCGCCTATGTCGGCGGACTCGACTCGTTGTTCGGCGTGCTGTCCGGCTGGCTGTACTCGACCAAGTGACATGAGCAACGACATGCAATCAGAACAGGCCCCCATGGATACGCAAACCGAAGATACCGTGACCGAAGACGCCGCCACCGAGAACGCGGCGACCGAAGACACGGCCACCGAAGACACGGCCACCGAAGACACGGCCACCGAAGACACGGCGACGGTCCGCATCGCCGACGCGGATGCCTCCGAGATCGATGCCTCCTTCGATCTCACCGACGCTGCGCAGGTTGCTTCCTCGGACCCGGCTGGCGATCAGGCGCCGGTCGAAGAGGATCCTTGGACCAAGCCAGGTTCGTGGTACGTGGTTCATTCCCAGTCAGGTTATGAAAAGAAGGTCACTGCCAACCTGAAGGCTCGTATCCAGAGCATGAACATGGAGGACAAGATCTTCGAGATCGTCATCCCCATGGAAGAAGTGGTCGAGTTCAAGAACGGTCGCAAGCAGACTGTTCAGAAGAAGGTATTCCCCGGCTATCTGCTCGTTCGTTGTCACATGGACGACGAATCGTGGTACTGCATTCGTAACACCCCCGGTGTCACCGGTTTTGTTGGTCAGAGTCGCCAAGGGCAAAAGCCCACCCCGCTGTCGCGTCGTGAGGTGCTCACGTTCTTGTCGGCCAAGGGCGATGGCCAAGAGCAGTCGAACCGCAAGAAGCCCAAGCTCGACTTCGAAGTCGGCGAGAGCGTTCGCGTGAAGGAAGGCCCATTTGCCGACTTCAACGGCCAGATCGCCGAGATCAATGCCGATCACATGAAGCTCAAGGTCCTCGTCAACATCTTTGGCCGTGAGACGTCGGTGGAGATGGACTTCAGCCAGGTCGCCAAGCTCTAACTCACATCCCTCTCTGTTCTCGCGAACGGCTCAACTGAGCCGATCTCACACATCACATTCCCGAAAGAAGTACTGCAATGGCAAAAAAAAAGGTTACCGCGATCATCAAGATCCAGATTCCCGCAGGCAAGGCCACCCCGGCCCCACCTGTGGGTACCGCGCTCGGGCCGCATGGCGTTCCCATCATGGACTTCGTGAAGCAGTACAACGCCGCAACCGAATCACAGGTCGGCACCATCATCCCGGTGGAAATCACCGTGTTCGAGGATCGCACCTTCACGTTCGTGCTCAAGACGCCGCCCACGCCGGTATTGCTCCGCCAGAAGGCCGGCCTCCCCAAGGGTTCGCCCACGCCGGGTAAGACCGTCGTCGGCACAGTCACCGAGGCCGACATCGAAGAAGTAGCCAAGATCAAGATGCCCGACCTCAACGCCTACGACCTTGAAGCCGCCAAAGAGCAAGTTCGTGGCACTGCCCGCTCGATGGGTCTCAAGGTCAACGCCTAGACGCTCTGTCCGAAATCACGCTGTCCGAAATCGCGCTGGCCGCCGTCACACGGGGCTGGCTCACCGTTCACAACACACAACACTCGACCGGGACAACCTCGCCCGGCGGTGTCAACACTGAGGGAGACAGACAATGTCAGGAAAGAAATTCACCGATGCGGTCAAGAAGTTCGACCGCGACCAGGTGTTCACGCCGACCGAGGCGCTTGCGCTCGTGAAGTCCATGGCGTCGGCCAAGTTCGACGAGACCGTCGAGTTTGCCGCTCGTCTGGGTGTCGATCCGCGCAAGGCCGATCAGATGGTGCGCGGTACCGTTGCACTGCCCAGTGGTACCGGTAAGGACGTCCGTGTTGCGGTGTTTGCATCCGGTGAGGCCGCGCAGGCAGCACGTGATGCAGGTGCCGAATTCGTCGGTGCCGAAGATCTCGCTGCCGAGATCGAAAAGGGCAATATGAACTTCGACGTCGCCATTGCCACGCCTGATCTCATGCCCATGGTGGGCCGTCTCGGCCGGGTCCTCGGCCCCCGCGGTCTCATGCCCAACCCCAAGACCGGCACCGTCACCAACGATGTGGCCAAGGCCGTTGGCGAGTTCAAGGGCGGCAAGGTCGAGTATCGCACCGACCGCTACGGCAACGTGCACGTTCCGCTCGGCAAGGTCAGCTTCACGCCCGAGGCGCTCGAGGCCAACTTCCGTGCCGTGCTCGATGAGCTGCAGCGTGCCAAGCCTGCATCGGCCAAGGGTCGTTACCTGCGCAAGATCACGTTGTCGTCCACGATGGGCCCCGGCGTGCGTCTCGACACCAACCGCCTGCGCCCCGAAATCGCATAACTCATTGCTGACGTGGTGTTCGAGGAATCACCGCCCGGCGGTATTTGCTCGCACAACCGCTAGCCTGGCGGATCTACAACCCAAACGGTTGCTCGCCGAAGACCTCTGGTCCACCCGCCACTCTCGTGGCGTACGGGTAATGGAATCTCCGCCAGACGAGGTGAACACCACCCAGTTCTCGATCCCTTCATCTCGACGGGTGTCGTTGCCGGGCGGCGTTCGCTGCAAAGCGAGCGCCCCGCGCGACATTTGAGAGGAGGTGTACATGGAGAACCCACGACAGGAAAAAGTTGCAGTCGTCACCGAAGTTCGCGAAAAGCTCGCGAGCGCCGATGCCACCATCATCACCGAATACCGCGGAATGAGCGTGGCTGCGTTGGCGCAGTTGCGTCGCACGCTTCGTCAGTCGGGCGCTGAGTACAAGGTGTACAAGAACACATTGGCTCGCTTTGGTGCCCGCGATGCTGGCATCGAAGGTCTTGACGCATTGCTGGTCGGGCCCACCGGCATCACGTTCGTCAACGGCGATGTCGCCGCTGCCGCCAAAGCGCTGCGCGACGTCGCCAAGACCAACCCGCTGCTCGTCATCAAGGGTGGCACGCTCGGCAACAAGACGCTGTCCGCAAAGGACATCGAGGCACTGGCCGATCTGGCGCCACGCGATGTTCTGCTGGCCCAGCTCGCTGGTGCGTTCCAGGCTCCGCTCGTCAAGACCGCAGGTCTGCTGCAGGCGCTGCCCCGCAACTTTGCCTACGGCATCAAAGCCCTCATCGATCAAAAGGCGGCATAGGCCGTCCCGTTCCAAACGGCGACGACGTCGCCACACCGATTTGCACTACTGCACGCATCGTTCACGATGCACACAACTTTCAAGGAGAAATACGAAATGTCATCAAAGAACGAAATCCTCGAAGCAATTGCCAACATGACCGTCATCGAGCTCAAAGAACTGCTCGATGCGTTCGAAGAGAAGTTCGGCGTGACCGCCGCGGCCCCCGTGGCCGTTGCAGCCGCCGGCGGCGCTGCGGCTGCCCCAGCCGAAGAGGAAAAGGATGAGTTCGACGTCATCCTCAAAGAGGCCGGTGCCCAGAAGATTCAGGTCATCAAGGTCGTGCGCGAGCTCACCAGCCTGGGTCTCAAGGAAGCCAAGGACCTCGTGGATGCTGCCCCCAAGGCCATCCTCGAAAAGGCCAACAAGGACGATGCCGAGAAGGCAAAGGCCGCCCTCATGGAGGCCGGCGCAGTCGTCGAGGTCAAGTGACCCGCGCGGTTGCTTGACCGCTCTGTCCAAGAGCAGTACCCGCTCGGTTTCCACCGAGTTGAACGAGAACGAGCCGGTCGCCCGCTGGGTGGCCGGCTTGTCTGTTGTGATCGATCGTGTGATCAGCGATGGGCGCGGTTGAACTCGACACAGTCGACATAGCGCACGCCGTTGCCACCGAACAAGTCGAGGGCCGAGCCGATCGTGAGGTCGACGCGGCCACTGCTGATCGTGTGCACCGTGCGCAGATCGCCGATCGACCGTGCGCCTCCGGCGTAGGTGATGGGGATGGTGTCGGCCGTGGCCAGTAACGACACCAGATCGAGGTCCACACCCTGGGCGAGCCCCTCGACGTCGACGCCGTGGATCAGGAACTCCGCGCACGAATCAGCAAGCGTGCGCAATGTGGGCGCTTTCACCTCGAGCGAGGTGAACCGCTGCCACCGATCGGTGACCACCCAATACGCGCCATCACGCCAGCGACATGAGAGGTCGATGACCAATCGGTCGTGCCCCACGGCGTCGACCATGGCAGCCAGCCGGTCCTCGGAGAGCACGCCGTCAACGAACAGCCATGAGGTGACGATCACATGCGACGCACCCGCGTCGATCCATGCCGACGCATTGTCGGCGCTGATGCCGCCGCCAACCTGCATCCCGCCTGGCCACGCAGCCAGAGCCGACTGCGCAGCGTGCTCGTTCCCTTGCCCGAGCATGATCAAGTGACCACCCGTGAGGGCATCGTCTCGGTAGTGCTGGGCGAACCATGCAGCGGGCCGGTCACTGACAAAGTTGATCGTTGTCAGGTCATCGGCGAGCGCATCGTCGGTCAGCGTGGCACCCACGATCTGCACGACGCGTCCCCCGCGAAGATCGATGCAGGGGCGGAACATGCGGCCACCGTAGCCAATGTCGGCATCCCGCCGTCACTCTTTCGTCACTTCGAATTGACCCGCAAAATGGTGGGTAATGCTTGACGCGTGGCGCAGAAAGGCTTACCGTTCGCCACAACAACTGAAGCGCCCAACCTCTGCGGTTTGGGCGTTGACTCCTCACGTGCCCGACGATAGGATCGTCTGTTGCCGTGCGTGTATCCATCTGCTGCTCTCCATTCAGCTGTGTTCAGCGCGCGCTCAAACGTCCCCCGTTTGTCAACGAGGAGTTGTAGTGGCTAAGAGTCCGACCACCCGTGAGCGCTATTCGTTCGCCAATCTCGAAGAGCCTTTGGATCTTCCTGACTTGATTGCGATCCAGCGCGAGAGCTTCGAATGGTTCTTGAACCAGGGCCTTGCAGAAACCTTCCGCGATATTTCGCCGATCAAGGACTTCTCTGAGGCACTGCAGCTCGAACTCGAATTCGACCCAGACGACGAGGACCTGCGCCCGCCGCCCAAGTTCACCGTTGCAGAGTGCAAAGAAAAGGACATGACCTACTCGGCGCCCATCTTCGTGCGCGCCCGGTTCATGAACCGCAACACGGGTGAGATCAAAGAGCAGACCGTCTTCATGGGCGACTTCCCGATGATGACCGAGAAGGGCACGTTCGTGATCAACGGCACCGAGCGCGTCGTCGTGTCGCAGCTGGTTCGTTCACCGGGCGTCATCTTCCAGCCGGGTGAGCGGTTCCGCCTGCGCAACCTGACCAAGCATCAGCTGGTCACCGGCACCATCCACCCCTACCGAGGTGAGTGGATCGAGTTCGACGTCGAGCAGAAGCCGGGCAAGGACGTCACCGCCGGTTGCCGCGTCGCCCGCAAGCGTCGCCTCAGCCTGTTCGTGCTGTTGCGGGCCCTCGGCTACGACGAGGAGCACTACCCGGGCTTCCTGCAGAAGTTCGTCAACCACTTCGACTTCCTCGAAGGTCAGTGGGAGAAAGACCGTGAGCTCGCTCCGACCCAGGATGAAGCCCTGGTCGAGATCTACAAGCGGGCCCGTCCGGGCGAGCCGCCGTCGGTCGAGTCGGCCAAGGCCTACTTCCGCAACGCCTTCTTCGAGAGCCGTCGCTATGACCTCAGCCGCGTCGGTCGCTACAAGCTGAACCGCAAGCTGGGCCCCGAGTTGGCCAAGATCGAAGAGATCTTTGGCATCGAGCTCGAGCATCCCGAAGCCGATCAGCCGGTGCTCACCCCGGCCGAGGTGCTGGCCGCCACCACCTACCTGCTGCACCTGGTCAACGCCGAGCCGGGCTACCGCCTCGACGATCAGG
>JAYUWK010000047.1:0-51748 GCA_043753895.1 Actinomycetota bacterium
AACGAGGGCAGAACCACTGACCGCCAGTGGGCAGAACTATTGGCCACCAACGGGCAGTTTCGTGACCGCCTATGGGCAGGATCTCATGTCCGCCGACAACTGCGTCCTGGCTACTCACGGATGGCTTGAAACCGAGTTGGCTTCTCGCGGATTGAGCTAGGGCGTGAAGCCTAATCCTGTCTCATAGCTCTCGAGCCCACCTAAGTATTGACGGACACCTCTCCGCCACTACTTGATGAGGAGGCTCGAATGACAGATAACAGGGAGAGCATCGACGAGGTGCTGATTGCTGCGCTTGCTAGCGGCATGTCGCATCTACAAGCAGCAGCGATAGCGGGGGTGAGCGCGAAAACAGTTCAGAGACGACATGGTGACCCAGCTTTCGTTGTCGAGGTAGCGAGACGCCGCGCAATCCGCGTCGACGAGGTGACCGGCCGCCTGTCCGAAATGTGCGTGCGGGCGCTCGAGGCCGTCGACGGTTGTCTCGACTCGGCGACGCCATCCGTGCGACTCAAGGCAGCCGAGATGGTGCTCACATGGTTCCGAAGGCTCCGTGATGAAGTGGACGTCGATGCTCGGCTTGCGAGCCTCGAAGGACGATTCGATTCCCACACGGTGCCCGCGCCGGGAGCCGACTTATGAATCGCGAACGCCGACTTGACGATCTCGAACGGACTGCGGGTTCATCCCAGCGCCCTACAAGCGGGCGACCACTTAACATTATTGATTTTGCAACGAATCCTAAGTTTCTTGGGCTGAGCCTGTACCCGCGGCAGGCGACTGTCCTCAAGCTCTTGTGCTTGCAGCTTGGACTACTGACGGCATACGACCGGGAAGTCATCAAGGGATGGTCCGAGGGGTTCACCGCGACCGAGTTTCTCGACGGGTTTCGTTGGGCTGGTCGCCATGGCGTGGTGCCAGACGTGCTGGAGCGGATCGCGTTGTGTCAACAATCGGGTCGGCCGATATGGGACGAGATCATCCTTGTACTCGGTCGACGCGGCTCAAAGTCTCTGCTCGCGTCGGTTGTGCTGGCATGGAAGGTGTGGCAGCTCATCGAACTCGATGATCCCCAGCGGCACTACTCGCTTCCCCCGACGAAGCGGGTACTGCTTCCCGTGTTTTCTGCCTCACGGGATTCAGCGAAACGCGATCTCTTCGGTGACGTCGTCTCGCGGTTTCGTGACTCCCCTTGCTTCGAGCAGTTCATCGACCGCATCGGGGACTCTACTGTCACGCTCTTCACGCCCGCTCAGCTGCGCAGAAATGACCCTGCGAACGGCCGCCGCGGACTCATCGAGATCTCCGCGTCACCCACGACGTCTCGTTCCGCTCGCGGGCCGGCAATGTTCAGCCTGGCGATCGATGAGGCGGCCCACCTGGACGGAGACGGCTCGACGAACTCGGCCGAGGAAGTGTTGAACGCGGCACGGCCAGCGCTCGCGCAGTTCGCCTTGGACGCGACCACAGTTCTTCCGTCATCACCATCATCGATGACTGGAGGATTTTACGCCGAGTTCTGTCAGGCCTGTGCGATTGATCCGATCACCGGCGGCTCACTGAATCCGCACACGTTCGCGCTGCAGCTTCCGAGTTGGGATCTATACCTCGACTACGAACGTGCGCATGAACTTGAGCAATGGCCCGGCGGTCCGTGCTTCAAGCTGATATCGCAGCCGATTCTGGCCTTCGATGACTACCTGCAGACCGCCCAGCGAAACAACCCGGAGATGTTCGAGGTCGAGTTCGAGTCACAGTTTGCCTCCGGTCTTCGTCGGTACTTCACCGAGTCGACGGTCAACAAACTCTTCGGCCCGTGGGGAGGTCGCCGCCTCGTCAACCAACACGCAAGAACGGGGAACTTTGACTACATCATCCACTGCGACCCATCGACCAGTGGCGCCAACTTCGGGCTCGCGATTTCGCATCGCGAGGAAGATGGCGGGGAGCTCCACACCCTGTTCGACCTTCTTCACGCCTGGCGTCCCGAAGACTTCCCGGACCATGTCATCGATTACAACGTCGTCCTCGAAAAGTTGCTCGAGTATGTGGACTCGTTCCGGCCGTCGGCGGTGCACTACGACAACCACAACACGGCGTTCTTCCATGATCGCCTTGCCCCGGAAGTTCATCGGCGCTTACCGCACACAATCGTGTCGAAGGTGAGTTGGAGCCAAGAGCAAAAGTTTGAAGGGTACGAGCATCTCAAGACGTTGACCAACCAAGGTCTTGTCCACGCTCCCGCGAACGCGCTGGCCATTCTGGAGGCGCGGTTTCTGCAGGCTGTCGGCTATAAAATCGGGCACCCGACGAATGGCCCGTGCCAGACCGACGACCTTATCGACCCCATGGCCTGGTCGGTCTTCCATCAGAGCAAGTCCAGCACGTGGGTCATCGACGAACTTCGCCAACTCACCCCAGTGTTCAGTTCGGCGAACCACCTCTTCGACGACTTCTACCAAGAGCGTCGCCGGCCTCAGGGCTTCGTCAACCCAGCCGCCTACCCTCGCTGGCATCCACGACGCACAGGCCGCTGAGGTGGACAACGGAGGACATTCGTGGACATTCGCGAACGGCGCCGATGGAGCGCGTCGGGTCTTCGCCGTCGGTCGCGCTAGCGAGATACCTTGTTAGCGGCGAGCAACCCTGATTTGGAACAGCTTCCGTCGGGCCCATAACTCGCCGGTTGGCGTGCCCTTCGACATGTCAGCCGTGATCGACGGCCATTCTTAGGAATCTCCATCTACGTTCGTGCGGGTCCCCACGTTGCGTCGCGACAAAAGACTGATGGCAGCGGCATCAATAATTTGCTGGTTCACGACCTCAGGTCGAGGCTCGGTTCTGATGCGAGGACAGCGTCGAGAACGCGCCGTGCAGCGAGGAGCAGTCGGTCGGCTTCCGTGCGACTGAGATCAGGGAGATCTGCGGCATAGCGCCCGTCCATCACCCACGGGTCAAGCAGGTCGAGATCTCAGTCAGCATCAACGTTCGGCGATCTGGTGCTGGGGTAGCGGGCAAGGATTTGATTCAGTCCGTGAATTCTTGGCGCAGCGATGGAGGCAGCGAACAGGCCCGCTTTCAACGCCTTCTCGGCTGCCTATTGAGCGAGGAATCCAGCGATACGCAACGCTGCGGACCGTCGGCGACCAAGATCTGCGCCGCAGCAAGATCTTCTACTGCGAGCGCGAACCAGCGTTGTGCGGGTGACAACTCGTCAGGCGGCGTCGCGCTCATAAACCGCCACGCCGTGTTGGGCCGGCTCATACTCAGTTGTGCCCGGTGTCGCTGAGTTCCGCGCAAAGTCGGCTGCGCTCGTGACGAGCAGATCGTGGGGCACAGCAACATTGCGAGTGGCACGTCGCATCTCGACCATCATGCGGCGGCGCTCTGACAGCGGGGCATCATCGAGCACGACGAGCAGATCGATGTCGGAGTCAGGGCCATCCGATCCGGTCGCGACCGAGCCGAACAGGATGATGCTGACCGGATCGTACTGAGCAACCAAGTTCTCGACGAGTACGTCCGTCCAAGCGCGAAGTGTCCGCCCCGCCCAAACGGCGTGATTGTCACGCACGGCATACGTCAACTGCTCCACAGCGACACGATACCGGACAGCCACCCGCCACTCGGCGAAGCCGCTCGCTCGAGCTCGTTCACGCGAGATCTGATGCCACCTTCCATTCCTGGATGAGTTCTGCGGTAAGCACCGCACCCCCGAGACTCTCTGACATCAGCGCCACCACATCATCGACCCCAGTCGCCGACCGCGACCGGATCGCCTGAAAGCCGTGCTCCTGAGCAGCTCGACCAATCGCACGTGTGAGTTGAAGGTCGTCGCGAACGAGGTCGTCCGAATCCAGGTCGAGCGCTGCCAAGGTGTTCCGCCGTGTGAGGTCGAGCACTTTGGTGAGCGTGGTCGTGACTCGCCAGAGCTCACGAGGCAGCAGATCCTCGACTTCCAGACCCTGCCGATTCGCCTGGCGGGTCAGCTCGGCAAGAACGCATGGCCGAGTCGTACACAGGTAGATCACCGGGAAGCTGTTTGGTGGGTTGAAGCGACCGCCGAAGCGACGGGCGCCCTCACCACTGCGCGGATCGAAGCCCGCAGCCTGATTTCGATAGCCGACTACCGAGAGCCGTTTTGCCGAGACCGTGTCGAGCTTGCTCGGATCGAACAGTGCCATCTCAGGCGGTCACGCCCTCCGCGATCGCCAACAGCAGATCGATGATGCGCTGGTAATAGCCCTGGGCAATGAGGTCGAGTGGCTTCTCATAGCCCAGATCGGGGTTGGGTGAGCGCAACCAGAAGCGAGCAGCGTCGTCACGCATCACTCGCCGGGCAAGGTCGACAACGGCGCGAAGCTCGAGCAAGCGCTCCTCGGCCTCTCGCCGCGGGACAGTCGCCTCCGCCTTCCATCGGGTCACACTTCTTGGGTGCGTGTCACTCACCCGCGCAAGGTCGGCCGTATCAACTACGTCGCCTTCATACAGGTGATCGAGCAGTGCAGTTAGTGTCGTCATAGCTCCCTCGTCGGTCTACAAGATACCGTTATGTCGCCGATATGTCGCTATTTATGGCGTCTAATTGTCACATCTGCCGTCGAGGTCGAGACCCATCAGTCGACGCTCGGGAGGACGCCTCGCAAACGTTGCGCCTGGGCGTTCGGCCATGTCGGGTTGGCTCACCCGTTGATGCGTTTCAGCGACGGTGAACAGACCACGGTCGAGACAGTCGCGAAGGTTGTGCTCGAGCGCGTCTGGTTCCGTTGCCGTCGCGAGATCGATGAGCGTGCGCAGCGCCGTCGTACAGCGAATGCCGTCCACCACGGTGATGTCACTCGGCGGTACATCGCCGTAATGCACGATGACCTCGTTTCCGCCAATCCGTGCGCGGCCACCCGAACTCGCTGCCGAAGGGAATCATCGAAATCGGAACACCGCGACGGTGCAATACATCGACCGTACATGATTGCGCGGCCATCATGTCGGTGAAGCACCACGTGCAAACGGCCATCACGCGACCGTCCGATCACGTAGGCCGGCACGGTCATCGGCCGCGACGACGCGGCCCAGAGAGAAACTCGAAGACATGGGGTCTCCTTCACATCCGATCTGCGTGGATGAACCACGCAACGTGAGTCGGGAAGCGAGCGCTTCGACAGTGGCAGGACGAGACCTTGCGAGTGCGGCGGCCGGCGAGAACCAGCAGGCCACCAAGTCGGCTCGATAACGAGCAGACGACGAAGCATACGGCCGGTTTCGCGAAGCACGATCCCACACTCAGTTCGGGCTTTGAGAACGTTCAACCTCGTGCGCCGGAATACGGTTGCGCCGTGGCCCTTGCAGCGGAGCCAGAACGCCGAGCGCTGCAGCTGGATACAGGCGAGTCCGAGCTCGTGACGTGGGAACACGTCCTTCAGCGCATCGACGAACGTCGCTCGTAGCGCAAGCGGCGTGAGCCTCCCCGTTGCTGGCCCCGCCGAGTAGCTGGCCCGGAATAGATCCGCTCTGAGTGAGGTTCACGCACGCACACACTGCGAGTAGCCGACAACTATTTGGGGGTACACCATGAGTGACGCATCTGAGTGGAACGCTTTCAACAACGGAGTCATCGACGAGTTCCGCGCCAATGAGGGCAAGGTCAGCGGCGGTTTCGCCGGCGCGCCGATGATCCTCATCACCCACACCGGCGCGAAGAGCGGCAAGGAATACACGAGCCCGCTCGTCTATTCGATGGATGGAGACAAGCCGGTCATCATCGCCTCCAAGGGCGGCGCCCCCGACGACCCACAGTGGTTCCGCAACCTAGTTGCCAACCCCGCGGTCACCGTGGAGATCGGCACCGAGAAGTACCAGGGCCGCGCCCGTGTTGCCGAGGGCGCCGAACGCGAAGGGCTGTTCCGTGCGCAGGCCGACATGATGCCGAACTTCGACGAGTACGCGACGAAGACCACCCGGGTGATCCCCGTGGTTGTCATCGAACGCGCATAACGCCTCCGGCGGCTGCGGGCGGATTTGCCGCGGTAAGCCCAACCACGCTGGGGATCAGGAGCGATCTGGTTCGATCTGGCCTTCACCCTGAACTCGGGCCCCGAGCGCTGTCATGTGCTCGTACTCATCGGCAACGGCTTCGACGTCGACATCGGCCAAGGCGCGTTCGGCAGCTGCTTCCTCGTCGGGGGTCGGCTCACGGTCGGGCACCGCGTCCTTGAACTCTTCAGGGTTGGTCATGGCTTCTGAATACCCGCAGTGTCTCGATCCGAAACGCCCGGGGTGTCTTGTCCCGCGGGGGTGGATCACCCGGCATCGGCATTGGCATCGGCTCATCTGGCAAGTCGGGCAAGGGCCCAGTGGGGGGTAACGCTTGATGAGGCCTACACCAGACGGCGCCACAGGCGCGACCCGCCGGGGCGTGTCGCAAATCGGTGCACGACCTGCGCGACGGTCCACATTGGTGCAGCGATCAGTACGACGCGGACGGCAGGGATGTCGTGTTGGGCGATCGCAAGGGTGACCATCGCCGCGAGCCAAAGCACCATCATCGGCAACGAGATGTTGCGGTGCTCGCGCACGGATACCGGGTGTGCGAACTGCACCCGAGAGAGCGTGAGTACGGAGAACATGACGCACACAACGAGGTTGATCCACTGGTTGGCCCCGATGAGGAACAGCGTGGGGATGATCATGTTGAATTCGGCCGGGAAGCCGTTGAACCAGCCGTCCTCGGTTTCCTGATCGGTGCGTGCCATCCACAGCGCGCCGACGAACAGCATCGTGAACCCGACCGGACCAACAGTGTTCTCGGGTAAGAAATCGAAGCGATACAGGAAGGCGACGGGAACGATGGTGCACGTGAAGTAGTCGATGATCAGGTCGAGTGCATTGCCGTCCAAGGTGGGAATGCGACTGCGCACGTCGAGCTTTCGTGCCAGCGGCCCGTCGACCCCGTCGAGCACGAGTGCCGCTACGAGCCACAGGATGGCCGCGCGGGCGTGACCCTCGATGACTGAGTTCAGTCCCACATAGCCGACGATGACGCCGAGCGCGGTGAACGCGTGCACAGCCCATGCTGCTTGGATCTGGCGAGTTGTGAATACGTCTCGCGTCGGTGACTGCTCAGCACTCATGGCCATGGTGAGCCGGTACCCGCCAACGAACCGCCGTCAAACCTCTGGTTCGCTCGGGTCGCATCGAAAAAGGTGTTTGGCCGCCGCATGATCTGGGCATAGCGAACGGAACAGGAGGTAGGACATGGCTCACGATGCCGTTGATGACAATGCGGGCGCGGTACATCGGCGCGACCTCGCGCGAACAGTGCGGTTCTTACTCGCTATCGGGGTCGTCGTTGCGCTCGTGCTGGTCGGTTTGGACAACCGCAGTAAGGCGCGCATCGGATACGTGTTCGGCGAAGCGCAAGCGCCTGTGTGGGTCGTGATCGTGGGTTCAGCCATCGCCGGCATGGCCGCCGCCGCGCTCGCTGGGCGCAACCGAAGTTAGAGCAGGCTCGGCGGTTTTACGTCGGTCGGGCCTCAGCCCCGGCGCGAGCCGGGATCGATGGCGTGTCGCTGCCATTGCGCGTCGGCAACTGCGTAACCGTCGTAGCTTCGCAGAGGTCGCTGCCTGGAACACAGCGCTTGAGCGGCGCGTCGGCGAGGATCTCAGAATGATGTCCCGCCTCCGCGCGGGGCATCATTCTGGCGCAGCAAGCGGTCAGCCCGGTTCTAGCCGAAAGCCGCATGGCTGAGCGGTGTGCCGACATTCCTGGCGGTGGTGACATCGATGTCCGTCATCTCCTTGCGGACGGTGCAGCACGGTCATCGGGTGACAGCGACGACCAAAGACCTCGAAAGACACGAATCAATCTCTGCAGGCTCGCGTCACCCGAATGGGTTTGGACGACGTCGGTCAGAAGGTTGCACGCTGCATCGAAGAGGAGCTTGATGATGACCGACCTCGTCCGAACACCAGCACTCACTCCCGTTGACCCTCGAACGCGGGCGCTGTCGGTGATTGCTGTCGGCGCGATCGGCGGGTGTGTGCTCGGTGTCGCCGCCCGGGCGTGGATGCGTCTGATTTCTGAAGACCCCGAGTTCACCTGGAGGGGCACAATCTCCATCGTCGCAGGCTTCACAATCTTCGGATTTGCACAGTCACTGGTTGCCGTCGCCCGTCAACGAGTGAGCCGACGGTGGAAATTGACGATCATCCGAACGCTCGGTGTGATCGCGATGCTCCCATTGTTCGTTGCCGCGGGTTCGTTGATGTTCCCGACCGTCATCGGCGGCGGGCTCGCGGTTGCTCGCACAGGGTGGCACACTCTTGCGCGTACCCTGTGTCTGCTGATGTCGGGCGCAGGGTCGATGCGAAGGATCCACGTTCCCGGCCCGAGGGGAGGCATCGACATCGACGACGGCACGCCGGCTACGGGTTCGACACGCGACTCGTCGAGGCGTTTGTTGCTCGACAGCAAGCGGCCGATGATGGGCAATGCGACAACGTTCGCCGCATGTAAGACGCCCATGATCAACAAGATGCCCCCGATGCGGGCCATCTCATGCTGCAGCTGTTCGCCGGTTGAACCCTTCCAATTGCTGGGCTCGACGAAGGTGACGGTGAACAACACGAATGATGCGAAGATCAAGTAGTAAGCAACATCGGTGAGCACGAGATAGCTCTTACCGGTGCGCTGGTTGGCCCGGTACACGTCGGCTGCGTACGAGCGGCCGAAGCGTTTGATGAACGGGCCGAGCCCGAGCGCGAGCGCGACGAGCACGATGTTGGTGATCAGTTCGATGACCCACCACGGCATGGCAAACCTCCTGTTGTCATAATCGGAAAGAACGAGCGCGACCGCGGCGTTGGCCGCGACAAAGGCGACTATCCACCCGGCAAGCCGCCATCGGTATCGGCGCCGGGCCTGTTGATCATGGAGGCTGCGGGCCACGCGGGCGAACAGATCGGGGTTCTCCGCGGATGACGCGCGAACGTCGGCGAAGGAGGCAACGAGTCGATGTTCGAGGTTCGTCGTGCTCATTGGTCGCCCAGCGCCGCGTCGAGCGCAATCATGGCGCGTCGGAGGTGGGTCTTCACCGAGTTGATCGACACGCCCAACGTCGAGGCGATCCGATCAATCGAGTATTCCTCCAAGTAGCGAAGATCGCCTCGCCCTGCAGCCTGGCCGCGGAGATCGCCAACACGAACGGCGGCAGCCTCGAGACCCGTTGAGGCGCAACGATCACGTGCACGTGACTCGGCCGTTCACGATCCGAGGGCGCGCTGGTTGCCCGTGGTTGCACATGCCACCAGCGTGTCACGTACTCGAGTGGTGTCATGACGAGCAGGTCTTCTGAGACCTAATACGCCACGCGGTGCGACTTCCGCCATGCTCGGACAGACGAATCACGTGACCATCCGGGTGACACGAGCACGTTGTTTCTTGCGCCGCTGTCGGCGGACATCGGATTCTGCCCACCGGTGGCCAAGCTGCCCACTGACGGCCATTCGACCGCTGTTAGCGATCCGCCAGCGGGACGTTCGCGACCGCCGCGGAAGCACTTCGGGGACAACTCATCACGAGTAGAACGCCGGTTCGGATCGTTCTGCGTGACGCAGTGTGCCCTCTAGGGCACGTAGCGTCTCGCAGAACCGACCAGGGCCGACCAGGACCGAGTTGTCATCGGACGTTGACGTATCTCACACGGGTATCACCATGCAACGCTCTCGTCATCAGAATCTGAGCGCGAGCACGTGTCACTACCGCGCGGCGATGTGGCCCGCGAGGTACTCGGCATCGTGCCAGACACCCCAGATGAACGGCGACGCGCGTCGTGACAGCCAGGGCAGACCCAGGAAGTAGATCCCGGGCACGTCGGAGACACCCTTGCGGTGAACGGGCCTGCCGGTCGCATCAAGAGTGTCCGCCTTCAGCCAACTGAAGTCGACCGCGAAGCCTGTCGCCCACACGATGGCGGTGATACCGCAATCGGCCAGATTCAGCTTCGTCAACGGATCGGTCACGCAGTTCGGAAGCGGGTCGAGCGTGTGCGCAGCGGGCTCTTCTGGTAAGTCGAGTCCATTCGCAGCGATGTAGGCATCGGCTGCTCTGAGCATCGAGAGGTAGTGCGCGTCGCCTCCGGCGATGTTGCGTTCGAGATCGGGCGCGATGTGCATGACGCCATCCTCGAACGGTCCGGCCCGGCCCACCAGCGTCATCCCGCGCGCCGCAAACTTTCGGAAGTCGATGGTCTGGCCGCCATGGGCTCCGCTGACCGCAATGGTGACGTGCTCCATGCCCGGTCTGGTGGTGGTGGCATCCCACATGCCCAGCACCCCGAGCCACCAGCAGAAGTCCTTGCCGCGATACCGCAGCGGCGGCCGATCGTGCGGGCCGACCGAGAGGTACACGTGTCGCCCGGCGCGCATGATCTCATCCGCGATCTGCGTGCCCGACGACCCGGCGCCCACAACGAGCACCGAGCCTTCCGGCAACTGCGCGGGGTTGCGGTAAGCGGACGAATGGATCTGCATCACGCCGGCTTCCTGCGGCACGACGGCCGGGATGAGCGGGATTTGAAACGCTCCGGTCGCGGCCACAACGTTGGTCGCTTCGATCAAGCCGTCGGAGGTCTCGACATGAAAGCCCGAGCCGTCGGCCTTGCGCTCCACCGAGTTCACGTCGACGCCGCAACGCACCGGTGCGTCGATCTGTCGTGCATACGTTTCGAAGTACTCGACGATGCGGTCCTTGGTGGCGAAGCTGTCGGGATCGATATCGGCGAAGGTCAGGTCCGGAAACCGGTCGTGCCACGCTGGGCCGTTCGCGACGAGTGAATCCCAGCGCTCCGAACGCCAACGCTCGGCGATCCGATTCCGCTCGACAACGAGATGACCCACGCCGCGATGGCTCAGGTGCCCGCTGAGCGCCAGTCCGGCCTGGCCGCCACCGACGATGAGTGTGTTGACGACTTCAGTGGTCATGTGACGTCCTGTTCGTTCTCGGGGTTGCGGATCTCAGCAGTGTGGGAAAGTGGCACGGAACGGCCATCGATGATGACGGCCGACAGCATCTCGTCGGCCAGTCCGAGGAACAGTTCGTTCGGGTGCGGACAGTCGACGATGATCGCATCGCCGCGCTTGCCGACATCGAGCGAACCTCGACGGGCCTGCATGCCGAGGCTGTACGCGGCGTTGAGCGTGGCTGCAACGATGGCTTCGGCCGGCGTGATGCGGAACCACGGTGCAGCCATCGTCATCGTGGACAGCAGCGATGTCGCGTGGATCGAACTGCAGTAGTCGGTGGAGATGGCCAGCGGTACGCCGGTGTCGATGAGTCGACGCGCGTTGGCGCGCCGATCGGTCATGTAGATCAGCTCGGCTACCGGCAGCACGACGGCGATGGTGTCGGTTGCACCGACTGCATCGATCTCGCTGTCGTCGGTGTAGGTGAGGTGCTCGGCCGACATTGCACCGGCCGCACACGCGGTGCGCCAGCCGAGCGAGGGCTTCCACGCATCGGCATGCACACGGGTGCGCAGACCGAGTGCGTGGCTGCGCGCGATGATGCGCGTCGCCTGCTCGGGCGTGAACAGTCCATCTTCTACGGTCACGTCTTGGAAGTCGGCGATTCCCTGGGCAACGACGCGCTCGGTCATCTCGCCGGCAACCAAGTTCGTGTACGCATCGCCCGGGTCCGCGTCGGTCAGGTCGCGGGGCACCACATGCGCCCCCAGGAATGTGATCACCAGTTCGATTGGGCTCGCGGCACGAGCGCGTTGCAGCAACTCGAGTTGATGCAGTTCGGTCTCCACGGTCAACCCATAGCCCGACTTCACTTCGGCGCACGTGACGCCGCCGCGCACCATCCGAAGGAGTGCGTTCTGCAGCCGGTCGAGCAGCACATCGTCGGCAACGTTACGAGTGGCAACGACGCTGGACCAGATGCCGCCACCGCGCGCCGCGACATCGGCCAGGCTTGCTCCGCCGAGCCGCTCGGCGTATTCGTTGTGGCGATCACCCCCGAATAACGGGTGCGAGTGGCAGTCGATGAGACCGGGCATCACGGTCTTGCCCGAGGCATCGATCGTGGGCACACCATGATCACCCCATTCACGGAGTAGCTCCGCAGTTGGGCCGACAGCACGGATGACACCGTCACGGATGATCACGGTGGCGTCGTGCACCATGTCGAGCTCGCCCTGCGTGCGCGCTGCCCGCGCCCGGCCTCCATCCGCGACCACCACGACGCTGGCTGCGTTGACGAGGTTGAGATCGCCGGTCATCACGAGGTTGTGGCAGCGCTGGATCTGACGGCGATCACGTCGATCTCCATCAGCCAGTCGGGTTGGGCAAGGCCCGCCACGACCACTCCGGTGGACACAGGATGCACGCCCTTCAGCCACCGGCCGACCACCTGGTACACGGGTTCGCGCCAGCGCGGATCGGTGATGTAGATCGTGATCTTGACGATGTGTTCCAGCGTGGCGCCGCACTCGTCGAGCAGCGTCTTGACGTTGCTCATTGCCTGCTCCGCCTGCGCGGCGGCATCGCCGCGACCGACGAGGTTGCCATTGAAGTCGGTGCCGACCTGGCCGCGCATGTAGATCGTGTCGCCGGCGATGACCGCCTGGCACAGATCGTTGTCGAGCGTTTGGTTGGGGTAGGTGGCCTTGGTGTTGAAGGGACGGATTCTGGTGTGGATCACCGAGCGCCCCCCTGCGTGAACGTGGATACCGCGACAGCGAACTCAACGGATGTCATGCAGGCGATCTTGTGCCAGTGGGACGCCGCGAGTCAAACGGAACGATCCCTGCGAGACTTGGGCGCGACGCTCCGCGCGCAGGTACGACGCTTCTACGACGAAATCTGGAACGGACCGGACCTCACTGTCATCCCGGCAGTGCTGCATCCGGATATTGCCTTTCGCGGTTCGCTCGGAGATGTCCGACATGGACACGCCGAGTTTGCCGACGTGAGTTGGTCCGTGATCTGTGGGTGCTTGGCGATCTCGTCGACCTCCATGCTCAACTTGCCGCTCAATATTCGGAGCGCTGACCCACCGCAGCGGAATTACGTCCGACTCTGGCCGTCGATACCCACCTCGTCGAGCACGTCCGATTCGTCATTGTGGCTGTGTGTGAAACCGAGTGCCCGTTCGACGGCGACGGTGTCGGCGCTGCGGAACGCGAGGATGTATGCCCGGCGGAACCCGGCGGTGTTGTTACCTCCGGAGCCGTGCATCACCCGTTCGTTGTGCACCGTGCAATCGCCCTTGTTGATCGGCATCGGCACGACGACATCACCGTCGAGAAGGTCGGTGCCCAACGCGTGCGACGTGCCGCGGCTGGCGTACATCGGGGCATGCGGACGAAGGGTGGTCTCGTGATTGGTTGCCGGCACGAAGCGCATGCAGCCGTTCTCGATGGTGGAGTCGTCGATCGCCAACCAGATGGTGGCGGTGCGACTGTCGGGCGTCGTCGGCCAATACGCCATGTCCTGGTGCCAAGCGAACACAGCGTCGTGTTTGTAGGGCTGCTTGGCCAGCAACTGGTCGTAGTCGAACTGCATGCCATCGCCGCACAGTTGGCGCGCCACCGAGGCGCTGCGCTGTTCGACGATGTTGTCGACCCATGCCGGGTAGTAGCGGCGCGGCAGCATCACGTTGATGATCGAGTAGTCGGCGGGGTCGCGGCCGTAGTCGCCGGCCATGTCGCAGTAGTCCTTGCCCGGCACCTCGATCTCGCGCCGCAGGAACCGGTCGTAGTCACCAGCGATCTCATCAACCTCGGCCGCGGTCAACAGACCGGGGAGGTGGACGAAGCCACGCTCCGCGAACTGGCGGCGATGTTCATCAGTGATGACGTATTCAGCTCTGTGGTTCTTCACGTCGGACATTGTGGCTCCTGTCTGGGGTCCCTCGTTTCAACCGCCACATCACCCACGCAATTGCCTCGGCGTCGTCGGGCACGTCGATGCCTTCGGACAGCTGGAACCCGTCCACCCACTTCTTGGTGGCGTCGCGGCCGTACATCACATTGATCGAGAGACCGCTCTCGTAGGACACGTAGGCCATTCGGATGTCCTCGACCTGGAACGCCGTCGCCTCCAGCGGGCGAGAATCGATGACGATGCCACGATCCTCGTTGAGGATGCGGTGCACCCAGTCGACGGTCTTCTTGGCCTTGCTGGCGGGCTCTACCGTGAAGACGTGGTCGTACTTGTTCTTGAAGCAGCGGGCCTCGTTCGCCCGCAGGCCGGCGAGTGCGTGTGCCACCGGCGACGACTCGAGGCCAACAGTGGAAACTGTTGCAAAGTCAACGATGTAGGACATGGGCTACTCCGTACAGTACGAGGGCATCGCCCCCTCATCGAACCGACAGAATGGTCCGACCCGATTCGCCAGCGGCGAAGAACTAATATGTGATGTGGCCGCGACCGCACCGAAGACCGTCAGGTTCGAAACGACACTGTCCGCGTTCGGCAACAACACCGGCATCGTTGTTCCCCCGGAGCTGATCAGCGAACTCGGCGCGGGAAAGCGGCCGCAGGTATCGGTCGACCTCAATGGTCATGTCTTTTTGACGACGGTGGGAGTGATGTCGGGCCAGCATCTCGTGAGCGTCAGCGCCGCCTTGCGGGCTGCCACCGGCCTCACCGGCGGCGATCCCATCCGTGTCACGCTCACGCTGGAAGCTGCTCCACGATCGGTGAACGTGCCCGACGACTTCGCGGCCGCCCTCAGCGCCGCACCCGGCGCTCGCGCGTTCTTCGATGCCCTGTCGAACAGCTTGCAGCGTTTCCACATCGACACGGTCAGCAGCGCGAAGACCGACGAGACCCGCGTCCGGCGCATCGACAAAGCCGTTGCGTTGTTTCTCGCCGGAAAGTCTCGCTGACCCAAACGGTTCAAGCGAACGGGCCCAAGAATGGCGTTTTCGAGGGGAGCCCCGGCCCACGCCATCGCGGGCGTCGCGCTGGCGACGCCCATACCGTTGGTCGACCGGCGCGCACCCCTCACTGAAATGGATGGGTCCCATCGACGACCATGTGCGCGCACGCGAGGGGATCGTCGCGTTCCACATACGCCAACTCGTTTGGCATCCAGACGGTCTCCCACGTGCTTCGTGACTGCTCGCCGTCGCGCGCGACTCCCCGTTCCAGACGGACCTGGCGAGGTGCGTCGACCCACACGCGAACACTGAGATCGTCGCGGAACATCTAATGTAACGCGCAGACCCCCTCGACGATGATCAGCCCCTCAGGGTGCACCCGCCTCTGCGGATTTGGCGACTTCGTCGCCCAGTTCCACTCATCGAACTGCGCGATCGATCCGGCGAGCAGTTGATCCAACACGTCTGTTCGCAGCCGATCGAGATCGAATGACGACCCTGTCCAGAACGCATCGGTGGACACGATCTGAGTGCCTGGAATCCGATCCGCCACCTGCCGGGCAAGTGTCGACTTGCCGGCGCCGCCGAATCCGCCAATGCCCAACACCGTCATCGACGGGTCGCTGCTGGCGTCGACCAGTGCACGAATGGCCTCGAGCGGTGAGGGTGGCGGGGTCATCGATTGCATGCGAGGCCCCGTTCTAACACGTCGATAGCACGGCCTGTTTCAGGCGTCGGGAAGCCAGATACTCAGATGTCTGCGTACGCGCGCAGCTCAGCCTGTGCCCCGGGGTGGGTCACGGCTCCATAACGCGCCGGGCCGACCGTTTCGGCATAGCGCCAGATCGCCCCAGATCGCACGTTGTGCGATCGCGGCTGCCATCGCGCCAGACGCTCGGCCAACGTCGTCGAATCCACATCGAGCTCGAGCAGACCCTGCGTAGCGTCGATGCGAATGACGTCACCATTCTCGATGAGCGCGATGGGGCCTCCAACCGCGGCCTCAGGGCCGACGTGGCCGATGCACAGTCCGCGCGTGGCCCCCGAGAAGCGGCCGTCGGTGATGAGCGCAACATGCTCGCCCATGCCCTGACCGTAGATGGCTGAGGTGGTGGCGAGCATCTCGCGCATCCCCGGTCCGCCGCGTGGCCCTTCGTAACGGATGACCAGCACATCGCCAACCTCGTACTTGCCGGCGATGACTGCTGCGAACGCGTCCTCCTCGCACTCGAAGACTCGGGCGCGTCCGACGAACTGCAGCGTCTTCAGACCAGCGACCTTGACGATCGCGCCATCGGGAGCCAGGTTGCCGCGCATGCCAGTGAGGCCACCGGTGGGCGACAACGGGTTGCTCGCCGTGTGGACGACGTCTTGATCCGAAGGGATCTGCACGTGCGCGAGATTCTCGGCGAGCGTGTGTCCGGTAACGGTGAGGCAGTCGCCGTGCAGGAAGCCGCCGTCGAGCAAGGCTTTGAGCACTACTGGAACACCGCCAATGTCGTAGACGTCCTTGGCGAGATAGCGACCGCCGGGCTTCAAGTCGGCGAGGAGCGGTGTGCGTTTGAACACCGCTGCCACGTCGAACAGGTCGAAAGCGATACCCGCTTCATGCGCCATCGCCGGCAGGTGCAGCGCTGCGTTGGTGGAGCCACCGGTGGCCGCGACGACGGCCGCTGCATTCTCGAGCGCGTTGCGAGTGACGATGTCGCGTGGCCGCAGCCGTCGGTCGAGCAACTCCATCACGGTGTGCCCCGACGCCTCTGCGTATCGATCTCTCGATTCGTACGAGGCCGGCGTGCCAGCGGATCCGGGAAGGGCCAGGCCGATCGCTTCCGACACGTAGGCCATGCTGTTCGCGGTGTACTGACCACCGCACGACCCGGCGGAAGGACACGCGACCTGTTCGAGGTCGGTAAGTTCGGCGTCGGTCAGCTTGCCCGCCGCGTGTGAGCCGACCGCTTCGAAGACGTCGAGCACGGTGACATCGCGCCCCTGATATCGACCGGGAAGAATTGAGCCTCCGTACAGGAACACAGACGGCACGTTGAGGCGCAGCATCGCCATCATCAGGCCGGGCAGCGTCTTGTCACATCCGGCGATGCCGATGAGCGCGTCGTAGCAATGACCGCGCATGCTCAGCTCCACCGAGTCGGCGATGACTTCGCGGCTGACCAACGACGCCTTCATCCCTTCGTGGCCCATGGCGATACCGTCGGTCACGGTGATGGTGGTGAACTCCCGCGGAGTACCACCCGCGGCTGTGACACCGCGCTTGGCTGCTTGCGCTTGACGAGACAGCGCGATGTTGCAAGGTGCCGATTCGTTCCAGGTGCTCACGACCCCGACGAACGGCTGGGCGATCTCGCGAGCGGTCAGGCCCATAGCGTAGAGAAACGACCGATGGGGCGCCCGCTCAGGTCCGCTCGTGCTGTGTCGACTGGGAAGCCGAGACTTGTCTCGGGGCGAAATTCCAGACTCATCGTTCATGTCAGTTGCCTCTCATAGGTTGGTCGGCGGAGCAGTCGGTCGTGGCGACAGTGCCTCCATCGTTGTCGTGCGAAGTGGCCAGTCGAGAACGGCGCGGAGATGGTTCTCGAACCGGGAGGCGCTCGCGCCGTCGCTGATCTGGTGTGGACGCAGAAGTGGTCCGAGCATGATGCGGTCGACATATGGACGCTGTTCGACGTCGAGCAAGAACTCGACGTTGATGACACCGGTGACATCGGCGCCATCGGCGATGGAGACAGCGATGTTGACGGCGCGTTCGGCTGTGGACATTGCTGCTACTGCACGTGTTGTCGGGTCGAGGTAGTGGTCACTACCAACGGCTTCGACGGGGTACACCACATGCAATCCGCATGGACGCCGGGCAACGACCACGTTCAACTCGCCGATCCAAATGATGCCGGACGGCCATGGCCGGGCATCTGCGGTACTCCCGTGCCCCGGTCTCGAGGCATCGGCGACGACAGTGCCCAGGATCGGTACGACATCGAAGCCACACTCACGCAGGATCCGCCGCGGCGGCCAAGACGCGCAGATCGACGCCAAGTTCGCGTGTGGCCTGTCGAATCCCGTCGATGAGTTGGACGTCTGTGGCGATGAGCCCAACCGTGGTGGCGGTTTCTCGGGCAGATGCGATCACGGGTTGCACCACTGACAGCGGCCCGGGTCGGCCCCATTCGATATGGGTCGATTCACGGTCTGTTCCACATCGCACGCCACACAGCCGTAAACGTCGGCATTGGGCACTTGCACGGCGCGACCGCAGAGTTGGCAGGGGACTCCGACTTCAACCCGGACGATGCCCCACCCCGGCGTCGCGCATGTCTGGCAGCAGGTCGCGAGCCGTTCGGCGAGACGGTGTGCCGCGGCCTCGATGATCGGCCGGCGCGAGGGGCAGTGATGCGCGCGCAGATCGGTTTCGACGTGGGCGCGCCCGTCGGGTGACGCGATCGCACACTCGCGGATCGCCTCATCGAGGACCCCGCGCTCATGGATCCCCTTGTGAAGCGGTGTGGCTGGTCCAGCAGCGGCGCGCACGATCATGCCGTGTTCGGGAAACCCACCCTGCTCGAGCAGCGCTTCGATGTCGTCGCCGGGTATCACGTTGGCGGTGAGCGTGATGAGGTCGTATCCGACCGAGGATTCGCCGACAACAATGTCGAGTTCATCGTCGACGAGAACGACCAGTTCGACGGTGACCACGCCATACGGAAAACCTGGTGGCGGCCCGATACTGCCCTCGGACGCCAGCCCGAGCCGCGAGCCGGTGGCATGCATACCAAGGCGCGCTTTGGCGACTGCCGTCTCCCACGGCGTACCGGTTCGAGCAACGTCGCCACTGAACGTGCCGAGCTGGTCGGTATCGACCGCGACATCGCGCACCTCAAGGCCGATCGTGGTCCACAGCGCGGGGGCGATCAGTGGACGCTTGTCGTGCATCGTTGCGAGCACCGCCGTTCTCTGACTGTAGGGATGGCGGCGCTCCACTCGCCCGAACATCCAACCGTCCTTCGTCATTGACACATGCTAAGTAGAACATGGTTTCTAAAACGTGTCAAACGCAGCGCAGTTGATCGCGTTCACAGGGCGGAACCCCTTGTGACGGATCAACCGGGATCGCCGCGACTTGGTAGCGTTCAGCCGTTGTCGTAGGCAGGAGCCGGCTCACTGAGAAGGAACCCGATGCCCTGATCGTCCTCGCAGCGAGCCTCACGTCCGGAGTTGTACGAGTTCAGGCTGACCACGGTGCCCCCGGCGAGGCGCACGCGGTCGACAGCATCGTCGAAGTCGCGCACCGTGAGCCACATCTGGATCTCACCGGCGCGGGTTTCGGAGAACTGGTTCGAGGTCGGACGCAAACCTATCGGCGTCGTCGTGTTGACAATGTGGCGGCCCTCGTTGCTCAGTTCGGCGAACTCCCAGTCGAGCACGGCGCCGTAGAACACGGCTGCGCGCTCGACGTCGTGAGTGCTCAGCGTCATGTAGTACGGCTCGCTCGGACGCCGTAGTGCGGCGGCCACAGTGCGATCCACGAGCGGCGTGGCGACATTCCACCGATGCCCGAACGGGTCGATGATCCAGCCGCTCCGGCTGCCATATGCCTACTCGATGGGTCGCTGTAACGTGGCACCACCCTCCTGGGCCCGCTCGATGAACTGGTCCACAGCCGCGACCCGAACCACGAAGCTGGTGCTCGATCCCACCCCGAGCGTGGTTGGAGCGACCACCCCGAGGTTCGGTGCCTCATTGCTGAGGTAGAACACGGCACCACCGAACTCGAGCTCTGAGTGGCCGATCCGGCCCTCCAATTCGATCACGTTGCTCACGGATGCCCGGAAGTAGCTGCGGTACCAGTCGATGGCAGCCGCTGCATCGGTGACGCAGAGCTAGGGCACGATGGTCTGAGGCATGGTGGAACTCCTGTGTTGATCGGTTGATGGGTGCGCGCGTCCATCATCGTTCGCAGCGGTCATCCTCCGACACCCCTTTTCTGGATGCACCCGTGCGGGGCAGGGAGCCGCCGTAGGGCTCAACAACCAACCGGGTCCGTGGCTGCCCATTGCAGTGCACCCGCGTATCGGTGGGTGATGCATCCGTCGTCGCCCATTGCCAACAGATAGATCCATCCGTTGTCGAAGAGGTGCCGCACGTGTTCGTGGTTTGCGAGCACAGTGTTGATTGCATCGCGGGGAGCACGGATGACGACATTGAGTCGGAGTGGTTCGTGTTGGAGCACCTTGCCGTCGTGAAGTGATTGCCAGGGGAGCCCAACGCGAAGGTCCCCGCCGTTGCCTTCCAGGATGCCCGACCTGCCCACCACGTTGTGGAGCGTCTTGTTTCCCGAACCAAACAGAAGGTTCTCGACCGTCGACCCGTAGTACTGGAGATTGATCCAGCTCGCGACGACCACCGGCGCGGTCATGATCAGCTCGAGAACGCTGAACCCGCGATCTTGTGTCCAGTCGTATGAATGCAGGAACGTTCTGCCTTCGAGATCGAGATCTCTCGTGAACGCTCGTGGCGCAGCAATGAACCCTCGGCATCCTGCGAGCCCCCATTCAGGGCGGACCTGGGCCCAGTCGGTGCTGCGACGGAAGATCGCAGCGTCGACGTCCTGGTCGGCGAGCACACCGAGGCGTGGTGCCCGCTCAGATCGGCAGCGTTGCGACGCCTCGCCAAGTTGCTGGTGCAGCGTCGCCACCGGCTGGGCGTGGGTCGGCGGGATGCTCGATCGGTCGAACAGGGTGATCGTGTCGGTGGTTGTGTCGTGCAGCGCAGCGACGAACCAGGTGTCGTGCGGTACGAGTACGCCGCACTCGGCGAGCCCATTGCGTACTGCTGGGTCGTTGAGGATCGCCGCCGCGACGCGGGCGTTGGATTCACCAGTGTGTCCGCCGCACGCACCGCAGTCGAGTCCGGAGTTGTACGGGTTGTTCGCAGTGTTGGCGCCATGACCGACGATGAGGACGATCGGGGCGAAGCCGCTCGTGAGTGACATGCCGCGGAGCGCTCCTTCGGCAAGTTGCACTTGCGTTTCCAGAGGGATGGCAATGCTCGGGGTCTTCGACTCGACGGCCCACGCTTGGAGGCCCTCGTCTTCGGGGCGCGACGACGGTCGGGTCTTGCCGTATGTGTCGGAGAACATCTTCGGCAGATACAAGAGCCCGACCGGACCGACGAAGCTGAAACAGGAGATCGCTCCCATCTTGAACGACTTCCACGCGCGTCGCACATGATGGGCAAGACGCCGGTCCTCGAACGCTTCTTGGACGCGCGCCGGGTCAGCGAGCGATTCGGTGGCGGTGAAGGCTGGGGTGAGCAGCACGGGGCATTGCGCCTCACCTCCGTCGTGCGCGATCGGCACGAAGTCGATCGGGAACCCGAAGAACCCGGCGAAACCAATCGTGTCGATACTATCCGCGACTGATTCGAGGTTGCGGCGGAATACCTCGGAGCGCACGTCGATGCAGAACACGGCTTGGGCGCTCGGCCGAGACGCGTCGCTTGTCGCTTCGTGCGTGGGTTCGACGTGACGATTCGCGAGCTGCTCGATGAGGCGCCGTTGTTCTGAGCGGTCGAACGCGTCCTGAAGGACGAGCAGGGTGGCCAGTTCCTGCCCGACCTCGGGACGATCTGCGAGCTGGGTCAGCACGCCGCAGACATCGTTCCACACGTCGGTTTGGGCGTGTCGTTCCAGCGTGCGGAACAGTGCCAGTTCCCAGCCGAGAAGCACGGCGATGAACTGCACCAGCGTGTCGTCTTGCTGATTGTCGAGTCCGCGTTCGAACACGATCCGTGCGGCGTACCCGGCCCAGCCACCGACACCCAGAGCAAGGGCATGGAGGTAGGACTCGAGCGCAGCATCAGGCACGTCGAGAACATGCAGGACGAGTTCAGCGGCAGCGACGGGATCGTCGGGAAGCGAACGGACAACCGAACGAAAGCCGGGCAGACCCATTACTTCGGGAGTGCGATCGAGGCTCGCTTCGTCCTTCCAAGCCATGAAGAGCGCAACGTCGGCATCGGTGGACGACCACATCGCCTGGCCGGTGTCGAAGTAGGCCGATGCCCAGGCGGAGACGCGCTCGGTGCAGAACCTCTGCCAGTCGTTTCCACTGCACGAACTCGCCACCGAAGCAACCGTCGGGATCCGCGAGGCGGCCGCCTGCGAGGTGTCACCGAGAGCGCGGGCTCGTTCGAGGATTTCCATGACGCTCGTCGCCGCCAGCGAGTGCTGCGCAGCGAGCGCGTCGGCGAGATCCTCAGTGGTGATGCGGCCGTCGTCGATGACCCCCAGATAAAAGGTTGCGGGCAGCGTCGCGTGCGCTCCGGCGGTGCGAGCGAGTAGCTCGGCAGCGTCCGCGAAACTGAGATGGGCGAGACCCACATACGGGTTCACGGCGACGAACCGCTCGAGCGGCCAGACCGGTGCAATCCGCCCGCCGACACTGTGCAGTGCACGTTCGATAACGGCTCGCCGGTCAGTCGCGGCGATCGGAGTGTGTGTCGGTGTCATGCTTCCTGCTTCGATGGTCCGGGCTTCGATGGTCTGGGCGTTGGTGTGGTGCTGGCCGGCGAGGTGCGCTGCACGCCCGGCTCCCCACCCGTGGGCCGTACGCGCAGCGCACCGACCATCCGGTCGTACAGGGCATTGGCGTAGAGGCCGTTGCGCAGATGTATCGCGAGTGCCCGTCGGCGCCGACTCTGTGGGCGCGTCGGTTCGAAGATCTGGAGGGCGACAGCGATTGCGAACGCAGCGACCACCGTTGCCGTCAGCACAAGTTCAGGTTCGCTGCGCGCTCCGGTTTCGGGCACGGTGCTCGCCAAGAGATGGTGGGCTCCGCTCTCGAGCGTGAAGAACGAAGTCGTCACTGCGAGTGCCAGCAGCGCGGCTCGTGTGGTGCCCCGCCGACCACCGGTCGAATCGAGGGCGGGTGCGACGAGTTGGGTGGTGCCGAGGACCAGGATCGCGCCGATGAGCACGACGACGGGATCGTCGGCGATGTTCGCGCGCCACGCCGCCGCCATCACGAGGTAGACGCCGAGCGCAACCGCAAAGCTCGCAGCGACGCGCCACGCACTACCGAGCCGGCGGGGCATCGTGACCTTGTCCGCGCGGGCATCGTCGATCACGCTGCCCGACGAGAGGAAGGCATGCGCCTTACAGAAGGAGTGCGCCACCAAGTGCAGTAGCGCGGCGGGGAAGACGCCGATCCCGCAGATCATGAGCATGAAGCCCATGTGCGCCGCGCTCGAGTACCCGAGCCCCACCTTCACCGACGGTTGCGTGAGCAGGACGACGGATGCAAACAGCGCGGTGAAACCGCCGGCCACGATGAGCAACGAGCTCGCGATGTGGGCGTCGTTGAGAACAAATGCCATCCTCAACGCCAGGAACGGACCAGCGTTCAAGACTCCTGCGTGGAGCAGCGCCGACACGGGTGTGGGCGTCTCCATCACCTCGACGAGCCAACCGTGCGTCGGGAACTGCGCCGATTTGAGCAGGGCTGCGAAGGCGAGGCACAGCGCGGCGATGCCAACAGCATTGAGGGACCAGCCGGCCTTAGCAGACGCGCGGACGCCGGCGAAGATCTTCTCGAGGTTCCCCGTGTCGTATTGCCGGTACAGCAGCACCGAGGCAGCTACGAGAAGAGCATCGCCGACACGAGCCGCGATGAACTTCTTGCGCGCGGCGATCACCGCACGCGGGCGGTCCCGGTAGAAGACCAGCAACTCGTGCAGCGCAAGGCTGGTCGCCACCCATGCGCCGAACAACAGCGCCAGGTTTCCGGAGAGGACGAGCACCTCGACCGAGGCGATCGTGGCTGCGAGTCGGCCGAGGAACAGCACGTGACGTTCATCTCCGTCGAGGTAGGTGCAGCTGAAGCGAAAGATCACGACTGCGAGCAGCGTGACCATCAAGAACATCGCAGTGCTCAGTGCATCGAGACGCACCGAGACGCCGAGGCCCTTGCCGCCAATCGTTGGACTCTCACTGAAACCGTTCAGCGCGGTGGCCACTGCGGCAGCGAGCGCGATCAGGACGGCGAACCACGATGCGGCCACTCCCATCTGCTGGATTCGTTTCACACTGGTGGCCGGCCGAGCGAGCGCGCCGATCGCGACCACGGCAAACGCCGCAGGCGCCGCCAACACCCCCACCGCAAGGGTCGAAGTCATCGATCCGCCTCTCGTTCCATCGCTCCGCAGAGGTCAGACTGACCGCTACTGTTTACGTGAATTATAAAACACGATATTGATAGCGTATGTCAAGTCGAGGGGTGAGTGTGGCGAGATCGGCTCCAGAATTCAGGTGCGCTCGTCGTTCGACAACATCGCGATCAGGTCGCTGATGCTGTGACCGTGGTCCATGGGATGGCGCAGCGGCTGTTCTTGGTGCAGCACATAGCGGTTGCGGCGCCCAACTCGTTCGCGCTCCAGGTACCCCGCCTCCTCGAGTTCCATCACAATTCGCTGTGTCGCGCGTTCGGTGATTCCCACCGACTCAGCAACGTCACGCAAACGAACGTCGGGGTCGTCGGCGATGCACAACAGCACGTGCGCGTGGTTCGTCAGGAATGTCCACTCTCCCGGCCCAGCCGAAACGCCGGACTCTTTCGCACGATGTGCCATGCACGAATTATATGTCGTACGCTCACTCCCCGGGCGCGGGCCTGAGGTGGTTCCGGCGAGCCACATCTGCGGTCGTAGTGAGCCCGAGCCTCTGCGACATGACCAAGAATCGAGTATCCGCATGAGTTCAGCCCGAGTAGACGGACGAGCTCCATGTGTGATCGGCGTGGCTCGGCGTACGTGGCACCCTGAACACGAAGTCGCAGCGCCCGAACCGCTCGACATGTGGACTGAGATTGCGCTCGCTGCTGCGCACGACGCCTCGGCACCCCTCGATCCACTCAAGCGCATCGACGATCTCAATGTCGTCCATTGTCAGTCATGGCAATACGACGATCCTGCGTTGCGCCTCGGCGAGCGACTGGGGCTCGCACCCGGCTTGTGTACCGTGTCGATCCTCGCCGGGACATCACCCCAGCGACTCATCAACGCCGCCGCCGAACGAATGCTGCGTGGTGAAACCCGCGTCGCGCTCGTGGTCGGCGGAGAGGCATTAGCCACGATTGCGAACCTGCGCCTCGCCGGACAAACACCAGCGTGGTCCGCACCGCACCCCGATCCGAAGGCCATGCCACTGGATCTCGACGAGTGGTTCCTGCCCACCGAACTCGCACACGGCGTGATACCGGCGTGGCTCACGTTCGCGCTCCTCGACCAAGCGCGCCGCATCGCTCGCAAAGCCGATCTCGTCACCTATCGAAAGGAACTCGGCCAGGTACTTGCGCGATGCAATGCGGTCGCAGCCCGTAACCCCGACGCGTGGTTTCGCGACAGGCGCACTGCTGACGAGATCATCACGCCGACTCCTGCGAATCGCATGATTGTAGAGCCCTATACCAAGCTGATGACCGCGTATATGAATGTCGACATGGCGGCTGGCGTGCTGCTGGCCACGCATGACGAAGCAGATTCGCTAGGCGTCCCGCAAGAGCAACGCGTGTATCTGCGTGGATGGGGCTTCGCCAGAGACGCGACCCACGTCGGAGCGCGAGGCGATCTCGCCGGGTCGGCGGGCATGCGCGTTGGCGCGAATGCTGCGCTGCGTTCAGCCGGGATTTCGGTCGACGATGTCGCGCTATTCGATCTTTACAGCTGCTTCACCGCGGCTCTCGGATTCGCAACCGATGCGCTCGGCTTGAGCAACGACGATCCCAGACCGATCACGCTCACCGGTGCGCTGCCGTATCACGGTGGTCCGAGCAGCAACTACATGAGCCACTCCATCGGACACCTCGTCGAGAGGTTGCGAGAGCAACCGGGTGAGTTCGGACTCGCAAGCGGTGTTGGCATGCACATGACCAAGCACGTCTTCGGTTGTTACTCCACGCACCCCGGTCCCGTTCATGCACCGGACTACGAGGCAATGCAACAAGAGGTCGACCGGCAACAGCCCGATCGCGCGGTCGTGTCATCGCCGACCGGAGACGCCACAATTCTCGCTGCGACCACGGTCTTCGATCGCGACTCCAACCCCAGCTGGCTGCTGGCGGTGAGCGAACTTCCTGACGGCCGACGCGCATACGCGCGAACGACAGACCACGAGGTACTCGCCAGTCAGGCCGACGATGCGTGGGTCGGCCGCTCAGTCCAGCTCCGTGCGGGTCCGCACGGCACCAATACATTCCGCTACCACCTGTGAACCGTGGCGTCGCCTGAGATCAGGACCGGTCTGGTTCGATCTGGCCTTCGCCTTGAACCTTGGCCCCAAGGGCCGTCATGTGTTGGTACTCCTCGGCAACAGCATCCACATCGACGTCAGGTAACGCACGTTCCGCAGCCGCTTCCTCGTCGGGCGTCGGCTCACGGTCGGGCACCGCATCCTTGAACTCTTCGTGGTTGGTCATGGCGCATGGGTACCCGACATGACCGCATCCGAAACGCTCGGGCCGTCCTGCCAGGCCAGCGGTGGGTCACCCGGCATCGGCATAGGCATGGGCTCATCGGGCAAGTCGGGCAAGGGCTTGGTCGGCGTCGGATCGGACAGGTCATTCATACGTTGCTCCTCAGGTTTCGTTCGAGATCGGTGAGTCGTCGCAGGATGACGTCGAGCTGTGCGCCCGAACCTGATGTCAAGTCGACCGAACGCATGAACACAGGGTCACCCTGCACTTTCGCCCACAAGGACTTCAGGTAACTCACGGTTGTCGATCTACCCCAGCAGCCTCGGCTTGAAACAGCGACCCGCAAGACAGGGCCATCCGTTGTAGATCGCGTTTCGGTAACGCATGCCACAGGTGCACGATGCTGCCGGATGGGTGGATCGATGCGAGTCGTAACGTCGAACGCGTGGGTCATCTCCTGCCCGGCTGGCCGACTGATCCGCTGTGGGTCACGGCCGTTCGCGCCACGGACGCGCATCGAGCGGTGTTCGGTCACGATCTGGTGGACATCACACCAGCGCGAGCAATCGCCGCGTCGTGTGCCATCCCCGGACTCTTCAAACCCGTTACCGTCGGGGGCGCCGGTACATCGACGGTGGCGCGCACTCCCCGACCAACGCTGACGTGCTCCTCGCCGCCGGCGTGCAGATTGCCCTTGTACTGTTACCGATGTCGGCGCAATCGGCAACACTGGCGTGGCGTTCCGACAGTCTGATCCGCACCCTCTGCAGGCGACGCCTTAACGACGAATGTGAGCAGCTACGTCGTCACGGTATCGACGTGCACGTCTTCAAACCCGACGCCGCCACCCTCGCCGCGATGGGCCTCAACGCGCTCGACGACGCGAAGTCGCCGCGCGTGCTCCGCAATGCCTTTCTCGCCGCCGGAGAGCAGCTGGCGAACGACCGTCGCCTCACGTCGGTCCTGAGTCGCCACCGCACTGCCGCATAACTTCGAGCTTGGTGCGCAAACTTGGACGCGCTGTGTATCGACGAGCGCACAGCGGGGTAGAGATATGACATGCCAAGCTCGCTGTGGACCGGTTCGATCAGCTTTGGTCTGGTCAACGTACCGGTGCGGCTCTTCGGCGCACAGCGTGTTCACGACGTGCGCTTCCACCAGATCAACGAAGCGACCGGGCACCGCATCAAGTACGACAAGGTCGACGCTCTGACCGGCGCGCAGGTCGCGACCGACCAGATCGTTCGCGCGATCGAGGCGTCCAGCGGCAAGCTCGTCACGATCGACGACGCCGATCTCGACGCACTGCAGCCGAAGTCCACCCACACGGTCGACGTCGAAGACTTCGTCGACCTCGCCGAGATCGACCCGATCTTCTACGAGCGCACATACTTCGTGGCACCCGACGACCGTCCCGGAGCAGCGAGGGCATACGCACTGCTCGTCGACGCGATGCGCCGCACCGGTCGGGCGGGCATCGGCAAGATCGTGATCCGCCGCAAGCAGTATCTCGCCGCACTACGACCGTACGAGAACGTGATGGTGATGTCGACCATGCGGTTCGCCGACGAGGTGATCGTTGCCAGCAGTATCGACAGCATGCCGGATGAGCTACCGCCCGCCGAGGACAAGGCCCGCCGCATGGCCGAGTCTCTGATCGAATCTCTCACCGCACCTTTCGAGCCGAACCGTTACCGCGACACGTACACCGAGGAGCTGCTCGACTTGATCGAGCGCAAGGCAAAAGGCGAAACAGCCAAGGTCGAAGAAAGCCAAGAATCCGCACCGGAGGTCGTCGACTTGCTCGCCGCGCTGCAGGCATCGGTGGACGAAGCCAAACAGCGACGGCCCCTCGCCATTGTCAAACCTGCGCGATCCACCAAGACCAAGAAGCGGACGAGGAGCAGCGACGCGGTTGCGTCGTGAGTCGCCTGCGCAACAATCCCGTTGACCGACTGAAGCCCTATCGCGGCAAGCGCGACTTTGCGGTGACGAGCGAACCGTCGGGTTCAACGCCGACGCCGCCAACACCCGGGCACCGTTTCGTCGTCCAGCGACATCGTGCGAGCAGCTTGCACTACGACTTCCGGTTGGAAGCCGGCGGCGTGCTGTTGAGCTGGGCCGTACCCAAAGGCCCCACGCTCGACGCCGGTGCGCGACGACTGGCAGTGCACGTGGAGGATCATCCCCTCGACTACTTCGACTTCGAAGGGATCATTCCCGACGGCGAGTACGGGGGTGGGGATGTGATCGTCTGGGACTGGGGTACGTGGGACCTCGCGAATGCGTCTGACCCTCTCGAGGCGGTCGAATCCGGCGACCTTCACTTCGACATACAGGGCGAGAAGCTCAGCGGACGCTTCGCACTCGTGAGGCGCGGACCCGTGGGTAATCACGAGCAATGGATACTGATCCACAAGCACGACGACCACGCTGTTACGGGCTGGGATCCAGAGCGGTATCCGTGTTCGGTGAAGACCGGCCGGACCAACGCCGAGGTCAGATCTGCCCCGGCGGCAACTGGATCGGTCACGACGCTGTCGCGAGTCGCGACAGAGGATGAGCTTCGCGGGCTCGACGATTTGCCATCGAAGGGAGGCGACGTGACCATCGGCGAGCACGCTGTGCGCGTCACGAACCTCGACAAGGTGCTGTTCCCCGCGCACGATTCAGACCGAGCCATCACCAAACGCGACCTGATCCGTTACTACGTGACCCAGGCGCCCGTCATCCTGCCCTATCTTGCTGGCCGCCCGATCAACCTGCACCGCTATCCGGATGGCATCACCGAGGCCGGGTTCTGGCACAAGGCCGTGCCGGCCCATGCGCCTACGTGGTTGCGTCGTTGGCAGAACCAGCACGCCGACCGGGGAGAAACCGAGTTTTACGCTGTTCTCGACACCGCCGCTGCGCTCGCATGGGCCGCGAACTTCGGTGCGATCGAACTGAATGCGTGGACTTCGACGACGGACCACCCGAGCCAGCCGACGTGGGCGATGATCGACATCGACCCCGGCGAGCACACCGACTTCGATGACGTCCTGACGCTCGCGCGACTGCACCGCACGGCACTCGAGCATCTTGGCGTGCACGCCGGCGCGAAGGTCACCGGAAAGCGTGGCATCCAGATCTGGGTACCGGTCGCCGACGGTTATAGCTTCGATGAGACGCGCGATTGGGTGGAACAGTTGTCACGTATCATCGGCGGCATGGTGCCCGAACTGGTCAGCTGGGAATGGCGCAAGGACCACCGCGAGGGTCGCATCCGTCTGGACTACACGCAGAACGCGATCAACAAGACGTTGGTCGCCCCGTTCAGCGTGCGCCCTGCGTTCGGCGCACCCGTGTCCGTGCCGGTGACATGGGATGAACTCGACGATCCGGAGCTTCGTCCCGACCGATGGACCATCGACACGATTGGGGCACGCCTCGCCAAGGTCGGAGACCCGCTCGCTTCACTGGTCGGAGTGCAGCAACAACTTCCGTCGCTCTGATCGCCTCGACGTGAGCCCGGCGAACCACGTCGCCGACCCGCCGATCGCATGTCGACGGAAGGCCCGGACCGCGAAATCCGGACCTTCCGTCACTTGAGTCAGCGCCGTGAGCATTGGACGTGTCCGGCGTTGTCTGTTCAGCTACCGACTGGGCCGTACCGCCGGGCAACGCCCAACAGGGTCAGGCCGAGGCCGAGTATTGCAACACCCAAGAGTGCAAGCTGGCCTGATTCAGTACCGGTTGTCGGCAGTTGCCGGGCCGTGGGAGACGCAGCTGCAGCTGACCCTTCGCCCCCGAAGAGGACTTCGATCGGCGTAGTGGTTGTCGTTGCAGGCGCCTCGGACAAAGCACGGGCCATCGTGGCCGTTGTGGGGGCCACCGCCTTCGTTGTGGTCGTTGTCAGCGCCTCAGTTGTGGTCGTCGTCGGCGCCTCCGTCGTCACCGTTTCGCACGGCGGATGGCTGAGGACGAAGTTTCCGTATCCGGTGATGTCAGTGCCGGCCGGGAAGGTCATGGTTACGGAGGTGACCGTGAAGTTACCGGTCTGGTGGGCGGGGTCGTTGCTCAGGAAGTGCGTCGTGTTGCTGCCCGAGAGGTCGGTGAACGCGCCAACCCCACTGCTCCCGTCGGAGTAAGTGATCATGAGCGGTCCGAAGTCGTTGCTATCGATCACGGAGCCGACTGGATACTCGAGTTGGTTCATGATGAAGTGCCACCCATCACGGGTCGGGTCGCAGCTCTGCCCGGCGCTCGAGAACGGCACGTTATTCACGGTGACGCTCGAGCCCGGACCGACGCCGGCCGCGAAGGACGTACCGCTCGCTAACACGAATGCACCACCACTCAATGCGAGAGCGGCTCCGGTGAAGAAAAGGGAGCGAGCAAGACGACGCGGGGTGAGTTGAGGTCGGAATTGGGTAATCATGAGGGGCCTTTTGTGGGGGGGTTTGAGGTGTAGGGGTTACCCCGTCCAAGTTCGGCTCTCGACAAACAAAAACCGCTCGCGCGATCGCGGGGGGTTGTCACAACTAGGTCAAACGACGCCACACTGGGCGCGGCCTATTGGGGCGCATCGCAAACCGGTGAACGACCTGCGCGACAGTCCACATCGGGGCGATGATCAGTACAACCCGAACGGCCGCGATGTTGTGCTGGGCGATTGCAAGGGTGACCATCGCCGCAAGCCACACCACCATCATTGGCAACGAGATGTTGCGATTCTCCCGCACCGACACCGGGTGGGCGAACTGCACGCGCGACAGGGTGAGCACCGAGAAGATGACACACACGATGAGATTGATCCACTGGTTGGCCCCGATGAGGAACAGGGTCGGAATGATCATGTTGAATTCGGCAGGGAAGCCGTTGAACCAGCCGTCTTCGGTTTCTTGATCCGTACGTGCCATCCACAGCGCGCCCACAAAGAGCATCGTGAATCCAACGGGTCCGACGGTGTTATCGGGAAGGAAGTCGAAGCGGTAGAGGAAGGCGACCGGCACGATGGTGCACGTGAAGTAGTCGATGATCAAGTCGAGTGCATTGCCATCGAGAGTGGGGATGCGATTGCGCACATCGAGCTTGCGTGCCAGCGGCCCGTCCACCCCGTCGAGCACGAGCGCCGCCACGAGCCACAGAATCGCCGCGCGGGCGTGACCCTCGATGACCGAGTTCAGTCCCTCGTAGCCGATGATGACGCCGAGCGCGGTCAGGGCGTGCACGGCCCACGCGGCTTGAATCTGACGAGTGGTGAATACCGTTGCCGTGGACGACTGCTCACTACTCATAGCCATGGTGGCGCGGTACCCCTCTGCGAACCGCATTCAAACCTTGAACCATCGCTCGGTCATGTCGCGAGAACGCCCGTTTGGCCACCGCAAGAATCGGGCATAAGTGCGCAACAGGAGGTAGAAAATGGCTCACGACGCCGTTGTTGACAATGCGGGCGCGGTGCATCGCCGTGACCTCGCGAGGACGTTTCGGTTCTTACTCGCAATCGGGGTTCTGGTCGCGTTAGTGCTTGTCGGTTTCGACAACCGCAGCAAGGTGCGCATCGGATACGTGGTCGGGCACGCCCAAGCGCCCGTGTGGGTCGTGGTCGTGGGTGCAGCACTGGCTGGCATGATCATCACCGCTCTGGCCGGCCGCAACCGTCGGTAGGCGCAGCCGAGAACCAACCGGTTTGACCCCGTCGGCAGAGGGGTACATCCTCACCCATGAACACATCCTCCACACTCGAGGCTCCAGTCGACTTGGGCGCCGTCGGGCGACGTGGCCCCCTGTCGGGCTGGGTGGTCGACCACTTGATCGGCTACGCCGGTCCATCACCGACTCAGCTCGGCGACGCGCTGTCCGATGACGCGCAGACCGCGTTGTACCTTTGCTACGAGTCCCACTTCGGCGACATCGCACCGTCGTTCAATGCCGAGTGGGACCCAGTGCTCATCGAGTTCCGTGGCCGACTTGAGCATGCGGTCGAGCACACCCTGCGTCGGCGTGTGGGCAAATTCGAAGCAACGGTGACCAGTGACAATGTGGCCGGTTGCGTTCGCCGGCTCATTGCCTGTGACGACGGACCGTCGCTGTCGCGCCACATGGAACTCGCTGGCACCTTGGACCAAATGCGCCAGTTGGTACGTCACCGTTCGGCCTACCAGTTGAAGGAGGGCGACGGACACACCTTTGGCATTCCGCGCCTACGCGGTGACGCCAAACAGCGGCTCGTCCAGATCCAGGCCGGCGAGTACGGCGCCGACGAGGTGGACCGGGTGATGCACTCAGAGCTGTTCGCACAGACCATGGTGGAGTTCGGGTTGGACAACCGTCCAAACGCTTATCTCGCCAGCCTGCCTTCGAGCGCACTTGCCGTGAGCAACCTGGTCTCCATGTTCGGTTTGAACCGACGCCTTCGAAGCGCCTTGGTCGGGCACCTCGCAGTGTTCGAAATGACCTCGGTGGAGCCGATGAGACGATACGCCCGCGCGCTCCGGCAGATGGGCGGAACCGATCGGGCCGCACGTTTCTACGACGTGCACGTGCTCGCCGATGCCGAACACGAAGTGCTCGTGGCAGAACTCGCGGCTGCACACCTGTGCAATGAACCAGACGAAGGGCACGAGGTGATGTTCGGAGCGGCCTGCGTGCTCGAGGTGGAACGGTGGTTCGCGGAGTACCTCCTCCATGCCTGGTCGTCGTCGGCGTCGGCGTCGATGCGCGTTGCGTAATGAGCGACGTTTGAACGCGGACCCAAAAGGGCCACTCATGCGTTGTATCCGGGGCGCATGAGACGGGACCCTCGCTGCGCCACCAGCGCGGGTGGTGCCCGACGCGAACGGCGTAGCGGTGCACTCGAACTGGTCGCATGACGGATCGACGTTCACGTGGGAAGTGTTGGGAAATAGCGACACGGCCAGCGTGTGGGCCGCCAACGCGAACGGATCCGAACCTACGGAACGGGCCGTCTGCGCGGCTTCACCCTGTGTGGAAGCGTCCTTCCCGTCGTTCTCACACGCCGACTCGCACCTTCTTGTCACGCAGTTCGACCGCGCTGACAACGGGGATTGGGGACCGTCGCCGCCGCCCTCGAGACCTAAACCTACGCCACCGAGAACGTTCGAACCAAGAGCGAGATCGTGCTGGTCGACACGAATCCCGCCACCGACGATGCTCCCCGTGGGCTCATCGATCCGAAGCTGTTCGCTGGCTATTCACGGTGGCACCCCACTGACGACCGAATCTTGTTGGCCTCGTGGGATCTCGACGGCTTCCAATGAGTCGAGGAGTCGCAGCTATACACCATCACCGCCGACGGGTCACGCCTGACTCAGATCACCAACGTCGACTACACCATCACTCGACGTCGCCCCGGTGAGGCCCACTGCACACCCTACGGCCAACGGATCATCGCCTCGATCGGTGTGGTCAACGCTGGCAAAGTGGTCGACGTGAAGATCGCCCACATCGACCCAACGACCGGAACGATCACCGAGACTGCCGCCCCGGGAGCGATGCCATCACTGCAACCGTGACGCGGTCAGGCGGCGAGGCCGTACTCGGCGCGTAGGTCGTCGACCCGTTCACCGAGGCGTTCCTCCCATCGCGTGTAGTTCAGGTTCCGCGCTGTACGGCCACGCTGCCAGCCATCTGTGATGCAGTCCATCACCGCATCCGTCATGCGCGGATGCTTGAACGTCATCTGTGACGTGAGTGTGGCCATCCACAGGCTGCTGTACGGCAACCTGCGTTGCGCAAGGGTGAATGCCTGAAGTGCCATCTCGCCGCGTCCGTCGGTGAGGTATCCCGTGAGGATGTGGAAGTAGTCGTGGATTTGGAAACCGCGGACCACTGCGTACTTCACCTCGACAGGCATGTCGTCGAGTCGGCCTGCAGCGTCCAATGATTCGTGCGCGTCGCGGTAGTCGCGGGCGAGGGTGAGCGACAGGTTGTTGCTGACGATGTGCTGCGCGTACTGGAAGCCGAGCGTGTCGGCCGGCATCTCCAACAGGGCGTCGAAGTTCGGGTCGTCGCCGAGGTACCCATCAGCAAACCAGGCCATCGCGTCAGCGTCGGACCGGAACCCTTCGAGGTACTCGTCGCGAGCCGACTGATCAGCCCGACGCCAAAAGCGGAAGTGCATCTCCGGAACACCGTTGGCAGCAGAGTCGTCGATCAATCGAATGAAGTTGTCGGCAAGCTTGTCGTCCATACCACCAGAATATGTGACTCAACTGCGCTGGCAGATCGAACCGGACCGCACGCTACGAACACCAAGCTGGGGCGACTACGGTTGCGACATGGGACGGGGGGCACGCCATGACGGAGGCGTCTGACGAGCTGGAGGTACTGCGCCAACGCGAACGAGCCCTCACCGACGAGCTCGCCGCCCGCAACGCGGAGCTCGACGAGTCACTGCAACTGCAGAGCGCGACCAGTGAGGTGCCGCGTCTGATCAGCGCGAACCCTGGCGACCTGATCACTGTGCTCGACGGTCTGCTCGACGAAGCGGCCCGGCTGAGCGGCGCCGACGGCGTTTCGATCAACCGAGTCGAGAACGGGCACGCCACCTTCCTAGCAACGTCCGACCCTGACACCAAGCCGTGGATCGGCGCACGGTGGCCAATCTCCGACAGCATCGGCTTTGCCGAGGCGGGTGCTCTCAACGAGGTCACCGCCGTCCCCGATGCCCGCCAGGTCGTCTTGCCTGAGGCATTGCAGGGATTGCCGCCGGTGGGAAGCCTGCTCTCCATTCCACTCTTCATCGGCGGCCGTCACTTCGGCCAGATGACGCTGTCGCGCTCGAAGGTCGATCCCTTCGACGACCACGCTATTCGCGTACTCAGAGCCTTCGCCGACCACGCCGCAGTCGCTCTCTCCAATGCAGGTCTGTTCAGTGAGCTCGCCGAATCACTGGAGCTGCAAACCGCCACCAGCGAGGTGCTGCGTCTGATCAGCGACAACCCGGGAGACCTCCAGGCAGTTTTCGACGGCATCATCCAGATGGCGATGAATCTCTGTGACGCCGACACGGCCAGCGTGCAGCGTCTGGTGGGCGACGAGTGGGAGTTTGTTGCGGTCGGTAACGCTGATGGCCACCACCTTCTGGGCACACGGATACCTCGCACGTCAAGAGCGGATGGAGTGACGCCGGTCTTCATCGACGACGGACGCGAATTGGTGGACGACCCGACGGCGCGAAGCATGCTCACGGTCCCGCTCGTCAGCGGGGGCGAGCACTTCGGTCAGCTTGCCGTCGTCAGATTCGAAGTGCGGCCATTCGAAGAGCGCCACGGCATAATCCTCAAGGGGTTTGCAGAGCAGGCCGCGATCGCGATCGAGAACTCCCGCCTGTTCCACGAGCTGGAGCAGAGCAACCGCGAGGTGACGACCGCGCTCGAGCAGCAGACGGCGATCGCCGAGGTGTTGGAGATCATCAGCAGCTCGCCGACCGATCTGGAACCGGTACTCAGCCAGGTGCTCGGCATCGCCGCCCGCCTCTGTGACGCCGATTGGGGATTGGTGTGGCACGAGCGTGGCGGTCGGTTCGAGTTGGGCGCGAGCCACGGGTTACCTCCCGAGCAGGTCGCTGCCGTACGAGAGGTCGACTACTCCGTCGGTGTCGACCACGTCGTGCAGCGGGCTGCGGCCGGGGATCTGCTGCGAACGGACTTCGAGATCGATGACGTCGTCGAGCAATACCGAGCACGAGCGCTGACTTTTCCGGCTGCCCGACCCGACTTCGATTTCCTCTCCCGCCTCCGACCACAGGCAGCTCTGCTCGTACCACTCACTCTGTCCGGCAGCTTCACGGGAGTGTTCTCGCTGTTCCGCAAAGAGCGCCGACCGTTCACAAATTTGGATGAGGGGATCGTGCAGACGTTCGCCGATCAGGCCGTGATTGCGATCGAGAACTCCCGCCTGTTCCACGAACTGGAGCAGAGCAACCGCGAGGTGAGCGCAGCGCTCGAACAACAGACCGCGGTCGCTGCGGTGTTGCAGACCATCAGCCGTTCCGCGTTCGACCTCGACGTCGTACTCGCCGAACTGGCGGAGCAGGCGAACCGGATGGTCGGTGGCGACTACACGTTGATCTCGATGTTCCGCGATGACGAGCTCCAGCAGGTGGCGTTCACCGGGCCCTTCGACCCGGAGCAGATCGACTGGCCGAGCACCAGCGGCGAGACGGAGAAGGTGATAGAGGGCGGCGTTCCCCGGTACGTCACCATCCGTCCAGATGGCCCACTCGCCGCCATTCGAGGGTTCGCGCAGGTGCTGGGCGGGCTCGAAGGGCGATCGATCAGCGTCGGGGTCGTTCCGTTGATGCGCGGCACCGACGGCCTGGGCGCGATCGCGGTCAACCGGCTCGGCGACGCGCGCTTCACCGAATCCGAGCAGCAACTGCTGCAGACGTTCGCCGACCAGGCAGTGATCGCAATCGAGAACGCCCGCTTGTTCCGTGAATTGGAGCAGAGCAACCGCGAGGTGAGCGCTGCACTCGAGCAACAGACCGCCGTTGCTGCCGTACTGCAAACGATCAGCCGCTCCGCCTTCGACCTCGATGTCGTGCTCAACGCGCTGGCCGACCAAGCCCACCGCTTGGTCGGCGGGCTCCGCACGGTGTTGAACGTCTACCAGGACGGCGTGCTCACGCCGGCCGCCAGCGTGGGGGCCCGGTCAACCTGGCGTTCGCCCAGAGATCGTTGGAGTTCGTCTCCCAGGTGATCGAGAGCAGGCAACCTCGCTTCTTCACCACTCGTTCGGGCGGGCCACGGGGCGGTTTGCCGCAGGTCCACGCGGAGCTGCGGCGGATGGGTGTATCGGCGTTGTCGTTCGGCATCATCCCGTTAGTCAGTGGCAGCGACAACCTTGGCGCGGTCGCCGTCACTCGAGTCGGTGACGTCCGCTTCACTGACTCCGAGCAGCAGCTGCTGCAGACGTTTGCCGACCAGGCGGTGATCGCGATCGAGAACGCCCGGTTGTTCCGTGAATTGGAGGAGCGCAACCGTGAGGTGAACGAGGCGTTGGAGCAGCAGACGGCCTCGGCTGAGGTAATGCGCGTGATCGGCATATCTCCCGGTGACATAGCCAACACGCTGCCGGCGATCGCTGGGGCCGCACGTCGGCTGTGCGACGCCGACTATGCGTCCATTGGGTTCTTGGAGTCCGGATCGTGGCAGATGTGGAACGACGTGAGCGGATTGGTCGCCGCCGACGACGGTGTGTACTTATCGGACAGCGTGCCGGGAGCGGCATACGCGGAGAACCGGACCATACACGTCGACGGTGCAATCGAGGCCTGGGAAGCTGACTACCCGCTGACCGCCAAGATCATCCGGGCGCAGCGCCCTGGTACGGACGCGGTCTCGGGGGTCGCCGTGCCGCTGACGGGTCGCAACGGGCCGATCGGCTTCGTCGTGCTGAACCGGTACTCCCATCGTCGGTTCGACGATCGTCACACAGCGATCCTGCAGTCGTTCGCCGATCAGGCCGTCATCGCCATCGACAACGCACGACTTTTCAACGCGTTGGAGCAAAGCAACCGCGAGGTGAGCGCAGCGCTCGAACAGCAAACCGCCGTCGCTGCGGTGCTGCAGACGATCAGCCGCTCCGCTTTCGATCTCGACGCGGTGCTCAACGAATTGACCGAACAGGTCCACCACATGCTGGCGGCCGATGTGACCACCACGGCGCTGCTCGACGGCGAATGGCTGAGCAAGGCCACAGAGTTCCCTGTCGGCGCAGGTATGTCGTTCCTCGAAGACAGCGACGCATATTTCCTCGATCTGGCACTGGAAGGACGCCCACGCTTCGGTTTCAACCGAGGGGAAGGCAACGCAACAACTCGTGCGAATTTCGAACGGTTCGGCATGTTCTCGGTCGCCGTCATTCCGCTGATGAGCGCCGACGGTCCACTCGGGCTGCTCACCGTGACGAAGCTCGGGGAGCACTGGTTCACCGACTCCGAGAAGCAGCTGCTGCAGACCTTCGCCGACCAAGCCGTGATCGCGATCGAGAACGCCCGGTTGTTCAGCGAGTTGCAGGCCAAGACCGAGGAGTTCGAGATCGCGTCGCGGCACAAGAGCGAGTTCCTGGCCAACATGTCGCACGAACTGCGCACGCCGCTCAACGCGATCATCGGGTACGCCGAACTGATCGCCGAGGAGTGCACAGACCTCGGCACCGAGCAGTTCCTGGCGGACCTCGGCAAAATTCAGTCGGCTGGCAAGCACCTGCTCACGCTCATCAGCGGCATCCTCGATCTGGCCAAGGTGGAAGCCGGGCGGATGGACCTGTTCGTCGAGTCCATCGACATCGCCGCGATGGTCACCGAGGTCGACCAGATCGTGCGCCCGCTGGTTGAAAAGAACCGCAACACGTTCGTGCTTGACTGTCCGGCCGATGTCGGCGCCTTCGATGCCGATTTGGTGAAGGTGAAGCAGGTGCTGTTCAACCTCCTCTCGAACTCTGCCAAATTCACCGACGGCGGGACCATCAGACTCGCGATCGCCAGCCACGCCGACTCAGTCGACTTCGCCGTCACCGACACCGGCATCGGTATGACCGACGAGCAGATGGACAACCTCTTCGAGGCTTTCTCGCAGGCCGACGTGTCGACCACGCGCAAGTATGGCGGCACCGGGCTCGGCCTCGCGCTCAGCCGAAATTTCTGCGAGATGATGGGCGGCGATATCGCCGTCACCAGTGAGATCGGTGTGGGCTCGACCTTTACCGTCACCCTGCCACGCCACGGGAAGGCCAGCTGAATGCCGAAGATTCTGATCGTCGAGGACAACGAAATGAACCGCGACATGTTGTCGCGTCGACTCGAACGGCGCGGCTTCGAGGTGGTGATCGCTGTCGATGGGGGCGAGGGCGTCGCCATGGCTCGCGCGGAGATGCCCGACCTGGTGCTGATGGACATGAGCCTGCCGGTGATGAACGGATGGGAAGCCACGAGAGCGATCCGAGCGGACACGGCGATCGCGCACCTGCCGGTGATCGCGCTCACGGCTCACTCCATGCCCGGCGACCGCGAGAAGGCGATGGAGGCCGGCTGCAACGACTACGACACCAAGCCCGTCGACCTACCGCGGCTGCTGGCGAAGATGGCAACTTTTGGTGTGGAGCCGCCAGCGTGACTCCGGACGAAGCACGCGAACTGCGCCATGAGCTGCGCACGCCGGTGAACCATCTGATCGGGTACGCGGAGCTGCTGCTCGAGGAGGACGACGTCAACGATGACGACGCACACATGCTCACGGCCGTGCGCGACCACGCTCGCGCGGTGCTCGAGTTGCTGCCCGCGCTTCTCGGTGACGGCGCTGAAGGCGACGGTCCCGGGGACGGTGGCAGCGACGGCGCATCACTTGAATCGCTCATCGAACAGGTCGCTGGACTCGAGTCGTTGACGGCTGCCCTATCCACCACGTCGTCACTGCCCGCCGACGATCTCGAACGGCTCGTGGTGGCCGCAGCCCGGCTCGGCTCGCTCGCGAATCGACTCACCAAAGGGCCGCCCCTGGTACAGCGCGAGATGGGTGATGCGGCAGCGCCGTTGCCGGGCCGGTTGGAGACCGTGCTCGTGGTCGACGATGACGAGGCGAACCGCAACGTGCTCGGCCGCCGCTTGGCCAAGTTGGGCTACGGGGTCGTCGAGGCCCGTGACGGAGTGGAGGCACTCGAATGCCTGGCGCAACCCGACAGCGGCATCGACCTCGTCCTCCTCGACGTGATGATGCCGCGGCTCGACGGCTTCGCGGTGTTGGAGCATCACCGTGGCGACCCCGCGATCCGCCACATCCCGGTGATCATGATCTCGGCGCTCGACGACCTGGCCAGCATCGTCCGCTGCATCGAGGCAGGCGCCGAGGACTACCTCCCTAAACCCTTCGATCCGGTGTTACTGAAGGCGCGCGTGGCGGCGTGTATCGAGAAGAAGCGCTTGCGCGACGCCGAACGAGACCTCCTCGCGGAGGTCGCTGCCTGGAACGCAGAACTCGAGCGACGCGTGGCCGAGCAGGTACAAGAGGTGGAGCGGTTCAGCCTGATGCGACGATTCGTACCGCCGCAGTTGGCGGAAGTGATGGCAGCGGGCGGCACGGCGATGCTGCAGAGCCATCGTGCCGAGATCACCGTACTGTTCTGTGACCTACGCGGCTTCACCTCGTTCGCCGAGCGTTCCGAGCCCGAGGACGTGATGGCGGTGCTCCAGCAGATGCACGACGCTGTCGGTCCCGTCATCTTCGAACAGGGTGGAACTCTGTCGCAATTCACGGGCGACGGGATGATGGTTTTCTTCAACGATCCCATCCCGTGCGAGCAACCCGAACGGCGCGCACTCATCCTCGGTCTCGCGATGCGTGATCGCGTCGAGCGGTTGGCCAAGGAGTGGAAGCGTCGCGGACACGACCTGCGGCTCGGAGTGGGCATCGCCACCGGGTACGCCACCTGCGGTCAAATCGGGTTCGAGGGTCGCTTCGAATACACCGCCATCGGCACGGTGGTGAACCTGGCCGCCCGCCTGTGCGGCCAAGCCCAGGGCGGCGAGGTACTGGCCTCAGAACGGGCCGTCGCTCCACTCAGCGACGCCGTCATTACCGAGTCGGCGGGATCAATCGAGTTGAAGGGCATGGCCCGACCAGTTGCGATTCATCGCGTGATGTCGTTGTCCTGACGATGCAGCGTTCGAGGAAGGTTTAGATCGAGACCGATCGGGGAATTCTGTAATGCGACCGGAGCCCGTCCGATCCATCCCGTATCAGGAGTTTTGACATGTCCAACGACGAACACACCTGCAATTCGCTCATCCAAACACTGGAGGATGGAAAGAACGGATTCGAGGCTGCGGCCACCAAACTGGCCGACGACAAACGGCCCGACGTGGCCGCACGGTTCGCCGTGTTCGCAACCGAGCGTGGCCAAATGGCCGCCGAATTGAAGGAAATGGCCAAGAACTACGGCGACGCCCCGGCCGAGAGCGGCACCGCCGCTGGCGCACTGCATCGTGGGTGGATGGGCCTGAAGGATGCACTGACCGGTACGAACGCCGACGCGGTGATCGCATCTGCCGAGCGCGGCGAAGACCACGCGATGGAGCAATACCGCGACGCAGTGAAGGCCGACATCTCACCGGAGTTCAAGGCGGTCGTGATGCGCCAGATGACCAAGGTCGAGCAGGCGCATGATTACGTGAGCGCACTGAAGAAGTCTGCCTGACCCGAGCCGCTCGCCGACGATGACCCCCGTTGGCCCGTACGCTCACCTCCGACCGCACGCTGGGCTCGGGTAGCAGGTCGTCATGGCCAAGACCGCTGACGACCTGCGCGAAAAGGTGCTCGCGCTCGCCGCCCAGGAGCGAGCGCGAATCGCCTCAGATCTGCTCGCCAGCCTCGACAGCGAAGCTGGCAACGTGAACGAGATCGACCAGCTGTGGTCGGCAGAGACACAACGACGCGCAGCGCTGCTCGAATCCGGCGAGGCAGCCACGCTGCCCTGGAGCGACATCGAGCAAAGGTTCACCGACCGCCGCGCCCAGCGCCACGCGTGAGCCTTCGCGTCGAATACCACGAACTTGTCGACCTCGACCTCTTGGACGCCCGGACCTGGTAAAGGGCTCAGGAGGACGGTCTCGGCAACCGTTTCCTCGGCGCAATCCACGCAACCGTCGTCCGGACGTCGCGATGGCCGAGCGCCGGCAAGCCCGTGCTTCGTGACGGCCACGATGAGATCATCGAGCGCAAGGTTCCAGCCGACGGCTTCCCGTTCGCTACCGCATCCTCGGTGATCGGCTTCTCGTCATGGCCGTACTGCACCAGAGCCGCCACCCCGATTTCAGCGACGAATGTCAGCCCTGACGGGGACTGAATCTCGGGTGAGGTTCGTCGAGAGTAGGGCGGGATTGAGACTTGTGGAACGCACCGCCGATGAGGTTGGTGCTGAGGAGTCGGCGGGTTTGTAGGCCGGGGCGGTCGCCCATGACGGCGAGGTGTTGCGCCCGGCTGGCGGCGGCTGATCGTGCGGCTTGTATCGCAGCCGCGGGATCGAGTTGCATGAATTGAACGGTGTCGCCTGAGCGAAGCTGCGTCGCACGGCTGGCATCATCCGCGATCACCGTGGCGATCTTCGGGTAGCCACCGGTCGTTTGGTGGTCGGCGAACAACAGGGTGGGCACGCCGTCTCCCGTGACCTGGAGCGAGCCGCGCACGATAGGGGTCGAGGGAATTGCCAGGGCGTCCTTGATCGGCAGGTGTGCGCCGGCAAGGCGCACGCCCATCCGGTCGTAGGCGGCGGTCAGGACGTAGGTGCTGGCGAGCAACACATCGGCGGCATCGGGCCCGAAGCATTCGGATTGCGGTCCGAGGACGACACGCAGAACCTGAGTGGGTCGGGCAATCGCGGGTGGTTCTATCGGGCCTTCACGGGCGTCGTCTACCTCTGCCGATTCGATGACTATCTCGTCGCCCGTGCTCACGAGACCACCGCCGAGGCCGGCGCGCACGTGGGCCGAGGTGCTGCCGAGCCATTCGCGCGCGACAATTTTTCCGACGACTGCGAGGTAGCACCAACTACCGCGTGTGCCGGCGGAGATGGTGAGCGTGTCCCCTGGGACGAGAGTGCGCACTGTCCATGGGGCGCATCGTTCGCCGGCGTGGTCGACGGCGAATTCTCCGCCGCAGACGGAAATGGTCACCGGCGCCGCAGAGCAGGTGACGGACAGTCCGCCCAGTGAGACTTCGATGGCGGTGTCCGTCGGTGCCTGGCCGAGTACGAGATTTGCGGCGGCATGCGCGAAGGAGTCCATCGGCCCCGAGGCAGGAATGCCGTAGCGCATCAGCCCAGGGCGCCCTGCGTCTTGGATCGTCACCAGTGGACCGGATCTGCGGACGTGCAATACGGCAGTGCTCATCGCGTGCCAGCGTCTTGTTCGGCGAGGCGGGAATCGAGATCGTTTCCGTCGATCCGTCGAAAGGTGACGGTGTCACCCACGTTGAACAGGAACGGCTTGTCGTGATCGGCCGTGAACACCGATGCGGCGCTGCGACCGATCGCGAACCATCCGGTCGACATGGCGATCGGGATGATCAAGCATTGTTGTCCGGCGATGATCACGCTTCCGGCGGGCACGAGCGGTCCCGGAGTCGGGTTGCGTGGCTGCTGGATAAGTGCGGGCGTGCCGTACATATAGGCGAAGCCCGGAGCGAACCCGTACATGCCCACGGTGTAGGTGCCCGCGAGGTGAGCAGCGATAGCAGTTTCGGCGACTATCCCGGCGCGCGTCGCGAGCGCTTCCAGATCGGGCGCGTGCTCGTTGTCGTAACACACGTCGATCACGTGAGCGACTCCTCGTGAGGTCACGTTCGCTGCGGTGAGGTTGTCGTGCACAAGGGCAGTGATAGCGGTGTGGTCGGTGACGAGCGGGTCGAATGTGACGAGCAACGTGGTCATCGCCGGCACGACCTCCGTCAGTCCTGCCGGCGGGTTGCGGGCCAGCGCGGCATCAAGAGCGAGTATTCGAGCGTGGGTCTCGTCACTGATCTGGTCGTCGAAGACGACGAGTACGCCGTGGTCGGCGACAGGCACGACAACTGGTGTCATGGTCATGCCGGCAGAAATGGGCGCGTTGCGAGTCCGGCGTCGATCAGTCGGTCGCGCACGACGTGTGCCATTTCGACTGCGCCTGGTGTATCGCCGTGGACACACACCGAATCGGCAGCGAGTTCGATCGGATCGCCGCCGATCACGGCCATCCGACCGCTTTCGACGAAAGCGACCAGCCGCTGCGCTGCCTGCTCGGCATCGTGGATCACCGCGCCCGGCTCACTGCGTGGCACGAGCAAACCGTTCGGCTGATACGCGCGGTCGGCGAAGATCTCGGAGTACACCTCGACGCCCGCGGCACGGGCAACGACCTCGAGCTGCGTGCCGGAGATAGCCAAGATCGCCATTGTGGGGAACGCTGCGCGGACGGCGTCGATGATGCCGATGGCGACGTCGGCATCCGCTGCGGCCACGTTGCCGAGTGCGCCGTGCGGCTTCACATAGCGCACCTCTGTCCCCGCGAGTCGGGCGATGGCGGCAAGTGCGCCGACCTGTGCGACAACCATCCGCCCGATCTCGTCGGGCTTCATCGGGATGACTCGCCGGCCGAATCCTTCACGATCGACGTACGACGGGTGAGCACCGATCACCACACCGCGATCGGCGGCTGTGCGGCAGATCGTGAACATCGTCTCGGTGTCGCCGGCGTGTCCGCCACAGGCGACGTTGGCGCTGTTGACCACGGACAGCATCGCCGCGTCATCGCCCATCGTCCACGGCCCAAAGCCTTCACCGAGGTCAGAATTCAGATCGATCGTGCGCATCGTGGACTCCTGTCGTCGTGTCTCCATCGTGTGGATGCCATCTCAGTAGACGATCGTCTCGAACATAGGACGCCGGTCGCGGATTCGATCCCATCCGAGCGGTGTCAGGTCGATCGTTTTGTACCCGCCGGTGGTGACCATCTCGGCGATACCCCGTCCGGCGGCCGGAGCATGCATCACCCCGTGCCCGGAGAAGCCGGTGGCGAACATCAGGTTGTGGAGTTGATCGTGTGGCCCGATGATCGCATTGTGGTCGAGCACGTTGACCTCGTAGTGGCCGGCCCACGAACGACGCAGCCGAAGCTTGTCCATCTCGGGGATCCGCTGCACGAGTAACGGCCAGTAGACCTCTTCGAACATGTCGTGGTGTGGATCGAAGTCGTCGTCGGCGTCAGGGTCGTCGTGCGCGGCGGGCTGGATGCCGCCGATGAACCCGTCGCCCTCAGGTCGCACCCAGATGCCCGACGTGTCGAACAACATCGGAAAGCAGAGCCGCAATACCGGAGCCTGGAAGTTGAACACGGACCGCTTCTTCGGCACGACCGGCAGGTCGATACCTGCGAGCGCCGCCAATCGACCCGACAGGGCCCCCGCTGCAAGCACGCACACATCGCACGCGACCGTCTCACCCGAGGCCAACTGCACCGCGGTCACGGCATCGCTGCTGACCTCGAAGCCAGTCACAGCTGCCTCGAGGTACTCCACACCCAGACGGCGGGCGGCGCGCTTGACAAGCGACAACAGGCTCCAGGCGTCGAACCATCCCTCGCCGGACAGGCCGAGGGTCCCGATACCGACGCCGTCGAAATCGAGTTGTGGAAAGCGCAACGCCAAGGCGTCACCGGTGAGGGCAACAACGTCGGCGCCGTGCGACCGCTGCATTTCGGCGGCCGCAACGCGCTCGACGACTTGGTCGGGTGCTCCGAGGATCAGGTACCCGCCTTCTACGTAACCGATCTGCGCGTCGTCGTCGCCCAACTGCGAAGCGAGGTCTCTGAACAGATCGACAGCGTGCAGGCTCATCGCGATGCACGTTGGTGTCCCGAACTGGGTGCGGATCGATGCTGCAGACAGCGCCGTCGAGGACCGCTCGTAGGACATGTCCTTGTCGATCACGGTGATCGGTCCGGTGTGGCCGGCGCGTCGCAGCTCCCATGCGCAGAAGCTGCCCACGATCGCGCCACCGACGATGACGACGCGCTCCGCGCTGGACGAACTCATGGCTGGCCGCTGCGGAACATCAGTTGGGCGTCAGGCCCAGATGAGCGCGAAACCGGTTCTTGATGAAGACCGCATCGCGCGACGGCATGCTGCGCGGCAGGGACTCCGGTCGGATCTTCACGACCGCAAGTCGCGGGCCCGTGGACGGTGCGCCGCGATCGCTGATCAACTGCGCGAGTTCACTGTCCGTCGTCACGACTCGGCTGTCCGCGAAACCCATGGCGGCAGCGATGGCGGCGAGATCGATGCCGAGGCCGGTGTGGCTCGTCTGCATTCCGGTCTCGCCGTATCGCTCGTTGTCGAGCACGACTATGTCGAGGTTGGTCGGGCGGGCCGCAGCGATGGTCCCCAGCCCTCCGAGTGCCATCAGCTGCTCACCGTTGCCGGTGATCACGAGCACCCTGCGACCGGGTTGGGATTGGGCCAGGCCGAAGCCGACGAGCGATGCGCCACCCATCGCCCCCCACAAGTAGTAGTTGGCATCGTGGTCGCCGGCGGCGTGCACGTCGTAGGTCGACGAGCCAAGACCGGTGACGACGAGGGTGTCGCCACGGTCGGCGAGCAGGCGAGCGACGGCGTCGCGCCGTTCGAGGACTGCATGCATCGCGATCACCACTTCTTCTCCCCGAGCAGCCGTTGGCCGATGAGAACCGCTATCTGCTGATCACCGTCGTAAGCCATCGTAGTTGCCTGCTCGACGGTGTCGATCACATCGCGAGCGGTGTCGGCGCGCAGCACGGTGACGCCGATCGCTTCCAGGCTGCGCTGCGTGGCACGGCCCATCGGGTTCTGCCACGGGTTGAACTCGGCCCACTCGCCGCGCATCGTGACAAGCATCAGCAAAGGCGTGCGAGCGATGACCGGCAGAGACAGCATGTTGATGCAGTTGCCTACTCCGGATGACTGCATGAGGATCGCAGATCGGGTTCCGCCGAGCCACGCGCCGGTGGAGATCGCGATTCCCTCCTCTTCAGTCGTTAGTACATTCGTGGTGATTTCCTCCGCTGCGATGCACAGGTTGATCAGCGCCGTGTGGCCTGCATCGGGCACGTAGCTGACGAGGGTGACGCCGGCGCGCTGGAGCACTGCGTGCACTTTCGCCGGCCAGTCGATCTCGACTGCTCGTTCCAACTCGTCACCATCCATGCGTTCTGTTGTACCTCCGCCGAGTGGCACTATGTTAATCCATGTCGCGGAGTTCAACCCTCGGAGGAAACAGATGAGATTCGACAACAAGGTCGCCGTGATCACCGGAGCAGCGCGCGGCATCGGCCTGGCGTGTGCAACACGGCTGTTGGCCGACGGCGCGAAGGTGGTCATCGCCGATATCGACGGCGACACATTGTCTTCAGCGGCTGAAGCGCTCGGATCTCCGGATCGAGTTCATGCGACCGTCACCGACGTGTCCAGCAAGCAACAGGTTGACGCGCTCATCGCCGAAGCCGTAGCCGTGTTCGGCGGCATCGACATCATGGTCAACAATGCCGGTATTGCGATGGTGCAGGACTTCCTCGAAATCACCGAGGCCGACTACGACGCGGTGCTCGCGGTCAACCTGAAGGGCCCGTTCCTCGGTGTGCAGGCGGCCGGCCGGCAGATGGTTGCTCAGGGTCGTGGTGGGGTGATCATCAACATGTCGTCGATCAACTCACGCCTTTCGAACCCGCGCGTGGCGACGTACGCGATCTCCAAGGGCGGTCTCAACCAGCTGACCGGAACGGCATCGGTTGCGCTCGCTCCGTATGGTGTGCGGGTCTGCGGTGTCGGGCCGGGCACGATCGCCACCGAGATGATCATCGGCCCGTTCATCCGCAATGCCGACGAGCATCGAATGGTGATGTCGCGCACGCCAGCCGGTCGATTCGGAAGGCCCGACGAGGTTGCATCAGTCGTCGCATTCCTCGCCAGCGACGACGCCTCGTACATGACTGGTCAGACGGTGTACCCCGACGGTGGCCGCCTCGTCCTCAACTACACCGTGCCGGTCGAGGACTGACCGGTGAATGAGATCTTCAACCACCTGCACCACGTCTGCATTGTCGTCCATGACATCGACCGCACGCAGGCCTACTACGAGTCGATCGGCATCGCACCCTGGCAGGCGTACCCGCCGCTGGTCGACTACGTGGACCTCGACGTGCCCAACCGCGACGGCTTCCTGGGAATGCAGTACCGCGTCTGCAATCTGCCCAACATCCAGCTGCAGCTCTGCCAACCCAATGGCGACCCGAGCCCGCAGCGGATCTTTCTCGACACCAAGGGCGAAGGCGTCTTCCACCTCGGTTTCGAGGTACCCGACGCCCAGGCCGCACAGTCTGCGGCACAGGCCGTTGGACTCCATCAGCTGATGCGCGGCCGCCGGGCTAACGGCACCGGCTTCAACTACTACGACACCCAGATTGACGCCGGCGTGGTGCTGCTGACCCGCTCGACGCCACCCCCACCGACCTGACGCGCTTCAGTCGTTTGCCGACCCCCAGTTTCTGGGTAAGTGCAACGGGTGAAGCGTTCAGCGTGGGACAAGCAGCCCCCGGACGCTGGCTTCACTGAGCATCGAGCTCCAGCTATCGGGTAGTGGTTTGATCGATGCTCCATCGAGGAAGCCGACCAAACGACAGAAGGCCCGGACCGTTGGGTCTGAGCCTTCTGATTCGTGGGGTGTTCAGATAAGTCCTTCGGGCAGGTCAGCGGCCATGTTTGTGGTGGGGTTGTGCACCAAACCACACTTTTTGGTGGCGTCCAACCACACTTTCCGCGAAACCGCAGGTCAGAGGTGGGTTATGAGTAAAATGTGTCACCGTCTGACGCCCGTATCGCGGATCAACGTCAAGGAGGTGTCCACAAGTCCCGTCAGATACTGATGTCATATGGCATGGTTGACATCACCTGCGCGTCCAGGTACAGTTCTCGTATGGCAGTGAAGACCACTTTTCCTTTGCGTCTACGCGACCCCCGCCTGCGTTCATTGGTGCGCGAGCTGGCTGAGCGAGAGCAGATCAGCCAGAACGAGTTCATCGAGTGCGCTATCGAGCATGAGGTCGTGGTACGTGGTGTGCTCGTCGCCGATGAGCTGGCGGCAGCGGCGAGCCGCCTCAGCGAACTGACCGAAGCGCAGTACGGCGCCATCGTCGATCGCAGTGTTGAACGCTTCGTTGCAGGCGAGGTCGGCCGCGACCCTCTCCAGGTCACTGCGATCCACACCACTGCCGAAGCAACCCGGGCATACTCGTCCGATGAGCTCGGGGTAATGGCTGCGTTCGAGTTAGGCCGTAGGTAGGGCAAGCTGTGCCGGGGCCCGTGTGGAACGACGACCGGCCTGAGGACATCGCGAGGATCAAGGCGAACACTGGTGTTCTGATAGCGAACTTGCGAGCTGAAGCACCTTTGCGGCCGGTTCCGGATCTCGGACAGGCACTCGGTTGGCATTCGACCCTCTACTCGGGTTGCTCAGTGCCAGTCGCGGGTTATGTCGGTCACTTGCGCGGGGACGGAACCATCCCGGAGCTTGTTGGGTACGAAGTACGGGTTGGTCCGAAGCGAGGCCTGCCATCTGTGGATGTGAAGCCGGCTGTAGTCACGCTGCTGCGGCAGGTCGGTGCGGCTATCGATACGTTGGATGCCGCCCTCCCATCAGGCGTCCGCCCCACCACTGTCGCCGAACTCCAGGCTGTGATTCGGCTGACGGCCGCGGTACACGGAGAGTGGATTCGCATCCATCCATTCGCGAACGGAAACGGCAGGACAGCTCGCGTCTGGGCAGCCTGGCTGGCGTTTCGTTACAACCTGCCGCTGTTTGTGAAAGTGAAGCCCCGTCCGGACGACTCAGCGTACGCACAGGCCAGCTTCGCATCGATGGGCGAACCACCCGACTATGTCGGGAATCACGCTGTGGCTGAGAATGTGTTCTCTCATCTTCTCAGCCTCGCGTTACTGGAGTAACGCACTCAGGGTGTCATCCCGACATCTTTCGGCCTGCTCGAGTTGCTGCAGTGCCAGTAATACGCTGAACCGCACCTCCGTGTAATGCTCGAGCCTGAGCGCAGGCAACGTTCCTTGAGCGTTTCATCGCTAGAAAACGCCGAAATCCGTCCTTGTGGGACGGATTTCGGTACTTTCCTGAACGTGAACCGGGCACTTATGTGAACGGCTCTTCGTGGCGGGGGCAGGATTTGAACCTGCGACCTTCGGGTTATGAGCCCACATCCGAACGATTGCTCCGTACCTGGTAGAAGGCTTTTCACCTACTCAGAGCGCATTTCGTATTGACCGCTGTTCCCCTCTACGTACCGCTGTTTACCGCTGTGTCGGTACAACATGGATGGTACATATTCTCCGCTCGACAATCAGGCGGGCGACGGGTTCAGCTCAGCGTGCTGGGCGACCGTGACGCCTAGGGCATTAGCGATGTCGCGCAGGCGGGCGAGGCTCGTCGAGCGGTAGTCCTTGGCTTCGTAGCGTTGGATCTGCTGCTCGGCCATGCCGAGCGCCTCGGCGAGCTGACGTTGGGTCCAGCCGCGGGCGATGCGTGCCTTCACGAGCACCGTGGAGAGTTCCTCCAGCGTGGCCGCATCGAACGTCGACAGAGTACCGCCGCGCAGGAGATCGAAGTCGGCCAGTTCGGCGCGTAGGTCGTCGGCCTGGGCGCGTACGGCGTCGAGTTCGAGCCGTTCCAGTTTGGTTCGCTTGCCGGGGCGGGCGTCGATGTTGATGGCAGCCTCCTCGAAGCGTTCGAGGTGTGCCTTGGTGGCTCGGTATTGCACTTCGTTGGTGATCACGATGCGTCCCCTTTCGAGAGGTGGATGACGACAATGCCTTTGCGGCTGGTGTCGCGTTCGTTCTGGAAGAACTCGGCGAACGACAGGCCCGATTGGGAATCGATGACATTCGGGAACAACTCGCCGCCGAAGCGCCCTTTCTGCGCGGCCCGGTGTTTGGACAGGTCCAACAGCACTGGGTCGAGCGCATCGAGATCGACAGCGTCGGTGTCCCAGCAGGCATCGAAGTCGCCGGGTTCGTCCTTGGCGGTGACAAAGCTGCCGTTCAACCAGATCTGCCGACAACACCCAGCTTCGGCAAGCAGTTCGATCGCTTCAGCGAGACCGTCGAGGAGACGTCGGCGTCGTTCCGTCCACCCGAACCTGTCGACCACCTCGTCCCACGACGCGACATGCTCACCCGGCGGCAGCCGACCGCTGTCTGGATCAAACGCAGGAAGCACACCACAACACCGCTTCATGTATCAGTGTGAGCCCGCAAGGGCTACGTCAGGAGAACGACTTGCCGCAGCCGCAGCTTCGTTGGGCGTTGGGGTTGTCGACGCTGAATCCCGCTCCTTGGATGCCGTCGCTGTAGTTGAGGGTGGCGCCGGTGAGGTGCTCGGCACTGGCGGCATCGACTTTGACCAACACGGTCCCGAAGGTGGTGACCTGGTCGTCGGGGTTGGTGTCGGGGTCGAAGAACATCTCGTATGAGAAGCCGGAGCAGCCGCCGGCCTTCACCGCTACTCGGAGTCCGAGTTGTTCGTCGGCTCCTTCCTGAGCGATGAGTTGGGCGATCTTGATGACTGCTTCCCCGGAGAGGGTGAGCACTGGTCTGGTGGATTCGGTGGTGGTCATAGAAGGTTGCTCCCTGATTGGTTGTGATCGTTCGACGACGCGGCTGCCGTGGCAAGTTCTTGGCTCTGGTGGAGGCGTTCGAAGGCGGGCCCCAGGTCTGCGCCCGCTTCGGTGAGGAGTTGACGGATGCTGCACACGGCGAGTTCGACTGGTGGGATCGTGTCGGTAACGATCCGATCGGCCAGTCGTGCGAACGC
>JAYUWK010000048.1:0-19292 GCA_043753895.1 Actinomycetota bacterium
CTCGAAGTACTCCTTCGAGTACGTGTGGCGTTCCTGGGGCAGGCTCCACGTGACACCGAGGGCCATACCGCGGGGGAGAATGGTGACCTTATGCAGCGGATCGCCGTGGGGGAGCACGGTTGCCAAGATGGCGTGGCCACCCTCGTGGTATGCGGTGGCCCGGCGCTCTTCGGGTGAGAGCACCATGCTCTCGCGCAGCGCACCCAGCACCACACGGTCGCGGGCGTTCTCGAAGTCGATGCGCTCGATCTCTTTCGACCCGCGACGCACGGCGACCAGCGCGGCCTCGTTGACCAGGTTAGCCAGATCAGCGCCGCTCATTCCAGGGGTTGCCTTGGCCATGACATCGAGGTCCACATCGGTGCCGATGCGCTTGTCGCGGCTGTGCACTTTCAGGATCGCCAGGCGCTCTACTGCCTCTGGCAGCGGCACCACGATCTGACGGTCGAAGCGGCCGGGGCGCAGCAGTGCGGGGTCGAGGATGTCGGGACGGTTGGTGGCAGCGAGGATGACGATGCCCTCGCTGGTCTCGAAGCCGTCCATCTCGGACAGCATCTGGTTGAGCGTCTGCTCACGCTCGTCGTGACCGCCACCCAGGCCAGCACCACGCTTGCGCCCGATGGAGTCGATCTCGTCGACGAAGATGATGGCGCGGCCCATCTTGCGTGCCTGCTGGAACAGGTCGCGCACGCGGCTGGCGCCGACGCCCACGAACATCTCCATGAAATCGGAACCGGTGACGGACAGGAAGCCCACGCCGGCCTCGCCCGCAACCGCGCGAGCGAACAGTGTCTTACCGGTGCCTGGGGGCCCCACGAGCAGCATGCCCTTTGGGACGCGCGCACCAATTTCACGGAAGCGCTCGGGCATGCGTAAGAAGTCGACGACTTCGCGAATTTCCTGCTTCACGCCTTCGTAGCCGGCGATGTCAGCGAATGTGGTGGATGGCTTGTCGGCGTTGTACATCTTGGCCCGGCTACGGCCGACAGACATGACGTTGCCCATCTGTCCCGCGGCGCGGCGCTGCATCCAGATCAGGAATCCGATGATGAGTGCAAACGGAAGTAACAGGGTGATCAGTCCCGCCCACCAGTTGTTTTCGGGTGCCTTAAAGTCGTAGATGATGCCTGCTTTGTCGAAGCGGGCGATGACACTGTCGTTGATCTGCGTGTCCGAGGTGGTGCTGAAGTTGCCGCCGGCTACGCCGTTCACGTCTTTGAACACACCGGCGACGACGCGCGAGCTATTGTCGATGGTGATCTGCTTGACGGTGCCGTTGTCGACCTGGGTGAGGAACTCACTCCACTTTAGGCGCTCGGACGCCGGGGCCGGCCAGAACTTGGTGGCGACGAGAGCGCCGACCACGACCAGCACCAACAATGCGATGCTCCACTTGGGCAGACCTGGAGGCGCCTTCTTGGTGCCTTGGCCCTGACCGTTCGGAGTGGGGCCGTTCGGCCCGCGGCCACCCGGCCCGCGACCCGGGGGAGGCGGCGGTGGAGGTGGGGGCAGGTTGCTCATGGGTGCCATGCTACGTGCAATCCGGCAGGGGCAAACTGTCGCAGGCCAGTTTGGATGATGCGGAAATGGTCACACGTTCAGCGATCGCGAGCGACGTCGGGAGCTGCATCCACCACCGGTCACGAACGGTCGTATATTTTCGCTCCGTGCAGCGCCAGTGTTCTCGGTCCGGATGTGCGGAATCAGCCGTCGTTACTTTGACCTATCAATACGCCCGTTCGGCGGTATGGCTCGACGATCTCGCACTCGATCGCGACCCGCATGCGTACGACCTGTGCCATCGTCATGGTGCCCGCCTGTCGGTGCCCCACGGTTGGCGCCTCGAAGACCGCCGATCACGTACCGAACTGGTCTACGCGGCCGCTGGCTGAACCAGCGCTCACCCTTCCAGCCATCCACATGGTGAACGACCCGCATGTAGGTGTCTGCTATGTCTTGCGACATCAAGTGTCCGCTATGTCCTGAAACACAACAGGCCCTTCCCCCTGTCTGTCAGGGTGAGGGGCGCAACTTCGCTGGCGCGTACTACCGTGGCATCCGTGCCCAAACCACCATCTGCTCGCAGCGCGGGCGCTTCCCGACCTGACGCCACCGGCACATCCATCACCTCTGCGCCCGCGATCTCGTTGGGCGTTGCCGTGCTCACGTGGATGGCGGGATGGTTCATGGGCAACGTGTTGGGCAGCCTGGTGCTCGCAACATCGGGCAAAGCCAACGTGGCATCGGCCGAGCGTCCGGTATGGCTCGTGGCCGGTATGGCCCTCGCGTTGTGGCTGCCCCAGATCGCAGCGCTCGTGGCGGCGAGCCGACGCTTCGCCACGGGCAACCTCGCGATCGACTTCTCGCTGCGCTTCACGACCATCGATCTGGTCGGCATTCCGGTCGGTGTGCTCAGCCAATTGGTGCTGCTGCGTCTGGTCTACTGGCCACTCGTTGCCGTGTGGCCGCACACGTTTGGTAGCAAACAACTCGAACAGAACGCGCGTGATCTGTACGACACAGCTCATGGCGCATGGTTGGTGGTGCTGGTGCTCATCATCGTGGTGGGCGCACCGTTCGTCGAGGAACTCGTCTACCGAGGTCTACTGATGGGCGCCGCCCGTCGCCGCCTACACGATGTCGTCGCGCTCGTTGGCGTGGCAGCGTTCTTCGCGCTCATCCATTTCCGACCGGTTGAGTACCCGGGTTTGTTCGTGTTCGGTCTGGTCCTCGGCACGTGCGTACTCGTGACCAATCGAATCGGCATGGGCATCGTCGCGCACATGGCGTTCAACGCGACCGCACTCGCCCTTGTGGCGCGCTGATTGAAACGCCCCTGACGTGAGTTTTTACGCGGTGGATGACAGAATGTCGCCCGCATGACGGAACCATTTGATCCCGCCGCTGTACTGGTGGACGTACCAGCAGATGAATACGTGGGCCAACCCGCCGAACCTGCCGAATCTGCGGGAGCACCCGGTTTCTTCCGTCGCATCCGACAAGCGATCGTTCGCCGCCCACTGAACTGGATCGATCGGCCGTGGACGCTCGAACGCATTGTGCAGACCGTGACAGCTTTCGTGTTCCTGCTCGTGGCCGCGATCATCACGCTCAACGTGGTGCACTGGGATCTCGTCACCACCAACAACACCCCGACGGGCGGCGACATGGGCGCGCATGTCATGGGCCCGGCCTATCTGCGCGACCACCTGTTACCGAACCTCCGCCTGTCCGGATGGAACCCTTACTGGTACGACGGCTTCCCGATGTACCGCTTCTACATGGTGATCCCCGCCTTGATGATCGTGCTCGTCAACGTGATCGTGCCGTACGGCATCGCGTTCAAGATCGTTGCGGCACTGGGCATCTTGTCGTTGCCGGCCTGTTGTTGGGCGTTCGGTCGGCTCAGCAAGTTCGTATTCCCCATCCCCGAATTGTTTGCACTCGGCGCGCTGGTCTTCCTGCTCGACGAGAGCTTCAGCATCTACGGCGGCAACGTGAAGAGCACGATGGCCGGCGAGTTCTCGTTCAGCATCGCCCTTTCGTTTGCGATGCTTGGTCTGGGGTTGTTCTCGCAGGGACTCGAGACGGGCAAGTACCGCGGTCGAACGGCAGTGATCCTGGCCCTCGCGGTGCTGTGCCACGGAATCGTCGCGATCTTTGTCGTCGTTGCCATCGCTTTGATGTGGCTCATCTCGCTCGATAGGGATCGCTTCAAGTACGGCGTCACCACGCTGCTGCCCGCTGTGCTGCTGTCGGCGTTCTGGATGATTCCGTTCGTGAGCGGCACCGCGTACATGACCGACATGAAGTACGGCAAGCGTCCCGAGGGCGCGAACGATTCGTACTGGAAGATGTTCTTCCCGCTCGACGTCACGTTCGATCGCATCATCTTCGTACTCGCCGTGATCGGGTTCGTGAGCGCGGTTGTTCGTCGGCACCGCGCGGGCACTTGGCTCGGTGTGTGCATTCTCGCGTTGTGCATGCTCACCCGGTTCGCCGAGAACTCGTTGCCGGTCATCGGCCTGCTGTGGAACCCGCGTGTCCTGCCGTTCATCTACCTCCTGCGCTACTTGTTGATGATGGTCGGCTTGGTCGAGGTGGGGCGTGCGGTCATCTATACGTTCAACATGGCGCGCGTCGGCCGGGCAGTGTTTTGCGAACGCCGGTCCGGCCGAACGGGTGCGGCGGTTGCGTTGCCGAGCGGTCGCTCCTACGTGGTCGGCGGGGCGATCACTGCGTTTGCCGCGTTGCTCGTCGTCGGCGCGATCCTGTCGGTGGAGTTCGAAGTGGATTGGTGGGGGAGCGGCCGCGTCAATGGCCGCTACGCACTCACCATCGGGCCCGACAATGGTCAGAGCGTGGTGCTCTACGAGAAGCGTCCCACCACCGGCCGCGGCCTCAGCGACAGTTGGTCGCGTTACAACTTCACCGGATACGAGTCGAAGAACGCGTACGGCGAGTACCGCTCTGTGGTGCTGGCAATGGATGCCATCGGCAAGGACCCCAAGTACGGGTGCGGACGCGCGCTGTGGGAGAACAACGGCGACAACGGCAAGTACGGCACCACGATGGCGCTCATGCTGTTACCGCATTGGACCGATGGTTGTATCGGCAGTAGTGAGGGCTTGTTCTTCGAGGCGTCTGGTACCACGCCGTATCACTTCCTCTCGGCTGCAGCGATGTCGGCGAACAGCTCGAACCCGGTGCGTCAACTGCGCTACCTCGACAATGATCCAGCGGTCGGCGTGCCGTATCTGCAAAAGCTCGGCATTCGTTATTACATGGCCTGGACCGAGAAGGCCGTCGCCAAGGCCGAGGTGCAGCCGGGTCTCACCCGCATCGCCATCAGCGGTCCATGGCACATCTATCAGGTGTCCGACAGCGACATTGTGGTGCCGCTCACGGTGCAGCCCGTGGTTGTCAAGGAGCGCCCCGGCGATCAGCGCGAGCGCTGGCTCGAGCTGGGCTCGAGCTGGTTCCAGAACCCCACCGACTGGGCGGCGATGCCCGCTGCCAACGGACCCAGTACGTGGCAGCACATCACATCGCAGGTCGATCAGTCTCGTGTCTCGCTGAATCGCGTCGATGTGTTGAAGCCGGTGGAGACCATCACGCCCGTGGCGTTGCCGACGATCACGGTGTCGAACGTGGACATGGGCAACGAGACCGTCGATTTCGATGTCAGCCAGGTGGGCGTGCCCGTGCTGGTAAAGGTGAGCTACTTCCCGAACTGGGCGGTCACCGGTGGGCAGGGCCCGTACCGCGTGGCCCCGAACCTGATGGTGGTCATTCCCACGTCCAAGCATGTGCACATGCGGTACGCCCACACGATCACCGACTTCGTGGCTTACTTTCTCACCGTGCTCGGCCTCGTGCTGATCTTCGTGTTCCGTAAGTATGTGCCCATCACCTATCGCACCTCCACACTCGCGGGAGTGTCGCCCGTGGTGCCGCTCGACGCGCCACCCGACGCGCCACCCGACGCGCCACCCGATGTGGGGTGAGTGGGTGAAGTCTGGCTGCTCCGATAGCGTGCTCCTCCGACATGCCCACTTCAGACTCCAAGCCCATTTCGAAACTTGACTCCATCGTCAAGGCCTACGACATCCGAGGCACGGTGCCTGATCAGTTCGACACCGACATCGCGTATGCGCTAGGAGTCGCCTTCGCTGTATTCACCCGCGTCCCGCACATCGTTGTCGGCCAGGACATGCGCCCATCCGGCCCCGAACTTGTCGAGGCATTCTCTCGCGGTGTGATGGAGCAGGGCATCGACGTGATCCACCTCGGTCTTGCGTCCACCGACCTGCTCTATTTTGCGGCGGGCCGTCTCGATGCTCCCGGCGCGATGTTCACTGCGTCGCACAACCCGGCGCAGTACAACGGCATCAAGCTGTGCCTGTCGGGCGCTCGTCCCGTTGGCGCCGATACCGGCCTGCCCGAGATCCAAGCAACCGCACAGGCCGTGCACGACGGACACGGACCGTTGCCCGCGCAACGACCCGGCCGCGCCACGCAGCGCAATCTGCTCTCGGCGTTCGCCGATCACGTGATTTCGTTCATCGACCCCACGCAACTGCGCCCGCTGAAGGTGGTCGCCGATACCGCCAACGGTATGGGTGGGCTCGTGGTACCTGCTGTGTTCGAGCGGCTTCCTGTCATCGATCTCGAGATCATGTACGGCGAGCTCGACGGCACGTTCCCCAATCACCCCGCCGACCCGCTGCAGCCCGCCAATCAGCGCGATCTGCAGGCGCGGGTTGTGTCTGGCAGCTTCGACGTCGGGCTTGCCTTCGACGGCGACGCCGACCGGGTCTTCGTGGTCGACGAACAAGGCCGCGGCATCAGCGGCTCCACCACCACTGCGTTGTTGGCCACCAGCGTGTTGCGCAAGCACCCCGGCGCAACCATCTTGTACAACCTGATCTGCTCACGGGCCGTGCCCGAGGTCATTCGCGAACACGGTGGCGTGCCCATTCGCACCAAGGTCGGTCATTCGTTCATCAAGCAGATCATGGCCGACACGGGCGCCGTGTTCGGTGGCGAGCACTCGGCGCACTACTACTTCCTCGAGAACTATCGAGCCGACAGCGGTCTGATTGCCTCCATGCTCGTGCTCGAAGAACTCAGCCGTGGCCAACAGAGCCTGTCGGTGCTCCGTAAGCCGTTCGAGCGTTACTCCTTGAGCGGCGAGATCAACACCCAGGTGAACGACGCCGGTGCAGTACTAAAGGCGGTTGCCGAGCACTTCTCCTCGGCCGCTCAGGATCATCTCGATGGCCTCACTGTGGATTGTGGCCCATGGTGGTTCAACCTGCGCCCGAGCAACACCGAGCCGTTACTCCGTCTGAATCTCGAAGCACCGAATCGCGACGAATGCGATCAACACGTGGCCGAACTCCTCGCTCTGATCACCAGCGTCTGAAACAAAGGAAGGTTCTGCACATGGCTCTCGATCAACGCCTCCTCGACATCCTCGCCTGCCCCAAGGACAAGGGTCCGCTGTACTACATCGCCGACGAGGGCGCGCTCTACAACGCCCGCCTTCAGCTGCGCTATACGGTGCGCGACGACATCCCGGTCATGCTCATCGACGAGGCCGATCACGTGACGGCCGAGGAGCATGCGCGACTCGTAGCGCTCATCGAGGCCCAGGGCATAGCGCCCACCTTCAGTGCCACTGCGTGAAGCTGACGCGTTCGCTCGTCTACCCTGCGGGGGATACAGTAAGTCGCCGGGCTGGTCGAGGTAGGGAGTAACGGAATGCGGATTCGTCACCGAATGAGATCAATGGCTATCGGCGCAGTACTCGCGTCTGCATTGACCATGTCGATCATGTCGGTCACCCCGATCGGCGGTGCAGTTGCGCCTGTGAATGCGGCCACGTTGGGCCTGGGCGCCGGTGGTGAATACCACCCGATCACCCCTGCACGCATTTACGACACCCGCCCGAGTACGGCCTTCCCCAGTGGCATCAACTCAGCTGGTGTTCCGGTTGCCACCAGCCCCGCCGGAGGTTTCGTCGATGTCCAGATCCTCGGTCAGGGTGGCATTCCGCCAACGGCGACCGATGTGCTCGCCGTTGCGGTCAGCATCACCGTCACCGGTCCGACGAGTGTGGGATTCCTGCAGGCGTACCCCACCGGCTCGGCTGCTGGTATCTCGAGCATCGTCAACTTCGTAACCGGCCAGACGGTACCCAACCTCACCGTGGCCACCATCGGGGCAAACGGCAAGCTCACGCTCAGATTGTCGACGCCGATCCTAGCGCAGGCCGATGTGCTGATCGACGTGTTCGGCTGGTTCTCCACCAGCGCGTACGCAAAAAATGGCGCCCGGTTCATCCCCGTGGGGCCTGGTCGAATCTGGGACACACGCGAGCCATCGTTCAACGGCACCGGCAAGCCCATCGGTCAAGCCCAGATGATCACCGTCCCGATCCGTGGTGCCGACTCGCAGATCCCCGCCATCACCGACATCGTGCCGAACGACCCCAATGTCGTCGGTGTGGTGCTGAACGTCACCGGCATCAACACCGAGCCGTACAACCTGCCCACCTTCGTCAGTGTGCTGCCCGAGTCGCCGAGCGGGCCGCCAACCACATCGAACCTCAATCTGGGTCAGAACCAAATCAAAGCCAACCTCGTCATTGTCCCGGTCACCAACGCCGATGGGGCGATCCGGCTGTACAACAGTGGTGGCAATACACACGTGGCCATCGACGTCGTTGGTTACATGATGGCTAACGTCGACGACTCCGTGCACCCGCGCCAAGGTCGTGTCATTCCGCTCTCGTCGCCGTTTCGCGCCTTCGATACCCGTGAGCCCAGTTTCGGCAACGCGCAGCTCGGGCCGGGCCAAGCCGAGGCGTGGAGCTTCAGTCAATTCGTCAGCTCGGTCACCTTGGGCGGGCAAGCGGTGGGTAATCAGCTGGCCCTGCTCGGCAATCTCACCGGTACCGGTCTCACCCGGGTCTACCCGTATGTACCCGTGGCCAGCTTCTTCACTCTGTACCCCGGCGATGTCGGTCGACCGTTCACCAGCAACATCAACCTCACCGAGGGCGCCAACGTGCCCAACATGGCCGTTCTGAAGCTTGGCGCAGACAACCAGATCAAGGCGTTCAACAGCGCCGGATATCTGCACTACCTGTTCGACGTGAGTGCCGTGGTGCTGGGCGACCTGACGCCGTAGACTCTGCTTTGCGGGCTGACACGAATACGGTGCCAGCAGGCCCCGGCCCGAGATCATCCACAAGCTGTTTGCCCTGCCACCTTTTCCGCTGGAGGAACTGTCATGACCTCGACGCTCGCTGAGCGCCGCGATTTTCGCGTCGCCGATCTTTCGCTCGCCCCGTTCGGCCGCAAAGAAATTCACCTTGCCGAACACGAAATGCCAGGCTTACGCGCCCTGCGTAAAGAATACGGTCCGCTGAAGCCACTGAAGGGCGCACGTATCAGCGGCTCGCTGCACATGACTATTCAGACCGCCGTACTCATCGAGACGCTGGTCGAACTCGGCGCCGAGGTGCGCTGGGCAAGTTGCAACATCTTCTCCACGCAGGATCACGCGGCCGCTGCCGTGGCCATTGGCCCCGAAGGTTCCGCTGAGAATCCTCAGGGCGTGCCGGTGTTCGCCTGGAAGGGCGAGACGCTCGAGGAGTACTGGTGGTGCACCGATCAGATGATGACCTGGCCCGCCGACATCCACGGCAATTCGCAGGGTCCGAACATGATCCTCGACGATGGAGGCGATGCAACGTTGCTCGTGCACAAGGGCGTCGAGTTCGAGAAGTCAGGCGAAGTGCCCGACCCCACCTCGGCCACCAACCCCGAGTTCGCGATCGTGCTTGGCCTCCTGCAGCGCAGCCTGCGCACCGAGCCCACCAAGTGGACGCAGCTCGCAGCCGGTATCAAGGGCGTCACCGAAGAGACCACCACCGGCGTGATGCGCCTCTACAAGATGTTCGAGCGTGGCGAGCTGTTGTTTCCTGCGATCAACGTGAACGATTCGGTCACCAAGAGCAAGTTCGACAACCTCTATGGCTGTCGCCACTCGCTGGTCGATGCCATCTGTCGCGCGACCGACGTGATGCTCGCTGGCAAGGTTGCCCTGGTGTGTGGCTACGGCGATGTGGGCAAGGGCTGCGCTCAGGCGCTGCGCGGACAGGGCTGCCGGGTACTCATCACCGAGGTCGATCCGATCAGCGCGCTGCAGGCCGCGATGGAGGGCTATCAGGTCACCATCATCGAGGATGTCGTCGGCGCGGTCGACATTTTCGTGTCGGCCACCGGTAACGACCACATCATCACCGCCGAGCACATGACCAACATGAAGCACAATGCCATCGTTTGCAACATCGGTCACTTCGACAGCGAGATCGACATGGCCGGCCTCGCCCGCAGCGGCGCAACCCGTGACGAACTCAAGCCCGGTACGGACCTGTGGACATTCGACGATGGTCATGCCGTCATCGTGCTCGCCGAAGGCCGTCTCGTGAACCTGGGTTGCGCTACCGGCCACCCCAGCTTCGTGATGAGCTGCTCGTTCACGAATCAGGTCATTGCGCAGATGGAACTCTTCAACAACCTCGCCGAGTACCCGCTTGGTGTGTACGTGCTACCCAAGAAGCTCGACGAGAAGGTGGCCATGCTGCACCTCGACGCGCTGGGCGTGAAGTTGACCAAGCTCACCGACGAGCAGGCCGATTACCTGGGTATCGATCCCAGCGGCCCGTTCAAGAGCGAGCGCTACCGCTACTAGTGCTGCCGCGCAGACCGGCCGCCCGGCACGTGTCGGCTCGCACGGGCTTCGCCCTACTCGCTCGCCGACACCGGCCGTGCTCGCTCGTTGCACGCTTCCCTCGGCGCCTGTCTGTCACTCCATCTACCGCAGGAGGTGTGGTCATCGCGCCCCCGCAACTGTGGCAAATCCACCGCACCCCCTCGACAGTTTGATCATCTCGGCTGAGGTTGTGTGATCTCGGGTTCCCAGCGTCACGCGGCGGGCAGGACCTGGGTGTCGGGATCGGTTTCGGCGGCGGCGGCGGCGGCGGAGGATGCGAGCAGCCGCCGTGATTCGGCGAGGGGTGGAAGTGTCAGGCGGGGCAGGGTGTGCTGCACCATAGGGCCGATGCCGAACATGAACATGAGCGTTCCGATGCCCGGCCGAACGCCGAGCAGGATGCCACCGATACCAACACAGAGTTCGATGACGGTACGAGCAAGGCGCACACTGTGGCCACGCCGGATGAAGCCCAGCATCAGTCCGTCGCGCGGGCCTGGGCCGAGGCCCGCACCGATGTAGAAGCCCGATCCGATGGCGATGATGACGATGCCCACGACCAGATAGCCAACGCGAGTTGCGAGTCGATCGCTGTCAGGCAGATGTGGGCCGACGAGATCGACGACGAGTCCGATCTCGATCGCGTTCAGAATGGTGCCCACTCCTGGTCGCTGCCGCAGCGGTATCCACAAGAGCAGAATCAGCAACCCCATGCCTTCGATGGCGATGCCCACGCGGATGCCGGTCTTGTTGCTGATGCCCTGGTGCAGCATGTCCCACGGAGCAGCACCGAGTTGTGCGTGCAGAATGAGCGCGACGCCGGCACCGAACAATGCCAGTCCGCCGATGCATCGTGTGAGGCGAGTAGCCCAGTCGGTGAACGTCGACCGCGGTGCATACGGACGTCGTGTGATCGTTGAACTCGGGACTACCACGGACCACAACGGTAGCTTGCCGCTTGCGCTCAGCAACGATGAGTTGGTGTCCGTCGGTGGTGGTGTCGTCACCTGGCCCAGCAGCAGGTCCACCCGTCGATGTCATACCCCCTTGCTACAACGAACTCATGCTGATCAATCGTTGTGCTGGTTGTGGGGAACCCGGGGTGGAATTGTGCCGCCGGTGTCGGTTCGCATTGGTGGCGTCGCCGCCCGTCGTCACCTCGTCGGGCATCGTCGCCGCGACACAGTTCGTCGGGCTGTCCAAGGAACTCGTGATCGGGCTGAAGTTCCGCAACCGCCGTCGCCTCGCCCGCCATCTCGCCGAGCAGCTCGGCCGCCGACTCGATCCCACCCAGATCGACATCATCACCTGGGCACCCACGAGCCCTCGCCGAGCGCGCAAGCGCGGGTACGACCAAGCCGAACTGTTGGCTCGGGCGCTGGCGGCGCATTGGCGCAAACCCTGTCGGCGCATGCTGTTTCGTCGGCACGGTGCTGCCCAGACTGGACAGACCCGCCACGATCGGCTGGATCGTGCGCATGGACCCTCGTTTGCGTCGCGTCCACTGCGCAAACCGCCCCGGGTCTTGGTCATCGACGACGTCGTCACCACCGGGGCCACGCTGTTTGCGGCACGCGACGCACTGCTGGCTGCCGGGGCGCGTTCGGTGGTGCTGGCCGCGGTCGCCGCAACGCCCGAAAAGCCTTTTCAGGTCAGGCCGGCCAGACGCTCAACGGTGGCGATGGCGGGCACGCTGTCTACGTCCACCACGACGCCGATCATGCCCACCCGCTCTGCGGCCTCCACGTTCGACGGCACATCGTCCAAGAAGGCGGTGCGCGCAGGCACTGCACTCAGCCTGGTCAGCGCTAATTCGTAGATCGCTGCGTTCGGTTTACGCAGACCCACCTCGTGGCTGTCGACGATGTCGTCGAACAACTCGTCGTAGGGCAACAGCGGCCACCACAGGTCGCGGAATTCGCGCACGTTGTTGGTAAGGATGCCGGTGCGCAGACCTGCGTCGCGTAGCCGTTGCACCAGATCGAGCATCTCGTGGTTCGGATCGAACGTCATCGGCGGCACCGTGCTGCCCGCCGCTGGAGAGGGCATCTCGATGCCAATCTCGGCCAAGCTGGCGCGGTTCAGTTTGCGTACTTCGTCGAAGCTGATCTCACCCCGTTCCAGTCGGTGCCATGGGTGGTCGTTGTCAGCGGCATAGTCACCCATGACGACACGCAGTACGGCCTCAGCTACCTCGGGCGGAAACCGACGCACGAGGTCGCTCTGGCGACCATTGCGCATCAAGACGCCGCCCAAATCGAAGATGACGGTGTCGATCTGGCGGGTGGTCGTTGCAGGCACGGCGCTCATCTTGTCCCACGTGGCCCGGGCACGCCCAACCGTCCGACACGTTGCGACTGTAGGTCGGGTTGCCGGGGGCGGCGGGCCTCGCAACGGTAGGCTTTGCTCTCGCATGGGTATCCTCGATCGCATCCTCCGCGCTGGTGAAGGCAAGAAACTGAAGGCCCTCGAAGGCCTCGCTCCTGAAATCAACGCGCTCAGCACCTCTATCGCCGCGCTCTCCGACGACGCGCTTCGCGCCAAGACGGGCGAGTTCCGTCAGCGCATCGAGCGCGGCGAGACGCTCGACGATCTCCTCATCGAGGCGTTCGCAGTCACCCGCGAGGCTGCCGAACGGGTCATCGGCCAACGTCACTACGACGTGCAGCTCATGGGTGGCGCGGCGCTGCACTTCGGCTGGGTTGCCGAGATGAAGACTGGTGAGGGTAAGACGCTGGTGTCCACCCTGCCGATCTATCTCAACGGTGTGGGTGGCAAGGGCGTACACCTCGTCACGGTGAACGACTACCTCGCCCGGCGCGACGCCGAGTGGATGGGGCGTATCCACAAATGGATGGGCCTCACCGTTGGTCTCGTGATCCCCGGGTTCAAGGAGCATCCGCTCGAAAAGCGCGCCGCCTACGCCTGCGACATCACCTACGGCACCAACAACGAGTTCGGCTTCGACTACCTGCGCGACAACATGGCGCCCACCCTCGACGACAAGTCCCAACGCGGCCACAACTTTGCGATCGTCGATGAAGTGGACTCGATCCTCATCGACGAAGCGCGTACGCCACTGATCATCTCGGGCCGTCTCGCCGACGCCGCCAAGCTCTACTACCGCTTCGCCTCCATCGTGCGTGGGCTGCGTCGCGATGTCGACTACGAGGTCGAAGAGGACAAGCGCATCGTCGTGCCGCTCGAGGAAGGCATCGACAAGGTCGAAAAGGCCCTTGGGCTCGACAATCTCTACGACGAGGTGCAGCAGAACCTGGTGCACCAGCTACAGGTGGCGCTGAAGGCCAAGGAGCTGTACAAGCGCGACAAGGATTACATCATCCAGAACGGCGAGGTGAAGATCGTCGATGAGTTCACCGGCCGAGTCCTCGAGGGCCGCCGCTGGAGCGAGGGCATCCACCAAGCGGTCGAGGCCAAAGAGGGCGTGAAGATCAAAGAGGAGAACCAGACCCTCGCCACGATCACGCTGCAGAACTACTTCCGTATGTACGACAAGCTCGCGGGCATGACCGGTACGGCCTCCACCGAGGCCGCTGAGCTGAAGAACACCTACGGCCTCGATGTCGTGCCGATCCCCACCAACAAGCCCGTGGGTCGTGTCGACGAGCCCGACCTCATCTACAAAGGTGAGCTCGGCAAGTTCGATGCCGTGGTCGAAGACATTGCCGAGAAGTTCGAGCGCGGCCAGCCCGTGCTGGTGGGCACCATCAGCGTGGAAAAGAGCGAATACCTCTCGCGGCTACTCGACAAACGTGGTATCGACCACGAGGTGTTAAACGCCAAGCAGCACACACGTGAGGCACAGATCGTTACTCAGGCCGGTCGGCTGCACGCGGTTACCGTGGCCACCAACATGGCCGGCCGTGGTGTCGACATTCTGCTCGGTGGTAACCCCGAGGGACTCGCCCGGGCCGATGTCTACAAAGAGGGCCATTCGCCCGAGGTGATGGTCGACGATTTCGCGCTGCCGATGCCACTCGATGACATGCCTGCCGACTTCCAGGCCGCACGCAAGGCGGCCTTCGATCGATACAACGAACTGCTCGCCAAACTGAGCGTGTCGTGTCGTGCCGAGGGTGACGCCATCCGCAAGCTCGGCGGTCTCTACGTGCTCGGCACCGAACGCCACGACAGCCGTCGCATCGACAACCAGTTGCGTGGTCGTGCCGGTCGTCAGGGTGATCCCGGCGAAAGCCGCTTCTACTTAAGTCTCGACGATGAACTGATGCGTCTGTTCGCAACCGGCGCGCTGAGCTGGGTGATGGGCCGGGCCCTACCCGACGACGAAGCCATCGAGGCAAAGATGGTCACGAAGGCCATCGAGCGCGCGCAGAGCACTGTCGAGCAGCGCAACGGCGAGATCCGCAAGAACGTGCTCAAATACGACGAGGTGATGAACGAGCAACGCAAGATCATCTATCAGCGTCGCGATCAGATCCTCGAAGGCGCAGATCTCAAAGCTGGTGCGCTCGAATATCTTGCCGATGCCGTCGACACACTGATCGACAGCCACTGCGTCAGCGAAGCCGACGACGAATGGGACACCGACGGTCTGACGACCGAACTCCGGTCGTTCTGGCCCACCGAGATCAACGAGCAGCAACTGCTCGCGTGTCGAGGCACCGACCAGATGTACGACCTCGTGATGCAGGACGCAACCGCGTTTTATGCGCTGCGCGAGGGCGAACTCGGCCCTGAGGTCATGCGCGATGTCGAACGCCAGGTGATGCTGCGCATCATCGATCAGCGTTGGCGCGAGCATCTCGAGGAGATGGACTACCTCCAAGAGGGCATCAACTTGCGCGCGATGGGCCAGAAGGATCCCCTCACGGAGTGGCAGCGCGAGGGCTTCGAGATGTTCGGCGCGCTGATGAAGGGCGTTGCCCAGGACTTCGTGCGCTACGTCATGCACGTACAGGTCGTGCGCAACGACGAACCCGGCCAACTGGTGCAGAACCTGCAGCAGACCTCGGCCGACAACGCGCAGACGTCGGGTTTTGCCTCGGCCGCGCAGGTTGCTGCTGCGGAAGGCGAGATCGCGCCCGAACTTGCCGCCTCGGCGGGCTCCGCGCCGGTGAAGCAGATGCCAATCGTGAACGACGAATGGTCCAAGACCCCTCGCAATGCCCCATGTCCGTGTGGCTCCGGCAAGAAGTTCAAGGTGTGCCACGGCGCCACCATGTAGTTGCTGCGAAAGCACCTGATGAGAGATTTCACCGACGACCTCAAGGATCTGCGTCGCCGACTCGGCGAGGCTGATGCCTATCTCAAGATTCCCGAGAAACGGGCGCGCCTCGGCGAGCTCGAGCTCGAGGTGTCGCGCCCCGATCTGTGGGACGACCAGGAGCTTGCCAAGAAGGTGAACGGTGAGTACTCAAACGTGAAAGGTGACATCGACACCTACGACAGTCTTGCCGGCGACATCGAGGACACCGAGGTGTTGCATGAGATGGCCCGCGAGGTCGATGATGCAACCCAGGAACCCGAACTCGCCGAGGCGATCGCCAAGACAGCGGCCACGCTGCACCTGCTCGAACTGCGCAGCCTGTTCACGGGTGAGCACGACGAGCTTGATTGCATCGTGCAGATCAATGCCAAAGACGGTGGCGTCGACGCTCAGGACTGGAGCGAGATTCTGCTGCGGATGTACGGCCGATGGGCCGAGCGACACGGCTTCGGTTTTGAGATCGATGGCATCTCCGAGGGCACCGAGGCCGGCATCTTGTCGGCAGAGTTCACCATCACCGGCCGTTATGCCTATGGGCTGATGACTAGCGAGCGCGGCACCCACCGTCTTGTGCGGATCAGCCCATTCGACAACCAGGGCCGTCGCCAGACGAGCTTTGCTGCGGTGCAGGTGTGGCCGGTGCTCGAAGATCCCGACGTGGAGCTTAACGAGGCCGATGTGCGTATGGAGGTCTTCCGCGCCAGCGGTGCGGGCGGCCAGCACGTGAACAAGACCTCGTCTGCGGTGCGCCTCATCCACGAACCCAGCGGGCTTGTGTCGTCGTCGCAGGAAGAACGCAGCCAGCTGCAGAACCGCGAGAAAGCCATGAATCGTCTACGCACCATGCTGGCGGCACGCATCGAAGAAGAACGCCAGAACGAAATGGACCGCATCGCTGGCCGCCAGGCGCAGGTGGGCTGGGGCAGCCAGATCCGCAGTTACGTCCTGCAGCCATACCAAATGGTGAAAGACATTCGCACCGAGATCGAGTCCGGTAACGTCGCCGGCGTGCTTGACGGTGACCTCGACGTCTTCATGGAGGGCTTCCTCCAGCACCGCCGCCGTGACCAGGGGTGACCGGATGCTGCGCCGTGGCGCTGGTAGCTTGTGATGTCTGCGGGCGGCAGGCACATTCTCTGTCCATCTGAGGAGCTGGCTTGATACGCCTCGAGAACGTCACCAAGATCTACAACTCAGAGGTCACTGCCCTTCGTGACGCCACCTTCGATGTGGCCAAGGGCGAGTTCGTGTTCCTCGTCGGGCCCTCCGGCTCGGGCAAGTCCACACTGTTGCGGATGATGAACCGCCAGGAGAGCCCCGAGAAGGGTGCCGTGTGGGTTGCCGGGCGCAACATCAACGAGATGCCCGACAGCAAGGTGCCGCACCTGCGTCGCAACATCGGCAACATCTTCCAGGACTACAAGCTGCTGCTCAACAAGACTGTGCACGAAAACGTTGCCTTCGCGCTCGAGGTCATCGGAAGGCCCAAACACGTAATCCGCCAGCAGGTGCCGGCCGTGCTCGACCTCGTTGGTCTCACGGGCAAGCAGGACCGCTTCCCCCATCAACTCTCCGGCGGCGAGCAGCAGCGCGTGTCCATCGCTCGCGCATTCGTGAACCGCCCGCTGATCCTGCTCGCCGACGAGCCCACTGGAAACCTCGACCCCGCAACAGGCGAAGGCATCATGCGTCTGCTCGACCGCATCAACAAGACCGGCACCACCGTGGTGATGGCCACACACGATCAACGCATCGTGAACATGATGCGCAAGCGCGTCATCCAGATGGATCGCGGCATCATCGTTCGCGACCAGGCCCGCGGAGTGTACGAATAATGTGGTCTCGCCTCACCTATACCTTCCGCGAGACCGGCGCCAGCCTGAAACGCAACATCACCCTCACCGTCGCCGCCGTACTCACCTCGGCCGTGTCGCTATTTCTCGTCGGTGGCACGTTCTTGGTGCAACGCGGCTTCGACAACCTGTTGTCGAAGTGGGCCGGTGGCGTGCAGATGATCGTGTACGTCAGTCCCACGGCCACCCCTGATCAGGTGGCCAACATCAAGACCGCGCTCGAATCCAGCCCCACGGTCGTCGATACGAGCAAGCTCGAGTATCTCGACTTCACCAAGTCGCTCGCCGAGGCCAAACGTCTGCTGGCCGCCGACCCCACAACCTTCAAACTTCTCAACGAGGCAAACCTGCCCACTGAGTTCAAGGTGGTTCCCCGCGCTGGCCAACTCAACGTACTCGTCGAACTGGCCAACGGTTTCTCCGAAGTGCCGAAGGTACAAAAGGTTGTGCTCGCCCGCGATCAGGTCGAGCAGATCAGCAAATTGCGTGACTTTGTGCAGACCGTCACCGTGGGGCTCTCGGTGCTCTTGCTCATCGGCGCGCTCATCTTGATTTGGACCACGATCCGAACGGCGATGTTCGCCCGTCGGCGTGAGATCGAGGTGATGAAGTTGGTCGGGGCCACCAACTGGTTCATCCGAATACCGTTCATGCTCGAAGGGCTCATCCAAGGTCTCATTGGGGCGCTGATGTCGTGCGGCTTCCTGCTGTTCTTCAACCGACTGTGGACCAACGGCGTGGTCAAACTCAAGGGTGACAACGGTTTCATCGCTCTCGTGGTGAGTGACAGCTTCCTCAACTTCGTGATGCTAATGGTGTTGTTGTTCGGCATGCTCGCCGGTGCCATCGCCTCGGGCGTCGCCGCCAGCCGCTTCCTCGACGTCTGATCAATCTTCGGCTCCGGAGACTCCGCCCCACAGCGCGGCGACTGGGACTGCCCATACCCGGTCGCTGAAGCGTGCCGTGATCGGACCTGTGTGGAACAGGATGCCGCACTCGAATCGCTCACCGAGGCGCTCCCGTAAGAAGGTCAGACCGCGGGCGTCGCGCTGGTTGACCGATCGGGCGGACTTCACTTCGATCGCCATCACCCTCCCATCGGGGCGTTCGATGATGATGTCCACCTCGACCCCGGAGCGATCGCGGAAGTGGGCGAATGTGAGCGCTTCGTCGATGGTGGTTGCCTGCCGTGTTAGTTCGGCGACGACGAATGATTCGAGGAACGCGCCGCCCATCGCAGCGGTTGCGAGGCGTTGCGCCGAGAGTGACAGGACGCCTGCGGCGAGGCCGGTGTCGGTGACGTGGACCTTCGCTCGGTGTCCGGTCTTGGCGGAGATGCCGACCGTCCACCCCGGCAGTTCGGTCGTCAGGTACAGGCGCTCCAGCAGCCGTCGGTACGAGGACGCCGTCGGCTGGGTGACGTCGAGGGCTTGTGACAGTTCGGTGTTGACCACCGTTGATGAAGTCCGTTGGGCGATGAGCCGGTAGAGCCGTGACAGCGCCCCGGAGTGGCGGACGTCGATGAGGTCGGGAAGATCGCGATCGGTCACGGTCGCGAGGTAGCTTGCGAACCAGCGGGTTCGTTGTTCCGGTGTGGTACGCCGGAGGGCTGCCGGGTAGCCCCCTGCGGCGACCACGTCGAAGACATCGGCTCGTTCGATGGTCGTGCGGAAGTTGCGTGGCTCGGCGTCGCTGAGCAGCTCGGCCAACCACCGATGCTTCGCGGCGAAGACTTCGGCGGTGGCGAGCGGCATGAGCGGGAGCCGATGCGCTCGCCCGGTGAGCGTCTCGGTGCCCGGTGGCAACAGGAACGAGCTCACCGACCCGGCGAGCAGGAACCGGGCCGCCCCGCCTTGGCGGTCGACGATGCGCTTGACGTAGGAGAGCACCTCCGGGGCGCGATG
>JAYUWK010000049.1:0-18368 GCA_043753895.1 Actinomycetota bacterium
CCCAACACGCAGCCGTTCTGTTGTTCGTCCTCGGTCAATACCCGGTACCGGACGTATTCGCCAAAGTCGACATGGCAGCCGCAGCCTGACCGGCCAGAAGAACCTGACCGGCCAGAAGAAATAGCCATCTTGTCGTCCCGTTGCTGGCTGACCGGTACCCCTCCGGTCAGCCAGCACACGACAGGTGGACAGAATAATATGTTGCTGCAACACGTCGCCGACACGACAAGCTGGACGACGTGCTCACTACCGCCTAGCCGCCCGACCCCATGAAGGCGTCCACGGCTCTACTGCCGCGCGGTGACGACTCGGTTTACGAACCGAAATGGGAGGGACACCGGGCCCTGGTCCGAGCACGCTCCCCCGTCGTCGATGTGGTCACCTCCACCGGCAAGACACGCCTGGCCAGTTGGCCGCGGTAGGCACAAATCGCGCTACAGATCGACGATCTCGGAACCGACGAGTGGGTGTCCGACGGCGAGCTGGTGGCGATGGATGACGACGCCAGGCTCAGGCTCCAGCACGTTGGCCGAGACTGGGCAGCCCTCCTGCATTCGTTGTCTTCGACCTCCTCGACGCCGATGGGGTCGACCTGCGCGCGACGCCATGACACTAACGGCGTGAACGCTTGCTCTGCGCCCTTCCGGCCCACACCGCAAATCTTCGTCACGCCTGTCACCGACCATGCCGACGCGCTGATGTCGGCAACGCTAGCGAACGGTTCCGAAGGGCAATATGGGTGCTGCCCGAACTCGTCGCGCAAGTGGGGTTCATGGAGTGGACCGAAGTTGGCCGTCTTCGTCATCCGGTGTTCCGCGGCCTGCGCGAGGACAAGCCAGCCGCCACGGTGGTGCGCGAGCACTGAGTCGGAATCAACCAGCGCCCTGTCCCTCGCTGCGGCTTCAGGCCGACTTGCGCGACTTGGCCATCGCCAGTTCCTTACTGGAGATCTCGACGTCGCCGAGCGTCTCGTACCCATCGACAGAACCCACCGCTACCAACTCATCGGGGAACACCAAAGTGGACAGCGTGAGATGCGAACCGTCGCTACGAATCGCAGCGAGATATTCCTTCTGACGCATCACGAAACGACCGATGCCGACGCGACCACCACCGGCCATAGCGCTGGCCAGCAACGCGTACGGCTTGGCCGTCTTGTCAGGGACGATGAGGTACGAAGAATCGAACATCAACGGGTTCACATCCGCGATGGGCACGAACGTCTCGAGGTTGATCTCTTTGGACTTTTCGGGGGCGAGGGGGGCGAGATCATCATCGGTGATGAGCACGTAGTTCCCGCCGCCGATGTCGTGGCCTTTCACGATGTGCTCGCTCGGCACCTCTTCACCCGTAGCCTCACTGACCTTGCGCAGGCGCATCCGAGACATCGTCTGGTCGTCGATCTGGTTGAACGCGATGCTCTTGCGTTTCACAGCCGGCACCAGCCGGATGGGGAATCGAAACCATTCCGAACGAGATTGAGCCAGTCCACAGTGGTCGCACCATGCGCATTCGGTACCCAAGGCGGCAGCTCAAGAAACAGGGGTGCCACACTTTCTCCGCAGGCCAAGTCGTCAGAGCACAGGCAGCTCCTGTTCGAAACAACTGGCCACACCAGCCGACCTCTACAACGATGCTCGAGCTTGCGGTAGCATGATGCATCCGATGCGTTCAGAGCGGTCGATGAAAGCGAATCAGCCCTACCGTGATGAGCTCGGGGGTAATCGGAGACGATCTCCTTCGGCGCCAGAGTTCGACGAGCCGATCCTTGCCGAGCTCTTCAGCGTCGAACGCCTCGAACAGCACGCGCGGTCACTGGCCCAAGCGCAGACCGTCACCAGCGCGCCCCAACGCGGCCGCGACGTCCATTCCCGAATCGCGGACAACGGTCGCGTGCTCGTGGACTCGTACCGGCTGCTCGCACGCGCGATCAAGGACGAGCGATCGATCACTCCCGCAGCCGAGTGGCTGGTCGACAACTTCCCCATCGTCGACGAGCAGCTCCGTGAAATCCGCGACGACCTGCCCCCGACTTATTATCGCGAACTGCCCAAGCTCGTAGATGGCCCGCTGGCCGGCTACCCGCGGGTAGTCGGTATCGCCTGGGGATATATCGCGCACACTGACAGTCGCTTCGACCCCGAGAGCCTGCGGCGAATGTTGCGCGCGTATCAGGAGGTCCAGCCGCTGACGATTGGCGAGCTCTGGGCAATCGCGATCAGCCTGCGCATCCTCCTCGTGGAGAACCTGCGTCGCTTGACGGAGCAGATCGTGCGGAAGCGAGAAGCCCGACAGCTGGCGGATGAGCTCGCTGACGGCCTCCTCGGCCTCGGTGCCGATGGACAGGACCGAGCCGCCGCATCCTTGAGGCGACTCAAGCGAGCGACGCTTCCAACGGCGGCGCGCGTGCAGTTGTTCCAGCGGCTCCGAGATCTCGACCCTGCGACGACGCCCGCCTTGCGATGGCTGGAGGAGCTGCTCCCCGCGCAGGGGCCCAACGCGGAGGAAATGGTGCGCCTCGAGCACCAGCAGCAGGCGGCGATGAACGTGACCGTAAGAAACGTGATCCTGAGCATGCGTCTGCTCTCGTGGTTCGACTGGGCGCAGTTCGTGGAGAACGTCAGCGGGGTCGACGCAGTTCTGCGCGCCCGAAGTGCGTTCGCCGACATGGACTTCACGACACGGAATCAGTATCGCAACGCGATCGAGGAACTCGCGCGGGGTTCGGGTCGCACCGAGATCGAGGTCGCCACCGCGGCCGCGCAAATGGCCGAAGCGGTGGCTCCGGCCAGCGATGGCGCGCAGGTGCAGTCGCCCCACCACCGCGAGCCCGGGTACTTTCTGGTCTCCGCCGGTCGACCAGCGCTCGAGTCGACCCTCGGGGTTCGGCTGCGCCTCGGCGAGCGACTCCGCCGCGCGTTCGTCAATGCGGCAGGCATCGGCTACTTGTCGACGATCGCCGTCGTCACTGCGGCCGTCCTCGCGGTACCGATGCTTTTCGCTCGGCACGCGAGCACGCCACGCGACCTGCTCGTCATCGCGGTACTTGCCCTGATGCCGGCCTCCGACTTGTCGATTGCCCTGGTTAACAGGTTGGTGACGAGGGTGCTGGGCCCGCTACCAATGCCACGACTGGATCTCGATGACGGCGTTCCTACGGAGTTGCGCACACTGGTCGTGGTGCCGATGCTGCTCACCGGCGAGGCCGACGTGCAAGCGCAGGTCAGAGGACTGGAGGTCCACTTCCTCGGGAATCGTATGGGCGATGTTCGCTTTGCACTGCTGTCGGACTGGCTCGACGCCGCGACCGAGTGCGTCCCCGGTGACGACGAGCTTCTCGCCGCCGCGGCAGCGGCGATTGACGAGCTCAACGATCGATACGGCCAAGCGCCCGGTGGGGGTGCCCGATTCCTGCTGCTTCATCGCACGAGAACCTGGAACGAAGCCGACGGCTGTTGGATGGGCTGGGAGCGCAAACGGGGAAAGCTTCACGAGCTGAACGATCTCCTGCGTGGCTCGACCACGACCAGCATCATCACCAACTGCTCGACGAGGTCGATACCGCCACCGAATGTGCGCTACGTCGTCACGCTCGACGCCGATACGCGGCTTCCGTTGGGTGCGGTCGGACGCCTCGTGGGCACGATCGCTCACCCACTCAACCGGCCGCGCTTGGACGTCGCGACGGGTCGGGTTGTCGAGGGCTATGGGGTGCTGCAACCGCGGATCACCCCGACGCTGCCCGCCGAGCATGGCGGCTCGATCTACCAGCGCATCTTCTCCGGGTCGGCGGGGATCGACCCGTATGCGTCGGCGGTGTCCGATGTCTACCAGGATTTGTTCCAAGAGGGGAGTTACACGGGCAAAGGGATCTACGATCTCGACGCGTTCGGTACGGCGATGGCGGCCCGGGTCCCCGACAACACACTGCTGAGCCACGACCTCTTCGAAGGCGTCTTTGCCCGCGCCGGGTTGGTCACCGACATCGAGCTCTTTGACGAATTCCCCTCCAACTACCTCGTCTCGGCGAGCCGCCAGCACCGGTGGGCGCGCGGCGACTGGCAACTGCTGCCGTGGATCCTCGGCGTGGCACGCGATGCCAAAGGCAAGCGCGGCGGCAGGTCCGTGCCGCGCATTGCCCGCTGGAAGATGGTCGACAACCTCCGGCGCACGTTGTCCGCACCCCTCACCTTGGCGACGCTGGTCGCGGCCTGGACCATGCCGCACCTCTCGGCGGGCCAGTGGACGTGGTTCGTCGTGGCCGCGGTGGCCATCCCCGCTGTGTTGCCCGCAGTGGCGGGGCTGCGGCCAGGTCGGCAGGGCATTTCCAAGCGCAGCCACGTGCGCGCAGTCGGTGCCGACATCACCGCCGCAGCTGCCCACATCGGACTGGGTATTACGTTCGTCGCATACCAGGCGTGGATGATGGTCGACGCGATCTCGCGGACGCTGATCCGGCTGCTCATCACGCGACGGAACCTGCTCGAGTGGACTACTGCAGCGCGCGCCCAGGCCAACCGCCACCTCAGCGCTGCGGGATTCTTCCGGCAGATGGCCGGTGCTGTTGTGATCGGGGCAGGAACGCTCGGTCTGGTGCTGGCCGTGAAGCCCAATGCCGTGTGGATCGCCGCACCCTTCGCCGCGTTGTGGCTGTGCTCACCTCTGGTCGCGCTCTGGATCAGCCTGCCTCCTCCCGAGTTGGCGTCGGAACTGCTGTCGGCGGTCGAGGTCGAGACGCTGCGCATCACCGCTCGCCGCACCTGGCTGTTCTTCGAGACCTTCGTCGGGCCAGAGGATCATGGGTTGCCACCCGACAACTTCCAGGACGATCCAGAGCCGATCGTCGCGCATCGCACCTCACCGACGAACATCGGGATGTACCTGCTGTCGACGGTGACGGCCCGCGACTTCGGCTGGATCGGGACGCTTGAGATGGTAGACCGCCTAGAACAGACGCTCGCCACGATCGGTGAATTGGAGCGCTTCCGCGGACACCTGTACAACTGGTACGACACGCGTGACCTTCGTCGGCTGGAGCCGGACTACGTGTCGTCCGTTGACAGCGGCAACCTCGCCGGACACCTACTAACGTTGGCAAATGCCTGCCGGCAGATGATCGACCAACCGCTGCCTGCGGCGGCCGCTCTCGCCGGCGTCGGCGACGCGCTCACATTGACCCGCATTGCCGCCTCCGTGATCGGCGGCGGGCGCAGCTCCACCCTCACCCGGCGGCACCTCGACGAAGCGCTGGTGCTGCCAGAAGGAGTTGGGGTCACCATTCCCGTTTCCCTCGGGGACTGGGCCTCGCATTTGGCCACGCTCGTCGCCTACACCGACACACTCTCGGATGTCGCCGCGGCGCTCAACGCCGAACGCGGCGAGGAAGCCGAGAGCGAACTCGTTACATGGGCGGAGGCGGCACGGCGCACTGCCGCCAGCCACGCACGCGACCAAACGTTGTTCAGTGCGTCTGCACGGCTCGGCGCCTTTGCGACGATCGCGCAACTGTCTGATCCGGCCGACGGCACCATGGACGACGGCGCGCGTGCAGCAGCGGGGCTCGTCCGGCGCCTCGGGGCGATTGCCGATCGAGCCCAGCAGTACTTCGACGAGATGGACTTCTCGTTCCTGTTCGATCCGACCCGCATGTTGTTCTCGATCGGGTTCAGGGTTCGTGACGGTTCGCTAGACCCGAGCTACTACGACCTGCTCGCCTCCGAGGCCCGCCTCACCAGCTTCTTGGCCATCGCCAAGGGCGACGTCGAGCCGGACCATTGGTTCCGGCTCGGCCGGGCACTGACGCCGGTCGGTCGCGGCTCGGCCCTCATCTCCTGGTCCGGATCAATGTTCGAGTACCTCATGCCAGCACTGGTGATGCGCTCGCCAGCCCACAGCCTCCTCGCTCAGACGAACCGGTTGGTCGTTGCACGCCAGATTCGCTACGCCGCAGAGATCGGTGTGCCGTGGGGAATCTCCGAATCGGGGTTCAACGCGCGTGATCTCGCGAATGCGTACCAGTATTCGGGTTTCGGCGTTCCCGGCCTCGGCCTGAAGCGCGGGCTGAGCGAGGACGTTGTCATCGCCCCGTACGCGACGGCGCTCGCCGCAATGATCGAACCGAAGGCCGCCGTCAAGAACCTCGTTCGCCTCGGGGCGAGCGGCGCTGCCGGGCGGTACGGCTTGCGCGAAGCGCTCGACTACACGGAGCGCCGGCTCCCGGAAGGGGAGCCGGTCGCGATCGTCAACAGCTATATGGCCCATCACCAGGGAATGGCGCTAGTGGCCATTGGTAACGTTCTCAACGACAGGGTGATGGTGGAGCGCTTCCACGCCGACCCCATCGTCGAGGCCGCTGAACTCTTGTTGCAGGAGCGAATGCCGCGGGACGTGCTCGTAGCCCGGCCACGCGCCGAGGAGGTGAAGAGCGCGGCCGACGCCCGTGATTTGGTGCCGCCAGTCCTGCGTCGCTTCACATCACCTCACGACTCGATACCACGAACGCACCTGCTGTCGAACGGCCGCTATGCCGTCATGGTCACCACTGCGGGATCCGGTTACAGCCGGTGGGGCGACGTTGCGGTGACGCGCTGGCGTGAGGACGTCACCCAGGACAACTGGGGCAACTACCTCTTCCTGCGCGACATGAACACGGGCGCGGTCTGGTCGGCTGGGCATCAGCCAACCGGTGCCGAGGCAGACAGCTATGAGGTCATCTATACCGAGGATCGCGCCGAGTTCTCCCGCCGCGACGGGTCGATCCAAACGGTGCTCACCGTTGTCGTGTCGGCCGAGCACGACGCGGAGATCCGTCGCGTGTCGCTGACCAACCTCGGCATGCACGAACGCAAGATTGAACTGACGTCGTATGCCGAGATTGCCCTCGCGCCCCAGGCGGCGGACATGGCGCACCCCGCATTCCAGAACCTGTTCGTGCAGACCGAGTTCGTTCCCGAGATCGGTGCCCTCCTCGCCACACGGCGACCGAGGTCGGGAGGAGAATCACCGATCTGGGCTGCCCACGTGGTGGCGCTCGAGGACCATCCCGGTGGGGTCCTGCAGTACGAGACGGATCGCGCCCGGTTCCTCGGGCGAGGTCGGTCGGTCCGCTCGCCCGTCTCGGTGATCGACGGGCACCCGCTCTCGAACACTTCCGGCTCGGTGCTGGATCCAATCTTCAGCCTCCGCTGTCGCGTGACCCTCGCCCCAGGGGCAACGGTGCACGCGATCTTTTCCACGGTGGTCGCCGGGTCGCGCGAGGAGGTGATCGACCTGGCCGACAAATACCGAGAGTCGGCCACTTTCGACCGAGCTGCTGTGATGGCGTGGACCCAGGCGCAGGTGCAGTTGCACCACCTGGGGATCCAGCCCGACGAGGCGCATCTCTTCCAGCGCCTTGCCAACCGCGTCCTCTACTCGGACCCTTCGCTTCGCCCGTCGGAGAACCTGCTGATCCGCAACAATCGGGGAGCGCCGGCGCTGTGGGCCCACGGCATCTCCGGCGACCTCCCGATCGTGCTGGTTCGCATCGACGAAGCAGAGGATCTCGGCATCGTCCGCCAGTTACTGCGTGCACACGAGTACTGGCGGCTGAAGCTGCTCGACGTCGACCTCGTGATCTTGAACGAGCACGGTGCGACCTATGCCCAAGACTTGCATGACTCGCTCGAAGCCTTGGTGCGCACGAGCCAGTCGGTCCTCCAGCACGAAGTCCATGCGGGTCGCGCAAGAGTGTACATCCTGCGCGGCGACCGGCTCTCGAGCGAGGATGGCGTACTCCTCCAGAGCGCGGCTCGTGCAGTACTTCTCAGTCGTCGAGGCAGTCTCGCCGACCAGGTCACGCGACTCGAACGGCCCGGCCGCATGGCGCTGCCGCGGTCGGCGGTCAGATCGAAAAGGTCGTCGGGCGAGCCGACCGTTCTCCGACCGGAGTTGGAGTTCTTCAACGGACTCGGTGGCTTCGCCGATGATGGCCGTGAGTACGTCACGATCCTCGGTCCAGGTCAGTCCACGCCCGCGCCGTGGTTGAACGTAGTCGCCAATGAGTCGTTTGGCTTTCAGGTCTCCGAATCTGGCTCGGGGTACACGTGGTCGGGGAATAGCCGCGAGAACCAGCTGACCGGGTGGTCCAACGACCCCGTCAGCGACCCCGTGAGCGAGGCCATCTACGTGCGCGACAACGACACAGGCGAGGTGTGGGGGCCGACCACCCAGCCGATCCGATGTAAGGACTCGACGTACATTGCCCGTCACGGCGCCGGGTACAGCCGCTTTGAGCACGTCCACGCCGGCATTCAGCTCGATCTGTTGCAGTTCGTGCCTCTCGACCAAGCCGTGAAGGTGTCGGTGCTGACCATCGAGAACCAATCCGGGCAAACTCGGCGTCTTTCGGTAACCGCGTACGTCGAGTGGGTCCTGGGCACCTCGCGCGGGGCGAACGCCGCGCGCATCATCACCGCACTCGATCCCGAGACGGGGGCGTTCCTGGTACGCAACCCGTGGAACGCCGAGTTTGCCGGGAGCGTCGCCTTCCTCGATCTCGGCGGGCGACAGAGCGCAGCTACCGCCGACCGAACCGAGTTCCTCGGGCGAAACGGCGCACCTGATCGACCCGCAGGGCTGGATCGCGGCCACCGACTCCAGGGCGCGGTCGGCGCAGGCTTAGATCCGTGCGGCACGCTGCAGACCAGCTTCGAGCTCGCAAGCGGGGCGCGAACACAGGTGGTTGTGCTGCTCGGTGAGGCCGACGATGCCGCCGCAGCGGTGGACCTGATCCGCCGCACTCGGCAGGCCGACCACGAATCGATGCTGCGCGACGTGACGACCTTCTGGGATGACGCACAGGGAGCGATCCAGGTACACACCCCGGATCGCTCGATGGACATCATGCTCAACCGCTGGCTCACCTACCAGACGCTCGCATGCAGAATGTGGGCGAGGTCGGCGTTCTACCAAGCAGGTGGTGCCTATGGGTTCCGCGACCAGCTCCAAGACGTGATCGCCCTGCTTGCCTCGAAGCGCGAACTCGCGCGCGAGCACCTTTTGAGGGCTGCGTCTCGTCAGTTCGTCGAAGGCGATGTGCAGCACTGGTGGCACCCGCCGTCGGGTCGCGGGGTGCGGACCAGGATCTCTGACGATCTCCTCTGGCTGCCGTACACGCTAGATCGCTACCTCGAGGTCACAGGTGACACGGCTGTGCTCGAGGAGCAGGTGCCATTCCTCGAGGGCGTGAACCTGCTGCCCGGTCAAATGGAGGACTACTTCCAGCCGGAACGCTCCGCGCGATCAGCCTCGCTGTTCGACCATTGTGCTGTGGCCCTCGACCGCAGCCTCGCCGTCGGCGAACACGGCCTGCCGCTCATCGGGTCGGGCGACTGGAACGACGGCATGAATCGGGTGGGCCACGAAGGTCGCGGCGAGAGCGTCTGGCTGGCGTGGTTCCTGTCCTGCGCGCTCAGCTCGTTCGTCCCACTCGCGAAAGCGCGCGGCGATGACGCGCGCGCGGAACGGTGGCAAGCCCACATTGTGAAACTTCAGAAGGCGGTCGAGCGAGAGGGCTGGGACGGTGACTGGTATCGGCGCGCCTTCTTCGACGACGGCACCCCGCTCGGCTCGGCAGCGAACGCCGAATGCAGGATCGACTCGATCGCCCAGTCGTGGAGCGTCTTGTCCGGCGTCGCCGACCCGACTCGCGCGGCGCAGGCAATGGCGGCGGTGGATGAGTACCTCATCCGGCGTGGCGACGGCCTGGTTCTGCTGTTCACCCCGCCGTTCGATCGCTCCGATGTCGACCCTGGCTACATCAAGGGTTACGTGCCCGGCATCCGCGAGAACGGTGGTCAGTACACCCACGGTGCCATCTGGTCGGTGCTCGCCTTTGCCGCACTGGGCGACGGCGACAGGGCGGGTGAGCTGTTCTCGCTGCTCAATCCGATCAACCACGCCAGCACCCGCGCTGGCGTCCTGCGTTACAAGGTGGAGCCCTACGTGATGGCGGCAGACGTTTACACCGAACCGCCCCACGTCGGACGCGGCGGGTGGACCTGGTACACAGGCTCGGCAGGCTGGATGTACCAGGCCGGCATCGAGTCGATCCTGGGCTTGCGCCTACGCGGCTCGACGCTCGTGATCGACCCGTGCATTCCGCGTGCGTGGCCGGGCTTCGAGATCAGCTTCCGCTACCACTCGTCCCGGTACCAGATCGTCGTGGAGAACCCGCATGGCCTGAGCCGCGGGGTAGTGTCGATCGAGCTGGACGACGAGGTGCTGGCGAGCGGCGGTGCGGTGGTCCCCCTCGCCGATGATGGGCGCACGCACCGTGTCTGCGTGGTCCTCGGCGAGGACGGGTCCCAAGTTCGCGGCTGATTGGCACGGCGGCGTTCCTTTGACGGGCCCGAATTGGTGTCGACGATGCCAGTCCGAACCATCGCGCGCGTGGCCCGAACCGTGTTGGCTATTCTTCTGCGCTTTCCGAGGCTGTTTTCAGGACCTTGATGATGAGCAAGGCAATGTCGTCGTTGCGTTGGTCGAATGACAGCACGTGTTCCAGGGCGTTGCGAATGTTGTCCGCAATCTCGTTCGCAGTGCTTGCAGATCGGGCGGCGGTCATCACCAGTTGGCACCATTGCGCCTCGTCGATCGAATACTTGGCAACGTCGGTGGCGCCGTCCGTGTAGAAGACAACAACGTCCTCGTCGGCGAGTGAGATGGTGGCGGGGTCGATGTGGACCGTGTCGAGCATGCCGAGGAGCGTGCCGTGATTTCCAACCGTGGTGGCCGCGTCGGCTGTTACAAGAACCGGTCCCGGGTGACCGGCGTTCGCGACAGTGATACGCGCTGTGGCGCCGTCTATGTCACTGTCTGGGGCACTGTGTGTAGTGATCACGGCGTAGGTCGCGGTGAGGAACGAGTTGGTTTCGGATCGCTGCACTGCACGGTTGAGGGTGGTAAGGATCTCGGTGGGGGTGTCGCCGTGCCATGCGCTGGCCCGAATGGTGTGACGGGCCAATCCGGTCAGCGCCGCTGCGGCCGGGCCGGTGCCGCACACGTCGCCAATCACTATCGCCCATTCCTGTTCGTTGTCGAGAGCGAAGATGTCGTAAAAGTCGCCGCCGACCTCGTTTGCGTCTCCGGCCGCCCAGTATCGGACGGCGATATCGAGTCGGGGGATGTGTGGGAGCTTCGTCGGGAGCAGGCTGCGTTGCAGCGTTGTCGCGATCACGCGTTGTTCTTCGTGGAGCCGGTGGTTTTCGAGACTGGCCGCGACACGTCCAGCGACAGCGTGGGCGAGGGCTACGTCGTCGGGTGTGTAACGACGAGACGAGCTCGTCATGACAAATTGGATCGCACCGAGGATGTGGTCGTGCTTGATCAAGGGGACAGTGATCGATGAGCGAAGCGCCAGCTGTTCGATGATCGCGCGCTCTTCGTCTGTGGCGTCGAGTGATGTGATGAGGTCGTCGGTGATGTCGGGGTAGAACACGGTCTTTCCGGTACGAATGACGTGTGCGACACCGTTCTCAGCGGCCGAGTCGTAGGGGAACCTTTGCTGCAATTGCTTGGCGTAAGTGATCATGTCGGGGTCGGCGTGGGCGATCTCCACGTCGGGCACAGTCGCCGTTCTTGAAGGTAAAGCATGGATCGAGCACCAGTCGCCGAGACGTGGGACCGTCGTGCGGGTGACGTTTCGCATCACCTCGTGGCGGCCGGTCGACGAGTTCAGCGCATCATTTATCGCGGACAGGAACTCGAGGCGTTCGCGTTGAAGGCGTTCTCGATCATGTGCTGCTGAGACTTCGGCGCTCAACCGCTCACGCTCGAGGCTCTCGGCGATGTGCTCGGTGACATCGAGAACACATCCGACCGTGCCCGTGGCATTGCCCCGATCGTCGACCGTCACTCCGCCGACGCCTGAGATCCAATGGATCGTGCCGTCTGGCCAGACCACGCGATGATCAGTGCGGTACCTCGACTTCGTTCGCATTGCCTCATCGACCGTCGCGAGGACCGCAGCGCGGTCGTCGGGATGCAGCATCGACACATACGTGTCGTAGGTGGCGTCGAAACCCCCCGGAGCGAACCCAAACAACTCCGCCAGACGCTCGTCCCAGACGATGGCACCCGACGTGGCATCCCACCGCCACGTACCGAGACCCCCCGCATCGAGAGCGGCCCGAAAGTGTTCGGTCACGTCGCGGGCATGCTGTTCAGCGGCGCGTACGACGCCGACATCTTCGCAGGCGCCAACGATCGCGACCACGGTCCCGGAAGCGTCTGAGATCGGTTGGGTGTGGGTGTGCACGCGCACTATCTCACCGTCACGCCGGACGACGAGCCGGTCTCCGCTCATTACCGAACCTTGCCTGACCCGGCCAAGGTCGGATTCGTTCGCATCCAGCGCATCCGGTGGGGCAAGCAACTCAATGATCGAGCGTCCCAAGACTTCGCTCTCGCTCCACCCGAACAGGACTTCGGCCTTTCGATTCCACAGCGCCACTCGACCATCAGCGTTCGTCACCACCACCGCCCGCGGCAGCGCATCCAACACGTCGTGCTCGCCGATTACCAGGCCGTTGTCGGCGGACACTCGTTCTGACTCGGCCAGCAGGTCATCCATCGAGCTGACATTACTTGCCTTGAGAAGTGTCGACCAGACCCGGCCCAACCTCGGACAGCTACAAAGGCATGCTGGAGAGAGCACTGGCTCGCGTTTGGTCAGTCGATGCGACGCAGGAGGCCAGCGATGGCCGACGCCGGCGAGAATCGCCCCACTGTGATGGGGTGCGGTGTGTGTACCGACGAGGAGTTGGGCAGGTACGTCGATCTCGCCATATCGAGAGAGGTCTCGATCGTGGGACGACAGACTTTGAGACTCTCGGCGCATCGTCCAGATCAGCGCAACCCGGTTCTCCCACATCGGCGAGGCGCGAAGCGTGGCTATTTCGCTGTCGGACAGTCTGACCATGTCGCATTCTTCGACCCATACGTTGCCAACCGGCCTCGACACACCGCGAGGCGTATCGAGGCCGGACCGGCGAGTTGAGGGCAGGACCTAGCGGTTCAGCACGCCGCACGCTGCAAGGTCAGTAGCCTCGGCAGGGAGTGTCGGATCAAGATCGCTCTTACCCGCGGCGAAGTCGTATGCGCCGCTGTGGTTGTAGTCCACGCCATGGATGACCACCACGCCTTGCCCAGCTTCGATCGCCTTTGCCACGGCGCGCTGGGTCTTGATCGCATCTCGCTCGTAATCGATCACCCCACCGGGGGCCGTCGAGTAGCGATCAATGGCGAGCACGCTGCGCGGGCTGGTGTCGCCAAAAAGAGTAAACGACACAACTACTGGCCCGTAGAACGGAAGCCCTTCAAGGGTAGTGAGTTGGCCATTGCCGCCGTCGGCAGCCTGGGTTGGGCATTCGTGTAGCGCGGTTGCGCCGAAGTGGATGTGCGCCGCGTGCGGGGCGCCCGGCAAGAGACCGGTGGCATAAAACGACGCGTCGAGCTTGTTGCCTGTCACAGTCACTGTCGCTGTACCGGTCACCCCCGAGCCGTTGAGTGGCGCCAAGTTGGCGTGCACCGTCGTGCCGCTTGGCGTGGCAGCAGCCATAGCGGGGACGGCGACCAGCGCCAGCCCAACTGCTGCGGCGGTGACTATTGTGCGAGTTCGAATCTTCGTTTTCATTTGAGGTTTCCTTTGGTTTGGGGGTCTGTTGCGTTGTGAAGTTCGAGTTCGGCTGGCTCCCGCGGCTGTCACCAGGGAGAGTTGCCTCGTGCTTCGGTATTGCGTCGCACAAGGAATGCCCGCCACCAGCACCTTCCATACATCCAATAGATGGCACTACCGCTCGCCGCACACTAGGGCTGTCATTTTCGAGGCCGGTTTGAGCAGCGCGGTCGCGGGGTAGTCCTTCGTGGTCGAGCCGCGTCGGGCCCGGCCCATGTGAAAGGTCGTGCCATGTCGGAGATCGAAGTCAACTCGAGGTTCCTGAGTCGGGTGGGTGTTCATGTTGATGACGCCGGTGGAACTGGTAGACCTATCGTGTTGATTCACGGCTGGCCGCTGTCCAAGGACAGCTGGAAGTCTCAACTCCCCGCTCTCGGCGCGGCCGGCTACCGAGCCGTGGCGTACGACCGCCGTGGGTTCGGTCAGAGCGATAAGCCGAGCGGCGGATATGACTACGACACACTCACCGATGACCTCGAGGGGCTGATGAGTGAACTCGACTTGCACGACGTCACGCTGGTCGGTTTCTCCATGGGCGGCGGGGAAGTCGCCCGGTACGTCACCAAGTACGGGGTCAACCGACTGCACAGCGTCGTGTTCGCCGCATCCGTAACGCCATACATGTTCAAGACCGACGATAACCCGGATGGACCACTCACCAAAGAACACGCAGCAGCGATGACTGCTGATCTGACCTCTGACCGTGATGGATTCTTCGATCGGTTCGCGACACAGTTCTTCTCCGTGAACGGTGAGCTGATGGTGACCGAAGCGCAACGCCAGGAAGCGATCGTTCTTTGCCAACAGTCGGACCAAAGAGCTGCGCTGAAGTGCATGGCTTCGTTCGGAACTGAGGATTTTCGAGCTGATCTCCCCAACGTCAGCGTGCCGACGCTCGTCATCCACGGCGACGGAGACGGCGTCGTGGACTTTGCGGGATCAGGCGCGCGCACCCACGCGGCAATCCCACGCAGCAGACTGACGGTCCTCGCCGGTGCGCCGCACGGGTGCAACGTCAGTCATCCCGACGAGTTCAACCGAGCACTCGTGAGCTTTCTCGACTCCTGACCTCAACCACGCACCGGCAGTCGACGAGGTCGTCGGAGTTCTTGGTACCGCTGGCGGCCACGCTTCGACCGCGGTTGCGGTGCAGCCGTCCGATGGTCCCCGCCGCCACGGGGCCCGACACTCGTTGGGTGGAACCGCGATGTTTGGCGGGCCAATCCTCAACGTCGTAAACCGCCTCGACGACATGCGATCAACAATCGTGCATGGCGACGACATGCAAACAATGGGCCTGCTCAGGACCGTCGGCTCGCTCAGCGAGTTCCCCGGATCGGTGTTCGGTGAAGGCTTCCTCCACGCAGTCGATCTCCTCCGTGATCTCGTGCGCAGAAGCCTGCTCGTGCTCGCCTGCGGCAAAGTGAGAGCGGTCTCGTGCTCTACGTCGAAGCGGCGTGCTCGCGCGCGAGCGACGCTCGCCTCGGCTGCGAGGCCCGACAGTGCCACGCGTGCGGAGTTGGACAGCGGGTCTTCGCGGTCGAAGCCGACGAGGATCACGCCCAGCTCCCTGTCCGGCACAAGTTCCACTTGACGGCGCTGACGGGGCCCGGGCGACACCCGGGCACGTTGCCGAACTGCGCAAAGAGTTCGTTGTGACGAGCTCGACCGCGAGCGAGCGCGACCGTGCGCAATCACAGGAAATCAGTGGAACGTCTCGATCAAGAAGACTGGGTCGTCCGACGTCGCAGCGAGTCCGGAACGCGCTGCCGCTCGATCCGATCGGCCCGTGTAGATTGCGTCGATGCACGCAGAGAACGCCTACGGGCTCGAAGTGGTCGGCCCGACCGAGACTCCAGCAGCCGGTGCTGTATGGAACTTGGTTGCAACCGGTGAAATTGACCTGGCCTCCGCTCATGTGCTGTCGGAAACCATCGATGCAGCAATCGCGAACGGTGCGACGCTCGTCGTGCTCGATGTCAGGGCAGTCGAGTTCATGGACTCATCGGGGCTGCGGGCGATCGTTCAGTGCGGACAGCGCCTCACTGCGGTCGACGGGCGGCTTCTCCTCACCGGAATGAGCGGCGCCGTGCAGCGAGTCTTCGAGATCAGCGGGCTCATCGACCAATACCGGTCCTGAGCACCGGGCGCGCCCACCACGGCCCGCACCGGAACGCGAAACCCTTACATCTTTGGTCCACCACGGCATGTGTCCAATGATGTCGAGGGCGAGGGCCCCCGATCGTTTCGTCGGTGTGGCTCCACGCTCGTTCGTAGATGCCGAGGATGTCGGCGCGACTTTCGTGCTCAGTCGCCCAGAGGTCGGTGACGCGTACCGTTGACTCATCCCAACGCCGATTCATTTCGTTCTCACGGTGCACCTCGCCACGAACGGAATCCGGTCCTTGCCCTCCTTCTCGAACGCGCTCACCTTCGCAATGATGTTCGCCCGGATCTGCTCCCGAGCCGGACCGATTGCGGGTCGACAGGTCCCCGGGTTCGCCACGTTGGGTTCAGTGCGTGAGCTCGAGATTCAGGTTCTGGCGGCCGTAAAGGTCGCGGAAACCCATGCGGTGCATGTTGTGCAGCGAAGGATTCGGGTTGTCCGCGGTCTCGGCGCCGGTCTAGGTGAACCCTTCGGCGTGACACTCGCGCTGCTGTCCGTCCACGGGCTCCTGGATTTGGATGAGCGAATATGTCGAAAGTTGACGTGTTCTCTCGGGCAGATTTCCGAGGTGGGGCTGAGGTCATGGGGCTTGGTGAGTTTGCAACGGTGGTGGGTGCGGAATGACCAAACCTCCGGACTGCGGACCGGGCCGGGACTGGCAGTGTGGCCGAGCCCTCAAGGGCACATATCTACTGCCAAAGCGCTCCGAGTCGGCGTTCCGTATCTTCGGCCTGATGCGATGGTTCGGCAATCACCGTCGGCCCTCGCGCCCTTGTCCTCGAACAGAGTCACGGCGGGTGCAGAACTCGACATCGTGTGAAGGTCGGGGCGTTGAACAGCCTCCACGTTGTGGCTACACTTGTGGTCACAAAGGAGCGTGGGCTTTGAGAGCGATCGGCGTCAGAGAGTTCAGGGATCAAGCGAGTTCCCTCCTCGCCGGTGGCGAGACGTTGGTCATCGAACGACACGGCGAGCCGATCGGGTTCTTCGTTCCCATCACGGCCACGGACCGCCGTGCCGGACACGACGCTCTCGGCCGGTTGGGCGGGCTCGTCGATGAAATCGTCACTCGCTCGGGCCTTGACGAGGACGAACTCGTGCGGGAGATCTCGCCCAAACGCCGCACGCGCTGATGCGGCTCGTGGTCGACACGAGCGTGCTCGTCGGCGAGCTGCTCCGCGCCGCGGGCCGGATGCGCCTCGGAGATGAACGGCTTGAACTCTTCCTCCCCGAGCAGATGTTGGGCGAGACGCAAGTGGAACTCCCCCGACGGATTACAGCGTTCGTCCGGCGGCGCGGCCTCAAACCCAGACTCGGCGACGAGTTGGCCGCGGCCTGTCTGGCCGCCGTCGAGGCGAACATCGCCATCCTCGACGAGGGCATCTACACCGCCCTCGAGACCGAAGCACGAGAGCGTTCTCTACGCGATCCCAGGGACTGGCCGGTGGTGGCAAGCGCCCTTGCCCTGAACGCGGGGATCTGGACGAACGACAATGACTTCCTCGGCACCGGCGTGGCCACCTGGACCACCGAAACCCTGCAACGCTGGCTTCATCGGCAATCCGAGCCATGAAGCTCCTTCGGCAGGGGCGGCCAAAGGGCGGACGGGGCGGCAAAAGGGTGTCAAATGCAGGCCATTGCGGGTCACTGGCGGAAACTGGGGGCACTCGAAAACGCACCCTGACCGGCGGCGATAGCCCCTGAGTAGGCACGAATCCGAGGGCCGCAGGTCGGTTCCCCCCAGCTCCACCATCACATATGTCCTGAACAGGGGATATGCAAAGAATGCGGCGGGACGAACACCACCAGCCTCAAGCCCAACATCCGCAGGTCAACCGGCCTTTCAGGACCCCGAGGTGGGTTGGCTTCTACCGGATCTCTACCGCCCGGACCGACTCCGTTCGGGGCTTCTGGGCCCGACGGCGGGTTGCCCGCCGCTCTTCAGGCTGCGCCTCCAGCACCACCTCGAGATGTCCGCGGTCACGCTCGTACTAACGTTGGGCGGGAGACTCGCCCGATGCGAGGTTCGGCGCTCGTTGAGGTGGTGGCACCGGCCGCGAATATGCGCCTCGCGATCTGTGTGCTCATCACGAACCCAGGGCGGTTCGCCATCATGCGGTGACGAGGAGCTCGAAGGCCTTTCGGTTCGGATCGTCTGGAGGGCGACGGAGGGACTCTCCACGGGCGACGAACTCGTTGATTCGGGAGGCGACCAGTGCGTCGCCGAATGCCTTTCCCGGCGGAGCGAAAAGATGAGCCACCCTCGCGGCAGCGACGCCGACGACCTCGTCGTGCGACGCGCACAGGAACGCGGCGGCAGCGAATCGGGACGCCGGCGTGTCAGCCGGTTCGAAGCGTTCCCCGAGGATTCCCGCTGCGAGCCGACCGAGGCTCGTGGCGTCCGCAGCGACCTGTGTGTCGTACCAGACGCCGAGATGGTCGTCGGTCCACGCCGAGAACGTTTCGACGAAGCCGACCGGATCG
>JAYUWK010000050.1:0-18050 GCA_043753895.1 Actinomycetota bacterium
CTCGCCGGGGTTGCGGCGGGCGGCGAGCACGTCGGCTCCTCGTCGGTGACAGGACTCCTCGCGAAGCCGATCGTCGACCTCACCATCGGCCTGACCACGGATCAGGAACTCACGCCCGAACGCCGACACGGGGTTCACCCACGACGCCGACTTCATCAACGAGTAGCGCTGAGCTGTAGATAATCCGGTGATTGAGGAGGCTTCGCACCTCTTGCTCGTCGAGCAGGATCTGTCGTTGATCGGGGACTATTACGATGTCAGTGTCGAGGGTTGTGTCGCGTCCGCTGTCGCGGGCTGAAGCGTTGGATCGGGATGTCGGGTTCGTGGCGGCGAGGTGTCGTCCGAACACGGTGGTCGCGACGGTGTCGGTACTCGAATCGTGCTGCTACGCGTTCGTTCGGAGATCCGCGTGCATGAGCACGGAACGCAGATCGGGCCCTCCCGGATCGGCGAACGCGTCTACGATCTGGAACCCGCAACGATGGTAGAAACCGGCGCGGGTGGTGAGACACTCGAGCACGACATCTTCGACCCCCTGAGAGCGGAGGTGATCGGCAAGAGCTCGCATCAGCAACCGTCCGACACCACTGCCATGAAGGGTTGGCTCAGTTGCGACGGTCGGGATATGCGCATGTGGCGGGAGCCGACTCGTGAGATGTGATTGACGGCAGGCCAACTGGAAGTCGCGCTCGATTCGTTCTGCGTCGGTGGCAACGGTGGCTGGGGGTTCGTCGAACGCATCGCACAGCGCGCATTTCCCGGGAAGAGTCGCCGCGGCCACGCCGACGAGGTGCCCTGCAGCTTGAGCTCCGAACACGATCGCGTTGGGTGCCGTTGGCCATGCTGCATAGTCCATGGCAAGCCCAGTGAAGCGATCGAGCGCCGACTCACCGAACATGCTGCGGACGAAAGGTTCACCGGCGAACGCTGTTGCGATGAGGCGTCGTGCCATCGGGTACTCGTCCACATCGACTGGTCGAATCGACAGCATCTGCCCAGTTCCCACTCGAACATGTTTCCCCAGGTGGTTGTCTGTGCGCAAGGGCGCGCGCTGCGCGCGGCGTGGGGGGTGAGTCCCATCACGTGGTGTAGGAGTTAGCGACCATCCTCGCATCGCAAGTTGCGCTGTCATTCAGCTTTTCCAACGGGCGGCGGAACTGTCACCGCTGAGAGCGTCAGTGTCCCGGCGCCAGGAGGCAGGCTCGGGTTGAAATCATGCCAACTAACGATGAAGATGGGAGCATGGCTCGAGTCACTCAGCTTGTCGTTGACAGTCGCGCACCCGCGTCGCTCGCTCGTTTTTGGGCTGCGGCGCTCGACGACTTCGAGGTCCGTCCCTACCACGACGCGAGGATCGCCAGACTGGCGGGTTTGGGTCGGACACCACAGACCGATCCGTGCGTCATCCTCGACGGCCCCGCGTTCGAGATGTGCTTTCAAGAAGTTACGGCGCTGTCAGACATCAAGCGGGCCGTGCACCGGTGGATTACTCGAATAACACACCCCAACCGCGATGGATTACTTGAACGTCGACAGACATCTCGACACCCGATCGTGCACTGGAACGAGATCGCCTGGTGTCGCTCGGAGCGTCGATCGTCCAAGAGTTCGATCGTCACACATGGATGCGTGACCCCGAGGGCAACGACTTCTGCATTACCGAGGGATAGCCGGCGGTATGGGGCGGCCCGGGACGGAATAGCCAAGCCGACCTGGACACTTCCAGCCGTGATTGAGCCGGTTCTCGGCCGCTTGAGCGCGTGTGGAGGGCATGCATCAGCCAGGTCCAGACAGTTACGAGACTGTCTCCAAGGTGCCGGTAGGTGACACAGAACGCGCGACGCATATTCGCGCCCCATGCCCGCGCTGCAACGAGCGCCGAACCTCGCATCCGCGCCGCCGGGTCCGCGGGCACAAATACCTGAGGTGGGCTGCGTCCTGTCGACGCGACGGCGGGCCCTAGCGTCACTCTGGTGTTGGAGTCCAGTTGAGCTGAAGAGATCGGAGAGGGAGTTCTTCGACAGATGTGTGTGTCAGATACAGCGTGAGGTCCCGTTTGTTGCCGGGTTTCCCATCGAAGTTGCCGATGATCACAGCGACCGTCGTCGGAGGGTTGGTGGGCTTCACGTAGATCGATCGGGTGATGTAGCCGATTTAAGGCTTTTGTTCGGATAGGTGGGGATCGAGTTGGCTGTACTCGGCGTCGAAGATCCATCCATCCGTGAACATCCAGTCCTTGTAGGCGGTCGTGAGTTCTTGGATCGTGTAGCCACTGACGCGGAAGGCGTCGCCGCCCTTGTCGAGAGTCCTCGGAGGACGAGGAACGGGAATTCCGAAAAGGCCGGAGTCGCTCTGCAGTCGGTCTGTGGCTTCGCTGACGATCTCCATTTCGGCGGGTCCGGTCGCCGACACGACTGTGTCGGTCGGATTGGCGACGTGGAATCCGTCCGAGCTGGCCGCAGCGCAGAGACGACGGTCAGCGCTGCTGAACACGTCAGCACCGACGAGGTGTGCGGTCGCGAGGTGGACAGCGTCATATGCTCGAAGGCCGTGCTCGGTGGCGAGGTCGCCGGCCAATCGCATGAGGTCTTCATCGATTTCAACGACCGAAAGCTGAGACCACAGAACTTCGAGTCCGCGAATTGAGTTGATGAGCACGTCGTTGGTGATCCGTCCCTGCCGTCTGGCGGCGGCCAGGGCTGCGCGAGCTTCGACGTGACCAACCCGTGCCGAGACGAGAACATCTGGCTCATCCCAAATCAATCCGGCCTCTGTCGTGCCGACCTCATCGATGAGCAGCTTGACCAGAGTTGAGGTGTGGACGTAGGTGATCACTGTCGTTGCTCAGCCACCAACTCGCTGACCGAGCCACTGGACGTGAGCGGTACCGGGCGCCGACGCACCTTCGATGTCGGTGGTCGAACGACACCGGCCGCGATCAGGGCTGCAAGTTTGTCTTGTGAAACACCATCGATGCCGTTGAGGCGGGCGATCGGACGACCGCGATCGGTCACCACGACTTCAACTCCCGACTCGACCTGTTCGAGGTAGCGACTCAGATTGTTCTTGAGGTCGCGCACACCCACCTCAACACGAGTCGATGTAGCTACCTTCATAGATCTTAGTGTAGCTACAGTGCGCACGACTGTCCACCCGATCCGGCGCAGTTCGACCCCGTGCCGTCGAAGGTGAATCGAGCGGAAGCGAGTAGATTGCGCGCACCGAACATCCCAGCGAATCAACCGGGCGACGGCACCGAACGGCGCGTTGGCGTCGAGGGTGACTCGTGGTCACGGTGACTTCCGGAGGTCCTTGACCATGGTTGTACTGACCACGCGGTAGCCGAGTGACGTGTAGAGGTCCTGCGCTCGTTCGTTGAACCCGAAGACGTTGAGCCCGATCTCGGAGCGACCGTTGTTCGCAGCGAGTTCTTCAGCTGCGAGCATCGCGGCTCGACCGAGGCCCTGTCCTTGACGTGGCTTGTCGATCTTGATGTCCCACACGAAGGCTGAGCGCTCGTGGGTTGGATGCGGCCCGATCCAGATCGTGCCAACGCGCTCCCCCGTCATATCCTCGATGACCATCACCCACGTGTCAGCGGTGTTGACGCCGTTGGGGAGCAGCTGCGGGAACTGCTCGTTCGCCTGGGCGAGGGCGAGGACGAGTGGCGCGCCGGTAGCGACGCTGACGTCAGTTGCGTAGGTTTCGATCGCCTCGCTGGCCCAAGTGCCGAACTCGACGGCTGTCATCGGTCTGAGCGAAACCTGACTCACGTTCGTACCTCGCGATGACATGCGAGCATGTTCGCACGTCCGGGGCGAGCGCAGAAACGCGATGCCGAACGACGGACCAGCGAGTCGACGGCTACGCGCCATAACCTCGCATCGGATCGGCCCATTCCCGGTGTCCTGGGAGGCTGGCGCCGTGCGTGTTAGGCGTCGCGTCGTTTGAGCATGACGTCAGCGATGATGATCGTGCAGATGGCGTAGCCATAGAGCCCGACGAACCCACAGCGGGGAGACCAGGTTCACGGTCGGCCGGCCGCCCCCAAGTCCAACGTCACCCGCGACGCGCCGATCTGGCGCCGCCCGGTCGATGTCGCCGCGCATCCACCCTGTAGTCACCGCGTCTTCGGCCGCCGCCACGGGCACCACCCGGATCACTACCCGACCACGCCAGCCCGACAGCAACACGCCACCGACGCGCAGCCAATAGCCACCTCAAGCCCCCGAACCACACGACGATGACCTGCGACACAGCAACGGCACAATGAGGCGCCGCGCCGACACGGCACTCAACGGATCCCACAGCCGCCTCCCGCGGCCCGAGCGACGCTTCCGTCAAACCCTCACAACAGTCTCACGGGCGGCCACGGCCGCGATGCTCGGAGACGAAACCGGCGAATCTGAAGAGACCGATCAGGGCGAACGCCGACACGAGGACGCCGCGTGAGCAGCCGCTGCCAAGGAGTTGGTTCATGCGTTGACGTCAGCTACCCGCACGAATGGCTCTGTCAGTCTCTCTATCGAGGACCACACGATCACTCTTCCCGGGGAGCTTGCCCGTGCTCTCGTTGAGTTGCTCCAAGACATCAGTGAAGGTCGAGAGGTTATCTCGACGTCGTGACGGGCTCACTTGGGAGTTTCTCAACCAAGAGTGATCAGAACCGGTGCGCAAGCGTAACTTATGTGTTACGCTGCCGCCCATGACTACACGGCCCCGCACCGGAGCAGAGCGATACTTCGCCAAGCGCGCCGAAGAGCCTGGCTATGCAGAGGCCTTCGCCGATGCGCGCCGAAAGATCGATCAGATCGATCGACTGGTGAACGCTCTCGACGAACGGCGCGAAGCGCTGGGGATGACGAAAGCGGAACTTGCTCGACGTGCCGACATCGCGCCAGAGGCAGTACGCCGGCTCTTCAGTGCCGACAACCCGAATCCGACAATCGGCACCCTCACGGCGATCGCCGACACATTGGGCCTCGAGCTGGTGCCTCGGGAGCGACAGGTGGTCTGAACCGCTACTTCGCGACCGTTCTGCGTGCGAAGAACTCGGCACGCATTCTGACGGCGCGCCGATAGTCCTTTGGACTCGCCGCCGTACGCCTCGGCTTCGAGAGGCCGTCGATCAAGATGATTGATGGACCGCCGAGGTCGTCGGCGTGGCGATCTAGCAGACAGAAGAGGCGGTGGTGGTTCTTCCCACCACCTTGCACGCGCACCTCGTAGAAGCCAGACATCTCGTCGTGCATCGCCTCCCACTTGCCACCTCCAGAGAAAGAGGGCGGCGGAGCCTTGGCGACCGCGTCGAGAACTGCCTGGATCTCGGCGACAACTTTGTCCTCAAGTGCGTCAAGGAACACTGCTGCCGGCGCGCCGCGCTGAGGATCGTCGGAGGAATGGCGCTGGAAGAAGTGGATCAACCACGGTTCATTGTTCATGATCCACAGGTCCAAACCGTCTACTTCGACGGCCCATAGATGCGTGAGGCGATCAGTTCGGCGGCGTCGGCGTCGAGGCCCTGGGCGACGTGGGAGTAAAGATTGAGGGTGATAGCGATCGTCGAGTGGCCGAGGCGCTCAGAGACGATCTTGGGGTGCACTCCGGCCTTCAAACTGGTGGAGAGCGAGCGACGCGTGACTGTGGCGGAGATCGTGTAGACGAATCCTCGGAAGCTCGGTGTCTCGGACAATCCGATCGAAGTTCTGCGAAAATCGATTCGGGTGAACCGGCTCGCCGAATTCGTCGGTGAAGACGAGGTCACCCTCATTCGACCAAACGTCGGCTGCCGCGATCCGCTCGACACGCTGTTGCTTGCGATGGGCCCTCAACGTGTCGAGTGTTACGCCGTCGATCGAAACCCGACGCCGGCTCTTGCCCGTCTTCGGCGGACCGATGTGCTTCTCGCCGCGCACGGTCGTCAACGTCTGCACAATCGACAGCGCCCGGCCATCGAAGTCGACGTCCTCCCATCTCAAACCGAGAAGCTCACCTCGACGCATCCCCGTGGTCGCCAGAAGGACGAAGGCCGTCGACAGTCGCTCCCCCGCGAGCGCCTCGAAGAACCGCTGGATCTCCTCGGATGACCACGTGCGCTGCTCGGCTCGCGACGCTGCCACCGCGCGCGCCGCGGCCGCTAGGTTGCGGCTGACGAGGCCAAGCCGCTCGGCATCGGCCAGCGCACGGCGCAACACGATGTGACAGTTGTGGACCGTCTTCGGTGCAAGCGACCGACCCCCAGCACCGCCGCTCGCCAGCAGGGTCGCATACAGCGACTCGACCTGCAGCGGCGTCAGCGCCTGCAGTGGCACCGCGCCGATCTGCCGACTGATCCGATTTGCCGCCATCTCGTAGCTCACCCACGTCGTCTCACGGATACGAGGTCGGATGGACTCGAGCCACTCGGTCAGAAACGCCGACACGGTGACCCGACTGCGAGAGACAGCCGTCCCAATGTCCGAGGCGGTGGCGACGGCCCTCAGTGCGACCTTTAACTCCTACTTTGTCGCGAAGCCCGACCGACGCGCCTGACGCCGTAGGCCCGTTGCTGGATCGGGACCGAGGTCGACGACGAACGACCACACCGATCCTTTGCGCTGCACCGAGCCCTCGCCATGGAGTCATGGTAGGCGCGCGGTGTCACAGAGTTGTGACACGAATGTGACACGCGCAGAGATTTTCCTTCTACCCGGATTACTACCGATCGATATAACCCCTGCTCAGCTGCGGTGCCCGGGGCGGGGTTCGAACCCGCACCCTCTTGCGAGGAGGGGGGTTTAAGCCCCCCGCGTCTGCCAATTCCGCCACCCGGGCCGCTTCGGGCCACAGGTTAGGCGACAGCCAGCGCTGGAGACGCTGTGCTGTGGGTTCAGCCGACCGGTGTCGATGGGGAGCGGCGACGCACGAGCAGAAGCACGACTCCAAGACTCATCAACGCGACACCCATCACCAAGGTGACGCTGATGCCCCGTGAGCCCGTAGCTGGAAGGTTCGCGCCAGATCCACTGAACACGGTCGTGGTTGGCGCAACAGTCGGAGCGACCGTGGTTGTCGGGGCCGTTGTTGTGGTTGTTGTGGTTGTTGTGGTCTCACACGGGACGAGGAGGCCGATTTGGAGTGGGACTGAATCGCACGGAGGAACGCACGGTGGCAGCGTGGTTACGACGGCGGCGAGAGCTACAGGCGCCACGGTGCCACAGGGAGCCGGCCCCGCAGCGACGGAAACCGGGCTGCTCGACAGACCGCCGAACGCGAGAATTGCTCCGAACAAGATGACAAGAATGGGGCCGAGGCGCTTCATCACATACCGCTTTCCGAACACACAGAAGTTGATGAGAAAGTAGCAGATGCTGAACTAGCGTTGCGTCAATGGCAACGGCAACGCTCGACCGACCGCGCATCTTGGTGTCGGGCCGACTCGACGGATGGCTGGTCGGCTGGTTTGCTGTCGCCGTCTGGTTGGTGCTCCGAGTCGCCGAACAACGCAACATTGAAGTGCGCGGTCTCGCCGGACCGTTCTATTGGTTCGCTCTCACCGCGAGCGCGATTCATTTCGGTATCTCGTACCACCTTGCCTATGCCGACGCACGCAGCACGGTGCGTCGTCGGCCCTTCGCGCTGCTCGTCGCCCCCGTGTTGTTGATCGTCGTGCTCGCCACAACGACCGCTATCGCGCTGGTGTCGGGGACAGATTCCAGGAACGGACTCACGAGTGCGCTGATCACGTCGGTGTATTTGCTCACCATGTGGCACTACATCAAGCAGGCCTACGGCATCGCCCGACTCGGCGCCGCCTATGCGAAGATCTCGCTCACATCCAACGAGGTTCGGGTGCTGCGCTATGGCGTGTATCCACTGTGGTTGATGAGCGTGGCCCGGCTCCTGACGCGAGGTCGCGGGTTTAGTTTCGCGAGGTACCGCATCGGTGCCGAACTCTTTCCGCCGTGGGTATTCACCAGCACCCGCGTGATCGCACTCGCCAGCGCAATTCCGCTCGCAGTGGTGTTCATACAGGTGGCTCGGCGCAACCGCGGGTGGCCGCCGAGCCTGATGCTCGCTCCGTACGTGGCGGCATTCCTCTGGCTCGGCATTCCGGTGGGCTACGCCAGCTTGGGGTTACTGCTCGGTGTGTTCCACGCGATGCAGTACCTCACATGCGCACATCGCGCGGAGATCGCAATCGCTCGCACTCAACACAGCGAGGTGAACCTGACACGTTGGCTCGAGGTGTTCGCCGGAGCCGCGTGTGGGGGGCTGATACTCACCACGTGGGGGCCGCAGGTGCTCAACCGGGCGTTCCTCGGCGGCGGTCGGCCGCTGGTGTTCTCGGCCACGCTCTTCGTGTTCTTGAATCTTCATCACTACATGGTCGATGCGGTGATCTGGCGCTCGAACGGCGACTTGGTACGCGCGATGGTGCCATGACGCCGCCCGAGCAGCCAGCCTCTACGCCACCTGTGTACGCAGGGGCGTGACCTCGAAGCCCAGCACCCGCCACAGTTCGGCGCGTAAGCGATCGGCGTGGGGAGAGGCAAGTTGGTTCGCCGCGATGACACCTTCGATCATGTCGGCAAGCACAGCCGCCCACGGCCGCCCACGGAGCTTCACTGACACCACGACTCCCGAAGCATGACGACGGATCGAACGATCGACGCCGACGATGCGCGGCGGGCAGCGATAACTCGGTCCGATGAGCCCAAGTCGCTGCGCCTCACGCGTGAGCGACCGCGCGGCCTGGGCGAATTCGATGGTATTGCCGGACTGCATGTCTGCAGGATGACACAGGGGTGCGCGAGGGTTTCTCGCTCTGTGTATGACGCTGTCACAGGTGCTCGGTAGTGTCGCCGATGTGAGCGAGCCCACACCCGTGCACCCACACCTGACGCCGTCTCAGGAGTCCACCCTCGCGCTGCTGCGTCGGGGCAGCGACGCGCTGGTGTTCAGCGAGGCGTTCGTGGCCGGCCTACGCGACGAAGCCAATGAGGCATTCGCACAGTTTGCCGATCGCCTCAACGGCAACACCATGTTCATCACCAAGCACACCTTGGGCAGCCTGTTCGATTGCGAGGCTCATTTCCTTGCCCCCGACGAATTCGAATGGACTCCGGCTCGGGCAAAGGGCCAGGTATCGCACCGCGCCATCCAGTTACTCATCAACTGGCGCGGCGATGCCGTGCCGGTCGATCTCGTCGACGATGCCATCGCCCGCCTCATCAACGAAGAACGCGGCCTGGGCGGCTGGCTCGACACACTCGACGTTGCCGATCAGGCCGACCTCCGCGCCCAGTCGTGCGATCTCGTCACCAAGTTCATGGAGTGCTTCCCGCCGCTCGACCCGCGGTCGCGTCCGGTCACAGAATCGAGCACGCAATGGCCGGTCGACGGCCCAATCCTGCTTCGTGGTCGCTCTGACCTCACCATCGGCCGACCCGTCGGCCGCGAGAGTCGCAAGCTCATCGTCGACCTCAAGAGCGGACGACAGGTGCAGCGACATCGCGAGGATCTTCGCTTCTACGCGCTCGTCGAAACACTGTCTCGGCTGGTGCCACCGCGGCTGTTGGCCAGCTTCTATCTCGACGCGGCGCAGGCCGTCACCGAAGACGTCACCGAGAGCCTGTTGCGCTCGGCGCTGCGACGCACCCTCGATGGCATCAACGCGCTCATCGAGCTCAAAGTCGAGGGCCGACCGGCCTCGAAATCTCCCGGTGCCTCGTGTCGATGGTGCCCCGTCGCGGCCAACTGCGCCGAAGGTCAGGCTTACCTCAACGCCGAGGACGACTTCGACAACTAAAGCAACGTGCGCGGCGAGGACCGAGGGTCAGGAGATGACCGTGACCGGGTCGCCGATGGCGAGCCAGTTCCAGATCTTCACGGAGTCGTCGTAGAGCACACGGATGCAGCCCGACGAGGCTCCGCGCTTGGCCACTGTGCCGACGGAGTCGAGCGGCTGCACGAAGCTGCCGTTGGCGTACTTTGGGATCGAGTGGAATGCGATTCGGGCACCCTTGATCTCGCCTTTGGTGAACGCGACGAAATGCGTCATCGTCGAATATTTACCCGTGAGCATCGACGACGAATTGAGGTCCTTCGCATACACCTTGTACGTGCCTGGGTTCGGCTGTGAATTGGCACTCGTCATTGGGAACTTCGCAGTGACGGAGCCGTCGTTGCACAGCCAGGTGCGTTGGTGAGCGCGATCCACGACCGCCGAGTGGCCGCTGGCTGCACAACCCGCGTTGGCATCGAGGTTCAGCGATGTGGTGGCCGCAGGAACGGCTGCGGCGTCGTCGGTGACCACGGGTTCCACGGCATCGAGCACGGTTAGGGTCGCGGCCGTTACCGATGTCGGGTTGCCGGCAACGCCGGTCGTCATGACCGCGCCGGCATTGGAGACCGACGACGTGTTACCGCCGACAAGCTGTGCGCCGAGAGCAAGAATCGCCAATCCGGCGAGGGCAACCAGCAGGATCCGGTACTCACGTCGCATGATGCACACCAGTCTATGGGGCGCCGTCAGGGAGCGAAGGTCGTCATCAGCGCGACGGGTAAGCCGAGCAACGCCGCGTCGCTGAAGGAGGCAATACGCCTGCCGGGCTGCACCGCATCCTTCGGGGGCGACAGCACGTCACCGCCGTACGCGGCGAACAGAGCGTCGATGTCACGAACGTTCAGAGCGAGACCCCAGAACGTGGCGTGTTCCACCGGCACGCCGGGAAAGGTGACGACCTCGACGATCAGTTCGCCGAGGCGGTGGAACCCCTGTCGCAACTGACCAACCTCGCGGATGCGCTTCAACGGCGCACCAGTGGCGATCGCAATAGCGTCGCAGGTGCATTCAAGATCTGGGGTGTAGATGACCACGTGATCGATGCCGGCGACGCCGTTCGGTTGCTGGTGAGGCGTCACCGAGTCGGGCGGTTCACCGTGCGCTGTGCGTAAACCATCGATCTGCTGCACTGTCTGGTCTGGCGCATCGGCGAGCATCCACGATATGATGCCCTCAGGCGTTGCATTGCCCTCGTGCGCAACACCAACGAACCGCAATCGGATTCCGCCGAGTTGCATCGCGCCGTCGGAGTCGACAGAAAAACCAACCGCACGCCACGGTTGCGGGTCGAGCGCCAAGGCAAATTCGGCCACCGTTGTCACGAGGCCACACCGAGTTGCCAGCTGAAGAAGGCGAGCACATCAGCCGCTTCGTCGGCGCGCTTGCTCGCCGGCTTGCCCACGCCATGACCGGCACGAGCCTGCTGCGTCAGCAAGATGGGTCGCTCGTGTTGGTCGGCGGCGGCCCATTGGAGCATCGCTGCCATCTTGCGCGCATGCAGCGGATCGACGCGCGCATCGGCCTCAGCGGTGGTCAACAACACCGCGGGGTAGCGAGTTCCCTCGACCACGTGGTGATACGGCGAGTACGCGTGGAGCCACCCGAATTCCTCGGCAACCTGGGGATCGCCGTACTCGTCGGTCCACAGCTGCGCGATCAGGAATTGCGGAAAACGCACCATGTCGAGCAGCGGCACGGCACACCACACGGCCCGGCACACGTTGGGGCGCTGCGTGAGCGCAGCACCGACCAACAATCCACCGTTGGAGCCACCGGCGATCGCGAGCCGGTCGCGACTCGTGCGTCCAGTTGCAACGAGCCAATCAGCAGCAGCGTGGAAGTCGTCGAACACGTTCTGCTTTTTGGCGCGACGGCCAGCGTGATGCCACGACTCACCCTCTTCGAGTCCCCCGCGCAGCCCTGCGATTGCATAGAGCCCGCCCTGTGCGCACCAGGCTGCAATCGTGGGCGACCACACAGGAGTCTCCGAAATCGCGAAACCACCGTAACCATTGAGGATGGTGGCCGTGTCGGGTGATGGAACCATGTCGGCACGGTGGATCAGGAACAACCCGATCGTCGTGCCATCGAGCGACGGATAGGACACCTTCTCGACTGCGAGTTCCGGCAGCGTAATATCGGCAGTGCCGGCGGGAGCCCAGCGAACCGCACCGTCGGTTGCACAGCAGCGGTACAAGCACGCTGGCTCGCCGAAGCCGGCAACGGTGATGAACGATCCGGGCGCGGCAGCGTCCGTGGCCAGACCCGCGATCGACACGATGCCGAAATCAGCGGCGGGTGCGATGAAGCCGCCGTTGGGTGACCACCGTTCGAGACGGTCGATGGCGCGCTCGGTGACCAACACAAGGATCTCGCCACCACACGACACCGCATGCGAAATCACGCCGGTTCCCTCGGGCACCACGGAGCGCCAGTGTTCCGTGCCCGGCGACTCCACCGGAACAATGGCGACACGTCCGCGTGGCGCGTCGAGCGTTGTCGCAATGAGCAGTTGGTCGCCCATGAAGGTGAAACTGTTCGTGACTTCGGTGCCGGAAACGACCGTTTCCCACGTGCCTGTTCGGCGATCGAGCAGGAAACCATCGACTCGCGCCCAGCCGACGACGACAGCAACCAACACAAACCGACCATCGGGCGAGATCTGCACGTCGGGCCACGACTGCGGCGACGCAGCATCACTCCAGATCACCTCGTCGCAGGCGGGGTCGCTGCCGAGCACATGGAACAGGACTCGACGGTTGTACTGATCGTTCGCCGGATAGGCCGTGTAATAGAAGCCCGACGAATCAGACAGCCAAGCCACCGAGGCCGCCCTGGTGTCGGGTATCGCGTCGACGAGATGTGTACCGGCATCGACGTCGAGCACCGCAAGCGTGCTGCGTTCACTACCGGCATCGCTGGTGCCGTAGGCCACCAGCCGACCATCGACCGAGGGTTCGAACCAGTCGAGTGCGGTGGCAGCATCGACCGAACCACATCCAGGATCAACGAGCACATGCGGCTCTGCATCACGAGCCGTGGCCGAGCGGAGGACGAGCGCGTACTGCTCGGCACCCGTGCTGCGTTCCACCACGAACAGTCGGTCACCCCGCACCTTTGCGGAGAGCACCACCGGTTGGTCCATGAGCGCGACGAGGCGCTCGTGCCATGGGCCACGATCGGGCCGGGCATCGAGCGCCTGACGGGTACGTTCGTTGTGCAGTGCCACCCACTGTGTGGTGGGCTGCGACTCGCCGTCTTCCAGCCAACGGTACGGATCGTGTACCGAAACGCCGTGGTAGACGTCGACCACCGCTTGCCTGGGGCTTGGCGGTGGCGCGGGAATCGCGGTGTTAGCCACGCCCCATGTTCGGTCGCTTACCGTGATTCGCCTTCGAGCGGCGCATCTTGGCCTTACGCTTCTTGGTCTTCTTCGACATAGAAGACGATGCTATCGGGCAGGACTCACGGCTCCCACCTTGGTTCGTCCCGCTGGTCTCGAATGGCCCGCCGCGATCATCGAGTCCAGGCCAGCAGGTCCTCCGCCAACCATGTGTTGATAATTCTTTCGATGGGTACGCCTCGCTCTGCAGCACGATCGCAACCTTGGGGCTGCCACTCCAACTGACCGGTGGCATGGGCATCGGAACTGATCGAAAAGTAACAGCCGAGTTCAATCGCGCGATCGAGCATCGCCCGAGGCGGATCAAGTCGTTCGGGCCGGCAGTTCAACTCCACGGCGGTGTGGTTCTCGGCGCATGCGGTGAATACGACGTCGACATCGAAGGTCGACTCGGGTCGTTTGCCGATGAGTCGCCCGGTGCAGTGCCCGAGGATGTCGACGTGTGGCGAGCGGACCGCCGCCACCATGCGGGCGGTCATCTGGTCACGATCCATGCGCAGCTTGCTGTGCACGCTGGCGACGACCACATCGAGCTCACCGAGCAGCTCGTCATCGAGGTCGAGCGACCCGTCTTCCAGGATGTCCACCTCAATTCCGTTGAGGATGCGGAACGGTCCGAGGCGTTGATTCAACACGACGACATCGGCAATCTGTTCGAGCAGCCGCTCACGGTTCAGTCCGTGGGCGATGGTGAGGCGACCGCTGTGATCGGTGAGCACGATGTAGTCGTGGCCCAACGATCGAGCGGCGCGCGCCATGGCCTCTATGGTGGCGCCGCCGTCACTCCATCGCGAGTGCACATGGCAGTCACCGCGCAGTGCTGCGCGGTAGCGCTCGCCGGCGGCCGAGATGGGAACCAGGGTGCGTTGTTCGAGCGAATCGAGATAAGTGGTCTCACCCGAAAGCGCTTGGGTGATCACCTTCGCCGAACTGTCGCCGATGCCGTCGAGTGACGTGAGCGTTCCCATGGCAGCACGGTGGGCGAGCTCATCGGGCGGTGTTTCGCGTGCCACGTCGATGGCGCGCACGAACGCCTTAGTCTTGAAGCCACTGTCCTGCGCACGATCGAGGCAGTGCACGACTCGTTCCAATGCCTCGACGGGGGTCACGGAACCGAGCGTAGTCAGCCGATGAAAGCGCGAGATCGAAGGGTCGAAAATTCATTCCGCAAGATGTCACCCTGCCCGCCGATTCTCGCTTAGCCTGCTCCATCTGTCGTCACCCTCGACGACACAGAAGAAAGAAGATTCATGGACTGTCAGCTCCCTACCACAGGCGGAAGCAGCTGGGTGCTTCTCGCGTCTGCCGCCGCTCTTGTCGCCTTCGGCGTGTTCGCCGTCATCGCTGCAAGGCGCGGGCATCGCGTCCACGGCGTCATGGCAATTCTATTCCTGTGCGTGATCTCCCTCGGCGCGTTCACAGCCAATCAGCGAGCCGACGCTGCTGAGCCATGCGATGCGTCAAACGTGCCCATGGTGACGACGACGACGATCGCTGCAACGACCACGACGATCGCTGCAACGACCACGACGACGACACCCGAACTTGCGCTGTTCGTGTTCTGTGGCAAGGACCGAATCGCCGTTTGCGCAGACCCGCTCCTGGTGAGCGTGCAGCACGCCACGGTCTCGTCAGACAAAAGCGAAGCCAACGGAACCGTTCACGCTGGCGACACCTTCACGATCGTGGGCGACTTCAATGTGGTTGTAGAAGCCGAGAACGCAACCTGTGGCGCTGTGACTGTTAGCGATCCCTCGAACGTCACGTGCACCGCCGGTAGCGGCGGCACGAACCGCGTGCAGGTAGGGACCACGGCGCACTTCACCGTTTCCTGTGACACGTCATCGAGCCCGAACAAATTCACATGCAACGACTTCTTCTTGACGAAGCCCAGCGGCTTCGTGAATGGCGGTTTTACCGGCCCCACCGCTGCTGGAAACGTCGCTCCGGGCACGGTGATCAAGATCGCTGGCAGCTCCGACCTGGTGATGGTCGATGACGGCGGCGCCAGTTGCGTCGACAATCTCGACTCAACCTTTAGCTGCACGATCAACTCGAACACCGACATCATCGTGGCCAAGCCGATGCCGATTCTGGAGATGACCGCGTTCTGCACAGAGGGACAGGGTCACACCTGTGCCTATCCGGTCATCACCGATCTCACCGACTCGAGCACCGATGGCACCCCGGGCAAGGGCACCATCTTCAACGACGCACAAGCCGGTGGACAGGTCTATCCCGGCGATGAGTTCACGATCAGCGGCCACTTCGACACGGTATTCAACAGCGGCGTGGCAACATGCGCAGCGGTGACCCTGGGACTCCCGTCGACAGTGGTGTGCACCGCGGGCATCGAGTCTGGCGGCATCCTCAACGACATCAGCCTTGGCACGGCCAACGACTAGTCCCAGCGACGAAACTGCACGACCACTGATCCCCCAACACCGCTGTGGTGTTGGGGGATCTTTGCTTTTCACTGCGCCAGCACCGTCACTGGGCAAGCCGACGGCGGACCGCACCGACCACGCCCACACCGGCGACAAGCAGTGCGGTTGCCCAGTACGCGACTCCATCGGTGGCCGTTCCGGTGACGGGTAGCGGTGGTTCCACTTGAGCGGTGGGCGGAGTTGTGGGCGGCTCCGTGGTCGGGGGCAACGCGACAGTTGTGCTGGTCAAGATCTCGGAGAGCGTGGTCGTGGTCATCGCGTTCGTCGTCGTCGGAATGGTCGTCGTTGTCGGAATGGTCGTCGTTGGAGACGTGGCCACGGTGGTCGTGGTGGTTGTCGTCGTTGCGATCGTGGTGCTTGGCGGCGAGACGATCGCTGTCGTGGTCGAGGTCAATCGCGTCGAGCCGCCGGACGTGATCAGGGTCTGGGCGAGCGCGCTCCGATCGGCGGGGGCGCCCCGATACACCTGAGCATGCGCGGGCGCATCGACGGCAGCGGTGACCGAGACCGTCGCAGCGCCGGACTCGGCGGTGATGCCCGTGACCGTGAATGGCGCGGCGCCGGTGTCGTCGGTGATGACCTCCAGCGACGTCGGCGCGCCTGGCACCAACGCGACTGTGATGGTGACGGCCACGTGACCAACTGGGATCGCGCCCAACATCACGTGCGCTTCACCATGACCGTTCTCGGCAAACTCCACGTCCAGGGTGAAGCCTGCCGAGTAACGCCGCGCCTCTGCATCCAGAGCATGTGCAGCGGCGGCGATATCTGCCCGACCCGACGCGGCCGCCACAACGTCGAGCGACGGCACGAGCGGAAGGTTGGGGTCGGCGGAACGATTCGAACCAGCGGCATCCTGCGCGTAGTAGTGGAACACAGCCCACAACGCTGCTGCCGTCAGGTCGTTCGAGGTGTCGCCGTAACGCCACGTGAGGTAGGCGGCCTTACCGCCGGTGGGGTCGTTCGGAAAGGACTGGCTCACTCGCATCGCCGGAGAGCTGATCGTGGGGTGCATCCCGCGATTGAAAGTGCACGAACCGCGCCGAAATGCACCCTGCTCATCAACGAACAACCATTGTCCGGCCCAGATCGGATACGGCGAACGGGCGACTCCATCGAGGTGGTAGTTCAGCGCGGTGCCTGCGCAGCGATAGTCATCGGCGAGGTCCGTGCCACTGTCGAGGGGTTGGTGTTGCACGCACCCCGACGGGATGGTGGCGACTGCCGGGTCGACGCGTCCGGGTGCCTGGCGCGGGGCGGAGGCGCCAACGATTCGGACGGGCCAACCCAGCAGTACAGCCACGGTGATGCACATCAGCACCACGATCATCACTCGCCGAGTTCGGTTCATCGGCGCGCCTGTGTGGGTCGGCGCAAGGAGGATGGAAAACAACTCGCGACTGTGCCGCCGGTAGCCTTCGCCTCGCTATGGAACGTTTCGGCCTAGTTGGCCTTCCCAATGCGGGCAAGAGTTCGCTGTACAACGCACTCACGGGTGGCGGCGCGCTGGCCGCGCCGTATCCGTTTGCCACGAAGGACCCCAACATCGGTGTGGCCAAGGTGCCAGACACTCGTGTCGATCAGCTCGGAGCGATGAGCAAGACCAAGACCATGGTGCATGCCTCCGTTCAGGTGGTCGACATCGGCGGGCTGGTCGAGGGCGCGAGCAAGGGCGAGGGTCTCGGTAACAAGTTCCTGGCCAACATCCGCGAGGTCGATGCAATCGTGTTCGTATTGCGCGCGTTTGAGGACGGCGACGTCACCGGGCCCGACGACCCGCTCGAGCACCTACGCATCGTCGAGATCGAACTCGCCCTCGCCGACTTGGAGACCGTGGAGAAGCGGCTCAATCAGGCGATCCGTGCATCGAAGCTCGACAAGACACTCGGTGATGAGATCGCTGCGTTGGAGGCCGCGAACGAAGCGCTCAGCAATGGTCGCCCGCTCTACCGCGCCGGCTTGAAGCCCGAGTACCGCGAGACGCTGGCGCCGCACTTCCTGCTGACCAACCGGCCGGTCCTGGTGGTGGTGAACGTGGGTGAGAACGAACTCGATTGCATTCCCGAGATCGAAGATCGGGTGCGTGCTGAAATGAACGACGCCGGCGCGAACGTGGAAGTCATCGGTATGTGTGTGCAGCTCGAGGCGGAGGCCGCAACCATCGTTGACCCCGTCGAGCGTGCCGAGATGCTTGAGGGTTTCGGCCTCGGCGAGGGCGCTCTATTCCGCATGGTGCGCAGCGCGTATCACCTGCTCGGTCTGCGCACGTTTCTCACCACCGGCGAGAAGGAAACCCGTGCATGGACCTTCCGTGCGGGCGCCAAGGCCCCCGAGTGTGCCGGCCGCATCCACACCGACTTGCAGCGCGGATTCA
>JAYUWK010000051.1:0-5932 GCA_043753895.1 Actinomycetota bacterium
CGGCGGTCAGCCGCATCGACATTGATCCGCCGCCCGCGTGGGGTCACAGTGAGCGCAATCCTCCAGCCACCACGACCGCAACTGTCGATCTCGCCTGCATCACGGTGCTGACGGTCGCCGAGACGCCAGTCCAGCAAGAAACTGTCCAACTAATCGTCGTTGAACGTGTCCTGCCATGGGATCCGAACGTGGTTCACGAATCGGCCGAAGATAGCGACCGATCCGCGGTTGTCGCGGCCGTACAGCTGGACGAGTCAACGCGACAGGCAGCCGAGGCCTTCTGGCACGATCTGTCGGATATCGACAAGGAGTTGCTGCCTCTCCTGGCAGTACCCGCGCGCCAGGTCGCAGACGACGGATTCCACGGCCTCAAGAAATCGGCGATCGACGCTCGCCAGAACAAACTCAATGCGCGACTTCTCGAGTTCGCTGGACTGAATGAAGATGGACGTGCCGCCGTACATCATGTTCTGGACTTGAACGCTGACGCTGTATTAGCCGGACAAATCGGGGAGGTGAGCGGTGATGACCAACGTGGATGACCCGTCGCGCCCTGAGGGGCACCCTCTGATCGAGGACCTGGTCGCGTTCGTCGATGGCGACTTGGACGGCGCTGAGATCGAGATCGTCGCCACTCACTTGGCGCGGTGTGCATCATGTTCCGATCTCGTTCGCGAGATCGAACCGATCGGCTCGGGCGGTCCTGGACTGTTCGACGGATACGACTTTCGTCCGACACCACGTCTTGCTGTCCCTGACGAACCTCAACCGGGTGACGTTTGGCAACTCGACTCGGACGAGGACGCACTGCTGGCTTTGGTGCTCGATCGGAATGACGAGGGGTTCGTGGTCGGCGCCCTCTCACGCGAGCGTTCCGCCGGCCCCGGTCTCTGTTTTTCTCTCGCCGTCGAGGACGATTTTGCGTTGTTCCTGTGGAACGTTGTGGCGACGGTCCCGCTGGGTGTGTTCGACTTTCCTGTCGCCCACCTGTCCGAGTCCAGGTTTGAGTCCGCCCGAGGGTGGGCCGGGACGAGTGACGAGGCCCTCTCTGGCACTCGCGATCTCGAACTGGGCGTGTTCGAGCGAGGTGTTTCCCGCATTGATCAGCTGTTGAGAGCTGACCTTGCGGCCGCGCTCTCGGGTGTAGCGGCGGCTGATTGGATTCCTGAAACACGGCAAGAGCTGCGTCCGCTCCGTGATCTGTTCGCTGAACGAGATCTTCGTCCGGGCGTCGTTGCCGAAATGTCCGGCCTGTCAGCGCCGGCGATCACGGAGCTACTGCGCGGCCGTCGCCAAGCGACCGACGATGAGGTTCAATCGCTTGCTGCAGTGCTCGACGTGAGGCCCGACGATTTGAGGCAGCGCCCCATGTTGCCAGCCGATCTCGTGCAAGCGGCTCAACGCCCATCGTTGCGGAACGTCATTCGCGGTCACGCCGCCGCACGACAGATGTCGGAAGCCGACGCCCGTCTCGATGTCGTTAATTCCGTCTTTGCTCTCGCTGCGCGGACCACGAGCCGCGGCCGCGACATCGAAACGTGGTCACAACTGATCAGGCATTATCTCGATGCCTGACGTTCGCGCCCTCGCCGCCGAGTTCGTCCGTGCGCTGGCACCTAACGAGCGCGCCCAACTCGCAGATGACCCGTTCGTTGCCCTCAAGAGCCTCGGCTTCGGATTGCGGTATCGGAACGAACCGGCGATCACAGGTGACTGCTCCGTCGCTGCATCTCTCGACAAAGGGCCGCCGCCGCTCATCACCGTCGTCACGTCAGCAAGCGTTGGCCGGCAGCGTTTCTCGGTGCTTCACGAGTACGGCCATTGGTTGATCGCCAACGACACATCGATTCACGATGTCTTCTTTGATCAGCGTGACGGCGGCGTGGTCCTCGAGGAAGATTTGTGCGACGCCATCGCCGCCGAACTCTTGATCCCCACCGGACACGTCGACGCGGTCATCGGCGCGAAAGGCCCGACCGCTGCGAGTGTCGTTGAGCTGATCGATGCCACACCGAACGCGTCGGTGGAAGCATGTTGCGTCCGAGCGGCCGAACGATTGAACGGCCCCGGTCACGTCATGATCGCCCGCGACGGGATCGCCCAATTCACGGCGAGTCACAGCACCCCTTACCGTGTTCGTCGCGGCACGCCCCAAGGTGACTCACACATCACTGCGAGGGCTGCGGAGCACGGGCGTGCCCGCCTTCACGACGTCGTGGTGTATGCGAGCGGGTCGAAGAGCAACAAGTTCTTTGCAGACGCCGTCGCAACGGACAGTCTCGTCATCGCAGTGTTCATGGAAAACCGGCCACCATGGGTCACTGGCCTGGCTCTGCCGGCCGACGACCCGACCATTGGCACTGAGGTCGAAGCGTACTGCACGTATTGCGAGGTCGACTTCGTCGGGATGGGGTCGCCGTGCCGGAAGTGTCACGGCTACTTCCACCGGGGCGCTGACGGCTGCGGCAAGTGCGCGTGCACCGACGTTGCGAAGAACAAGCTGTGTTCTGAGTGCTTCGTACGACGAACTCCCGGCGAGTTCACCCAGCACGCAGACAAGTGCGACGTCTGCCTCGGCGTGTAGCGCAGCACGCCACCGGACAGTTCGCCGAGATGAGCGGTAACCCGGAGTGGACGGCACGGTGCCGTCACACGAAGGAGGTGCCATGAGCACTCAGGACCACGACAGCGACAAGCCCGACAAGGGCCACAAGTCCGTCACCATCTACGTCAACACCATCAAGCACGAATGGCCCAAGGACGACATCTCGTACGAGCAGGTCGTCGCCTTGGCGTTGCCGACGCTGCCACCAGGCCAGACCGACGGCTACACCGTCCTCTATCAGCGGGCACACGGCAACAAGGACGGCAACCTCGTCACCGGTCAGACAGTCAAGGTGAAGGAGGGCATGGTCTTCGATGTCACGGCAACCCATCTCTCGTAGCGAAGACCTCGCCCGACTCCAGGCCGAGGGCTACACCCTCGACATCTGCGGGGGGAAGCTCGTTGTTCGAGACGTGCCGTACGTAGACGCCGAGTGCACCGTCCATCGTGACGGTGCACTCGTGATACCTCTCACGCTCGCCGGCGACATCGCCAACCCGCCCGGGGAACACACGGCACACTTCAGCGGCGGGATCCCCTTCGCGCACGATGGGAGCGCCCTAACGGGCATGATCAACGGACGCGACACTCAGGAATTGGGCGACGGCGTGATCGTGCACTGCTCGTTCTCGATGATGCCCAACACGAACAACGGCAGGTACCTCAACTTCTACGAGAAGGTGACGAAGTACATCGCAGCAATCGCAGGTCACGCCACGTTTCTCGACCCGAACGCGACGGCGACAGTGTCCCGGCCGATTCCACCCGACGAGGACGACGGCAGCCCGTTCCATTACATCGACACCGCCTCGTCGAGGGCCGGGATCGACGCTTTGAACGACGTGTTCCGCAATGAAGCGGTCGCCATCGTCGGCACCGGAGGCACGGGCGGCTACCTCGTCGATCTGGTCACAAAGACATGCGTCGCGAGCGTCGACGTCTTTGATGCCGACGTGTTCCTCACCCACAACGCCTTCCGAGCTCCTGGCGCACCGACGCTCGATCAGCTGAATGCGGCACCGTTGAAGGTCGATCATCTGGCCGCGATCTACAGCAACATGCATCGGCGAGTGATCGCGCATCCCCACGCCATCGACGAGAACAATGTCGCCGAATTAGCTGCTGCGACGTTCGTGTTCCTCTCGATCGATGACCCCGAAGCAAAGGCTCCGATCGTGGCGTTTCTGGTCGAGCAGCGCATCCCGTTCGTCGACGTCGGCATGGGCGTCGAGCTCGTCAGCGGCCGGCTGACCGGCACGCTCCGCACGACGTTGGTCACGCCCGACAAACACGACCATGTTTCCGCGACGATCTCGCTTCGGGGAGCCGGCGGCCCCGACGCCTACCGGAGCAACATTCAGATCGCAGAACTTAACGCCCGCAACGCCGCCGACGCCGTCATCGCGTGGAAGCGTTATCGCGGGTTCTACGCCGATCTGGGCGTCGGCCCGTCGAGCGGTTTCACCATCGCGACAAACCACGTCGTCAACAGCGGCTCGTCGACCGCACCGACCTTGGACGGAGAGGAATCTCAGTGAGTGCTGACACAGACCTGACGACCGTGTTCGTCGATCAGATTCCGTCCGAACGTCAACACGGTTCGCTCTACGTATCGGTGCTCTTCCGAACGTCACTGCATCTGTGTGCGTGCGGTTGCGGGAACGAGGTTTGGTTGCCAATCCGCCCCGACCGTCACCACCTTTCGTGGGATGGTGACTCGATCACCATTTGTCCTTCGGTCGGCAACTGGAACTTCCCCTGCCGCTCCCACTACTGGATTCGCAACGGACGCATCGAATGGGCACACGACGACCTGATCGACGAGACCGATCCTGTCGTCGGCGAGCGACAGCCGTGGTGGCAGCGCCTTATCGCGCTCCTGCTGCATCCGTTTAGGATTGTCCGATCGAGTCGTCGGTCGTCCCGGCGACCCTGACCGCTCGTTCCAAGACGAGAACGATCGCTGCGATCTCGTCTCGAATATCCCCCAACAGCGCCTAACGCGCGTTCCCTGGGAGCGCAGAACGCGCCGTTCGCCCAAGAGAAGCGATCCCATAACCGGCGATCTGGCGCGCTCAGGTCATGCCAGATACGTGCCGGTATGCCGCACGTAGATGTTCGGCTACTTCTGCTGGGCTCGTCACACTGCACCGTAGGAGACTCCGGGCATCTGCATCCTGAACTCAACAGAAGCGTTGCCAGCGCCTCTGCCTACTTCGCTTCGGCGCATTGGCGGCACGTGACTCGAACCATCCCGTCCTGACGAGTCTGCAGTCCTTCGCCGTTTCTCAAGCCCTCGCCGCAGTCAGCGCATCGCATTCGGACTTTGCCCTCGACAGCGTGCCCAACTGCGACCGGTCGGATTGCCGCCGGATCTGGATCAGCTTTGGCTTCGACCTGGGCAGCGTCCTCGGGGGCCGGTCCGGTCATGTCGAACGAACCTTGACCCTCCACCTGGCGGTGCTCGTTGCGACGGTTCATCGGCGGCGCCGCAGCAGCGGTGTTCGGCGCTGGCTTTTGCATCGTTGGCTTCGGCAGATTCTGCAGCGCGGCGACGATCGTGGAGCGGTCTATCGGGTCTTCACCCTCGGGCGCGGCGATGTCGGTGAGTGGGCAACTCGGGGTGCCGGGAACTTCTCCGGGGCCACCGGGGAAGAGGTGCCTGAGCTTCGGTTCGTCCCACCACCGGATCGCGTCGAGGTGGATCGGCGGGAGGGTGCCATGAAGCAGCACCGCTTCACCGGGAAACATCTGTCGAAGCGCGTTGGCGGGTGCGAACTCCTCGCGTTGCTGTGACTCGCTGACACTGCGCCGCCCTGAACCTTGACTGCCCCACATGCCGGGAATGTCGTGAGACCATCCTCGTCGGCTGACGTGTTCGCTGCCCAGCAAGGTCGACACATATCGAGTGGTGGCCAGGTCGTCGACCCCGGCAAAGAAGCATTTGGTCCGATGCCCGGAGAGCACTGCGTCGGCGAGGGTGGTGTAGCGGTGTTGCATCTGAGACAGGCTCTGCCAGCAGGTAACGAAGAACGCACCGAGCGCTGCGATGGTTGACACCTCAGCGGGAAGCCAGCCGAGTTCGAGCTGGCCGGCCTCGTCGATGACAAAGAGCAATGGCTTCTGGAGTTTGTGACCGGCGATGTCCTGGGCGTGAATGCTGTCTTTGAGATCGGCAAGCAGTCCTCCGAGTACCGGCGAGAGACGTTCGAACTCGGGCTGGGACGCCGCCAGGTAGAGCGTGTTCGAGCGGTCGGGGCCGTCGCCCATCAGCCAGTCGAGGTCGAGGAACCTCGGCTTGTGCTTCCACGGTTCCTTCGACCAGTA